>NZ_JAEOAH010000019.1 GCF_016612995.1 Viridibacillus soli
CAGCTGGACGAGCGCCTTCAGCATTAACTCCATCCAGCTTCAGGCGCTAACGGCTCGAGGTCATTTCCATTCTCTCGGTCGAAAACTAAAAAGACGTTTTCGATTCGAGAATTCCAATGCTTGTCGCCGTTGAACGAGCGCCTTCAGCATTTAGTTAGTCAACAATCAATTTCTTCCGTAGCTTGTCTTCGCTGAAGATCCAGCCTGTATAGGATTGGACTACTTCGTAATTGTTGTTTAAAAGTGCGACTGCGACGAATGGATAGCGGTTGTCGCTGCGATAGCGTAGGTCGATTAAGCGCACTTCATGGAAGTTATTTTCAAGCTCTCTTATTTCCCAACGGTATAAAGGTGAGAATGACAAGAATGCAGCTAAATTGGAATCTTCAAGTGCTGCTTGGAATAACGGTGTGTCAGGTAGTGGCTCGATTGGGAATTTATCATATATTGTGATGGAGCGGCCATAAGCTCGTCCTACGTAGTGATTTGTTCTTGAATTTGCTGCGATACGCCATTGAAAAAAGCGCATTGTCGGTGATAGAATAATTTTTTCGGCATCTGGAATGGTATTTTTGACAGCGTGCTTAACGGCTTGCTGTAAGGTATACCGGATTATATAGTAAATGATAAGGATGCAGTATAAAATTGATATTGTCCAAACGGGATTGGCGCCAAAAGCCCACAGCATTAGTGCTATGACATGTAAGCCGAAAATTATCGGATCGAATGTGTTAATGACACCGAGCGCGACCCACTTTTTCGACAATGGGCGAAGTGCTTGTGTTCCATAAGCATTGAAAATATCGACAAAAACATGTAGAAAAACGGCTAAAAATGTCCAAAGCCATAGATGTAATACGTTGGCATCTTGAAACAACAGCGATAGTACGCCGGTTATTAAAAGCGGCCATAATATTACAGCGGGAATTGAATGAGTAATACCGCGGTGATGACGAATATAAACGGCATTATTGCGCAGTTTTAAAACTGTATCTACATCGGGTGCTTGTGACCCAATTATTGTTGCTGTAATGACTGCAGCTGTAGTCATGGAGCTACCTGCTACAACTGGATCAGCTAATGCTAAGCCACCGAGAGCAATGCCCATAACTAAATGTGTACCTGAATCCAAAGATGATCAGCTCCTTAAATAGTGGGAGAGAAAATTTTAAATCTCTTTAGCGAAAACTGTAAATTCGTTAACTTTTTATACTTTTTTAAACGAAAAATAAAATCGAAAATACCTAGGAGGAAACAGTGTACTATCAATATAAAAAACAATTCCAACAAGCATTAGTCGAATGGTATAAAAGAGAAAAACGAGACTTACCTTGGAGAAGAACCTGTGACCCATATAAAATTTGGGTATCAGAAGTGATGCTCCAACAGACAAGAGTCGACACCGTTATACCATATTATGAACGATTCTTAAGTGAATTTCCAACATTGCAACATTTGGCAGATGCTGAAGAGGAGAAGTTGCTGAAGCAATGGGAAGGATTAGGTTACTATTCACGTGCGCGTAACTTACAAGCGGGCGTTCGTGAAGTTGTTGAAAATTATAATAGCCTAGTACCAGATAACCGCTCTGAAATTTCTAAGTTAAAAGGCGTTGGTCCATATACGGCAGGAGCTGTTTTAAGTATTGCCTACAATAAAGCAGAGCATGCTGTAGATGGTAATGTGATGCGTGTTCTTAGTAGAGTTTTATTAATTGAAGAAGATATTGCGCTGCCTAAAACGAAGAAAACGTTCGAAAACGCAGTAATGGAATTAATTGATCCAATGCATCCATCTGAATTCAACCAAGGCCTAATGGAGTTGGGCGCGACGATTTGTACACCAACATCTCCTAAATGCTTATTATGCCCAGTACGTGAATTTTGTACAGCATTTAATGAAGGGCAACCGGAGAATCTTCCTATTAAAACAAAAAAAGTAAAGATGAAGCACATTCCTTATGACGTTTTCGTTATAAAAAATACTATAGGTCAATTCTTAGTTGAAAAACGTCCTGCAAAAGGGTTACTTGCCAATATGTGGCAATTCCCGATGGTTGAGCAAGTAGGGAATGCAGATACAACAAACGAAACAAAATTAGCAGAACAATATAACTTAAACTTATTATCGCGCGAAAAGTTAACTTCATTCAAACATATTTTTTCACATTTAACATGGCATATTGAAAGTTATTCAATTGGTTGCGAGGAGCAAGCAAAGCTGCCAGGCAATTGTCAGTGGTTCACTGCAGAGGAAATGGCCAATTTACCAATGCCAGTTCCAATGCAAAAGGTGTGGCAAAGTTATAAAATCGAAACCACCTCTTTATAAAGGAAATATTACCAAGAATAGATTTCGCCTTTTTGTGCAAATTAGATAGCACGGAGGTGATTTCCATGAAAAAAAATCAAAACGCTGCTAACAATTCAAAAGCGATGAACGAGGAGTTTGGTGCTGAAACCGATTTCCAAGAAGTTGCAAAGCAAAACAATAAAGCTGAGCAAAACAAGCAAAATGCTTCAGGACAATTCGCAAAACAAAACCAAAATAACTCTAACGAGGAGTTTGGTGCTGAAACCGATTTCCAAGAAGTTGCAAAGCAAAACAATAAAGCTGAGCAAAACAAGCAAAATGCTTCAGGACAATTCGCAAAACAAAACCAAAATAACTCTAACGAGGAGTTTGGTGCTGAAACCGATTTCCAAGAAGTTGCAAAGCAAAACAATAAAGCTGAGCAAAACAAGCAAAATGCTTCAGGACAATTCGCAAAACAAAACCAAAATAACTCTAAGTAATCATGGGACACACCCGAATGAGCGAAGGCTTTTGGCCTTCGCTCATTTTTTGCTACACGTTTTTAGTCATGATTGTTATAATGTTAGCAAAGAGTGCTTTTCCAATAAGTGTTTATCGAAAAGGTGGGTATTAACATGGCGATTCCATTAGAAGGGGAAACAATACAAATACATAGTTACAAGCACAATGGTCGTATCCACCGTGTCTGGCAAGAAACGATGGTATTAAAAGGAACAAAAAATATAGTCGTCGGTGCAAATGAACGAACACTCGTAACCGAAGCTGATGGACGTACATGGTTAACACGGGAGCCATCCATTTGTTACTTCCATGCAGAGCATTGGTTTAATATTATTTGTATGTTGAGAGAAGATGGAGTATATTACTACTGTAATGTGAGCTCTCCATTTGTTTTTGATAATAATGCTATTAAGTATATTGATTATGATTTAGATGTAAAAGTATTTCCAGATATGTCTTATACTTTACTCGACGAAGATGAATATGAGCAGCATAAGAAGGAAATGGGCTACCCCACTGTAATAGATCAAATTTTGAAATCGAATGTTGATAAGCTCATTGGTTGGATACAACAAAGGCGCGGACCGTTTGCACCTGACTTTATTGAGGCTTGGACGAGCCGTTATCAATTTCAAAGAAAGCTTCATGACAAAAACTAGTAAGTGCCTGTTGGTGAAAACCAGCAGGCTTTTCGCTTGAAAAGGGAGTGACTTTTTATAGATAGTATGAAACGTTATATGAGGTTCGTAAAACCGTATAATTGGGAAATATTTTTAACACTAATTATCGGGATTGTTAAATTCGCCATCCCGTTATTTATTCCAATATTAATCAAAATCGTTATTGATGATATTGTTGGTGCAAAAGATTTAACGAGTGATGAAAAAACGTTACAGCTGTTTTATTGGCTAGGTGGGACGGCGGTTGTCTTTTTCGTATTAAGACCACCTATTGAATATTATCGTCAATACTTTGCGCAGCATGTGAGTAATAAGATTTTATATGACATTCGTAAAGAACTTTATGGCCATCTACAAAAGCTAAGCATGAACTATTATTCCAATTCCCGTGCTGGTGAAATCATTTCTCGCATCATCAATGATGTAGAGCAGACGAAAAACTTTGTAATGACAGGCCTAATGAATGTTTGGCTGGATTTTGCAACAATTCTAATTGCCATTGGTATTATGTTAACGTTAGATGTGAAGCTAACATTAGTAACCTTAATCGTCTTCCCCTTCTATGCATTCAGTGTGAAATACTTCTTCGGCAGATTACGTGATCTAACCCGCAAGCGTTCACAAGCATTAGCAGGAGTGCAAAGCTATTTGCATGAACGTGTTCAAGGGATGAGTATTATAAAAAGCTTCACTTTAGAAAAGCATGAACAGAAAATTTTCGATGAAACGAACGGAGAATTTTTGGACAAAGCGCTTGATCAAACAAAGTGGAACGCTAAAGCTTTTGCAGTCATTAATACGATTACAGATGTTGCTCCATTAATCGTAATTGGATACGCAGGATATGAAGCAATTAATGGTTCACTTTCTACCGGTACGATGGTGGCGTTCATCGCTTATATCGATCGACTATACGGACCTTTACGTAGACTTGTTACATCTTCAACCTCATTAACACAAGCATTTGCTTCGATGGACCGTGTCTTCGAATTGATGGATGAGAAATATGATGTAGAGGATCATCCAAATGCAAAAAAAATACCGCCTTTACAAGGGAAATTCCAATTTGAAAATGTTTCATTTCGTTATACAGAGGATGCGAAGAATATACTTCATAATGTGAATTTCACAATTCAACCAGGTCAAACAATTGCGCTTGTAGGGATGAGTGGTGGTGGTAAATCAACGATTGTTAGCCTAATTCCACGATTCTATGATGCAGTAGAAGGTGCTATTAAAGTTGATGGTATTGATGTGAAAGATGCAACCATTCATTCACTTCGCTCACAAATCGGTATCGTACTGCAGGATAATATTTTATTTAGCGATTCTGTTAAATTGAATATCCTAATGGGTAAGCCAGATGCCTCTGATGAAGAAGTAATCGCAGCTGCCAAGGCGGCTAATGCACATGACTTCATCATGTCATTACCAGAAGGTTATGATACAAAAGTCGGCGAGCGCGGTGTCAAATTATCTGGTGGTCAAAAGCAACGCGTAGCTATTGCACGAGTCTTTTTGAAAAATCCGCCAATCTTAATTTTAGATGAGGCGACATCAGCTTTAGATTTAGAAAGTGAAGCATTAATTCAAGAATCATTAGACAAGCTAGCACATGATAGAACAACAATCGTAGTAGCACACCGGTTATCAACTATTACACATGCTGATCAAATTTTAGTAATCGACCATGGTGAACTAAAAGAACAAGGTACACATGAGCAATTGATAGAGCAGCAAGGTATATATCACAACCTATTCCAAGTGCAAAAGTTAGACGTATAATAAGATGGAAAACAGTATAAAGTAAAGGCCTTCTCCAAAATGGGAGGTCTTTATTTTTTTTGTTATTAATATGCTTTTATATGAAAAGTATTGCAATTTTTTAAATTAGCAGTATAAAATAGAGAAAACATCATAATAGTCTGAAAACATTGAATAATTCGTATTTTAGGGAGGGACTACATGAGTGATCGTAAAGAATTACTACAAGTAAGAGGACTTCAGACGACATTTTTCACAGATGATGGTGAAATCCCTGCGGTAGATAATGTTGATTTTTCGGTAAGGGAAGGCGAAATACTTGGGATTGTGGGAGAATCTGGCTGTGGTAAAAGTGTAAGCGCTTTATCCATTATGGGGCTTGTACCGTCTCCACCAGGGAAAATTACAGGCGGTCAGATAATATTTGATGGCAAAGATTTAACGAAGCTTTCTCAAAAGGAAATGCGTAAAGTTCGAGGGAATGATGTCGCGATGATTTTCCAAGAGCCGATGACCTCACTGAACCCACTATTTACAATTGGTAATCAGTTGATGGAGGCTGTATTAATTCATCATAAAGATTGGTCAAAAAAACAGGCTAGAAATCGTGCCGTAGAAATGATGCAGCTAGTAGGCCTTCCAAGAGCGGAAGAATTGATAAAGGAATATCCACATCAATTATCGGGAGGTATGCGTCAACGTGTAATGATTGCTATGGCACTTGTTTGTGATCCTAAGGTGTTAATTGCTGATGAGCCAACAACTGCATTAGATGTAACAATTCAAGCGCAAATTTTGCAATTGATGAAAGAATTAAATAAACGATTAAACACAGCAGTTATTATGATTACGCATGATCTAGGTGTAGTGGCAGAAACGTGTGAGCGAGTCATTGTAATGTACGGTGGGCAAGTGGTAGAAGAAGGCCCCGTTCAATTAATCTTCAATGATCCTCAGCATCCATATACAAAAGGACTCATTCAATCTGTACCAGACATGCGCTTTAAAAAGCAAAGGCTGTATTCTATACCTGGTAGCGTACCGAAGCCGGGCTCAATACGCACGGGTTGCCGTTTTGCCGCACGTTGTGAATTTGTATTAGACCAATGTAGCGTAACAAACCCTGACTTATATCAAACAAGCCCAGTGCATAATACGAGATGCTTCTTATATGAAGAAAAGGAGGTGTCTCTAATTGACAGAGCCGTTGTTGAAAGTTAAGGGTTTAAAAAAATATTTCCCAATTCATCGGGGGATGCTTGGTAAAGTATCTGGTCAAGTAAAGGCTGTAGACGATGTTTCCTTTTATGTGAATAAAGGTGAGACGTTGGGAATTGTCGGCGAATCGGGCTGTGGTAAATCTACTACCGGCCGTATGCTTATGAGATTACTAGAGCCTACAGAAGGATCGATTGAATTTGATGGCAAGCTACTTTCGGATCTATCAAAAGAAGAAATGCGTAAGGCGCGTCGTGAAATTCAAATGGTTTTCCAAGATCCGTATGCTTCTTTGAATCCAAGGCATTCAATTGGGAAAATTTTAGAAGAGCCCCTCATTGTCCATGGTATTGGAGATGCACGAGAACGCAAGAAAAAGGTCATAGAGTTTCTTGAAATCGTTGGACTCAGTAGTTATCATGCAAAGCGATATCCTCATCAATTTAGTGGAGGTCAAAGGCAGCGTATTGGTATAGCGAGAGCGCTTATGACGAATCCGAAATTGATTATTGCAGATGAGCCCGTTTCAGCATTAGATGTCTCGATACAAGCCCAAGTTTTAAACCTTATGCAAGATTTGCAGAAGGAGTTAAAACTTACTTATATATTTATCGCGCATGATTTAGGCGTTGTTCGCCATATTAGCGACCGTGTAGGGGTTATGTATTTAGGTAAAATGGTTGAGCTAGCAGATAGTGAATCTTTGTATAGCAATCCATTACATCCATATTCCAAGGCGTTACTATCAGCAGTACCAGTACCAGATCCAAACTTTACACGTGAACAAATACTGATAAAAGGGGATATACCAAGCCCTTCTAATCCGCCGACAGGGTGTACTTTTCATACAAGATGTCCGTTTAAAATGGAGATTTGTACAAAAGTAGTTCCCGTATTAACAGAAGTTGAGAAAGGTCATTCTGTTGCTTGTCATTTATATAATGAGCAAGGTCAACAATGATAATAGAGCAAAGTGTGGAGGGGTTTTGTATATGAGGAAAAAGAGATGGTTGGCGCTAGGATTAATGTTATTGCTAGTATTATCTACTGCATTGGCAGCTTGTTCATCTGATAGTAAAGATGATGGCAAGGACGAAAGCACAGGTGGCAAAGAGAAAAAAGAAAAGACGTTAATCTTTGGTCGTGGTGGAGATTCCGTGTCACTTGACCCTATTGCTGTAACTGATGGTGAGTCTTACAAAGTAACACAAAATTTATTTGAAACATTAATCAACTTCGGTGAACAAGATACGACTTTAAAACCTGGTCTAGCAAAATCATGGAAGGCAGCTAAAGATGGTTTAAGCTACACATTTGAATTACAAGAAGGCATTAAGTTCCATGATGGAACAGATTTCAACGCAGAGGCAGTAGTGAAAAACTTTGAGCGTTGGATGAGTGGCAATGCAGAAACCAGACCTTATTTTGCTTCAATGTTCGGTGGATTCAACGGAGATAAAGCAGCAGTTATCAAATCTGTTGTAGCAGATGGTGATTATAAAGTAGTTATTACATTAAATCGTCCACAAGCTCCATTTTTGAAAAACCTTGCAATGGTTCCATTTGGTATTGCAAGTCCAACTGCATTTGAAAAAGATGGTAAAAAATTTGGTGATAACCCAGTAGGTACGGGTCCATTTAAATTTGTTTCTTGGAAACGTAATGATTCAGTAACAATCGAAAAGTTTGCTAATTACTGGCAAGATGGTTTACCAAAACTTGATAAAATCGTATTCAAAACATATCCAGAAAACTCAGCTCGTTTAAATGCTTTAATTAAAGGTGAAATCGATTTAGCAGATGGTATTAATCCATCAGATGCTACATCAATCGAAGATAATGCAGATTTACAATTATTCAAACGCCCATCAATGAACGTTGGTTACTTAGGTTTAACAGTAACACGTCCACCATTTGATAATGTAAAAGTTCGTCAAGCGGTAAACTATGCAATTGATAAACAAGCAATTATTGACGCATTCTTCGAAGGTCAAGCTGAAGTTGCGAAAAACCCAATGCCGCCAGTAATTAGTGGCTACAATGAGGATGTAAAAGGTTATGATTATGATCCAGCAAAAGCAAAAGCGTTACTAAAAGAAGCTGGTTATGATGGTAAAGAAATCGAGCTATGGGCTATGCCTGTACCACGTCCTTACATGCCAGATGGTCAAAAAGTTGCTGAAGCAATTCAAAAGAACTTAGCTGATGTTGGTATGAAAGCTAAAATTGTATCATATGAATGGGCAACTTATTTAGAAAAAGCAGAAAAAGGGGAAGCGGATGCATTCTTACTTGGCTGGACTGGTGATAATGGGGATGCAGATAACTTCCTTTACACTTTACTTGATGAAAGTAATATCGGTAGTAACAACTACACATTCTTTAAAAATGCTGAAACACACGAATTAATGCTAAAAGCTCAAACTGAAGTAAATGAAGCTAAACGTAATAAGCTATACAAAAAGGCTCAAGAAATCTTATCTGAAGAAGCACCATGGGTTCCGCTTGCTCACTCTACACCACTTTTAGCTGGTAGAGCAGACGTTCTTAATTTCTGGCCACATCCAACTGGATCTGACAAGTTAGACAAAGTAGATTTTAAATAAGAAGTACAACTAAAACTACGCCTTTCGCTTATTTGGCGGAAGGCGAGTTTTTATCAAGAAAGTATTATACAACAAGAATAAGATGGAGAGGTGAAGAGGATGCTTCACTATATCGGAAAACGACTATTACAGTTAATCCCGGTTTTGCTCGGAATGACCTTTATTGTTTTCATGATTATACGTGCGATTCCAGGTGACCCTGCACAAGTAATTTTAGGGCAGCAAGCTACAAAAGAATCGGTGGCGTCATTGCGAGCAAGTCTAGGATTGGATAATCCTTGGTATATTCAGTATTTTGATTATTTAGGGAGTTTGTTTACAGGTGACCTAGGTGAATCAATGCGTACGAAAGTGGCTGTATCAAGTGAATTGTGGCCATATTTAGCAGCGACATTAGAGTTAGCTCTTTGTGCAATGATTTTAGCAGTAATTATTGGAGTGAATGCTGGAATAATTTCAGCATGGTTCCAGAATTCTTGGTTTGATTATCTTGCGATGATTATAGCGCTTGTCGGTGTATCTATGCCTATTTTCTGGTTGGGCTTAATGGGGCAGTGGGTGTTTGGTATTCAATTAGATTTACTTCCTACTTCAGGAAGAGATGATGCCAGAAATCCAGTCGATCCTGTCACGTATTTGTATGTTGTAGATACAATTATTCATGGTAGATTTGATCAACTATGGGAGGTATTTAAGCATCTCATACTCCCTGCGACAGCATTAGCAACTATTCCAATGGCAATAATTGCACGTATGACTCGTTCGAGCATGCTTGAAGTAATGCGTTCTGACTATGTTCGAACAGCGAGAGCTAAGGGCCAGAAAATGTTCTGGGTTGTTTACAAACATGCTTTGAAAAATGCTATCATTCCGGTATTAACAATTATCGGTTTACAAATGGGGTTGCTTTTAGGTGGAGCTATTTTAACAGAGACAATCTTCAGTTGGCCAGGTATCGGACGCTACATTTATGAAGCCATTGGATTCCGAGATTATCCGGTTATACAATCTGGTATTCTAGTTGTTGCTTTTATTTTCGTTATGATCAATTTAATAGTAGATATTTTATACAGCTTAATAGATCCACGGATTAAATATGACTAAGAGAGGAGGAGTCCAATATGTCTGAAATGGCACCGAATGCAACGATTGATATAGTTGTTCAACAAGATCAATCAGTAGGTCCATGGAAAGAAGCTTGGCGTAGCTTTAAAAAGAGTAAAGCGGCACTTGTAGGAGCAGGGATAGTGGTGTTCTTCGTCCTTCTCGCTATTTTGGGTCCTTGGATTACTACAGAAGGAATTAATGACCAAGTTTTAAAGGATCGTTTACAACCACCATCAGCAGAGCACTGGTTTGGTACTGATGATTTTGGTCGAGATATTTTTTCACGTATTGTTCATGGCGCTAGAATCTCGCTTATGGTTGGTTTCGTTTCTGTCATTGGTTCAGTAGTTGTCGGCAGTGTTTTGGGGATTCTTGCTGGTTATTATGGTCGTTGGATTGATACGATCATCTCACGGATATTCGATATTATGTTAGCTTTTCCGAGTATGTTACTTGCCATTGCTGTAGTATCTGTACTTGGGCCCTCACTGCAAAACGCTTTAATTGCCATCGCAATTATTAATGTTCCAAACTTTGGAAGGCTTATTCGTTCGAAGGTTTTGAGTATTAAGCAGGAAGAATATATTGCGTCTGCAAAAGCGATCGGGATGAAGGATACTCGTATTCTCTTCTCTCATATTTTACCGAACTCGATGACTCCAGTGATGGTACAGGGAACTCTGGCGATTGCTACGGCTATTATTGAAGCAGCGGCACTTGGTTTCCTAGGGCTTGGCGCACAAGCTCCAGCTCCAGAGTGGGGAAAAATGCTTGCTGATGCACGTATCTATTTAATCAATGCCCCTTGGACAATGATTTTCCCAGGATTAGCGATTATGCTGACCGTATTAGGATTTAATTTAATGGGTGATGGTTTACGAGATGCACTTGATCCGAAAATGAAGAGCTAAAAGAAAAGAGCATCTGAAGTGTCGTTGTACTCGACATTCCGGATGCTCTTTTTTTAGAAAATACTCTCTTCTAGATCAATTTTAATTTCATCGCCGTGATGATTTTGATAAGCCATGATCAATGTATCTAAATGCTCTAAGTTCTCTTCATAATCTAAGATACGAGAGAGAATATGCAGTAAATGATAGCTTGAAAATTCTTCATCTTCATCATTTTCACGAGAAATCGCAATTTGATCTGCGAAAATATCCATGACTTCGTTTCTTTGTAAGTATTCATCTTGTCCGACCCATGCTGTATGCTCCGGTTTCAGTTTTCCTGTATATTTCAAAAAGAGCTGTTCGTGATAAGTGAGTAGGAAGTCTAATCGTTCTTGAATCATAATATGAAATTGCTCAGGAAGTTTTGATAATTCGTTTTCATGTAAATGAAGTCTTTGCAATACTTCTAAGCTTTTTTTCGATGTTGTAATCATCTGTCTGTAGACAACGAGCTTTCTTGCTTTCGCATGCTTTTTATTTTTAAAATAGCTACGTTCTTCCTTATAAAATAAAAACAACTGGTTAATCTTCAATTGATGGTCTTTTAACTTTCGCAAAGATTTTTTCGTTGAAGTATGTTCTGAAGCCTGTCTTACCGCCAGACGGGTCCAACGAATAATTTCATCTTGCAAAAGGTTAATAGCTTGGAAAAGTTTCGACTCATAATGAGGCGGTAAAAATACAAGATTGACGACAAAAGCAGCAAGCACTCCAATCAGTACCGTAACAAAACGAATTAAACCGAAAGTGAGAAAATCGTCACCGTGAACTTCTAAAATGGCGATGACAGTTACAAGTGATAAGGAAATACAATTTTCCAAGCCGAGTCGAATAACGATTGAAATTGTTATAATTGCAGCCAATCCTACGGCTACATAATGATGGCCGAAAAATAAACCAAATGAGACAGCTATCGCAGCACCGATTAGATTAGATTGGACTTGTTCTAGAATTGTTAAATAAGAACGATAAATTGATGGCTGGATTGCAAAAATAGCCGCAATGCCGGCAAAAACGGGTGATGGCAAGTTGAGCAAATCTGCAATATACAATGCAAATACAATGGCTAAACCTGTTTTTAAAATACGGGCACCTAATTTCATTTGAAATGGGTAACCTCTCTTTCTATATACTGTATTCCGCTACTTTAACTGATTACCTAAAAATGGTCAACAGCGGGATGTTCGATGCACTTAATCAGCATATGATGGTAACCTATAATGTAGACAAAAAAACCGACAGAACGTCAAAAAATTGATACAATTATTGTAAAAGAAAATAGGAGGAATAGCTATGACAGTAGTGGAAGGTCAACAAGCACCAAACTTTACATTAAAAAATGAACAAGGTGAATTGGTGTCGCTTGCAAATTATATAGGAAAGAAATCAGTAGTACTATATTTTTACCCGAAAGATATGACGCCAGGCTGTACAACACAAGCATGTGATTTTAGAGATTTTCATAGTGATTTTTCTGATTTAAATGCAGTTATTTTAGGGGTAAGCCCAGATGATGAAAAAAGACATGGGAAATTTATAGAAAAGCACGGGCTACCATTCTCACTTTTAGTAGACGGGGATCATGCTGTTGCGGAAGAATACGGCGTTTGGACATTAAAGAAAATGTACGGCCGTGAATATATGGGGATTGAACGCTCTACTTTTTTAATTGATGAAAATGGGGTAGTTATAAAAGAGTGGCGCAAAGTTCGAGTGAAAGGACATATCGATACAGTACTATCCTATTTACGTGAGAGGAGGGAATAATGATGAAGATTTATTTTACATTTGATCCACGACCAGATTTAAAAGAGAAGGTTTTGAAAGATTTCCCTGATGTCGAATTTATCTTCCATAACAGTATAGATGACGGTGTTTTAAAAGAAGCAGAAGTTTTAGTAACTTACGGTGAGGATATTGAAGCACGGCATATTGAAGTGGCAGAGAAGCTACAATGGATTATGGTCGCTTCTGCTGGTATAGAGAAAATGCCTCAAAAAGAAATTGCCAAGCGTGGAATTGTTGTTTCGAACGTGCGTGGTATTCATAAAATTCCGATGGCAGAATCTGTACTGGCGCATATTCTAGCGTATAAACGTGGACTAGTTTGGATTTATGAACAGGAGCAAAAAGCTGAATGGAGCCGTAAGTCTAAAGCAAGCGAACTTCATGGTTCTACTGCTCTCCTAATAGGACCTGGCGCAATTGGTTCTGAGATTGGTAGATTGTTACAAGCTTTTGGCGTACATACGATAGGGTGTAATCGCTCAGGCAAATCAGTAGATTACATGAATGACATGATTTCATTTGATGCTTTGCAAAACACGTTACCAAAAGTAGATGTTGTCATTTCTGTTTTGCCAAGTACACCTGATACGTTGCATTTGTTAAAGTATGAACATTTTAAAGCGATGAAAGATAGTGCATTATTCATGAACTTTGGCCGTGGGGATCTAGTGGCAACTGATGTATTGATGAATGCATTGATTGAAGCGGAAATTGCTCACGCTGTGCTGGATGTGTATGAAGAAGAACCGTTACCATCTGATCATCCTTTTTGGCAGATGACTACTGTGACAGTTTCACCCCATGTCTCAAGCCATTCCTCTCGATATATGGAACGCAGTTTAGAGATATTCAAACCGAATTTACGAAAATGGCTTGTGGGGGATAACGAACTCATTAATAAAATGGATATAACAAAGGGCTATTAGTTACGTGCTTTTTGCAATAGAAGGAAGAAGTATCATTACAAATGAAATGATTGAGAACGGTATTAAGAATGTAATGATACTTTTTGGATAATATGAAGGTGTATTTTATTAAAAATAAATAGGCTATCAATAAAAACACGAACAAAAATGTGACTCTCAGATGGATATGTTGACATATGCGCCACTTTTTAAGTAAACTAATTATAACAATTATAAACTAATAATATTTATGAAGTGAGGTGCATGGCGATGTCTGAAATGCAATTGAAGAGCGCACTTGACACGCTAAAAACAACAGGCGTAAGGATTACTCCGCAACGTCATGCGATTTTAGAGTATTTAATCGAATCAATGTCGCATCCTACTGCAGATGAAATATACAAAGCACTTGAAGGGAAATTTCCTAATATGAGTGTAGCGACAGTTTACAATAATTTACGTGTATTCCGTGAATCAGAGCTTGTAAAAGAACTAACATATGGAGATAGTGCAAGTCGTTTTGACTTTGTTACAAATAAGCATTATCACATTATTTGTGAAGGCTGTGGGAAGATTGTAGACTTCCATTACCCTGGACTTGATGAGGTTGAACATTTCGCCGCTCATGTCACTGGCTTCAAAATTAATTCACATCGCATGGAAATTTACGGCACGTGTCCAACATGTTCTGAGCAAGCTACAAAAAGTTAATAAGAAGGGAAGCTACTTAACTGTCATCTGCGACAAATAGGTAGCTTCTTTTTATGGTAGACTGTTGTAATGTTATTTGCAGTAAAAAACCCCGTTACAAATTAGTAACGGGGCAAATACATCAATCTTTATGCTTTGATCTATTGTTTAATGATTGGTCAAACTCTTGTCCTTCTAATGAAGGGTCTAAAGTTAGTGGTTCATTACAATACATACACATATCTACACGTCCAAGAACTTTCGTGTGTTTGTGACAACCCGGACATTCTACTAATACTGCTCGAGTTGACAAGAACCCAATCCATCCATATACAAATGTACTACCTAAAATACAAAGGACACCAAGCGTCATGAAAATAATAACTAACCACTGATGTTCTTTAAAGAAGATGGCACCGTACATGATGATAAAGCCAATAAATATAAGAGATAAAGCAAATGACCGAATTTTATTTATCTTATTTTTATATGGTTTCATTTGTAAGCCTCCTAATCTACAACATACTATAACACAAATTGATATCGCAATATGAAGTGAAAAGTTTATGAAGGAATCTTATTATATCTGTCGAACGTTTAAGACAGAGTAATTTAACTATAGGAGGATTATTATGGAGCAGTTGCTACGACCTATATACCAAGAACGTGCAAGTCACCCAAATACAATAGGTGTAATTCTAATAGAAAAAAGGGAAGAAGTTAGCCCGATTACAGATACATTTGATACGATACTTCTTATTATAACGAAAGAAAGTAAGCGATCTGTTTTTACAAAGCACTATACATTCGATAACAAAAAGGCAGCAATGCATATTATTACGGAGAAGCAGTTAAATAAATGGTTATTAGTAGGAACGAATAAGAAGATAGTTGATTGGCTATTCTTCGGAAAAGTACTATTCGATCGTAATGAGTATCTATCTAATTTAAAGAAAGAACTGAAGGAATTCCCTTTCTATGGTCGTAAAATCAAAATGGGCATAGAGTTTGCGAAGTTAATCCGCAGATATTTAGAAGGTAAAGTGTGCTTTGAAGAGAAAGATTACTTAGATGCCTATAACCATGTTGTTGAATCATTGCATCATCTAGCTCGTCTTGCAGTAATGGATAGAGGTTTATATCCAGAGATAACAGTCTGGTCGCAAGTAAAACAAATTGATCCTGCTATTTATAAATTATACGAAGAACTGATCACAAGTGAAGAATCACTAGATAAAAGATTAGAGCTTTTGTTTTTAGCGAGTGAATTCTTTATTCATTCACGTACAGCTGATGGAGCAACACATGTAATTGAAGTAATGGCTCAGAAGGACTTTTGGACAATTCAAGAATTACATGAACAAGAGGAGCTAAGAAATTACTCAGTCGATCTTGAGGTTTTCATCGAATACTTAATAGATAAAGGTTATATCTCTGTTGAGCGAGTAGAGACAAAAGGGAATAACATTTACCATAGAGATTATAAGGTTGAAGAAATCGTGGAATAGTTGTATAGTAATTGAGGCGTTCAAAACGCCTCGAAATTCTTTTTGAAAAAGTGTTGACACATATATAGATACTATTGTATGATATTAATTGTCGCTAAGACGTGTTGAAAAAACTTAATACTTCCTCCTGAAAAACTTTTTTAAAAAAGTGATTGACAGAGAAAGTTAAAGATGTTAAGATATTAAAGTCGCTGCAACAAACAACGACAACGACAAAAATGAACCTTGAAAACTGAACATGCAAGACGTTAATC
>NZ_JAEOAH010000002.1 GCF_016612995.1 Viridibacillus soli
CGAATCTCAAATCGTGCAAGAATTAATAAAGAGATACATCCACATCAACTCAGACATAGTTACGCCACTCATTTATTAAACAATGGTGCACCTATTGAAGTTATTCAAAGTCTGATGGAACATGAGAAAAGCGAAACCACCCGGATTTATGCTCAATTAAGCGGGAGACATAGAAAAGAGTTTTATCAAAGGTACTTTTAATAAAGGGCAACGTATATATGACGCTGCCCTTTTTACTAATGCACCCCGTTAGTTTGAGTGTATTATTTCACAAATTCCCCCCATTAAAAATAATACAAAATTCACCGTCATAGAAATAACTTTATTATGATTTACAGTTTATATGACTGAAATTCGTATTAATAAAGACCTCCATTTACGATTCAAATTTTTACATGTGAATTGCTAATCAAGTAATAACTCGGACTTAAATACGATTACAGCATTTCCTGCAATTCTTACTTCCTCTGGTTCCTGATTACAAATTTTCACTTGAACATCAATAATACCCGCCCGTTTTATAGCTTCGCCCTGCACTGCTTTAAAACTAAATAAAGTATTATCATGTTTGACAAGTCTATGATGTATCAAGTAAGCGCCTAAAGGACCGTTCGCATTACCTGTAACAGGGTCTTCGTTAATACCAATTGCAGGAGCAAACATTCTTCCATGAATTAAAATATTAGAGTCGGGAGCATTCATCGTAAAAACATAGAAACCATTGCAATTAATTAATCCACTGACTTTTGTGAGTAAATCCATATTAGGGTTTAATTGGTTGAGAAGTTCCGAATTTTTAATTCCAATCATCACCTTAGAATGCCCGGTAGAAACGATTTGTACTGGACAATCTTCTAGTAAATCATTTTCACTAATATTGAAAGCTGTAAATATGTTTTCTAAAGCTACACCTTCAATCACAGTTTCAAAACTTATACTACCCTGCGTCATAATAATTTTGTAATCATTATCTTCATTAATCACATCGACTGGTAAAATGCCGGCACCAGTTTTATGATAAACTTTAACTGTATTTAAACTATTTTCAACTGCACGAGCATAGTGGGCAGCGATCGTCGCATGTCCACAGATAGGAACCTCATGAGTAGGCGTAAAAAAACGAATATGTACATCAGATTTGCTATTGTCTGATTTAAAGATAAATGCCGTTTCCGAATTGTTAAGCTCTCTAGCAATCCTCTGCATCTCACCCGAAGATAAACCATCTGCATTTGTTATTACACCAGCCGGATTACCTGATAATTTTTCTTTCGTAAATGAATCAATTTGATATAATCGGTACTTTCTTGCCATGTCATTTTCCACCTTTTATATATTGAATTTCTGGTCCTTTATACTATATTTTATTAAAGTTCCCCCGTTGCTTCTATAAGGAGCTTGGTGGGGTTCATATAAAAATGTAGCAACAATTACATCGAAATGTACCCTTTTGTTAGATAAACAAATATCAAAATAGGAATAAAACTGAAGACCATAATTAAATTGCTTAAAACTATGAATCTGTTGTTTGATAAATAACCTAAAAACAATCCACTTGGGTTAAGAACTAATGTTAAATACCAAATAAGGAATCCAAGAAAAAATCCCATATAGCAAAAGGATAACAGATAGTCCAAAGTATATCTTTGTTTTTGAGGTAACTCGACTAAATCATTCCAACACCTTTCACATTGATAAACACCCAAATTTTAACATAAATTTGAAATAAAGTTATTACACTAAACTGCCCCGTTAGTTCAATAAAGAAAAAAGAGCTGCATATGCAACTCAATGATCTTCAAGTAAAGCCCCCGTTAGTTGAAGAAGGGTGTTTAACATTTGAATAGCTTATTTCCATTCAATTGCCAAAAGCCCATAAATAACGTGGTCTACATAATGGTCATATAACCACTCTGCTTGTCTTATTTCCCCTTCCTTTTTGAAACCGAACCTTTCAGGAAGCGCTCTACTTTTTTTATTTTCAACTGCGATTCTAACTTCAATTCGATTTAGTTTAAGGTCATTAAATCCGTAATCAATTACTGCTTTGAATGCCTTAGACATTATACCTTTTCCTTGAAATTTTTCACCCAACCAATATCCCACAACACCTATTTTGTTAGCCTTATTTATTTCATTAAATCCGATTGTACCAGCAATTTCCCCATTATATATAATTGCAAATGATTGTGGATATCCCCCATTTTCAACAAGCTCATTACATCTTGATTGAATATTTTGCGCAGTATCTTCTACACTCTTTGTATAATCGAGCCAACCAAGCCACTCTTTTAAATAAGACTTTGAATTAATCGTTAAATCATAGAACTCTTCTGAATCATCTTTATTAAATAATCTCAAAGAAACTTCATCATCAACCTTATGTACTAACATAATCCACACACCTCTTTCGATTTTTCTATAGTTATAAAACATCTATATCTTAACATTAACAATAATCAGATTTTTATTCCAGTAATTTCTTATTCAACTAACCTGCCCCGTTAGTACAATAAGGGGTCTAGTCAGATTTATGCTGATTTACAACGATAGGACTTGAATTTTTATACACGATTTTATTCATCAAAGACGATGGTGCAACATTACTTCAAATGCTTCAAAACCTTTGCTATGACTGACTTTTAACAAAAGTGCATAAACAATGTTCATAAGAAAATCCACGAACGTTGATTCACAACATTTGTGGCTTTTAAGTTTGTTTCCAAACTTTGATTTGGAAACGTTTTTTGTATAACGAATTAATAAAATTTCACTTATGATACGGTTATCCGTAATATGCTTAAATGCGGTTTAATTTACTTCATATTTACCTCTCCCAAATCAACGTCATTTGTTGTAAAAGTTCTTCCCATGTTTGCTCTTTTTCTTTGGTTACTTTATCAAGTTCAAAGTCCCCATAGTAAACTGCATCAACCGTTTCACTATCTACTAACTCTAATCGTTCAGGTCCAATTTTTTTTTCCTCTCGTAAAAAGTTACTAGTAGGCGAATGGGCGATTGTTTTATCATAATAAATTAAGCTAATTTTTTTACTTCCCCATCTATTTCAACTTCTAAAGAGTGTGTCGTATGCGATCCTGCATGACTTTCTCCAAAATAATTTAAAACAAGCGTTCCATCTGCCGTTTCTTCAAGTTCAAATAAATCTGCTGTATAAGGAATTGGCTCTGCGTAATAAAATATGAATGAAAATAGTGCAAACCCTATTAATGTGGTCGTTAAAACAGAACCAAAAATAAGAAGCCATTTTTTGCGATTCCATCGTTTTTTAAGCTGACTGAACAAAGTGGCTTTATTTTCAATTGGTACATAAAGCGTTCTTTTCATTTGCTCATATTCATTTCTACAATCCTCGCATGTAAGTAAATGCTCATTAACTAACGATTTCGTATCATCACTTACTACCTCATCTACATAAAGTGGCACAAAATCTTGAATGACTGTACATTTAGTATCCTTCATTTTGTTTCGCCTCCATATACGCTGTTATTTTCTTTTTTGCACGGTAATACGTTACTCTAGCCCAACCATCACTTTTTCCAAATAAATGGCCAATTGCCTCAAAAGAAAGCTCACCAAATGTTCGAAGGGAGAAAACTTCTTTATATGGCTCTTCCATTGCGTGTAAAAATCGATGAATCACCAACGCTTGTTCTTCGTTCATCAAATAGTTTACAAGTTGGACATCCTTTAACGCTGAATTCCCTTCCATGTTTATCACTCGTTTTTGCTTTTTATAATGCGTAAAGTATGTATTTTTAGCAATTGTAAAAAGCCACGCTCTCACATCTTTTTTGCCATCAAACTGATGAAATGATTTCAGCGCCTAAAAAAATGTTTCTTGTGTAATTTCTTCAGCTATATCCTTGTCAGCTACTAAAGACTTTGTATATAAGTAAACATCATGAAAATACGCTTGATAAATATCCTCAAAGTTCACTTCCTCCCCTCCTTCACTAAAATAACTAACGAAATAATAAAACGTTACAAGATCTAGAAAAAATAAATAGACATATATATTTTATCTGAATATGCCTAAGAATTAATTAAATATTTATGTGCTAGATAATGCGATTTTTTTCGAATATAGGTTATTAAAAGTTTTTTTCATCGTTCCGCCTTTTCACCTTCATTTGAAACAAATTTCACCACAAGAAACAGTTACTTATTGAATTAACCTGCCCCTTTAGTTGAATAAAAAAAGAGCTGCATATGCAACTCAATGATCTTCAAGTAAAGCCCCCGTTAGTTTAAGTACAATATTTCACATTTATTACAACCGAAAGTGGAAAATAAATAGAAATCTAGATAAATAAGTTTCACTTCATTGATTTATTATCAAGTTTATAAATATCAACTTTTCCATCAAATAACCAGAATTCTATAGATGTATCGCTTTTTTTATTTACATAGCCGATAATATCTGCTCCTTGTTCGGAACGAAAATAACAATTATCTCCATATACTTTTATTACATCTTCCTTTTTGTCACCAATTTTTATTCCTTTTATAGTCTCTAAACTGCTGTTAGTTATAATAAATCTCGTAATGTTTCCTGTTTCATTTACTGCTATTTCAATACCTTTCTTTAACTCAAAATAATCATAATTTGTTACATTCCTACTTCTTTCTGTCTTCTCCCAATACCTTTTTGTGATAGCTTCACTATAAAAATCATCATTTAAAAATAACCCTTCAATGTTTTCTTTACTTAAATCTGATGTTTTCGTAAATATATGATGATAAGAGCGAGAGAAAGTATGATTAAATAAAAATACCGATAATAGAAGAACAACTCCAAATATAATGAAAATAATAATATTTCGTCTCATATAAAATACCTTTTTTGAATTTTTCATAAGTTAAGTTTATCACAACCTTCTTTCACTAACCTGCCCCGTTAGTTCAATAAAGAAAAAAGAGCTGCATATGCAACTCAATGATCTTCAAGTAAAGCACTCCGTTAGTTCAATAAGATAGGTATTAAATATGACCATTTGACGCTTCCTTAGAAGAGGGAATACTTCGCAATTTAGAATGGAGAAGTTTCCAAGTTATAAACCCTAAAAATGTGCCAATAGTATTTAATATTACATCATCTACATCCACGGAACGCCCCATAGGAATAGAAAACTGCACCATTTCAATAAACAAAGAAAACAGAAATCCTGTTAGTATTACAAATAGTTTTAGATTCTTTTGAAAAGACGACTTTTTCAAAGTTAGAAAAAACCCAAAAGGAACAAATAGAAAAATATTAAGCCCTAAATTACGAATAGGTACGCTTATATCAACTGAATGAAACATTATATTGTACATTCCAATAAAAGGTACTAAGTTAACGATTCTCGGCATTCCAGGACCATATACTTTAGGATAAACAGTTACCAATAAAATTCCAACAACGCTAAGAACAAGCATCACGTTAACAATTACATTTTTGAAATCTAATTTTCTCTTTCTGCTAACAAAGTAAGTAATCAAAATAACCGCTAAAACGATTATTAAGAATAAAGGAACTAATACTCCAAATGCCCTCCATAATTGAACCACGAAAACACTCCACTCTAGAAATTACTGTATAAGTTAGCATATCGTAAAATGGACAAATATGGAAGTGTGTTTCTTTAACTATCCTGCCCCTTTAGTTGAATAAGGAATGTATCCTTTCTACAACTTCTTTAGGTCTAACATCTATTGATAACAGGTTTTCTATGTCTACCCACATCGGCTGATATGTACCTCTATTTCTATTTTCATCTGTGTATTCTTCACCTTGCCCAGTACCAAAAGAACCTTCAATAATTTCAGCTAAGAAAAAGTATTGTATACCGTTAAATTTAACTTTAGCAATGCACTCATTAACATTGACTTTTACACCTAATTCCTCAAAAGCTTCTCTTTTTGCCCCTGTTTCAGGATTTTCGCCTTCTTCAATTCCACCACCAGGAAAAACATAGTAAACAGAACCGTTCCTATTTCTTTTAATCAGGCCAACCTTGTTATTTTCTACAAGTACAACCGAACCTCTATTTCTCACATTATCCTCCCTTATTGCATGCACTTTATTAAATTTACCTGCTTCTTTAGTTCAATAAGAAAAAAGCGGTAATCTTTTTTAAGTAACTCCCTCGTTGTTGAAGAAGGAGTCTTGTGTTTTACGGTTACTTTAACTCATATGAATGTCTGTTCCATACTGAAGTAATTTTAGTTTCCTTGCCACATATTGGGATGCAAAGTTATCCCACGAAGTGCTTTATAGTGCAATTCATCCTTGTTTTCATCCCTCTGCTGCCCAAGCATTTGTAACATCTAATATGCCTCTATTTCGATAGAGTTGGCAATAATCCCTCTAATAATAACTTTTTAGGAGGTAGAAATAATGCTACTGTCAAAAGCATGAGAAGCATTTAAAACCATCTAGCCTTTCACATAGAATTCGCTTTATGAAGTCTTTGTTTCGGTGGTCTCATGAAGAAGGTTACCTACAGATGAATCCCGCCTCCAAAATTAAATAGCCTAAAGTGGGAAAACGAATACCAAAGTATGTATCTGAAAAGGAAATCGAACTTCTTCGTGAAGCTTGTC
>NZ_JAEOAH010000020.1 GCF_016612995.1 Viridibacillus soli
GTATAAAAGAAGTCCCGAATCTGATGAAAGATGACCACCATCAAAATTAATGACTCTTTTATTGTAACTTACGCTTTTTCTTGTACACTCTTCATATAGAACCTCGCATTTTTTGTTTTTTTTGGTGATTAAAACATATCAAAAATGAGGGTTCTTTTCACTTAAAAGGTGAAAATAAAAAAGCGAGAGTTCCTTAGTCTAATAAGGATTTCTCGCTTTTTTATTGTTTTCTATGAATAAAGTGGGTTATCATATTTAAAAGCAACAATTATTACGAAAAGAGAAGCAGAAGTAGGTGAAAAACTAATCTAAGACGATTCTGTGTTGTTGCGCGGCCCAGCTTATCTACCTTATTTTCCTATCCATTAAGAATTATTTCTGTATGATTAAACTCTATAGGCTTTTCACAAGCAATTTCATCTTCTATCAAAAAACTTTCCTCTTCCATTATTCCACCCTCTTATTTAGTTGTTGTTATTTTATATTTTTCCTAATAAATACTTTAATAACATTAAAAAACCTTATCGTTTTCTTATACAAGGCAATTTCGTAATCTTAATTTTTAAAAGTAGAAAAAGATTTGATGGGGGAATTTTGGGGGAAAATATAGAGAATCCATAGAATCTATAGACTTTACAGACATAAAATAGGCGTAGAAAACTTGATTTCTCTACATTTTCGCAAATTCACTTTTTTTGAGGAGTGGTGGTTTAAAACTTTCAATATAAAAAAATTACGGAATACGCGGCTTCTTAAATTGCATAATACCAACGTTTATATAGGAAATGCACTGGTTTAATCGCCAGTGCTTTTTTTGTCGTTGTTTTTAATTTGACACTAATACTTTATAAATCCATTCGCTCCCTCTATATGAAAATATAACACTATAAAAAAGAGACGCCCATTAAGTCTAACTAAGCCCTTTAAATGGACGCCCTTATGGACCATATTATTTCATTCATTCTTTACACTTCTAAAACTTACATATCAAATCGCTAAAGGTAAACAAATTTTTCTATAAAAAGAAAAAAGCCCAATAGTGCACTTTTTATTTAGTGTCCACTATTTGGGGTTCAGTTTATTTTTTCATTAAAATCCTATCAAATAATTTCTGTGAAATTCTGGGCCTTGTCATCCAGTGCTTCGGCTGATGTTGATATTTCTACAAAGTCTTGTATTGCTACATTAATCTGCTCATGTGTTTCCTCCACACTTTGAGATACACGATTTATACTTCCTGTCACTTTTTCAATTTCCAAAGCAATACCTTCAATATTGTCCTTCACCTCGGAAATGGATTGCTCTACCTTCACAGACAGTTTTCTCACTTCCTTTGCAACAACATCAAAGCCGCGGCCATGCTCTCCTGCTCTAGCAGCTTCAATCGCCGCATTTAATGCTAATAAATTTGTTTGGGAGGCAATTTCTCGAATGGTTTTCACGATGCCTTTAATAGAATCAGCCTGACTTTGCAAACTTACTAAATTACCTGTGTTTTCCTCTGACTCTCTTGCAATACGAGTGATTGTCTCACGCAATTCTTGACTTCTCGTTATTCCGGCTTCTGAACGATTATGTAACTGCTTAGACATGCTCTTTAAATCGTCAGCTACTTCTACAATCAGGTTTTGGCGCTCTGTTATATTAGTAGCTATTTTCGATACTCCTACTACTTTATTGCTATCTTCAGCAAAGATGGGCATATAAGTTGCTTCTAACCATACACGATTTCCCGTAGCATCCATCCGCTCAATTTTGTCTTGAAAGCTCTTCCCTGATAGTAAATTTATCCAAAATCGTTCATATGACGGACTATTTACGAAAGATGGAAAACAAAATTCCGTATGATCCTTCCCATACATTTCTTCCACACTAAAACCTAAAGTTTGTGCGAAAAGACTATTTACATATGCCACTTTTCGATTCAAGTCAAATCGTATAATAGCTAAATTGTTTTCAATGGCTTTCACCACAAGTTCGTCTGTTACTTGATTCTCTAATGTATTCATATTATCCAACCCCTCTTATTTGTATATTCATGTCATCACTATCAGGTCTCTTTCTCGCTAATCTAACCATGCAAAAAACACCTCCAAGTTGATTGAAAATGTTTATAGCCAATTTTCAACATGCAAGCGCTGTGATCTCTTCCAGACTATTTAATAATTTTGATGCCATCTAAATAGTACATAGAAGTAAATCTTTTATTTTATAAAAATTTTTGACTTTCCTCTTTAAAACTATAAACTTATCTTTTGACCCAAAATGTTGGACAATCTCTCCTTCATGATTCACTAAAAAATTGGTGGCATTCGATTTAAAATTGCATCCTCCTTATGCACATGTTTTTGGTTGATTGTCTCTTCTTACAATTGATCTGACTTAGTAAAAAATCTATATTTTATTATTCAAAATAGATATATGTAATTATCCTATATTTTCAAAAAAATAACACATATATTTTGTGAACAATATTAAACATGAAGAAGATACTCATCGGTAAAGTTTGTGGGGCCAACAGAATAATCTAGAATACTATTTTTGAAATAAAAAACATTCTTTTTGAATAGAAATTTACTATTTGCAGACATTAAAACAGAGGTGAATTTCTTATGAAAAGGCTTTTTGTTCCCCTATCAATATTCTTATTTCTTCTTGTAATTTCAAACGACGTTCGAGCAAGTAATGACCAATTTGAACAAGGTTATTATGATATAGGTTATAAAGAAATGAATACAGCTTTACAAGAAAGTACCGAGCATTTTAAACGCGACATTGCATTACCATCACAATTACCGCCTGTTCCTTTCACCCATGCTTTAGGGCGATTTAATGATTTAGAGGGCAATGAAAATGATGGATTTGAAATTGAATATATAAATAAGGATTCAGGAAATAATCATTATACAATTCGTATAAAACCTGTGGAGCATCGATTGGAGCTTAGAAAAGAACATATTGACCGACTTTTGAAATTGAAGGATGGTCAAGACGCGGTTTTTAGTAGCTGGCTATCAGGTGCGAATTTATTAGTATTTGAAAAGGGTGGTTGGCAATATATATTATCGGTAGATAAGCAAATTTCAAACGTAGTCACAGAAGATGTATTAGTGGATATTGCAAATTCCATAAAATAATGGACTAGATAATTTTAGAAGGACTAGTTTAACAAAAAGAGGCTGTCTAAAAAATCACTAAAATAAAAGTACCGATGAAAAAAATTGTTTTTCATCGGTACTTTTTTCAATTGTTTTGATTTTGGTTTGTTTAGTCGCTACCATTCTTTTGATTTATAAATTATCATACCATTAAGTTTTCAAAAATTTAAGAATTAAGGGAAAATTAAGGTGGAGTTTTAAGTAATTTAAGAAAGAAAACCTATAATAGTGTTAGATTGGTAAGCAGAAAGGAAGAAACCTAGTATGTATGTTATCGGTAAAAGAGAATTTATTAGCTTATTCAAAGGAATTAAATCCATTATGATAATTGTAATTTTTATAGTTACTGCCTATTATTCAGCTAAGTTTTCAAATTTATTTATGTCTATGATGGAACTTACAGCAAGGGAAGGTGAACATATCCACACTTTTGGTCTTTTGGCCCTTCTCCTTCTATTTGGGCAATTATTTGTAATGGGCCTGTCACACGATAGCATAAATAGAGAGACACACGAACGTACGATACGATTTTTAGTAACAAGAACTTCAAGAACTTCCATTATATTTGGAAAGTTTTTTGGTATTTGGCTGTTTTGGCTTATCTGTCTGACGATATCCTTCTTGATTACAAGTATATTTGCACAAAAGATTGATATTGTTATTTTCTCTCAGACAATGAGTTTATTAACCTATTATATTGCCTTAACAATCTTGCTTTCCGTTCTCATCTCTAAACCTGGAATTACCATGTTTCTTGGAATTGTAATTGGACTAGCCTTTCCTATTTTCGGATTATGGGTTTCTTCTACGTCTAATGTATGGGTGAGTTGGATGAAATTTATTATCCCCTATTATTATTTATTTGAAAATGACTATACTTATTGGTTGATTATTTTATTAGCCGGTATCATGCTCGTTATCGCCAATATAATTTTCAAAAGGAGGGAATACTGATGAACGCCATCGAAACAAAGCAGCTAAAGAAATCGTATGGGGAGGTACCAATCGTAAAAGGAATTGATCTTATCGTGGAACAAGGAGAAATCTTTGGTTTTCTAGGTCGTAACGGAGCCGGTAAATCAACTTTCATCAATATGTTAACAGATATTATTCAACCAAGCTCTGGTGCATACACACTTTTAGGTGTAAAAAGCCCAAATGATCAAGTTAAGAAAAGAATCGGAGTTATGCCTGATTACTCCACTTTCTATGGATCTTTAACCGCGATGGAACATTTAAAATTCCTATCTGCTCTTTCAGGAAAGCCAGTAGCAAAAGCGCGATGCATGGAGGTACTTCAACTAGTTGGTCTAGAATCTCATGCTCATAAAAAAACCGAGAAATTTTCATTTGGTATGAAAAAGAAGCTTGGTATTGCACAAGCCATCGTCCATGAGCCTGAACTAATTTTTCTAGACGAACCAACTTCAGGTGTGGATGCTGAATCCGTGATCCACATCCATAAGCTGCTCATTCAGCTACACAAAAGTGGCAAGACCATTTTCATGACATCTCATAACCTTGATGAAGTAGAGAAAATATGCACAAGAATTGCGATTATGCAAGAAGGTCAGATTGTCAAAATCGGCACAATGGATGAACTTAGAAACTTTTATAGGTCCACGATCACGGTGAAGATCAAGCATTCTCCGGTACCAAAATCTGAACAAGTAAAATTACAGCAGTGGCTGGAGTCAGTTGGGACAGATTTGGAAATGAAAGATCCTTACGTAACTATCAACGTTGATAATGAGAAAAAGATTGCTGATATGATTCGAGCATTTAATCAGTGTAATATAGATATCTTTCGTGTAGAAGTAGAAGAACCATCACTTGAAGAAATCTTTCTGGACGAATAGATTACTATCTTCTTCCCTACTTATCATTATCTATGTATTAAGAGCGCTTGGTTTGTGGAAGGATTATCACAATCATCAACCCAAAACATCGCGAAGTTAAAAGGAATTTAAGATATTGTTAATAAAAATTTTTCGGTATCGAAGAAATAAATGGTGAAATTAAAAATGGTATAGTAGCAAAACAAAATGTATAAAAAAAGATCTACTAATTTTCACGTTGTTGTCCATTCAATGCAGATCTGTACATTCTTAGATTGGTTGTTCAATTCACGCGCTGGCTGCTCTGAATATCCCGCTCTTTTGAATTATCATTTTCACGAAGATTTTAATCTTGTTGTATGTCTTATATTCTTTTTTAAAAATAAAACCCCGGTTTACCAACAAGACCTACCGGGTATTCAGAATTAATTATATTCTTTTTAAGAAAGGTCTTTTGTATATCTCCAGTACAAAAATAGATGCAGCACTATAATGTCTACAATAATACTTGATGGGCCGATTGGAAAGTAAAGAGTAATTAATCCACTTATAAGGAACAAAAGAATATCAACAAATGAAAAACGCTTCATATTCTTTTTCTGCTTACTTATATAGAATACGATTACAGCTGTGAAGACAGTTCAAGCTGGGCCTATAATGCTAACCAACCCTACTAATGCATCATACATAGCAGTTGGCCCAACGCCTGCAGCAGTAAATAAATACAGTTTCACATCATCATTTGACATTGTCAGCTTAACCCATATTGATCCGTGAGTCACGGACATAAGAGGCTGAATACCACTATTATTTGGTGTTGGTTGCTGGATTTCAGAAGCATTAGCAATAATAGTTTCTAAAAACCCTTCTTCTGCACTATTTAGATCAAGGCGATTCGTGATTTCAGGTATTAAAGTTTTTACATCTAGATGAGTATTTTCATCAAACACGAATTCCTCAAATACACCTTTATTCAAAAAACTGTTCATTAGGCTTTGATTTTTAAGTGACAAATTATCTTCTATTTTAAATAATATTGGAATGTATATTAATCATGCATCATCTAATCCCTCTCTCTTATTATCATATTAAAGAAAACTATTCCCTTTTTTTATAATAGTTATATTTAAATAACTTTAATAGTTTATTTTGTATAATTTTAAAAAACAAAAGTGGTGTTTCACAAGCCGATACTCCTACTGAGAGATGCCACTTTTGTACTGCACAATAAAAATGAATCATCATTTCTATTTTATTGTTTTTCCTTTTGGTGCGTAATAATATATGTATCTGGTGAGTCATTAAAGCTGCACCGCGAGTCATCGAAGCTGAGCTGAGTCATTAAAGATGAGCCGCGAGTCATCCAAGCTGTGGCCTGAGTCATAAAAGATGAGCCGCGAGTCATCCAAGCTGTGGCCTGAGTCATAAAAGATGAGCCGCGAGTCATCCAAGCTGTGGCCTGAGTCACAAAAGCTGCACCACGAGTCATCCAAGCTGAGCTGAGTCACAAAAGATGAGCCTCGAGTCATCCAAGCTGTGGCCCGAGTCATAAAAGATGAGCCTCGAGTCATCCAAGCTGTGGCCTGAGTCACAAAAGCTGCACCACGAGTCATCCAAGCTGAGCTGAGTCACAAAAGATGAGCCTCGAGTCATCCAAGCTGTGGCCCGAGTCATAAAAGATGAGCCTCGAGTCATCCAAGCTGTGGCCTGAGTCACAAAAGCTGCACCACGAGTCATCCAAGCTGAGCTGAGTCACAAAAGATGAGCCTCGAGTCATCCAAGCTGTGGCCCGAGTCATAAAAGATGAGCCTCGAGTCATCCAAGCTGTGGCCTGAGTCACAAAAGCTGAACCACGAGTCATCCAAGCTGAGCTGAGTCACAAAAGATGAGCCTCGAGTCATCCAAGCTGTGGCCCGAGTCATAAAAGATGAGCCTCGAGTCATCCAAGCTGTGGCCTGAGTCACAAAAGCTGATGTCTGACTGTATAATTTTGATTAATCCACACATGTGATATATACCATCACTATTTTCTCAAGTTTGCCGACTATTAAGAAAGTACTAGAATATCAATCAGCTACAACAATACTCTCCAATTATGATTACATGTTGCTGTAATTTCCTTCATTATTAATAATTCATTTGCAATGAGCTCCGTCATATCGGTTTGAATTTCTTTTAGAATAGGCTTCCCTTTGAACATATCAAAATTACCTGCCCCACTCGCACGGTAGCTATTCATCACGACTGGATATTGACCTTCAAGCTTAATTGGTAGCCCTTCGTATACTAGTTTTGTTACACGTTCTCCAATAGGATTAGAAATTTTCAGCTCATATTCGATACCTTCCCACATGTCATAGTTATAATGTTGAGCTTTTGGTTCAGCAAATGCTAGATTCACTATTATTTCTCCGTTTTTTTCACTAAAATAGGTAGCGCATTGCTCTAATGCATCTTTTATATCTTGACCAGTCAATTGAAGTACCTTTAATGTATTCGGATAAATATAATTTGAAACAATGTCTCGCATTGTGACAGAGTGGCTAAAACCTTGCGCATCATTATTAAATAATGCTGTACTCGAAATCACCGCTCCCGATACTTTCATTTGAAGTTTATTAATAAATTCTACATATGGATGATCTTCCATACGGGCTTGAAAAGTATTAGTAATTTGCATATTCCCTTTGATTTTGCCAATTCTTTGGTCTAGCCATTGCTCAGTCTCCTCTTGAATTGCGGCAATAGCTTCGAGTGTGGTCGGGTCTGCCTGGACACATTCATCAATTGTAATAAGATTAGCTTCATGTTCAATATTTACCACCTTTCCTTCTGAATCGTGTGTAATGGAGAAAATGACTTCTCCAATTGCCTGTCCTTGTGTACCTGGTTGTACAATAGCGACACCATTTAGTTCACCATCTAACAAACGATGTTGATGGCCTGTGATCAGAACATCAATGTTAGATATACTTTCACATATAGCAAAACCTTGATTTTCTCCAGTATTTTGCTCTGTATATTCAGCAGTTTGTAAATCCCGCTCAAATCCTCCATGATAAGCAACAATTAGTACATCCACTTTTTCTTCTTGAATTATTTGGTTGCACCAATATTCAGTTGCTTGGAAAGCATCTTCAAATTGCAAACCTTCAATATTGGCTGCTTCCTCCCATAGTGGTACGAAGTGTGTTGTAACCCCTAGAATCGCTAGACGTATACCTTCTATTTCTTTAATAATATAAGGTTTCCCAAAATAAGGAAGACTACTTTTTTTACTAACAATATTCGCACCCAACCATGGAAAGCGAGACTGTCCGACAACATTTGATAAAGTATTTAATCCAAAATTAAATTCGTGGTTTCCAAATATAGCTGCGTCATAGTGTAAATAATTTGCGACTTGAATGATCGGATTATCCACTTCCGATTTAAATTTAGCATGATAATACGTTAATGGACTACCTTGAATTAAATCCCCATTATCAATCAATATAACCTGCCCATCTCTTCTTCTTTGCTGAATGATAGTAGCAACTTTTGCTAGCCCTATTGGTTCTTCTTTTTTTTCTCGATATAGAGTTGGATATACATAACCATGAATATCACTCGTTGCCAATAGGTGAATCTTTGTTTTTTTCATAAAGAACCTCCCCAAAAATATTTATATTCTTCTTTCATATTAGCAAAACTTGTAAACTTCATTTGTATAGATTGGTAATATTTACATCATATTTACATATAGTTAATATTAGAATGTTATATTTCACTTGTAATATTTTTTATAAAATATTGGAGGAGGTATTCATATTATGTTTAAGAAATTGGGCGTATTAACAGCTGTGTTGGCGTTGTCTACAGGGCTTCTTGTTGGGTGTGTAGAAGATGGTGCTAAAGGGGTAGACTATGTACCGGAGAAACTAACAGTGCAATTCGTTCCTTCTCAGACAGCAGATACACTTGAAGCAAAAGCAAAACCTTTAGAAAAACTTCTTAGTGATGAGCTTGGTATTCCGGTGGAAGTAAGTGTTTCGACAAACTATAACACTATTATTGAAGCCATGGACTCTAAGAAGGTAGATATCGGATTTTTGCCTCCAAGTGCTTACGTACTAGCAAAGGAAAAAGGCTCAGCAGAAGTCATTTTGCAATCTCAACGATACGGTGTTGAGGATAAAACAGGCCAACCAACAGATCAACTTGTAGATGGCTATAAATCTATGTTTGTCGTAAAAGCAGACTCAAAGATTAATAGCGTAAAAGATTTAAAAGGTAAAAAAATTGCATATCAAGATGTTACATCTTCTGCGGGTTATGTTTGGCCTGCTGCTACATTGTTAGCCAATGATATTGATCCATTAAAAGATGTTAAAGGTATTACTGTTAAAGGGCATGATCAAGCTATTATTTCTGTTCTTAATGGTGATGTAGATGCTGCTGTTGTATTTCAAGATGCGCGTAATACAGTGTTAAAAGATTACCCTACAGTGTTTGATGATACAAAAGTAATTGAATTTACTGAGATGATTCCAAACGATACGATTGCTGTTCGTTCAGATATAGATAAAAAATGGAAAGATAAAATTACTGAAGCGTTTATCAATATCGCTAAAGATCCTGAAGGTCATAAGATTATAAAAGAAATTTATACACATGAAGGTTACGTGAAGTCCGATGATTCGAAATTTGATATCGTTCGTGATTACGCAGAAAAAGTGAAAACAGAATAATTTAAGATGGGGCTGTATTAGTGGAGAAACTCCATATAGTGCACCCTTTATTCATCATCAGACTAGTTTGTAGTAAAGGAGGTTGTGGAAATTACGTGATTGAATTTAAACAAGTATCTAAAATTTACCCGAATGGCGTTATCGGTCTTGATAATATTAATTTAACAATTGAAAAAGGTGAGTTTGTCGTTATTGTTGGCTTATCTGGCGCTGGAAAGTCTACTTTTCTTCGTTCAATAAATCGTCTACACGAGATTAGTACAGGTGAGATTATTATTGATAATACTTCAATAACGAGAGCAAAAGGTAGACAACTCCTTACAATTCGTCGAGACATCGGTATGATTTTTCAAAGCTTTAACTTAGTGAAACGCTCTACTGTTATTCGTAATGTACTTGCAGGACGTGTCGGTTACCATTCTACGATACGTACCATATTAGGTCTATTTCCACCAGAAGATAAAGAATTAGCAATGCGTGCACTCGAACGTGTCAATATTATTGATAAGGCATATACAAGATCCGACCAATTATCAGGTGGCCAACAACAACGTGTCTCTATTGCACGTGCATTAGCTCAAGAGGCAAAAATTATTTTAGCTGATGAGCCAGTCGCTTCTCTAGATCCATTAACGACTGTACAAGTGTTAGAGGATTTAAAAACAATTAATGTAGAGCTCGGCATCACTTTAGTAGTCAATTTACATTCAATCGAATTAGCCAGACAATATGCTACACGAATTGTGGGTTTACAAGATGGACGTGTGGTATTCGATGGTCCTGTAGAGCAGGCAACAGATGAACGTTTTAAAGAAATATATGGCCAACCTTATGAGGTGAAAAAAAGTGAGAAAATCATTAACACACCCACCGCATAAAGAATTTTCACGTATAAATATGAAGAAGAGGAAACATATTTGGACTACCTTATTCATCATATTGTTATTTGCTTGGAGTATAAGGCAGACGGAAACTTCTCTTCTCGATTTCATTCATGGTTTCTCGAATATGTTTGATTTACTAGTACAAATGTTTCCACCAAATTGGGCCTATTTTGATAATGTAATCCCCCCCATGCTTGATACACTTAGGATGGCCCTATTAGGGACCACCATTGGGGCTATACTCGCCATACCGTTTGCTCTACTTTCAGCAAGTAATGTATTTACAAATAAATGGCTCTATTACCCAGTACGCTTCATCCTAAATCTCGTACGGACGATTCCAGAGCTTTTACTCGCAGCAATTTTTGTAGCAATTCTAGGATTAGGTCCATTACCTGGCATTTTTGCTTTAGGCATTTTTTCAATGGGCATAATTGCAAAGCTTACATATGAAGCTACTGAAGGTATAGACCCGGGACCACTAGAAGCAATGACAGCTGTTGGTGCAAATAAGATACAGTGGATAGGCTATTCGGTAGTGCCACAAGTAACGCCCTACTATATCTCCTTCGTACTTTATGCTCTTGAGATCAATGTGAGGGCTGCAGCTATTTTAGGGTTAGTAGGTGCAGGTGGTATCGGTGAATATTATGATAAAACGCTTGGATTTTTAGAATACGACAAAGTAAGTACAATTATCATTTGTACACTACTTGTTGTTGTAGCAATCGATTTTGTAAGTACGAAGCTACGGGAGAAATTACTATGAAAAATACAGCGTATCCAATGAAACCAAAACGTTCAAGATGGAAACTTTGGTCTATTTATATATTGTTGTTCTTAGTATATGTATGGGCATTATCTGGAGTCCCCTTGGAAGGCTTTAAAGAGACAGCAGGGCAAATTACAAAATCTATTATTAACGGTCTTTTTGCTCCAGATTGGGATTATGTTTATTTACCTGATGGTGAAGACTTACTACGCGGGTTACTTGATACATTAGCGATTGCCATTTTAGGAACTTTCGTCTCTGCGTTCTTTTGCATTCCGTTCGCATTTTGGGCAGCAAATAATATTTCAAAAAGTGTACTACTAACTCAATCCGGAAAATTCATGCTGAGCTTTATCCGAACGTTTCCAGAACTGGTCATGGCATTAATATTCATCAAAGTAGTCGGTCCTGGATCATTTGCGGGTGTTCTTGCGTTAGGGCTACATTCTATTGGGATGCTAGGAAAATTATTTGCAGAAGAAATTGAAAATATTGACCTTGGACCAACTGAAGCTTTGAAAGCCACTGGAGCAAATCCAATCCAAATGTTATGGTTTGCTGTTGTACCACAAGTAATCCCAGGTTTTATCTCGTATACATTGTATCGTTTTGAGATCAACCTTCGCTCTGCCAGTGTATTAGGTATTATTGGTGCAGGCGGGATTGGAACACCCTTAATATTCGCCATTCAATCACGTGATTGGAGTCGAGTTGGCATCATTTTGTTAGGCATTATTGTAATGGTAACGATCATTGATATGATTTCTAGCTCAATACGAAAAAGAATCGTCTAAGTAAATTGACTATTTGGAGGTAAAGGAAATGAAAAAATTTCTGTTACGAAGTATTGTTACTTTTCTAGCATTATTTGCATTTATGGCCAATGTGGACATCAGTTTTGCAGAAAACTCATCTGATCCAGCACCTATTTTAGTACCAACAACACCGAACGGAAAAAAAGTTTTGTTTGATAATAGTCATGGTCAAACAGCTGGCCAAGCAGATTGGGTCATTAATGGCGCATTTTCAGATTTTGCTAATGCATTAGTTGCTGAAGATTATTATGTTAAAGAACATCGTAGTGCAAACCCCTTAACATTACAAGACTTACAAGGATACGATGTATTTGTAATACCAGAAGCTCAAATTCCTTTTAAGCAATCTGAACAAGAGGCAATTGCTACATTTGCTAAGCAAGGTGGAGGTGTATTTTTTATCGCCGATCACTACAATGCAGATCGAAATTTAAATCGTTGGGATTCAAATGAAGTAATGAATGGCTGGCGCCGAGGAGCATTTAATAATCCTACAAAAGGGATGTCGCAAAGTGAAATTGCAGCAATGACTGGCGTAGAGAGCTCTGATTGGTTAAGTGATGAATTTGGCGTTCGATTCCGTTTCAATGCTGTCGATAATACTGAAGCCAATATGATCGTACCTGCAGCAGAATCTTTCGGTATTACTACTGGGATTAATGCGATATCCATCCATGCTGGATCAACATTAGCCATTACTAAACCATCATTGGCTAAAGGTATTGTCTATTTGCCAAATGGTTTAACATCTGCAGCGAATAAATGGAACAGTGCTGTCGATCAAGGAGTCTACTTTGGCGGGGGCATAAATGAAGGCCCATTTGTTGCTATTGGTAAAAAAGAGCTTGGAAAATCTGCCTTCATCGGAGATTCATCACCTGTTGAAGATAACACACCAAAATATCTAAATGAAGAAAATGGTGGTGCTAAACGCACTTATTCAGGATTTACAGAAAAAGATAACGGTAAGTTACTAGTGAAAGTAGTGAAATGGTTAGCACAAAAAGAAACTTATACTGATTTTACAACTTCTGCAATTACATTAGATCAAGCTTCACCGATTCTACCATTAGAAACTACTGAGTTATCAACAGAAACACAAGCAGAACCATGGCGGGCTCCTGCAACGAATTATAAATGGTATGATCCATCAACTTTTAAACAAGGTTCTTATGGAGCGAGCACCAATACGCCGCCTATACCTAGTGATCAATATAGTGTAAACACACCAAGCACTCTTCCATTAGAAGGCATACCATTTCCTGTAGAAATAGTACTCAATCAATTAACGCCATATTCTCAAGTAACGAATGCACAAATTCAAGTATATCTATCAGGCGGGCAAAGTATTTCACAAGTTCAAGCTTCTGATGGAACGTGGCCAACAAGCTATGGTTACGGCAATGTGGGAACATTAACAGCAGACAGCAATGGGCAAATTCGAAAAACTATTATGATGCGTTTAAATCCTACAATTACAGCTCAAGAAGCAACTATTCGCTTACGCTTAGGTTCTGGAAATAATGTTGTAACACAATCAGTTGCTCTTTCAGCCCTAACAGATCCATATGTTGTACTTGCTCCAAAATCACTTCCAAAAAACGGATATTCCTTCCCTATCCAGGTTGTCCTAAATGGATTAACACCCCATTCTCAAGTGACAAATGGACAAATTCAAGTATATATTGAGGGTGGGCAGAGTATTTCACAAGTCCAATCGCCTGATGGTACTTGGCCGACGAATTATGGTTACAGTGATGTAGGAACATTGACAGCGAATGAGAACGGGCGCGCTATGAAAACTATTTACCTACGTTTAAATCCATCTGTCACGAATACGTCAGCAAACCTCAGACTACGCTTAGGATCTGGAAATAATGTATTAACAAACACTGTTGAGTTACATTAAAAGATCGATACGTAGAACTCGTTAAATTGAACTTATGAGGAATTAATAGAACCTATTTGAGTTAGTACTATCAAATAGGTTCTTCTTATATACTTGCTTATGCTTTTCTAATCCTTTCCCAAGCGTGTAAAATAGTATAGGAACTGTTTAATCTACAAAGGAGGTAGCCTATGCTAAAACGCTTAGTCATCACCGGCTACAAAGCACATGAGCTCGGCATATTTAATGAAAATCATCCCGGTGTGCCGATTATTAAGAAAGCCTTACAAGATCAGATGACATCTTTAATTAATGATGGATTGGAATGGGTTATTTTAAGTGGACAGCTTGGTGTAGAGACTTGGGCAGCTGAAGTTGTACATGAGTTACAGACTGAGTATCCTGAGCTAAAATATGCGATTATCACGCCATTTTTAGACCAACAAAAAAATTGGAATGAACAAAAACAGGAAAAATACGATATGATTGAGGCGAAAGCAGATTTTGTGACGAGTTTAACAAAGCGTCCATACGAAGCCCCATGGCAATTTATCGAAAAAAATAAATTCCTTGTGAAAAATTCAGACGGAATGCTCATTGTCTATGATGAAGAAAATGACGGCTCCCCAAAATATATAAAAAAAATTGCTGAGCTGTATGCAGACAAGCATGAATATACTATTCTCAATATTAACGCCTATGATCTGCAGGTCATTGCCGAGGAAGAACAGATGAAGAATTGGGAATAAAAAAGGAAGCTAGAAAAAGCAGATATACTCTGACATGATCTATCTACTACATATGACTTCACTTACTAACACACTAAAATCATCCTAAATTATTCTCTAAATTACGTATCTTCTCTCTTATAAACTAGCTGGAATCTTTCACAAACAATTGGTAGTTTATAATGGAACTCTTGATCAATATTTTCTAATTCTTTCTTGAAGAAGGTTTGATGAACATCACGCCAATACATTAACGAGCGATCTCCTTCGCCTTCCAAATACGCAAATTCTTCGGTGACTTCATCAAAAAGGACAACTTCCAGAGATATGGTTTTGACAATCGCAACTGCTTTGCCTTCACCATCTAGAATAAAAAAAGCACACCACTAAGTATTAGTGATGTACCATTTGATATAACGCGCAACATTATAGAATAAACAAGTTTACTAGTTAAACTGAAATTTAAGCTTCTTGCTCTTCTTGTTTTATTTTTTCTCTTCCCCATGGAATCATATTGAAGACAATATTTAATACGATAGCTGTTATACTACCAGCAACGATACCATTACTTGTTAAAATCTGAACGCCAGGAGGTAAGATTTTGAAGATATCTGGAACCACTGTAACACCAAGACCCATGCCGATTGCACAGGCGATAATCATAGAGTTACCTTCAGATTGATTGATTGTTGTACTTAACATTTTAATACCTTGAGAGATTACCATACCGAACATTGCAATCATAGCTCCACCGAGTACAGGTATTGGAATGATTGTCGTTAATGCTGCTACTTTAGGTAAGAAACCTAAAGTTACTAGGAAACCACCTGTGATGAAAATAACATTACGCGAACGCACGCCTGTCATTTGAAGCAACCCAACATTTTGAGAAAAAGCTGTATATGGGAATGCGTTGAAAATACCACCGATAATAGAAGCTAAACCTTCCGAACGATAACCACGAGCTAGATCCTTTTCTGAAACAGGTTGCTTACAAATATCACTAAGTGCAAAGTAAGAGCCTGTAGACTCTACTAAAGATACTAAAGCAACAAGTGTCATCGTAAGTATTGGCTCCCAATGGAATGTTGGTGTACCAAAATAGAATGGTTGAACGATTTGGAACATGTCAGCTTCTATTACTGGAGAAAAGTTAACGGTCCCCATGAAAACCGCCGCAATTGTTCCGAGTGCTAAGCCTAGTAAAATAGAAATTGCACGAACGAACCCATTTGTGAAACGATAAATTAAAATAATAGTGATCAATGTACCAAACGCTAATGCGATATTAGAAGCTGAACCGAAGTCTTTTGCTCCTTGTCCACCGCCCATATTGTTAATAGCAACTGGGATTAATGTGATTCCGATAATTGTTACTACTGAACCAGTGACAACTGGTGGGAAAAAATGAACTAACATTCCAAAAAAGCTTGCAATCAATACAACAATTATACCTGAAGCGATAACAGAGCCATAAATTGCTGATAAGCCATACCCTTTACCAATGGCAATAATTGGTGCTACCGCTGTAAATGTACAACCTAGAACAACTGGTAAACCTATACCAAAGACTTTACCACGAATCACTTGTAATAGCGTCGCGATACCGCACATCATTATATCAATTGAAACTAAATATGTTAATTGTTTTGAATCAAATCCTAAAGCACTGCCGATGATTAAAGGAACTAAAATTGCCCCCGCATACATCGCCAATAAGTGCTGTACACCTAATGTCACTAATTTCAGGTTTTTCATCGACCCGATTCCTCTTTGGCGAATTCAACTTTACCATCTTTCAAAGATGAAATAATTGCTAAAGAATCGATACGGACGCCCTTTTCACGAAGCTGCTTGCCACCATCTTGGAAACCTTTTTCAATGACAATACCAACACCGCTAGCAGTGGCTCCTGCTTGTTCAACGATATCGAGTAAGCCCTTTACAGCTTCTCCATTCGCTAAGAAATCATCTATAATTAATACAACATCATCAGATTTCAAGAAATCTTTTGATACAGAAATTTCATTTGTTTCATTTTTTGTAAATGAATGCACCTTTGAAGAATATAGGTTTCCTGACAGAGTTAAAGATTTACGTTTACGAGCAAATACAACAGGTATACCTAAAATGAGACCAGCCATAGTAGATGGCGCGATGCCTGAAGATTCGATTGTAACGATTTTTGTTAAACCTGCATCTTTATAGCGATTTGCAAACTCTTCACCAATTTCTTTCATAAGTTGCGGATCAATTTGGTGATTCAAAAATGAATCAACTTTTAATACTGTGTCTGATAATACTTTACCATCGCGTATGATTTTGTCCTGCAGTGCCTTCAAGTTTAGGCGCCCCCTTCTTTTCCTCATGATTCTAGATTTTCATATTATAACAAGTCGTCTATGTGCTTACACATCACAAAAAAATATAATAAAAAAGCCCAGAAACCATGCATCCATTCATACTATGAGTGGAGCAAAGTCCCCGAGCTTAAAAGTTCGATGGATATAGTAAAATTATGTAAATAGACATTTTTTTACTATGTCATTGCCTCTCATAGTCAGTTTGTTTACGGCAAACTGGTAGAAACTTGCGAGCCTTATTCTCGCTATTATATGAGTGAATGCTATTAAGATTTTTGTAATAGAATGTTCCTATTATAGCACGGTGAATTCGGATTTCAATCCTCCAAATTAATGAAAGACTATTCAATCTATTAAGCGTCTTGAAAGCGCCAAAATAGAAGGAACTATGTGTAATTTAACTAGTTCCTTCTATGTAGTAATATATATTAATTTTTTTAAAAATTACAACTTATGATATAATAATGTTAACATTATTATATATATAAACCAATATAAGGAAGTATTCTTGTTAGAAATGGATAAATGCCCTCAATGTAAAGGCGAAGATATTAAAAAGGGTGTAATGCACGCAGCGGCCGTCACTCTTCAGATGGTTCCTGCAAACAAACCTAAAGGCAAGTCTTCACCGATATCAGCTGAATATTGTAATGATTGCGGTTATATTGCATCTCTTTATGTCGTTGAACCCAAGAATTTAGAATAACTCTTGCTATCTTTTTTAATACACTAAAGTGTAAATTCATCAAAAGTCTAATACATCTTCTAAAGCGAAGTTTAGACATGAGTAGAAAAACGAAAATCATCATTGGGTCGATCAGTTCACTTTTGATTTGTTTTATTTGTATTCCCGAACTCATTAATGGAACGTCAACATGGAGAACCACCTTACTTGCCGTAGCAGGATTCATTAGCTTTATAGCAAGTGTATACGAATTAATAAAATTTAAAAAACCTGTAAATGATCCACAATAAAAAAACATCTACGTAGCAAATCCGCTACGTAGATGTTTTTGATTAACGATGACTATCAAAATCACAATCTTCCAACTTGACGATTTTCGTTTTATGAACGATTTTATAACCGAACCAAATCACTAGGAAAATTGGTAATCCGATGTAAGATACAAGCATACCGTACCAGTCGATGTGATCTCCTGTAAATGCCGTATAGTTTTGACCAACAACGACAATTGCACAAAGTACAAACGCGAATATTGGACCGAATGGGAACCATTTTGCTTTATAAGGTAATTCTTTTAAATCGCGACCTTGTACAATATAGGCTTTACGGAATCGGTAATGACTCACTGCAATACCTAACCAAGCTACAAATCCACACATACCTGAAGCGTTTAATAACCAAATGTATACAACACCATCACCGAAGAATGATGCGATGAATGATACACAAGCAACTAAACAAGTTGCTACTAGTGCGGCCATAGGAATGCCACGCTTGTTTAACTTAGTAAACATTTTAGGTGCTTTACCATCTTTTGCAAGCTCCCAAAGCATACGTGAAGATGCATATAAGCCTGAGTTACCTGAAGATAAAATCGCTGTTAAAATAATCGCATTCATAACAGAAGCCGCAAACGCAATACCTGCATTTTCAAATACTAATGTGAACGGACTTACTGTAATATCACTGCTAGCTAAACGTGCATCAGTGAATGGAATTAATAAACCAATAGCTAAAATAGCTAAAATGTAGAATAACAAGATACGCCAGAAAACTTGACGAACGGCTTTCGGAATATTTTTAGCTGGATCATCTGTTTCACCAGCAGTAATTCCTAATAGTTCTGTCCCTTGGAATGAGAAACCCGCTGCTAGGAAAATACCGAACATTGCGAAGAAACCGCCATGGAATGGACCATCTTCAATAAAGAAGTTTTTAAAACCTACTGGATCTTGTCCACCCATTAAACCAAATACCATCAAGAAGCTGACGATGATAAAGACTACAATTGTGACAACTTTAATAAGAGCGAACCAATATTCACTTTCACCAAAGCTTTTAATCGATAGCACGTTCAAAGTGAAGATAATCACTAAAAATCCTGCTGTCCATATTAATGAAGATGTATCTGGGAACCAAAATCTCATAATTAATGATACAGCCGCAATTTCAGCCGCAATCGTAATTGCCCAGTTGTACCAGTAGTTCCAGCCAAGTGCGAAGCCTAGTGCTGGATCTACAAATTTAGAGGCGTACGTACTAAACGAACCCGATACAGGCATAAATGCCGCCATCTCACCTAAACTTGTCATTAAGAAAAATACCATAATACCAATTAAAGAATACGCTAGAAGCGCTCCCCCTGGACCAGCCTGATGGATGGCTCCACCACTTGCTAAGAACAACCCAGTACCGATTGTCCCACCAAGTGAAATCATCGTCACATGACGACTTTTTAATCCTCTATTAAGACCTTGCGTTTGACCGCCTTGGCCACTATTATTGCTACTCATGAAGACTCTCCTCTTTTCACATTTCATTGCAAGAAGGTTAAGTTGATGTCATAAAAAAATACCATCATAATGAATATGTGATGGTATCATAACATGCCCATCAACCTTGATTAAGATAGCTCAACACGCCGCTAAGACGTGACAGTTCTGTACCTTTCGGCAACAGCCCCAACATTTATAAGAAGAAGCTTATAAACGTTTCGGCGATATTTCCTTTCAAATAGAATCACTGACGCTTTTCGTCTAATCTATTTTACTTTTTAATAACGCGACCTCTACCTCATCGATAGGATGAGGCATTGCAATATATAATTTCAATACGTCCCCAATTATAATATAAGGTAGATACATATTCAAGATGTAAGTATTCACATTTATCGGTGCAATTCAAACTGAATTATTTGATAATTCTATTAAAATATAACTTTAGAATCCCTAGGCAATGACTGGATGTGCTTTAGATAACCAAGAACACGATTGCCTTCCTCATTACTATTAAATGACAGCATTTCAGCGACATCTGCAGCAGTGCTTTGGAATAAGTCACACATAGTAAATAGGGCTTGCCACGTGGATTCATAGCTAGCATTCCCGTATGTTGCTAGTAACTGTTCCCATACTCCTTCAGGTAATAGGCGTTCTAGGTCTTTGCCATTTTTGCCAACACTACGGGAGAAGTCCGTTTGCACCCCAACTTGCCAAGACAACATTTGAATAAGCATTTGACGCGTATTATATAAATGTTCTTGTGCATAGAGCATTTCTTTACGCCATAAACCTTTCGCAATATATGTAGAAACCCACCAAAATTCATTACAGCAATCATTAAAATGCGTTTCAATTGGGCGCTGTACCCAATAATCGATATCTGTTGGTGGCGGTAGTTGAGGAAGTGTCTGATCCTTATCTAACAAGATAGTTGTTAAGCTATCTTCTTTGTAGTAGGCCTCTTGTTCCTCAATCGGAATCAGCATTAAATCAATTCGATTTCCATCTGTTAACTGCATCAAATAAGTAAAACGTCCACCAAGTTCCGGTGGAAATAGCACCATATCCTCAGGTGTTTGCATAATGATTCTCTCTCCAAAAACATCTATCCAATGTGGCTCGCTAGTGAATGATTCAATATCCGTTACTATATAAACAATGTCAAAATCTTGGAAGGGATCATTCTTTACATTTAGATTTGTTCTTGAACCATTCATGCAAACTGCACGAATTCGCTCATCAGCTGTCGCTACATTTATGATTAAATCCATCATTTGCTCTGTTGTTCTCATTATTATTTCCTCCGTATTAGTAGCTTTATTTTTTATTTGGGCTCTCTCCTTATTATCTTTATCTATTTTCTTTGATATAATTAACCCTTGTAAAATATAGGTTATTATAGCTTTAAAAGTTCTCATTTTTATTAGGCGTGTTGATTACTAATTTTAACCATTACTATTAAAGTGGTAGGTTGATTTCCGCTACGGGATGCTCGCTTTCCGCGGGCAAGCACCCTCCGCTACAATCAACTAAAAAATGTAGTAACATACGTTAGTATTGAACATAAAAAACATTTTAACGGCAAATAACAACCTAATTCCCCTCTAATCAACACACTTGCATTTATATACATTAGGAGGCGTTTCAATTGGCAGCTAATCACAATAATAACAAGCTCAAATGGAATCGCAATGTTTGGTTACTTGTAATTGGGATTATTTTCATTTCTTCTACATTACGTTCACCTTTAACATCTGTCGGTCCTATCATCTCATATATTCGCGATGGCTTACATATTTCCAATGTATTGGCTGGGTTTATCACTACTATTCCCCTACTTGCCTTTGCAATTATTTCGCCAATTGCTCCGAAAATTTCAAGGCGGTTTGGCATTGAGCGCACATTATTATTCTCAACAGTACTACTCGCAGTTGGGATTGTCATTCGTTCATTAGGTACGACATTCTTACTTTTATTAGGTACGGCTCTAATCGGGATGGCTATTGCCTTTGGGAATGTTCTGTTACCAAGTTTGATTAAATTGAAATTTCCATTACAAGTTGGGATTTTGACAGGCATTTTCACAGTTTCCATGAACTTATCAGCGAGTTTAGCAGCTGGTATTAGTTATCCACTTGCTGGCAAAGGTTTTGGATGGCAAGGTGCACTTGGTATTTGGTTCATTTTAGCGATCATTGCCATTATTGTTTGGCTACCACAAATAAGAAAACCTAAATTAGAAGTGAAAACTGCCGCTCCTGCTAAGCAAGAGCATTTCTCAATATGGAAATCTCCTTTAACTTGGACGGTTACACTATCTATGGGCTTACAATCACTTATTTTCTATACAACCGCCGCATGGATTCCAGAAATGTTGCAATCACAAGGAATGAGTCCTAGTAAAGCTGGATGGATGTTCTCTTTCATGCAGTTCTCACAATTACCAGCAACGTTTATCATCCCGATAATTGCAGGCCGTAAAAAGGATCAACGACCATTTGTTGCTGTATACGGCGTTCTTTATTTAGTCGGCTTCGGTGGTATTTTAGCTGGATGGACTTCATTGACAGTATTATGGATGATTTTACTCGGTCTTGCAGGTGGTGCATCATTCGGTTTAGCTATGATGTTCTTTTCACTCCGAACGCGTACAGCTTATGAAGCGGCAGAACTATCGGGTACTGCTCAATCATTTGGTTATTTATTAGCAGCTATTGGACCTGTATTATTTGGCTTTATCCATGATGCTTCGGGTAGTTGGACAACCGCGAGCCTGTTGTTCCTCATCACAGCTATCTTATTAATTGCAACAGCTATGCATGCTGCAAAAGACAGCTATGTTTCACCAGAAAGATAAAGAAATCCCCGAGCTTAAGTTGGCTCGGGGATTTTTTGAATAGTAGTTTAGTTTACGCGCGTTCGGCTCGACTTTACGCTTAACTTCCGATGATTTACGCTCGTTCAACCTAACTTTACTATCATATTCTTTAGCAAAAATATTTAGTTATTTTTCAAAATGATAGCGACCATTTAATAATTCAAATGTATGTGTTTCTTTTGCACCTGAGAAATTCACTTGGAATGGGCGTTCTCCTCGTTCTTCTAATACTTGAGCAACAACACCTTTACCTCTAGGGCTAGCGAAGTATAAATCGCCGCCATTTAAAGACACCACTTGTACATTTGCATTCAATTCCTTATCTACATATGCTTCTGCCAATTCTAATCCTAAATACTGTGACCACTTTCTCGCTGTTTGTTCAGCATCATTTACCGCAAAAGTAACACCAGCAAAATCAATTTTTTCTGACTGATTGCCAATAACACCTTTCTCAACTTGCTCTTGTCTTCGTTCGTCGTCATTGTCATCCCATTGAATAATGAATGGCAACTGCAGCGAATCATTTTCTTCACCTGCATAGAGTAGTTGCCAGCTAATAATACTACCATCGGGGCGTTTTCTATATAAAGGAACCGGGCCACGTACTGATAAACCTTGCTCTTTTAATTTTTTTGCAACACCTTTAATATCTTTTGTTCGAACTGCAAAGCGTACAAAACCTTCGTTGAAATTATCATTTACAACAGTTTCAATGAGACTATGAGGTAAATGCTTTGTTTTAGCTACTAATGTTCTGTCGTATGTACCGAGATATTCAATATAACTTAGATCAAAGTAACTAAGTGCATTGTAAGTACCGCGTCCTTCATGAACTCCTCCTTCTACAGCGTGGATTCCTTGTTGTTTTAACGGCTCTACTACATCTTTCGGTTCTTCTACAAATTGTACTAAATGGTCAAATACAAATGCCATGTTAAAGTCCCCCTATTTAAATAAATAATGTGAAACGATTTTCACAAATGATTTTTCGATCGTTAATAAAGCTCTTTCATCAAAATCGAATTTTGGATGATGATGTGGGAATTGCGTGCGTTCATCATCATTGCGTGAACCTGCTTTAAAATAAGTGCCTGGCTTTTCATTTAAAAAATATGCAAAATCCTCTGCACCCATTGATGGTTCAATTTCAATAACGGACTCTGCACCAAATTCCGCTTCAAATAATTCCTTCACAAGCGCTGTTTCGACTGGATGATTGTATAGAGCTGGGTAGCCGTGTAAATAATCGATTTCGTAAGTAGCATGTGCTGATTCCGTTGTCCCTTTGACGATTGAGTAGATTTCTTCTTTCACCTTGTTACGAACGTCCTCTGTCATCGTGCGCACTGTTCCTTCAATCATCGCCGAATCTGCAATTATATTAAAGGCACTTCCTGCATGGAAGATACCAACTGTCACAACAGCTGGATCAAAGGGATTTAATCGGCGACTGACAATTTTCTGTAACGCACCAACAATTTCACTACCAATGACGATTGAATCTATTGATTGTTGTGGTTTCGCACCGTGCCCACCAAGCCCTTGAATTTTGATTGCAAATTTATCAACTGCTGCCATTTTAAAACCATCACCAACAGATACTTGCCCAACCGGTACACTTGAATCTAAATGTGCACCAAATATATAATCTACATCTTTCAATACGTCTTCAGCGATCATGAACTTTGCGCCACCAGGTGGTTTTTCCTCCGCATGTTGGAAGATAAAAACGATGCTACCATGAAGATGTTCACGGTAATTACTTAGCGTTTTTGCCGTAGCTAGTAATGCTGTCGTATGTCCATCATGACCACAAGCATGCATGACACCATCTTTTTGAGATTTATAAGCGACTTCCTTTAAATCGGTAATTGGTAAGGCATCAAAATCCGCTCTTAATGCAATTGTTGGGCCGGGTTGATCGCCTTTTAAAATGCCAATTAGGCCGTTTCCACCAATACCCTTTTTCACTTCTAAACCAAAATCCTCAAGCTTATCAGCAATAAATTCTGCGGTCTCATATTCTTCAAATGATAATTCTGGATGCTCATGCAAATACCTTCTCCATCCAACTATTTCTTCAAAATCCTGATCTATTTCTTCATAAATTGAAGTTAAAAGCTCTTTTTGCGTTACAGTGCTCATACAATATTCCTCCATTCCACTTATCCCTTTAATTCAAATTAGTTTACTATGAATTAGCGGTAAATTTTTTTAGACAACTTTTTTATCCTATGCTTTATGAATTAAAAGTATGATAAAAAAAAGCCGATTTCCATGCTGCACATGAAGAAATCGACTCTGTATATAAGCCTTTCCTCATCTACCAAGTTTTTTTATCAACTTGCTGGAATTAGCACCTTGCTATCAAATAGCGGTTGCTGAGATGTCTCCGGGCCAGTCCCTCCATCTCTCTTAATAAGAAAACCTATCAAATTAGTAGTGATTAAAATGTTTATGGAAATTATGTTACGTTAATCCAATTTAAATTGCAATATCTTTTTGAAAATTCTCCAAATTAGTAAGGAGCTTTTTGATAGAAATAGTTCGGCGTTTTACGTTCGTTATTATATGGCTTATGAAAAACATGCGTTGTAGCTGGTGATAATGGGGGAATAAGCCATGTCCAGTTCCCTGTTACATCACGCCCTGCAGTTTGTTCATTTGCCTCAAAGCGCTTAAATTGTTGTGCAGCAGTATGATGGTCGACAATGCTCACCTCATCTTCTTTATACGAATAAAGAACAGCTGTATTCAATTCGACTAATGCGCGATCTTTCCATAAAGACGAATTTGATGATGTATTTAAACCCATTTTCTCTGCAATGATAGGTAGCATATTATAACGATAGTCATCCGCTAAATTACGCGCACCAATTTCTGTTCCCATATACCAACCGTTAAAAGGAGCTGCTGCATACGTAATGCCACCTATTTCAAGTTTCATACTCGAGATCATAGGTACGGCATACCATTTCAACCCAAGCTCATCAAACCATTCAAATTCGGGATGGCGAATCGGTACTTCTAATATATACTCAGCTGGAATATCGAATATTTGCGGAGCTCTATCCTCTACTTGAATAACAAGTGGTAGCACATCAAAACGACCACCTTGCCCTTGCCAGCCAAGTTGCTCACATTTCTGCGTAAACGCCACTGAATCTGGATCACCTACAATACCATCTGCCGTTTCATAACCAGCATATCGGATTAATTGATGATTCCAAACTCGTACATCACGTTGAGAGAAAACTGTAATCGTTGGACGAATACGACCACCATTTGTCGCAAATTCAATATGTTCTAAAAGTGCATGGAAAATATCCTGCTCATCTCTTAGTTCACGCTGATCAAGTAATTGCATCGTTTGCCAAAATAAGCGACCAATACATTTATTACTGTTGCGCCAACCTACTTGCGCCCCAAATTGCAGTTCATCTATTGTATGTTCATAAAAACCGTGTTCTTCAATCCCGCGCTCTACTTCTGCTAAACGGCTCATTAGCTCCTCTTCAGGTCGCTCCGTTTCCACATAGTACATCTTTAAAAAATCAACTGCCTCATTCAACATCGGCATAGTTCCTCCTGTCAACACTCGACTTCCCTACCTACCATAATAGAAGAAACGTTTTCCAACAAACAAGGTAAAAAACTTGAAATTTGTGGTGATTTTGTGGCTTTTGTCGATATTGTTATGAAATGAGCAATTTTGTATTTCCTTTTTCACATATAACACCAAAACAATATCTGCCGAAAATCCAACTTTAAGTTTAAATTAAAATAAAGCACTTTCTAGTGGATGTTGGTTATAAAAACATACCCAATTTCATACAAAAAGAAAAAAACCACTTTACAGAAGATACTCCTTTTCTCAGTAAGTATGCGCAATTTATTTTTTTAATAACAATTTATCATACAATGGCATAATTATTACGACCGCTATTTTTCACTTTATATAATGCTTTATCAGCATATTTGATCACTGTTTCTACATCAGACTCGCTAAAACAAGGTAACGTACAGGCGCCGATCTGACGGTCACAATATTAGGTACCGGTAACATTAAAACAGCTGCCTCTAAATCAAAAAATGACTTGTGAGACAGCCCCTCTTAATGAGAAAAACATTCATTATATAAATCTACAATTTCTCTAGGTATTTTAACGCCTAATTCATCTACGAGATTATTCGTAATTGTTCCGTAAAGCGCTTTTATCTTTTGCGTATTATTTGATTGTTGATAATGTTTCATCAGCTGATGCATAATCGTTTCATTATACATATCTAAAATCAGCATTTTTTCTAGACACTTTTCCACTAATGCGTTTTGACCTACCTTATTTTCTGAAATCGTTATAAACTTTTCGAGAAATAGAAGAACGGCCTGTTTTACCCATTGTTGGTATTGAATCGACCATGGGTAAACGTCCCCTTCTAAATAATCTCCACTATAAAGTTCGAGTGCTCTTTCTACCTTTAAAGGATGCGTGTCCTTTGTTTGTACTATTTCTTTTAGTTCAAGAACATCACTTGTGAGGGGGACGGACAATTTATAATGATCGTTTACTAATGTAATAGAATTTTCCACACCAATATCTTTTAAAGCTTTTCTCAATTGGTAAACAGTTGTATGTAATAACGTCACAGCTTTTGTAGCTTCCATTTCTGGCCATAATGCCTCAACGACATTCGCCTTATGAATCAGATTTTCTCTATTGTGCCATAAGAAAATGAATAATTCCTTTACTTTTCTTGTACGCCATTTCACTTCTTTTTGTTGATAATCTAGTAGCGTAAAGTTACTCATAAAGCGAGCATATAAAACTTGTTGTGTTTGCTCAAAAGGGCCATTTCTAGATTTATATAAAGCAATTCTTTCTTCAACTTTATTAACTGCCTTTGTTAATCGTGTCATACTTACGGGTTTTAATAAATAATCAGTCGCATTCACTTCAAATGCCTCTAATGCAAATTGGGGATGTGCCGTTACAAAAAGTACCTCTACACCGTTATACCTTTCCATTACTTTCTCAGCAAATTCAATTCCATGTATCTCAGGCATCTCCATATCGAGAAAAACAACATCCACTTGTACTTTAAGTAGTTCTTGCAAAGCAAGAAGCGGATTTGTATATTTTCCAACAATTTCTATTCCTTCTATTTTACTAATCATAATCTCTAGTACTTCTAAAGCAATTTCTTCATCATCGATTAATAAAACTCTCATCAATTTCACCCCCTGTTATCATTATTGTAATTTTTTTCCCTTCTTTTTCTTCGTTTTCTAATAAAAATGATGCTTTTTTAATAAATTCCAGCTTTTCATATTGGATTTGAAAAACCTATTTGTGTACTCCGTTCATTCATTTAATTGTTTAGTAATACTTAATCCTCGATAACCAATAGGTCTCCAATCATAATGATGTTGAAATTTTCAATTATCTGAAAATATTTTGTATAAGTTTAACTTTATTGTAAACCGACAAACAATTCCTTGCCTATTCATAGATGACTTTTTCCTGAACATTTTGATTAGAACTATATATACTTCATTTACCTATTCGCAAGGTGAATCTCTAACACAAGCAAATGTTTTGGAGTACGGCCTACTTTGCTAAAACTATATTTTCAATTAGTATCATATATTGTTATAAGATGATAATAATAATAACTATAATTTGCGATTATACACATAATAACGTCTTTAATGAGAAGAATCTAAAACAGGAATTCCCATTCAATAAAATCCTCTCAGTAAATAAATGCTCAAATAGTTTAAATACTCTTCTAAATAAATATTTACATAATTAGCAATATCCCAATAGTCTTTATATTTTATGATCTAAATGCGTTTAGCACTCACTTTTTTGAATTTGGTATAAGGAATAAGATTTTTCAACAGTTACTAAAATCACTTTTTACAGACCACTTTCAATAAAGTTTACTTTAAGATATAAATTACTTAAAAAGAATAATTATAATTTACTTTCAATTCATCTAGTAATCTGTTATATTGATTTATGAAGAGTTCAAACCCATTTTCAAATAGGAGGCACAATACAATGACAAATGCTAACAACAAAAAGTTAACAACTGCTGCTGGTGCGCCAGTCGTAAGTAATACAAACTCAATGTCTGCAGGTAAACGTGGACCCCTTTTACTGCAGGATGTATGGTTGCTCGAAAAATTAGCTAACTTTAACCGTGAAGTTATTCCAGAACGTCGTATGCATGCTAAAGGTTCAGGTGCATTTGGTACTTTCACTGTAACTCACGATATTACTCAATATACAAAAGCAAGAATTTTCTCTGAAAAAGGTAAAAAAACAGATATGTTCGCACGCTTCTCAACTGTAGCTGGTGAACGTGGTGCTGCTGATGCTGAACGTGATATTCGCGGTTTCGCATTAAAGTTCTACACTGAAGAAGGTAACTGGGATTTAGTCGGTAACAACACACCTGTATTCTTCTTCCGTGATGCAATGCATTTCCCTGATCTAAACCACGCTGTTAAACGTGATCCACGTACTAACATGCGCTCAGCTAATAACAACTGGGACTTCTGGACAAACTTACCTGAAGCATTACACCAAGTAACTTATGTTATGGGTGACCGGGGTATTCCAACTGACTACCGTCATATGCACGGATTCGGTTCTCACACATACTCAATGATTAACGCTACTAACCAACGTGTATATGTGAAATTCCACTTCACTTCAAAGCAAGGTATAAAAAACTTTACTGACCAACAGGCTGCCGATGTAGTAGCAAACGACCGTGAATCTTCACAACGTGATCTTTACGAAGCAATCGAAAAAGGCGAATTCCCTAAATGGTCAGTGTCTATCCAAGTTATGACGGATGAACAAGCAGAGAGCCTACGCTACAATCCATTCGACTTAACCAAAGTTTGGTATAAATCTGATTTCCCGCTTATTCCAGTTGGTGAATTTGAGTTAAACCGTAACCCAGCTAACTACTTTGCAGAAGTAGAACAAGCTTCATTTGCACCATCGAACGTTGTACCTGGTATTAGCTTCTCACCAGACCGTATGTTACAAGCTCGTTTATTCTCTTATGCAGACGCTGCACGTTACCGCTTAGGTGTTAACAACACATTAATTCCTGTTAACGCACCAAAATGTCCAGTACACAACTTCCACCGTGACGGCGCTATGCGTACAGATGGCAATTTAGGTAGCACAATGCACTACGAACCAAACAGCTACGGTCAATGGCAAGAACAACCATCATACAAAGACCCTGCATTAGCAATTGATGGTCCAGTTGATATTTATGACTTCCGCGAAGATGATGATAATTACTTCGAACAACCAGGTAAATTGTTCAACATCATGAGCCCAGAAGAGAAGCAACGTTTATTCGAAAACACTGCTCGTAACATGGATGGTGTTGAGTTCTTCATTAAAGAACGTCACATCATCCACTGCTACAAAGCAGATACTGCTTATGGTACAGGTGTTGCCAAAGCAATGGGTATCGACATTAACGACATCAATGTCAATAAAGAAATCCAATACCGTTAATATAACGAAGCCTCGATTAGCTATTCATGCTAATCGAGGCTTTTTTACTTTCTGACCACTTATCCACAATTCACCTAATTATTTTGAATTTTCTATCAAAAATACGTAAATAAACTGTTTTCTATCCACATACTAACAAAATAAGTGTATAACTCTGTGTATGGTGTGGATAGTATTTTTCTTATATCAAATAGTTATCCACAAAAAAAAGCATCTCTCTAAGCAGAAAAGATGCTTTTCTCTATATTATAATAAATTTCTACCTTACATTTCTCCGCATTCGCTAAACATATAAAATCTTCGATACATAAATAACAATCGTCACTGTAATACAGCTTACAATTGTCGTCACTAAAACAGTTTGAGCAGCTATTTCAGACACAACATAATATTCTAAAGCTAAAGTTGAACTATTGCGAGATATCAAAAATGAGCTTGCAATTAATAGCGCTAGGCCACGACACTTTCAAAACTCATTAGCATCAAGCTACCACCAAACGCAAAAAACATCCGCCTTTTCTAAGTGGATGCCTAATACTTATTCATCTTTCCTATCAAGTATACTAATTAGTTTTCTAATATAATGCGTGCAAATTCCTCAGTAGCTGCTTCCCTATCCATCGTACTAAACCAACGATATGCTTCGTCATCTAAAACGCGATAATGGTTGCTCAAAATATTTTTCTGTAGACGATATCCCTTATCCTCTTGTACCGTACGCCACCATACGTGACCGCCCATTGTTTTTTCTTTTGGACGTGCAATGACATCATGTGCTGTTAGCTCCACTACTTCCATTGGATCGCCGCCCATTGCATTTTGCAAAATAGAACTTTCTCGGAACAACGCACAAAGCGCAACCGCTGTTGTCCAACCACATTGCATTCGCTGTTTTTCAATTTGCACGAGCGTTTTTTTCGAAATACCAAGTACTTCGGCCATTTTATCCTGTGTATAACCATTCTCTGTTCGTACTAACTTCAATTTATCAGTAGAGATACTAATGATTTGTTCTCTATCCATTTTCATCACCCTCGTTCGTTTCTATTAGTGTAATTTTACATCACAAAAATAGAAAAGTGAAATTTCAACTGAAAATATAAAGGAAAAATCCTATTATTAAAAGACTGGAGTTTCATCTGTCATTACTACACGATTTCTACCTTGTTCTTTTGCTTCATATAAGTATTGGTCCGCTTTTTCAATTATAGAAGTTTGCTTAGTTGCCATTAATGGATATTCTGCAATACCGGCTGAAATGGTGATGTTTTTCCCTGTTGGACTAATTGTTTTTTCTATATCTGAACGTAATTTCTCTGCTATATTATATGCCTCAACTGCTGATGTATCAGGGAGCAGGATGATGAATTCTTCTCCTCCATAGCGGCAGCATATATCATTTACCCGAGTATTATTTTTCATCTTCAATGCTAGAAACTTTAAAACTTCGTCGCCAACACCATGACCATATGAATCGTTCACTAATTTGAAACGATCAATATCTAGCAAAATAACAGCATAAGGTGTTTTCTCTTGTGTCCACTTCTGCATACGTTCATCCAGTGTACGACGGTTTGTGAGGCCTGTTAATGGATCGGTTGTAGATTGGTCCATAAAGAAGCTTACTTGTCCATGTAAGAAAGATAAGCTTTGTATTAATGCCTTTTTCAGCTGGATGACTTCATAATACCAGCCTGGCACTTGTGCAAGATTCTTTTCCTCATTCGTTTTCATACTACTTTCTGTTAACGCTGCTAGCTGTTGAAGTGGTCTCGCAATTTTTAGCGAAGCCCATAGAATAATAGCTAAAGAAATAATTAGTAATGGTAGTGAAACGTAAAGCATTTGCTTCACCATATTCTTTGCAGGCATTAAAGCCATTCGAGTTGGACGCTGAGCTACTACACCCCAATCAGCAATAGATATATATGAATAACCTGCAAGCATATCATCACCTTCTGAATTCGTTAGGCGGCTTGCACCGCTACTCAGCTTTGTAATTATTTCGTGTACAACCATATTTTCAGGCGCCAAGTCATTAATACATGACTTATCCTGATGATAGATAATGCGTCCATCGCCATCTATAACATAAACGTAAGATCCGTCCTTGTAAAAATGCTCACCGAGTACTTCGTTTAATATATTTTTCTCTTTCAAATAAATGGTCCCACCTACAAGTCCTAAATAACTACCATCCTTCGCGAAAACTGGCACTGAGATGAAGATCAGTAGACGATTTGTAATTCCCTCATACGGCTTGGAGATCATTGGCTTCTTTTGTAAAATTGCTTCTTTCATTGCTTCAGATGTCAGTTTTTTGCCTTTCAAATCTAGTGATTGAGGTGACGTTGCTAGTACCTTCCCCTTTGCATCCACAATCAATACAGAGTTAAAAGTATTTGTCTGATTTTTCATCCGATCTGCTTCATGTAAAAGTTTTCCTTCATCATCTATAAAGGTTGCAACTTCTTCGGAACTAATACTAAGTGTTTGTAATGTCTCTTCTATATAATCATTTGCGGTCATTGCTAATTTTTCCGCATATACACGATTTGTCTCTAGTGTATTTTCCTGCAAGGATTGCGTATTCGTACGATAACTACTCCATAAGCTACTGGCAATCGTTAATATGAATGCCAAAACGGCTACACTAGTGATCAAATGATGTAATTTTAGATTAAATTTTTTCATATGCCCTACCTATTTCTCTAAAATAAATCTTTATTTTATGTAATAAGTAAAATATTAACATAGCATTCTTATAATAAGTATATTGTTTTATAGTCTTCTATGCTATTTTGTTCATATTTCCCGAAAAATAAAAAATCGTAATTAAGCCATTCAGCCTAAAAACGATTTATCCAAATTAATAAATTATTGACTACAACATGTTTAATATCTCTATTATACAACTTTTCCATTATTTCCAATCTCTTTATCTTCAGAACGGTTAAAAATAGAATCTGCATCATCAAAACGTTTTACAGTATCATCAAAATCGTCATCGACTTCATCTATTTTAATACCTAAAAACCTCAACAGCTTGTCCAACATACGATCAACCCCTTATCTTTTCGTACTGACATCTTTGAAATCCCTATCCTTGTTTCGATAATTTTTTTAACATTCAAACAATATTATACATTAAAATCGACAAAATTTCCAATGAAGCGCCTGCTAAAACTCGATTACTTGCTTTAAAATTATTAATATATCAGGCGTGTTGATTAACCAATTTTAATCATAACTATTAAAGTGGTAGGTTGATTTCCGCTACGGGATGCTCGCTTTCCGCGGGCAAGCACCCTCCGCTACAATCAGCTAAAACATGTAATAATATACGTTAGTATTGAACATAAAAAAAACTATTTTAGCAGTAAATAACAACCTAATATTCCCCTAATCAACACACCTTTTAATATATATATGTATAAATTCAACAAGGGTATTTCCCCTTTAAATCTTCCTTTCTTATTGTTATCTTATGCTCTAAATAATATTCGAAGGTTAAAATTAAGCCTAGCCATTATCGTAAATCAAAGGTCATATTAGTATCACTTATCTTTTGCTCAGCGATTCCATAACAGATTAGTTCTTTAATTGAGCGAATCCACTCTTCCTGGGCAAATCCTAGACGATTTGGCGTTGAAATACTCCGAAGCATAAATACGAGTATTAAATCTCTTGGCATTTTTTTATTCAGAAAACGCTCTTTCTTGCCTTGTTCAATCAACTTTTGCAATACGTCATACATATTTACTGTAATTTGCTTCAGTGATGTCTTTTTTTGCATAACTATTTCAGAAGCATTCTCCTGAATATAATATGTCATCTCAAAAATTTGATGTAAATCCTTATATTGATAGATTTTTGTAAGTAATTCATCCAACTGCACTTGAAAAGTTGCTTGTTGATCAATCGACTGCAAATCATCATACACTTCCTGCATAGTTGAATTCATATAATCCAAAATAAGTTCTTCTTTATTCATATAATATTTATAAATTGCTGCCCTTGAAACGTCCAATGCCCTTGCCAATAAGCTAAATGTAAAGCCTTCATATCCATACTTCATTAAAAGTAACTGAGTAGTATTAAATATTTCATCAGTTGAAAACTTTCTCTCTCTCGGCATTTTATTCACCTCAATTTGTAAAGTATTGGCCTATCATAAGCCCTTATATACTACATTATACCATTCGTTACCAATAATAACGTTGGCATAGTGACTATTATGCGAATAGAATAAAACCTCAATTTCCATTATTCAAAGCCCCTTCTTAGGATATGAATATTCAATCAAGCAGCGTTTTTCAACATATCCTATCAAAGTTCTGGATTTGATGTAGATCAATATTAAATTCAATGGAATTTTTTCTTAAAAAATATAGGCTCTTATTTGCATTGGGGTTTAGAAATGGTATACGATTTCTTAAAAGGCATATGTTTTTGGCATGCCCATGCTTTAAAAAAAGGAGAGATTGTTTATGTTCGTAGTAACTAACCGTATTAAAACAAAAAAAGGCTTTGCTGAAAAAATGGCTCCTAACTTTACACGTCCAGGTGCACTCCAATCATTTAACGGCTTTATCAAAGTGGAAGTAGCGGTATGCAAAGAGTTTGAAGAATACGATGAAATGAGCGTTAATATGTACTGGGAAACACTTGATGGCTTCAAAGAATGGCGAGAAAGTGATGCATTTAAAGCATCTCACAAACGCCCTGAAGCAAAACCAGGCGAGGCTCCAAAAGAATCTCCAATGCTTGGTAGTCAAATCGTTATTGCTGAGATCGTTTCACGCATTGAAGCTTCACAGGCTTAATATTCCTCTATATAGAAAAGGCTCTAGCTGTAGTTAAACTTCAACAGCTAGAGCCTTTTGTTATTTTTAAAAACTAATCTATTTTAATGCTCCGTAGCCAACGATACGTGGTTCCCAGTAGCTTCCTTTTTCAACACTTTGGTATTGTACGCTAGTTCCCGCTGCGTGTAATACTTTATTGTTTCCTGCATATAAGCCAACATGTGTAATCGTGCTACCTCCAGGTGATGCAGTAAAGAAGATTAAATCGCCTACTTGTGGGCTATTTACCTCTTTAGTAACGGCACGTTGAGAACGGCTATTATGTGGCAGTGTTCCATAACCCGCTTTTTTATAAGCATAGGCTGTGAAACCAGAGCAGTCAAAACCTGACGGAGACATGCCACCCCATACATAAGGTACGCCTAGATATTGACTACCAGCGCTGATAATTTTATTGCGACTAGCTAAGTTTGAATTAGAAACGGTTGTTGTTTTTTTATATTTTTTTAAGTAAGAACTAGATACCCAACCTGTTTTACCACTGTATTTAACTTTGTACCATGTTGTTCCGCTTACTTTCTTTTTATATGTAGCTGTTACGACAGCTCCTTTTTTCAAAGTTGTAACTTTTTTACTGCTTGTAGAAGCTCCTGTTCTCATATTTAATATTGCTGTTGTCTTGTATTTACCACTAATTTTTGTTGCCTTTACAGCAGTAGCTGATGATTTTTTATATGTTTTTAAGTATGTGCCTGTTACCCAGCCTGTTTTGCCATTGTATTTAACTTTGTACCACGTTGTTCCGCTTACTTTCTTTTTATATGTTGTTGTTACGACAGCTCCCTTTTTCAGCGTCATAATTTTCTTATGGCTTGTAGATGCTCCCGTTCTCATATTTAATGCATCTGTTGTCTTATATTTGCCTGTAGTTTTTACTGCTTTTGAACTTGCTACCATTGTAATTTTCTTCGCAGAGTCCTGTACGACGGTCGTTGCATTTGTTTGTATTTGTTCTTGAGGTTGATTATTTAATAGTGTTCCTAGTCCAAGTGCAAGCGTTAATGCACTTGCTGTTATGGCTTTAAATACTGTTTTATTGTTCATATTAATAATGTTCCTCCGATTTTCTTTTTATTATTAATGATATTTTTTTGATATCTTTTAATGTTTAGTTACGTTTTTTATTAATTCCACCATTAATTCTATTGAATAATCATCGGAGAAACAACAGCATTTCATTTACAATGCCATTACACTTCATTACAAATAATGCAAATCGAATTTGAATTATCAAATTTTTAATAAAAAAGAAATATAAATGTATTAATTTCCCATTAATTTTAAGCTGGGATACAAAAAAACTCCCTTCGCTGTAAAAGCTAAGGGAGTTTACGTATATAGTGAAAAAACTAGTTATGTTTCTTCTTGATAAATATCTAGATTAATAGGTGTCATAGCCATCGGAATTTAAAATTCTTTAATAAATTCAATATTTTGGTAAAAATCTTCTGCATCACCCTCATAATCAAAGTAGAAATCATCATACTGCAGATGTTGGAGTTCGGCAGCTGGGTTAAAAGTAAATTCGCAATAGCTGTTCCATTTCATCATTATCTTCCGTTGAGAATTGTCTAACAAAATCTAAGTAAAACAAAGTTCTCCCTGTAAAATCGTATGTACCACATTGAAATAGTAAAGCAATTTCTTCTTCACCATCTACCGGTTTCCTACTGATTTAAATCGCTTCATAGAAAAAGGCGCAATATCTAAATCTGTAGACCCTTTTGTGATAAGGTCACAGAGTACTTCACCAACAGCGCTAGCAAATTTAAAGCCGTGCCCTGAGAAACCGGCTGCAATGGCGATGTTCTTGTGATTTGGATGGACATCTATGATGAAATCCTCATCTGGCGTCATTGTATACATACATGTTTTACCGAATTTCAACTCATGCTCACGTGGCATAAATTCATCTAAGAAACCTGTCAGATCTTCTGCATCTCCTGCGATTTCGCCGAATGGAAGATTGCTCTCATCGGGATTAACAGTATCCCCACCATCATGACGACCAACTTTTAATCCCGCTCCGTCAATACTTGGGAAGCCATAGTAGATGCTTTCCTCTAGCTCAAATGCAAAGGCCGGGAAGTCATGTTGATTGTAGTATTTTTCATCTACATCATACCAAGCAAATGTTTTACGAATTGGATTCAGAGGAAGTTCTAGATCGAGTTGGGTTAATAACTCCCCCGCCCATGCACCCGCAGAAATGATTGCTGCATTCGCAGTAAATGTTGCACCGTCTACAGTTTCAATTGTAACTTTTTGAGGCTGTACATCGACTTTGGTGACGCGACTATTTGTACGAATGATTGCTCCTGCACTGCTTGCTAATTCTCTATATCCTTCTACACATGCTTCTACTCTTAATACGCCTGAAGTGGGCTCGAAACAACCGACAAAATTTGCTGGTAACTGCATACCCGGCCATTTTTCGTTTACTTCAGTTGCCGTCATCACTTCTAATGGTAGATCAAATTTCTCTGCACTCGCGATTACATTTTTAATAAAAGGAATATTTTCATCCCCAACATTCATAACACCTGTTTGGAGAAAAATTTCCTTACCCGTTTGCTGCGCAAGATCTTGCCATAAATCGCGCGCGCGTAAAGCAAATGGTACATATTCTGCTCCTTCACCGTATGCATAACGAATAATGCGTGTCTCACCATGGTGACTTCCTTGATCATGTGGCGGATTGAACGCGTCTAATAGAAGTGTTTTCTTGCCACTCTTTGCAAGGAAATAGCCCGCAGCCATCCCCATTGAACCTGCTCCAACAACAATCACATCATAATGCATTTTTATTGCCTCCTTGATACTCATTTTTATTATTTTACTATGAATTTCAGAATTTTAATGGTGGAATATTTTGATTGTTGCTGAAATGGAGGGATTTGTTGCTGAAATGAGCTTGTTTGTTGCTCAAAATGCATTGATTGTTGCGTAACTCCTTCCATTTGTTATTTATCTGAATTTTCACGTCCTAAAATGATCTTATTAAATAGAATTTCACTTTTTAAGTTGGCATGTACTTTTTAGTTTGGCACACTAACAAACCACCAGCCTCCTAAGCTGGTGGTTTATTAGTTGTCCTTATGTTTAAATTCATAAATTGCTGCGAAGTATGTCGACGGTGATACTTTATTGCCGTTTTCATCTTCATTTAGTAAATAAGCGATATTAGTAGCTAGCCATTTTTTGAATACTGGATTTTGAGATGCTTTACTAACCCAATCGAGATCGTCTTCTAAATTAAAATTTTTCAATTCTCGTTTGACTTCTGCAATACGGCGCATTTGATTGTCTTGATTTGCAACCCATTGCAAGAAGCCGCGGACGGATGTCGTGTGCGGTGATAAATCTACACATTCTTGACATAACAAAAATAAATTATCCACGTCTATCGGACCGCCTAATCTTGTCGTCTTTATCGGAAAGAGTTGTAGTGGTTCAACGTCGGTCCATAATTTCTCTAATGTTATGGGTGCCTTGTTTGTAATGTTATATTTTTGACCCCACTGCTTGCCACAAGCCCAGCAGCACGGTTCACCTAAATTATTAATATGATTTTCTAACCACGGTCTCCAAAAGGCGAAAACCTCCCCTTTAGTCGGTTCGCTCATTTGAAATCCCTCCCTCCATTTAAATAACAGTCTGGCTATTTATGCTGTATAATTATTTTACCAAAAAATAGATATTTTATTATTGAATTTATTATGGCAATACGATGGCTTTTTGATGAAATTTTTGGTTAGCTTCGCAATTCATGGCGAAAAATGCGATAATGAGGAAAACGAATAGTAAGGATGACATGATGAAGAAAATGATAACACTAAGAGTGGACCAAAGCTTTCTCGGGGATTTAAAGAGAGGCTATCCATTAATTTTAAAAGATGCCGTAGTAAATACAGATATGCTGAGTGAAGAGGGCGAATTAATCCGCCTTGTGGACCGTGCAAATCGCTATGTAGCAACAGGCTATTATGGAATTCAAAATAAAGGAATTGGATGGGTGCTTACAACGAAAGAGCATGAGCAAATTGATGATGCATTTTTCAAAACTAAATTGAAAACAGCTTTAGATCATCGCACTGACTTTTTCGAGGATAGCCAAACAACTGCATTCCGTGTATTTAACGGTGAAGGTGATGGCATTGGCGGTCTCTCAATTGATTATTTTAACGGTTACTATATGGTGAGCTGGTATAGCGAAGGCATGTATAGCTTCAAAAAATACGTTTATGATGCGCTTGCTGAATTGGTTGAATTCAAAGCTATCTATGAAAAGAAACGCTTTGATACGAAAGGCCAATATATCGAGCAAGATGATTTTGTCATGGGCGAGCCTGGCGATTTCCCAATTATCGTGAAAGAAAATGGTATGAACTTTGCAGTGAATTTGAATGATGGTGCTATGACTGGAATTTTCCTTGACCAACGTGATGCGCGTCGTACAATTCGTGAATATTATTCAGAAGATGTGAATATGCTGAACACATTCTCTTACACTGGCGCGTTTTCAGTAGCTGCTGCACTTGGTGGCGCGAAGGAAACAACGAGTGTTGACCTTGCAAAACGTAGCTTAGCGAAAACGATTGAACAATTCAGTGTCAATGGAATCGACTATGAAGCGCAAAATATTAAAGTAATGGATGTTTTTGATTACTTCAAATATGCAGCTCGTCATGCCATGAAATTTGATCTAGTTGTTCTTGACCCGCCTAGCTTTGCACGCTCAAAAAAAATGACGTTCAGTACTGCAAAAGACTATCCGAAATTGCTAATGGACGCAATTGCTATTACAGAAAAGAATGGTATTATTGTCGCTTCAACAAACAATGCAAGCTTCAGTATGAAAAAATTCAAAACATTTATTGATAAAGCGTTTAAAGATTTAGACACTCGCTACAAAATCGTTGAACAGTCTTCATTACCAAAGGATTTCCGCACAAACCGCGACTTCCCAGAATTCAACTATTTAAAAGTTGTGTTCATTAAAAAATTGAATAAATAATAACAAAAAATGCATCTAGAAATGGATGCGTTTTTTTATTTCTATCATTTCTAAGAGATTTAGCTTTATGCATATAAATAAAAAAGAGCCAACTCTCGGCTCTTTTACTGTTCCGCTGTATAAGTGAAGCGTTCAATTTTAAATTCATGCTGATTGTGTTGCTCACTTGTTGAGGCTGTAATCGAGAAGGCGTAATAAGGGGCATCCTCACGCACTTCATTCTCAAAAGAGTGCTGCCATATGTACATGCCATATTTTACGGTCATCGTTTTAGTATTAGCGTCATACATAATCGTGAAATCCTTAAATTCACCGCCAACTTGATCACTTAGATTTGTCATTATTCCGGGATTTAAACAGTCGATTGTCTCGCAGCTAGTTATTTTAATAGTAGCAAATTCGATATTTTGATTTGTACCCCGTACCATTGCCGCCCAGCCTTGATGATCTGTTGTGACAAACGCTCCGAACGGACTATTTCCATAGATAGCTTTATTAAAACTTTTATCTGTTGGATCCGCTTCCCATCCCAGCATTCTGCTTGAACTCGCTTTTGTACCATTTCTGAATGTATCAATTTTGAAACCGATCGCATTTTTCAAACCGCCGATACCTAGATTTGCACCACCTTGCCCTATTGCATGTGACCCTCCTTGATGAAAAGCAAATCCAATGCCATCCGCCCCGCCACCTTTTTCGGATTTTCCACCTATATTGACAGCGCCTGTTAGCTGAAAATCTTTTGTAAAATCAATCTTATCATTCAACGTAATTGCTCCATCTTTATTTTTCTCATCCGGTGTTAGTAAAATAATACCATCCTTATATTTTGTCTGTGTTGCTTCACTATTTCTGACTTTAAAGTATTCTAAAAAATTGGCAGATATCACCGTAGTTGCTTTAGCTGCAAGTACCGTTTGTGCCCCTGCTAGTTTAAAGCCTATAAGTATGGCGAAAAGTAAAAATAGACTCGATGCAATTATGCATACTCTTTTCATCATTGTAATCACCTCTCTTTCTTATGAAAATAACGCCAACATACTCTTACTAAAATCATTCCCCTTTGTTAACTATTTAAAAATCTAATTTTTCGGACAATGTATTTTACCGAATAAATTAACATTTTTTTATCAAAATAGATTATTAATAATAAAAATATGATAAATATATAAATCTTCATTCCTTTTAATCTACGCTTTGAAGCCTTTAAATATACAATGGATTTTGACAGCACATATTTAAACAATAAAAAAAGAGCCGCAATAGCGACCCTTTTCCTCATTTTCACTTCACTTTAAACTGTTTAATAACTGCCATCATTTTATCCGCATTGTCAGCCAAATATTGGCTAATATTGCTTAACTCATTAACAATTTGGACTTGTTGATCTGATGCACTTGCGACTCTTGTAGCACGGTTTGCATTGTTTACTACGATGTCATTCATCTGCTCAGTAGAAGCAAGAATCTCCTCTGAACTTGCAGACATTTGTTCTACGACAGCAGAATCTTCTTGAATTTCTTCATTCACATGCCGTACGGATTGTAAAATAGCTTTTAAATTTGTGCCAATTGAGCTGACCGCTAGGCTTCCTTCTTTCACTTCAAGTGAACTTTCATTCATCTCTTTTACTACACTTTCTGCAGTACTACTAAAGTTTTGTAGATGTTCACGAATATCTTCTGCAGAATTGCGAGACATTTCAGCAAGTTTGCGTACTTCATCCGCTACAACTGCAAAACCTTTACCCGATTCACCAGCTCTTGCAGCTTCAATTGCAGCATTTAAAGCTAGTAAATTTGTTTGATCCGCAATACTTGTAATTACTTCAACCATTTCTTCAATCGAACGGAA
>NZ_JAEOAH010000021.1 GCF_016612995.1 Viridibacillus soli
TGCCGTACGGATTGTAAAATAGCTTTTAAATTTGTGCCAATTGAGCTGACCGCTAGGCTTCCTTCCTTCACTTCAAGTGAACTTTCATTCATCTCTTTTACTACACTTTCTGCAGTGCTACTAAAGATTTGGATATGACTACGAATATCCTCTGCTGAGTTACGTGACATTTCAGCAAGTTTGCGTACTTCATCCGCTACAACTGCAAAACCTTTACCCGATTCACCAGCTCTTGCGGCTTCAATTGCAGCATTTAAAGCTAGTAAATTTGTTTGATCCGCAATACTTGTAATTACTTCAACCATTTCTTCAATCGAACGGAATTTATTGCCCAATTCTGTAACATGCTCTGCCGTTGATAAAACCGACTGCTCCACATTTTGGATTTGGTTAACAACCTCTTGTGATTCCTTCACACTTGATTCTACTAAAGAGGTCATGTCAATCGATTCTTCTGAAATATTCGATGTAGAATCAGCCATTCTCTGAATACCGATGACCATTTCTCCCATTGCATTTATCACTTCACCATTATTTTGCTTCTGCTGCTCACTACCTGATGCAATTTGCAAAATACTATCGGCAACTTCATTATTCGATGTATGAACTGTTTGTGCAGATACACCAATTTGGTCAATTACTTTCTTCAGTTCTTCGGCTGTAAAAAATACCTCTGTAAAAGTACCTTTTAGCTTTGTCAAAGCTCCCGAAAATGCAACTTCAAAACGAGTAATTTCATTGTTCCCTTTAAATTTCACTGACTCTAGTTTTTTCTCAGCACCAACAATATTACCATCTGCAAATTGCACTACAGCTTCCTGCAGAATAGTTAAAGGCTGTAGCGTACTATTAGTATAACGACGAATAAAGAATATTAAAGCCGCTCCGATTAATAAAATAGTGCCTATTGCAATTGGCAGAGTTGACTGTAAAATTTCTGATTTCACAGATTTTACATCATCTGCTGCGATATCAACTCCAATGAGTCCAATTGTCTTACCATCTGCATTTTTCATAGGAACGACTGCAGATAGTAAATCTCCAAAACCTTCAAAGTATTCAATCTCTGAATGATAATGACCATCCTTATTAATTGTATCCATAACGTCATCGTCAAATGTCGGTTCATCAGAACCAATCGACACATCATCAACCTCTTTAGGCCAACCATCGACTAACATTTTTGCGGTTCCACCTTTTTCTACCACCGTCATCGTATATAAATAAAGGACACCATTCTTCTCGCGAATATCGTTCAATTCATCACGTAGCTCCCAATATAAATCAGACTCCACCGGGTTATCCAAAATTCCCTGAAATTTCTCTGCATCTAACTGGGACGCAACATTATTCCCAATACGGACGACCTGACTCCTCATCGTCTTGTCCACTGACTTAGTTGTATTTGAATATAAAGTTAGCGAAAACGCTGCAATTACTAGTGCGATGATAATTACTATAAACACAAAAACTTTATTACTTAACCTAGACATTCCATTCATCCCATACTCTCCTCTACAAGATACCTATAATGAATTTACGTAATAAAAAAAATATCCCTACATATTACCTATAATATACTATTATTCATTGATTTTGAACTACATAAGTTATATTTCTATTGTTTTATAAATTCTTATTATTTTATCTAAACTTATATATAACAATATCTTATATAAATTTCGTTATAAAGTACTAAAATAACTCCTTACTAAAAAACAGTGCGACAGAACATTTGAACAAAGTCAAAAAGAGTTACCCTCCAACTATTAGTGGGTAACTCTTTTTCAATTTGTTCTATTTCGGCACGTACTTATATTTCTTTATCTAAAAATCAGTTGCGGAATACATCGATTTATAGAAAATGATCCTTTCCAGAATTAAACAACATGAGTAAATAAAACACTGCTTATTGGAATATGTAGTTTTCCAATAGCAGTTCAGAATGTTCAATATCCTCCGATAAACTTTGTACTTCTAAATAGTAATCCCCTTCATCTAAGTCTATCGTTTTTTTTATATCTCCATTGCTTTCAGTATCGATCAATAAATTTAGTTTGCTGTATTCAGATTTAGGCTTTTTGCCATACACGATGAATGAATTTTTGTAATGCTCATAGCCTTGTATATCCTCACCAGATTTAACCGCGATTACATTATTTCCATTTAATACGGCAAATCCCAATTTTTCATTTCCTACTCTGAAAAGAACTACTTTATGCGTTTGGTCAATGCTCTTTTCCTTTTCTATATTCTTCACTTTAATTTTATCTTCAGCAAATGCCTCAATTTTTTCTTTTAAGTCGCCTTTATTATGATCTGAAGTTGCTTCTTCACTTGTATTCATATAAAAAACTACACCTACACCACTTACAATAAGCAAAGCTATCGCAAGAAGGATTTTCTTCATCCGTCACGCTCCTGACCCGTTTAAACTGTAAAACACTTATACACTACAATATGAAACGACCCAACTTTTTATGGCAAAAAAAGTGCTGGACTTTATACAATTACACTGCACAAATCCGCACTTTAATGTTGCCATAAACGACATCTTATTCTATTTAAGTATTCAGCCCTTGCAGAGCCTTCTTCAAAGCTTGCAATTCATCTGTACTCAGCGTAATACCCTTGCCCATCTTCGCATGATCCTCAGACCAATCACGTAGATCATACTTTGGCGCACGCCCATTCCAACTAATCAAATTTAATTCCTTTTGCCAACCTTTAGCACCTTCTGAAAGTACTGCGATGTTTTCTACGATTTCGTATTTAAGTTCTGGCATTTGGTTTGCCTCCTCTGTTTTTTCTTTACTTCATAATTTCGAACCATACAGTTAGCTAAAAAGTCTATTTTGACTACTATTCTTTTACTAAGTAATCATAAATATTAGGAGTAAGTGGGTGTTCCATAATCATTTTCATATGAACTACTGACACTGTTTTCCCTTTTTTATTTTCCACTAATTCCATTTGGGCGCTAACGGGGTAACTCATCACAATTACCATTTCCCAAAAATTACTTCAGCAGAGATTGACTGCAATATTTAACCCTCCCAAACAATCCCCCGATAACTTTCCACATCCGTATCTCCTTCAGTACTAATGACTAATACACGTGAGTTTTCATCAAGTGAAATGTCTGCACAAGCACTCGCATTATATTTTCTTAAATAATATAGCAATCCAAGTGTCACTGCTCCTGATTCTCCCGAGATGATGGTCGGGTCTCCTTGTAGCGGATTGCCGTAAATGCGCATACCGAGTGCAGCTACGGCATCAGGGCATGAGAAGGTGGCAGTGGCGTATTGTCGAAGGATGCGGAAGGCTCTAGTGTTTGGTTCGCCACATGCCAGCCCTGCCATAATTGTTGTCAAGTCTCCTCCTACAATTTCCCTTGTAGCTTCTGGTGTTATGAAGGACTTGTAGTAGCAATCGGCTTGATTGGGTTCTACGATAACAATTGTTGGTGGATTATCGGGGTATTTTGCAAAGAAAAAGGCTGCAATTGCTGCTGCAAATGAGCCAACTCCCGCTTGTAAGAAAATATGGGTTGGTAGTTGACCACCATCTTGCTCTAGCTGCTCCGTGATTTCCTTTGCCATTGTGGCATAACCTTGCATAATCCAAAGTGGGATGTCTTCATACCCCTCCCAAGCTGTATCTTGAACCATAATCCAGTTGTTTTGTTCAGCAAGTTCTGCACACATGCGAACGGTGTCATCATAGTTCATCTCTGTGATGTCGGCTGTGGCTCCTTCATTTCTAATAGCTTGCAGACGTTGTTTTGACGATCCCTTTGGCATATAAACGATAGCAGACTGACCTAATTCTCTTGCTGCCCATGCAATGCCCCGCCCGTGATTGCCATCTGTTGCTGTAATGAATGTTAAGTTACCTATCTTTTCTTTCAACTCTGCTGATTGCAGCATTTCAAAAGAAAGATTTTCAATATCCATTTCTAATCGTTCGGCAATATATTTTCCGATGGAGTAAATACCACCCATTACTTTAAAAGCATTGAGACCGAATCGATAGGATTCATCTTTAACCCGGATATCTGAGACATTTAAATAGTTGGCTAATTGTCCGAGTTGATGTAGTGGAGTTTCTGTATAAGCCGGGTGTGTTTTTTGAAATGCATGAACATTTGAGATATTTGTGGCTTCGAAATACTGGAGTTCTTCCATACTATAAGTTGGTGAATAGAAATTGTTTTTTACCCATTTTACTTTTTCCATATGAATCTCCCTTTTTACATTTATTATATAATTTTAGGCGTGTTAATCAACCAATTTTAACCATTATCAATAAAGTGGTAGGTTGATTTCCGCTACGGGATACTCGCTTTCCGCTACAATCAACTAAAAAACGGAATAACATATGTTAGTATTGAACATAAAAAAAACATTTTAACGGTAAATAGCAACCTAATATTCCCCTAATCAACATACCTGATATAATTTAATTATAACAAATAGATGGATGTTAGATACTTTCGTTTAACCATGGAATAAACAATCTATTACTGATAAATGAGGAACTAATTCCATAATCACGGGACAAAACAAAACCACATTTTTGTTGAAATTTAGATATAGTTATACACAATCACCTAGAAGATGTAACTATCTGAATAAGGGAGCTTTCCTAATAATCAATATTAGAATCACGGAGATATCTTCGTTTTAAAAAATAAAAGGAGCGTCTCTAAGTCAAAAATAGACTTAGAGATAGCCCCATTGAAAAGTTTATATTTTTCACACAATGCGCATAGTACTGAAAATAGGACAAGGTATGCAAACTTCTTCGATTTACCCACCATTCAAACACAAACTCCAAGGTGAGGTTTCGCCAAAATCATCCTAATAGAATGCCCTAACTTAACTGACATGCTACAGACCAATGTTTATAAATCATGTCCAAATCGCAGTTATTTCAAAATCTTTACTAGTATTTACTTGCAAAGCGGATTACTCTACTCATGACTGTAGGCACGACAGATGCATGATTTTCTTCCGGAGCACAATAGAATTCACATTCCACATGGGCTTGTTGATCCTCTTTTAACTTGTTTACTACTTGTATTGCATCATCGACCATAAATCTCTCACATTCACCTACTGCAACAAAAAGGTGCCTTTTCTCATACTCTTTCAATTGGTTAAGAAACTGTTCCATATAAGTTAAAATTTCATGATCATTCCACCAGATTGATGGACTTAAAGCAAGATAAGTCTGGAAAGCATTTTGTTTTGTAAAGAGTGTCCATAATGTAAATAAACCGCTAAGAGAATGTCCAAACAATGCTTGTTTCTCTTTATTAATAGTATAGCGGCCTTCTATTTCAGGCTTTAACTCTAACTCGATGAAATCAAGAAAACTCTGTGCTCCTCCGTGGTTACCAATATCGAAACCTTTTAGACGATCTGGATAAACATACTCTTCTGCAGGTGCAGTAAAGTCATAGAATCGTCGTTTGGATGCTTCCTTATCCTTTTCTTGATGCCCAATGCCTACAACAATAGCTTCATTTACTAAAGTTTTTGGCTCATTTTTAGATTGCAAGCGTACAACATCTTGTGCAAATTGGAAGTATGAGTTTCCATCTAGTATATAAATAACAGGGTAACCATCTATAGGTGGCGAGGATTTAGGCAAGGACACTTTTATATCATATGAATAATCCATTTTATTGGAATAGTATAACCATTGTTCTGTATTATCTTGAGTAATTTTACTTACTGTCTTCATTAAGATCCTCCCTATTCCTGCTCTAGAAATGTATCATATCCAAAACACACTGGAGCCCCGTTTTCAGGGTCAATCATGATGCGTGCATCGATACTGAATACTTGCTTTAATACATCTTTTGCTAGAATTTCTTTCGGCGAACCAACAGTAACGATTTCTCCTTCTTTCATTGCGATTATTTCATGAGAAAAACGAGCCGCATGATTGATATCATGTAATACCATTATCACGGTGCAATGATGCTCTTTATTTAGACGCTCTACAATCTTTAGTACTTCAAGTTGGTGCGCAAGATCTAAATAAGTCGTTGGTTCATCCAACAGCAAAATACTTGTTTCTTGTGCAAGAGCCATCGCTAGCCATACCTTTTGGCGTTGACCACCTGAAAGTTGGGCAATTTCACGGTCACGAAAAGCAGTCGTTTTCGTTATATCCATTGCCCACTCAATCACTTCAATATCTTTACTCGATAAAGTGCCTACGTTTTTTCGATGAGGAAAGCGACCATAAGAAATAAGTTCTTCCACTTTTAATTGTAAAGGCGCTTCTGGATTTTGAGATAGAAGCGCTAGTTGCTTTGCAATTTCCTTAGTCGAAATCAACTTCATGTCTTGTTCCTGCAAAAAAACTTCACCACTTTGTTGCTTTAAAATACGCCCAATTGTTTTCAATAAGGTAGATTTACCACAACCATTCGGACCTATAATTGTTGTTATTTGCCCTGCTTTAATTGTCGTATTCAAGTCTGAGAAAACAGTGAACTTTTCATAACCTGTCGTTAACTTTTGCGCTCTAATAATATTTGACACCATCTATTGGTTCTCCTTTTACGCTTTTGATTTAACTAATAAATATAGAAAATAAGGAACACCAATAATTGCCACAATGATACCTACTGGAATTTCTGCAGGAGCGAAAACTGTTTTTGCAATGTAATCAGAAAAAATGACTAACAGCATTCCAACTGCCGCGCTCGTAGGAATGACATAACGATGCTGTATACCAACAAGCTGTCTAGCGATATGAGGAGCCATCAATCCGATAAAGGAAATACTACCTGATACGGCCACACATGCACTAATCACACCAATACTGCATAAAAGCAATATCGATTTCTCTTTTTCAATTTCAATACCAAGACTTTTAATGGTTGCTTCTTCAAGCTGTAAATAATCTAATAAATAAGCTTTTTTGTAGATTACGGGTATTAAAATTAGAAGCCAGGGTAACATGGCAACGATGAAAATCCAGTTTGCATTATAAATACTTCCAGTCATCCAAACTGTCGCCATTTCAAAATCGCTTTCACGCATTTTCAGAGATATATACATTGAAAGAGCACCAAATCCTGAACTAATGGCAATACCCGTTAAAATTAGGCGCTGCGTATCCAATTTTCCATTTCTCCACGAAAAGCTATATATGATAATTGCAGCAATTACCCCTCCAACAAATCCAAACAAAGGCATCAATAAGATTGATAACCAATTGGAGCTACTAGATGCAACTAGCTGCATGTGAAAAAGAAACATGAATATTACAATAGAAGTACCCGCACCAGCGTTGATACCTAATATCCCTGGATCAGCTAGGCCGTTTCTTGTGATACCTTGAATAACCGTACCTGCGATTCCTAATCCAAGACCTACAAGCGCCGCAATAACAATTCGCGGAAGGCGAAATTGAAAGATGACTAAATCAAAATCATTGTTTGGATTAATTCGTAACAATGTTGTGACAACATCTTTAATCGACATATCGAAGGTGCCATTTGTAATATGAATGTACATAGCTATAAAAATAAGCGAAATAGCAGCAGAAGACGTCATCAAAAAGCGTTTACGATATTGTTTATGCACGACTATCTCCTCCTCTCGTACGAATTAAATAGAGGAAGAAAGGTACACCAATTAACGATGTAACGACACCAACTGGTGTTTCAAACGGAAAGTTAATGAAGCGACTACCCACGTCACAAAGTGCTAAAAATACCCCTCCAATAATCGCAGAGCAAGGAATAACAAAGCGATAATCAACACCTACAATAAATCTCGTAATATGTGGAATAATCAATCCTACAAAGCCAATTTTCCCAACGAGCGCCACTGCAGTCCCAGTTAAACAGATGACTATCAATATACTAATAAACTTTACCCATTTTGTACGCTGGCCAAGACTAATCGAAATATCTTCACCAAGTGATAAAATAGTAATTGATTTAGCAATATACAGGGCTAATAGAAGTCCAACTAAACCAAATGGTATGGCCAGTAAAAGAATGTCGGGGTCCACTTTATGAATTTTCGCATTGTACCAAAAACTTATGTTTTGTGAAATTTGAAAGTATGTAGCAAGTGCAGCTGATATACTGCTCAAAAATGTTCCAATAACTGTACCGATAATGGCCAATCTTACAGGAGATAGACCATTTCTCATAAAGGAACCAAAACCAAATACAATCCCTGCTCCAACAGCTGAACCAACCATAGAGAAAATGATTAGATTGAAATTAGACATATCAGGATAAAAGATCATACAAATTGTGATTACAAATGCTGAACCATCCGTTACACCCATAATAGAAGGGGAAGCAAGATAATTTCTTGTCATCCCCTGCATAATAGCACCTGATATTGCGAGAAATGCTCCTACAAGCAGAGCAGCAAAGACGCGTGGCAAACGGGATTGCATGATAATATTATGGTCAACATTTCCCGAATCAAATTGTGTAATGGCTAGCCAAATTGTCGTGATATCAATATCCTTTGTGCCGTATAAGATTGATAATGCAATAGTAATTACGATGAAGAGTGGTGCGGTACCTATAATTAGAATTGGTACAAATTTAGATTTCTTTATTTCATTAATCATAGACTTACACATTATTTCGATAGATTTTCAACAGCTACATTTAAGAATTTTTCTTTACTCCAAGCTGTACCACCTTGTGCCATAGGTTCTACTACATTCACAAATACTTTGTCGTTTTTAGCAGCTTTAATGCTCTTGAAGATAGGGTTTTTTAATACATCATCTAATGCAGCAGTTTTTCCATCATTTTCGCTTTTCTCGAATTGCAAGAAAATAATATCAGGATTTACATCAGCCAAAGTTTCAATTGAGATCTCTTCTTGAGCAGCAGTTTTAGTAATTAGTTCAGGAACTTCTAATCCCAAATCCTCATAAATAACGGGATTCAAATACACACCAGCTGGATAAACAAACATGCTATTGGCACGGATACGTATTACAAACACATTCTTGTCTTTAACATTTTCAGCAACTTTAGTTTTTGCAGCTTCTGCATCTGTTTTGTAATCGTTAATAATTTTTTCCGCTTCAGATTCTTTACCTGTCAACTTACCCATTAAGAGTAGATTATCTTCCCAATCCGTAGAAATATGTGATACGGGAATCATCGTTCCAATTTTATTTAACTGCCCAACCACTTCATCTGGATATTTTGATGAACCTAAAATAACATCTGGCTTTAATTTTAAAATAGTTTCATAGTTCGGTTGCATTTTTTCACCAATTGAAGTTGCACCTGCTAAATCAGTAGCAAGGTATTCTGGTAGTTTACCAGCAGTTGTTACCGCTCCAAGTGGCTTTACACCAAGTACTGCTGCATCTTCCATAGATTCTAAACTTGCAGCAATAATATTATTTACTTTAGATGGTAAAGTATATGATTTATCTAGATATGTAATTGTTTGTTCTTTTGAAGCTGCTTCTTCCGTTTCTGCTGCTTTACTATCCTCTTTTTTCGGTGTTGTTTCTTTTCCTCCACAAGCTACTAAAAATACTGCTAATCCAAATATCCAAAATTTATTCATTTTCATCAGACAATTCTCCTTTATTTATCAATTGATATAAGTAGGCCTACCTATATATCCATAAACACTGATAATGATTATCAATATCAGTGTTTTTTCAATATAACCTTTTCTAAACAAAGTGTCAACAATAATAGTAAATTATGTTAAATTAAATAATTCTAGCTAGTACTTTCTAATAGTTGGTAATTTCTATAATTCTGGAGCTTACTCACATTAGAAAGCTCTACAACATGCATATTTTTGTACCAATTCCACAATTCATTCATTACCATTTCTCATATTGGCTTACATCTAGCAACACTATCTCCATTCAATTGAAAAACGTTCTTTCTACCCTAAAAACCAAGTTTATTTGAAAAATAAATTAATATTATTAACATGAAGAGAAGATTTGTCCTTTACTTGCCTCCAAAAATTGATTAGACTACAACACAATAAGTGAGATAAAATTGTGTTTTTGGGCAGGATTTACGGCGTAAATTATTGAATAGATAGGACTATTACGTTTACAAAAAAGAGGAATGATTCATGATGAAAGTAAAGAAGGTTCATTTAGAAAACGAAAAACGAGTCATTATTATTTCTGATATCCATGCGAGTTTAGGTTTATTTAAAAGATTGCTTAGTAAAGTTCATTACATAACAGATGACTATTTAATAATAAATGGTGATCTCTGTGAAAAAGGTATTAATAGCTTGGAAACCATTGAATATGTTAGAGCATTATGTGAAAGTTCGCCAAATGTGTATGTGACAAAAGGAAATTGTGACGTTATTTTTCATCTTGTAGAAAATAATGATCAAAAGATTATCCCTTATATTGAAAGAAGAAATTCCATTTTAAAGGAGATGCTAACTTTTCATCATAAGTCATTAGACGATTTTGAAAATCTACAGCAATTAGCAATTTATTATCGCCAGCATTTCGGAGAAACATTAACTTGGCTTGAACAATTACCAAATGTCATTGAAACAGAAAATTTCATAGTCGTTCATGCAGGGATTGAAAATAAAGCCAATTGGCAGCAAACAGATGAGACAATTGCATTGTATGCAGACTCTTTTTATGAAAAAGGTCATCAAGTTGATAAAATGGTAATTGTTGGACATTGGCCAGTCGTAAATTATAGAGCCGATCAAATAACTTCACATGGAGCGTTAATCGATTGGGATAAGAAAATCACTTCATTAGACGGTGGAAACCAAATAAAAAAAGATGGACAATTAAACGCCTTAATTATTCAAGATGACACGTATACATCTTGTTATGTTGACGATTTATCAGATAAGGCCATTATAAAAAAAGATTATATCGATACAAAAAAACGAATGGGTACAGTCACATATCCAAACTATGGAATGAAAATCATTCAACAAGAAAAGTATTTTACACTTTGTGAAAATATCAATATCCATCGTCAACAATGGATTAAGAATGAATATTTAGAAATTGTAGATGGCAAAGCGAATTGTACTGATGATCTTAGTGCAACTTTTCTGTCAGTAAAAGCCTTAGAAACGGTGTGGATTGTGGATAATTCGACTGCCGGGTATATACTGATCAAAAATTCGAATGGTGAGGTTGGATGGATTCCTAGAGATTGTGTAGTTGAGGATTAGCTCATGTGATGGAAATACTTATTTAAATTATATATATATCGAATATAAAATCCCCTCTAGTAGTAATCTACTTAGAGGGGATTTTCATTTATAGCAGGCTAGTTTGCTTGCAGTTCACGTTGCAACGGCTCTAAATCTATTTCAAATCCTAAGTCTTCAAGCATTTGACGGTCTTTTTCTCCTGCTTGTCCTTCTGTTGTTAAGTAATCTCCAAGGAAAATAGAGTTTGCTGGGTATAAGCTAAGTGGCTGTAGCGTACCAAGATTCACTTCCCGACCACCAGATACTCGAATTTCTTTTGATGGGTTGATAAAGCGGAATAGGCATAATACTTTTAGACAATAGCGAGGGTTTAGCTCATGTGTCCCCTCTAACGGTGTACCATCTACCGCATTTAAAAAGTTTACTGGGATTGAATCCGCATCTAATGCGTGTAGGCTACGTGCCATTGCTATTACATCTTGTTTTGTTTCTCGCATACCGACAATAACTCCTGAGCACGGTGAAATTCCCGCTTCTTTTGCGAGTTCAACCGTTCTCACACGATCATCATATGTATGTGAAGTCGTAATATTTTCATGATGATTGGCAGACGTATTAATATTGTGATTATAGCGATCAACACCTGCTTCCTTTAACCTTTTCGCTTGCTCTGGCTTTAAAATACCTAGGCATGCACAGACAGTCATATCACTATGCTTTTCTTTAATTTCCTTTACAGAGTCTACTACAATATCAATTTCTCTATTTACAGGGCCACGACCGCTTGCAACGATACAATATGTACCTACATTTAGGGATGCTGCACGGTCTGCTCCTGCAATGATTTCGTCTTGCTTCATCATTGCATATTTTTCGATTGGTGCCTTTGAAATAATTGACTGTGAGCAGTATCCACAATTTTCTGGACAAAGACCTGATTTTGTATTAATGATCATATTAAGCTTCACTTTATTACCATAATAATGTTTACGAATTTGAAAAGTAGCATGTAATAGCGGCAGTAAATTTTCATCTGGGCTTTCCAGTATTGCCAATGCTTCTGTATCTGTCAGTTGATAACCTTCTAATACTTGCTGTGCTAACGCTTCATAATTCATCTTAATTTCCCCACTTTCAATACTTTTTGTAATCGATGGCCAAATACACCCGCAAAGACGGCTAATATTAAATCCTTTGGTAATGGTGGCATCATCCAAAGCCATGCCATTGTGTAAGAAAAGCCTTTTGGTGCCCCTGCCCCAAGCATATATGCGGCATACATCCAATTGGTTCCAAGTAAATAACTAATGATTGTCCCAACCAATGCCGCTGTGATGTACATTTTTTTCGAACGATTATGCTCGACCATCTTTCCAACGATGAAAGCCACTAAAATAAACGTAACGATAAAGCCAAATGTCGGAGTTAGAATTTGTGCAAGACCTCCCCTAAAACTTGCGAAAACAGGAGCTCCTGCTAAACCGATTAACATGTATACCGTGATCGAAATCGCACCTAATCGACTCCCTAACACCAGTCCCGCTAATATGGCGAAGAATGCTTGTAATGTAATCGGTACCCCGCCCACTACCAAAAACGGGGCGAAGGAAGTAATATTGGCTCCAATCATCATTAATGTTGCAAATAATGCACAATACACTAAATCCACTGTTCTCAATGCACTTTTAGTGCCCACTGTATTTGTTGTCATATTACACCTCTGTATATTTATTTATGTATTAATCTATAGTAAAAAAATATACAGTTTGTGTCAACTTAAAATTAAATCAAGTTAACGTAAGTGTGATTTTGAAGGGTTTTAAGATTCTGAAAATTAAAGCGTTACATAATAGTAATAAATAAAATTTTATTTTCATGCATAATGTACTACAACGCATTACATTGTCGACTAATGTGTTCAGTTGTGATACAATGTATACAAGAGCAGCTACTAAAATTGCTTCTATTATTTAATAGGGGGCTATTCATTTATGTCAAATGTCAATGTTGCAACGCCAGAGGTCAGCTTACCAGATCGTAAAATTATCGCAAATCGCCTTTTTGAATTTCTTTATTTAAAAGAAAGACAGGTACAGATTCAAGACGTTTATAAAGCTATGGCCAATGTGTTCCAACTGACTACTGCACAACAGGCGCTTACTCAAAAAAGTGGAGCAAGCCTTTTCGAAAATGAAGTTAGAAGCGCACATACAGAATTAAAGAAAAAAGAATATGCATCAACAACTGCAAAACGTGGCTATTGGAGCATTAGCGAAAGAGGCAAAAAAGTTTATCTCCATTCTCGCCTAAAAAAATTCAATCAATAAATCGATATAATCGGCTTCCAGGGGGATAACATATGTCAAAGGAGCAATATCATGCCGGTAACTCGTTAACTTTACGACTTCGAAAAAACGATGAGGGCATTATGAGATGGGCCGGTGCTCAATCTGAAATCGGTGATTCTATTCGATTCTTAATCGAGCAGGAAATACAGAGAAATGGATATAAGGACTTGTCCTTAGAGATCAAGAACAAACGTCCAATCCTTCCTACATCTACAGACATAGAGCCATATTTACTAGCTTATTTATATAAGCGTAATGAACCTGTAGCTATCAGTGAAGCTTATGAGGAAATGCGTGAAGTATTCAATATTACTGAGGATCAAGCACGTATTACAGTGCGCGATGGTCAAGAGCCCCAATGGAAAAATAACGTTCGTTGGGCTAGCCAGCAGCTGAATATTAAAGACTTTGTCCGAAAAGATTCCAAACACGGCTATTGGGAGATTTCTGAAGAAGGTAAAATATATTACGACAAAACAAAAAATAATATGACTATGCAAAAAGAGGTTGCTCAGAAGCCAAGTTAATTGGCTATTGGCAACCTCTTTTTTATATCATTGAACTATAAACCCTAAATAACGACACTCCGAATTTTCTGTTTTATAATTAGAATTAGTATATTTTTTACCCTTTATCTATATAATATAAACATTCCGGTTCTAGGAGGAAGTACATGAAACCGATTATTAAAGTTTTAGATGTCACATTAAATAAGCTGAAAAACGTGAAATACGGAACATTTCATATCGATACTCATTTTGACACTTTGGACGAGGCCAATGTTATTGGATTTTACGGGCAAAATGGTTCAGGGAAAACTGCTGTTGTACAAGCCTTTCAACTTTTAGCAATGCTCCTAAAAGGCGGGCAAAATGAAAAGCTCCCTGATATTCATCATCTCCATATTTACTACGGAGAGCCATCACTACAACTTAACTTTCAATTTTTAGTGAAAAATGATTATGGCGAATTTTTCTTAAAATACGGTGTTTCTCTTGTTAAAGGTGAGAGAAGATTAAATGTAATGGCAGAAAATTTAAGCTATCGAGAAAATAAACGTGGAAAACGATTCAAAAATATTATTTCAAAAAATGAAGATGATATTACTATTCGCACTACAGCTCACCCCTCTTTAAATGAAAATGATCGCGTCAAAGTATTAGTTGCTAATCATCTATCAAAGGAAAACAATTCTTCATTTATTTTTAGAAAAGAAGTTAGAAATATTCTTCCTAATTACCTAGATGAAGCAGAAATGACACTCATTCAAAATATCATTTATGACTTCAAGAGAGATTTGCATATCATCGATAATACGCAGTACGGAAATCTAATCTCAAATATTACAATGCCTTTTCATATCCATCTCGAAAATAAACGCGGAGTCATTCCTTCTAAATTAGAAGATACAACATTGCTGCCAAAAGCGCTGTTTGATGCCATGAAGGAATTAATAGAACAGACGAATATCGTACTCAAAATGCTTATTCCTGGATTACAAATTAAAATCCACGTCATTCATACACAGAAAATGAATGACGGATCTGATGGGGTACTCGTTGAATTTCTATCTCGAAAAGGCGATATTGAGCTACCTTTGAAGTGTGAATCTGAAGGTACATTGAAAATTATTTCTATTTTAAGTACGCTCATTGCGGTTTATAACAACCCAAATGCTTGTGTTGTCATTGATGAATTAGATGCTGGTGTATTTGAATACTTATTAGGCGAGCTACTTGAAATTATTAATGAAAATGGCTCAGGCCAATTAATTTTCACTTCTCATAACTTAAGAATTCTAGAGGTGTTACCTATTCATGAATTATGGTTCACTACTACTAATGAGGAAAATCGGTATATGCAATTAAAGGGTGTCAAAAAGCTCAATAATCCAAGAGATGTCTACTTGCGTGCAGTGCAGTTAGGTGGTCAAGATGAGGATATTTATAAAGAAACGAATTCTTATGATATAAAAAGAGCATTTAGAAAAGCGGGCATTGTGAATGAGTAAACAGGCAAAAAAAGTTGTCTTGCTGCTAGTGGAAGGTGCCTGTGAAGAAGCATTATTATATGACCGAATAAGAACATTGTTTACTAACAATGAAATAAGATTCGACATTATTAAAGGCGATATTTTAGGCGACTTAAAACAAAAAAACGCCCATATAAAAAATTTAGTCGGTGATCGTGTCAAAAATTATATTAATAAAATGAAATTGGGTACTACAGATATTTTATCAATTATTCAAATTGCAGATACAGATGGCTGCTTTATCGAGGAATCTGCGGTTGTCATTAATGACAACCAAGAAAAACTTACACTTTATAATGCTACTACGATTAGCGTCCCAAATAGCAACCAGCAACAGAAGATTATCGAAAGAAACAAATTAAAAAGCAAAAACATCCATACAATGCGAACGCTAAATTCAATCTTATCAGGCAAAGTAAATTATCAGTTGTACTATTTTTCGCGTGCACTTGAGCATGTTCTCTTTAACGAAGCCAACCCAGAAACACGCTATAAAGTACGTGAGGTAGAAGACTTTTTAGAGCGGTCACAAATGCCAATTGAAGATTTTCTATCCTATTTTCTACCAAATTTTTCTACCTCAACATTAGACGAAAAGTATCTAGAAAGTTGGAAAAACATTTCTACGGACGTAGCCTCATTGGATAGATCTACAAATGTTTCGTTGTTATTTGATTATTTAAAAACGATGAATGATTAATAAATAAAAGCCTTGAAAACCGATGATGTAATTTGCGGTTTCAAGGCTTTTATTTTACTCAGTCAAACTTTGTACTGTTGGTGTTGTTGCTTTTTTATGGCGTTTTACTGGATCCAATTTACGCTCAATAAAGCTAAGTAGAACGTCTGTAATAATTGCCATAAAAGCTGTTGGGATTGCACCTGCAAGGATGATGGCTGTACCGTCCGTGGCGTTTGTACCACGGATGATAATATCACCGAGACCACCTGCTCCGATAAAGGCGCCAATTGCTGTAATTCCGATCGCAACGACAAGAGCGATACGAATACCCGCAATAATAACGGATAGTGATAATGGTAGCTCAATCATATAAAGTACTTGTAAGCGCGTCATACCCATTCCTTTACCGGAATCGATGAGATCCTTATTAATATTATTAATACCTGTGTAAGTATTTTTAATAATCGGTAGTAATGAATATAGGAAAACGGTCATAATCACTGTTGATTTACCTAGTCCCATGCCGAGCATAAGGATTGCCAGTAAGGCCAATGCAGGAATCGTCTGAATAATATTTGCTATCGTAATGATGAAGCCTGCTAACTTACTGTATTTTGAAATCAGTATGCCTAGTGGAATACCGACAATGGCTGCCAGTAAAACACCATAAATGGAGATTAGGAAATGTGTGATAAATTGCTCAAATACATAGGAGCCATTTTCAGAGAAGTAGTAAAAAAATTGTTCAAATGTATTTAAATCACTCATTCTTTTCCTCTCCTTCTTCAGCTTCAAAATAATTATGTTCTTCTAGAAATTTTTCGGCTACGATGGCAGGTTCTACTAAATTGTTGTCTGCTTCGTAGTTAAGCTTTTGCATTTGCTCTGTGGAGATTTTGCCGATTAATTTTTCGATTGCGACTTTTACTTCTGGTTTTGCTTCTAATAATTCGTTTACAGCAAGCGTACTGGCATCATAAGGTGGAAAGAATTGTCGGTCATCCTCTAGTACTACAAGATCATAACTTGCAATCCGACCGTCTGTTGTATAACCGAGAATAACATCCATTTTGCCAGCTTCTACTGCATCATAAACAAGTCCAATTTGCATTGGATAAACGTCTTTAAAATCAAAGCCATACGTTTCCACAAAATCTTTATAACCATCGCCTACACGGTTGATCCATGAGTTATCGACACCTGCTTGTAAGTCTTTTGCTATAGCTTTTAAGTCACTCACTTTTTTCAAATTATGCTTTTCGGCCATCTCACGTGTGACCATGAAAGCATATGTATTCGCAAAACCATATGAGTCAAAGAACGTTTGATTGTAACGCTCTTGGAATGCTTTTTGTACAATGTCCATCGCTTTTTTAGGATCTTTTATGGGTTCTTCTTTTAAAGCGCCCGTAAGATCGGTCCCTGTATAACGCGTTGACGAAATATTAGCGTCACCGTTAATCATCGCTTGATGCAGGACGACACTTGAGCCAAGATTGTTGATCATCTCAACCTTTTCATCTGTATCATGTTCAATCATTAGCTTCAACATATTCGCCATGATTTTACTTTCTGAAGTTGTGACAGAAGCAATTTTCACTGCGTTGTCATCACCTGAATCCGTCAGCGAACAAGCGGATAAACATAACAGCGCCATAATCAGGATAATCATTATTAGTCGTTTACGTTTCATAAGCATGTCCTCCTCCTACCGTTCAACTTTTAGACCCTTTGGTGTAGCCCACTTTTCTACTTTAGATAATATAAAGTCGGTAATTAAGGCCAATACAGTTACTAATACAGCACCACCAATAATAAATTCTGGTTGGTAAAGGTTTAATCCATTAAAGATAAAATCGCCTAAGCCACCTGCTCCTATGTACGATGCTAAAGTTGCCCATGAAATAGCGTAAACTGCAGATAAGCGAATACCCGACATAATAACAGGGATTGCTAGCGGGAGCTCCACCATCCCTATGGATTGAATTTTTGTCATCCCCATACTAATACCTGCTGCCTTGAGATCTTGATTGACGGAGTTCATACCAATATACGTATTATTTAAAATAGGTAATAGTGTGTAGATAAATAGAGCAATAACTGCAGGTACTTTCCCTACGCCCAGGAAAGGAATCATAATTGCTAAAATAGCTAAAGAAGGCAGTGTTTGCAAAATACTCGTAATACCTAAGACGATTTTAGCGGTTTTCTTCAGTTTAGATAACACAATACCTAAAGGAACTGCAACAATAATACCTAATATTAAGGCGATGGCAGATATATATAAATGTTCCCATGTTTTTTGCACGATAGCTCCACTGTTTTGTGTCACAAAATCAATCATCTATTCACGTCCTTTCTATATAATTTTCTATTTAGTTCTGCTGCTCATCTGCTCCTGTTTGTTGCTCTTGATTATTAGAGTTTCCATCATTTTCAGTATCCTCATCGCCCCAAATGGTGTCATATACCATGTCCACAATATTGGCGCGTGTAACAAGTCCGACTAGTCGTTTCTCTTCATCAACAACCGGAATATTTTTTAAGTTGCGTTTTAAAATACGGCGTACTGAGTCCTGCAGTTTTGTACCATTTTGCACATAAAAAACGTCTTTTTCCATGGCCTCCGAAATGCTCGTTGTTGTATGGCGTGCTGCAGTCAAACTTTCTACGTCAATATAGCCTCTCAAATGGTTTTGTCCATCGACAACAAATAACGTATCGACACGTTTTTTTACCATCAGTCGGATGGCATCATTAATGCTTTTTTCTGAAGTAATAGTAATTGGTTTGATCATTACATCGTCAACAATTTTTGCACTCGGCTTTTCTTGAATTAAGCGATGTGATCCGATGAATTCACGGACGAATTCGTTAGCTGGATTGGAAAGGATATTGTCAGGTGTATCAAATTGGATAACTTGGCCGTTATGCATTATACAAATGCGGTCTGCCAACTTAATCGCTTCATCCATATCATGTGTGACGAAAATAACCGTTTTCCCAAGACGTTGCTGTAAATCTTTCATCAAATCTTGTAACGTGTCACGTGTAATAGGGTCTAAAGCTCCGAATGGTTCGTCCATTAAGATAATGTCTTGGTTTGCGGCTAATGCCCGGAGCACACCGATGCGCTGTTGCTGTCCACCAGATAATTGCAAGGGATATAAATCGAGATAGTTTTGAGGTAAATTAACGAGTTCAATGAGGCGTTCTGCTGTTTGATCTTTCTTTTCTTTTGTCCATTTTAGTAATTTAGGAACGAGTGTAATATTTTCGCGAATGGTCATATGTGGCATGAGACCGATTTGTTGAATAACATAGCCAATACTCCTGCGCAGAGCTACAGGATTCTTTTTTGCTAAATCTTCCCCATCCAAATAAATAGTGCCACTTGTCGGTTCAATCATGCGATTAATCATACGCATAGCGGTCGTTTTCCCACTCCCACTCGTACCGATAAAGGCGACAAATTCCCCACGTTCAATTTCGAGATTCATATCGTCGACGGCTTTTTTCCCGCCTTTATAAACTTTTGATAGCTGTTCAATTTTTAGCATAAGCATTTCCCCCTTATATTTTTAGATCCTTAGTTCATATACCCTCTTTTTGAAAAATTATTCCCCAAGCAGAAAAATTGCTTAGAAAGACTGTGGTAATTGCTACTAAAAAGTTCTTTGATAAGTAGGTTTTGTATATCAATATAGTAAACTACTAATTTATTTCTTTGTCATATCAATCCCTGCTTCTTTTAATTTTGCAGAGCCTTCTGCTTCAATTAGGTCCTTGAATTCAGTTAATACTGGATTAAAGTCAGTATGCTTGGACATCATGAAGGTCATTTTATGTTCAATTTCTAGCCATGTAGAAATATCAGCTTCGTTATGTTGAATTTGTGCTTCCAACTTATCGAGTGCATTGGCAACTTTAGCTTCAAATGTTGCTTTGTTCTCAAATTCCATCCATAATTCATAAGTTTCTTCTCCTAAAGGAGCTGGCAGCATATTACGTAGATTTTCTATCGCTTTTGTTTCATTGATGACTTTTTGCTTTTTAAGCTCTGCATCATTCATGGTGTCGAAAGCTGGGATGTCAGTTGCTTCCGCCTCCACTAAGTCATGTATGATAATCATTTTGAGCATACGTGCTGAGTCAATTTTCTCTGTGAGATATGGTTCAATCATCATACCCATAAGCGAAACGCGCCATGTATGTTCTGCGACACTTTCTCTGCGACCGTTGGATAGCCAACTATGGCGCATTTCCATCTTAAGTTTTTCAGCTAAATGTAAGACTTCTAACATTTTTTGTAGGGATTCGTTCATTGGTGTGCCTCCTCATATTAGTTGATCTAAAAGATCATAAAACTGAATTGGATTGGTTATTTATAAGATTTTTTGTTTAATCGTAGATGATGGTCGTTCATAGTGGATTGAATCTAGTTGAATTTCAAGGCCCGCTCAACGCGTGCGACTTAAGGTGATTGAGATGGTTTTAACGCGAATTACTACCTTTACAAAGGTAAATGCTAATTTTTTTCACCTCAAATAAATTGGTTTTATATATACTTTTTGGTGGCATTCCCTTTTATTATAAAGTAAAAGTAATATTTATTGTATTAAAAAGGATAATTTTATACTTTTTAAGCCAATTTATTTTGGATTTTTACAAAAAAATCTGTTTCTCAAGTATGTGAATGACTAGGTTAATATTTTTTATTTCATCACATATTCATTGCCTTTTTACTTCTTGGCGGCTATGTTTTTTTGGATTTTTAAGCAGCAGTTGTTACTGAAGTAATGACTCAAATCCATGCACTTTTTAATCCCTACAAAATTACTTTGTTTTTTTGTATTGACTTTCGCTTTTAGAAAAAGTAAGCTAATTGAAACAATAGAATACTACTTATCTAGAGAAGCTTTGGAACTGGTCTGATGAAGCTCCAGCAGCCCTGCTTTGCAGGATGATGCTACTTCCAGAAAAACTTTTTGACAGATAAGGGTGCACATACAACATTTAAGCTCCCTCAGTATAACGAATGGGAGATTTTTTATACTTTTAATACATAGTAATTCAATAAGAATTGTATGCGTAAGAAACAAAGGAGGATTTATCTTGAAAAATATATTTATTCGAAATGAGCAACAGCGTCAATGGTTAGAAAAATTAGCTTCATTACGGTACAACATTGCCAGTGAAGCTGCAACTGTAGATGCATTGTCTACTTTCCCAAAAGATAGCTTCCGTCTTCTTGGCGATATTGGTTATCCAACTGTTACCTTGCCAAAAGCCTATGGCGGTGAAGGTTTTTCGGTTTACGATATGGTGCTATTGCAAGAAACACTTGCAAGCTACGATGAAAACACTGCGCTTTCAATTGGTTGGACATTAGGTGTTGTCGGCGAATTATATGAGAAAAAATTATGGACAGATGCCTTACTGGATTTCTTTGCAAGCGAAGTACGCAAAGGTGTCATTGTGAATCGTTCCGTTAGTGAAGCACGAACTGGTAGCCCCACTCGCGGTGGCCGTCCTGGCACAAATGCGGTTCGTTCAGAAAAAGGTTGGATATTAAATGGACATAAAATTTTTACAACTGCTTCACCTGTTCTAGATTATTTTTTAACATCTGCATGGATTGAAGAAAAACAACAGACCGGCTTTTTCTTAATTCACAAAAGTGCGACAGGATTATCAATTGAAGAAAATTGGGATGTTATGTCGATGCGTGGCACTGGAAGTCATGATTTAATTTTGCAAAATGTCGAAGTGAAGGAAACTGATTTAGTCGAATTACCGAATCATCCAAGTGGTGGTAAGATGAACGGCTGGTTATTACACATCCCTGCAACTTATTTAGGTATTGCACAAGCTGCGCGTGATTATGCGATACAATTCGCAAATCACCATCAACCAAATAGCTTGAATGCACCGATTAGCTCATTACCAAACGTTCAACAGCTATTAGGCGAAATTGAATTGAAGTTACAACAAGCAAGATTTGTATTGTATGGTACTGCAGAAGCTTACGACGATCCACAACGTAGAGAAACTTTAACAAATGAAATTGCCGTTGCCAAACATACCGTGACAAATACAGCCATTGATATCGTCGACAAAGCGATGCGTGTTGTAGGTGCGAAAAGCTTACAAAATACAAATCCATTGCAACGCTATTATCGCAATGTACGCGCGGGTCTTCACAATCCACCAATGGATGATATGACTATTACTAAATTGGCACTAACAGCTATTGAAGAGCAGAAACAATAAGAGGCGATCCTTCATTAAGATAAGCGAAGAAAACAAAAAGAGAAAAGGGGTTTTGAAGTATGTTCAGTAAAAAATTATTACAAATCGCAGCAGTCGGTCTAACTACTATTGCAGTTTTAGCGGGTTGCGGTGCAGATGAAGCATCCGATTCCTCAAAAGATGGAGATTCTTCAAAAGTTCGTACAATTAAAGTAGCCTATGACCAAGCAAGTAAACCTATTACTTATACAGATGATCAAGGCAATCCTACTGGTTACGATGTAGAAGTAATGAAGCTAGTTGATGAATTATTACCTGACTATAAATTTGAATATGTTCCCACAACAAGTGATGACTTACTAATTGGTGTCGAACAAGGAAAATACCAAGTCGGTGTCAAAAATGCCTTTTTCACAAAAGAGCGTACAGAAAAGTTTATCTTCCCTAAAGAATTCGTTGGCTTAAGTAGTGCCGGTTTAGTACTACGTAAAGAGGATGCAAATATTAAAACCTTAAAAGACTTCGCATCTGCAGACTTTTCTTTAGCACCAATTGCCGCAAATAATGCACAATATACTGTTATTGATGAATACAACAAGGAAAACCCAAACAACAAAGTCAAACTAAAAGCTGGCGATGCTTTCACTATAGATATTGTTCAATGGGTCAATGAAGGCCGTGTAGATGGTGGTGTAATGATTGAAGGTATGTTTAAACAACAAGTAACAGCAAAAGATGGCGCTTATAACAAGCTTATCGACGACGTTGTATACAACGAATTTGCGGTTATAAAAACATGGCCATTATTTAACAAAAAAGAACAGCCATTTGCAGATGCTTATGACAAAGCGGTAAAACAAATTAAAGAAGAACAAAAAACAAATGAGCTAAGTAAAAAATTCTACGACCGCGATTTATTTGAAGTACTTGAGAAAGTGAAACGTTAATTGCTTCTTGTATAAGTACCATCCATAGGCTGTTGAGTGAACAAACTCAACAGCCTTTCCAATACAAAATGAAAATGGTGAGCATATGGAAAAATATTTTGATGTCTCTTACATTTGGCAAACACTCCCTATCTTACTCCCCTTTCTAAAGGTGACTTTTATGATAGCAGGTCTGTCCATTTTACTAGGTTCCTTTTTCGGTTTATTCCTTGCGATAGCCAAGCTTAGCAATAGCAAAATTGCTCGAACACTTGCGAATGGCTACACAACAATTATGCGTTGTACCCCTTCAATTGTGCTACTATTCCTCGTTTACTATGGTGTGCCAGCAGTCGCTGAAAATTTCGGTATCAATTTACATGATATCGATACGGCTATTTTCGTTGTCGTTACTTTCACACTACAGTTTGCTGCCATTATGTCTGAAGTAATTCGTTCTTCTTATGGCGCAATCGATAAGGGGCAATATGAAGCTGCTGTAAGTATTGGCTTAACGCCATTTCAAGCTTACCGCCGAATCATCTTCCCTCAAGCCTTAGTTGTGGCATTGCCAAACTTAGGTAACAGCATGATTGCCTTGCTCCAAGAAGGTGCACTCGCTTATACAATTGGACTTATTGATGTTGTAGGGAAAGCTAATTTAATTATTGCTAGCAATATTAATGCACATGCTTTAGAAATTTTTATCGCTCTAGCAATCATTTATTGGATACTGTCATTAATCATAGAGAAAGTCTTCTCTATACTCGAAAAATTCTTTAGTAAAGGTAAAAAAACGTTGGAATCAACGTAAGGAGGTACGCAAATGTCTGAAGGATTGAATTATAAATTTTTAATTGATACATTTTTCGTTGCATTGTCTGGCGTACCTGTTGCGCTACTGGTGACCATTGTTTCTTTACTCATTGCTATACCACTAGCGTTTTCACTCGCTTTAACACGTATTTACCGGGTACCTTTTATACAACGTTTAACGCAATTGTATGTATCCTTTGTACGGGGTACACCTATTATTATTCAAATTTTCATTGTCTATAGTAGCGTTCCATTACTTTTAACAGCTCTTTTTAAAAAATATCATATCAATGTGGATGTCTATAATATCCATCCCATTTGGTACGCATTTATCGTTTTTTCATTTAGCACAACTGCAGTATTGATCGAGGTTTTCCGATCTGCACTCAGCACTGTCAGCAAAGGACAGCTAGAGGCTGCGCATTCAGTTGGCTTAACGACCTTCCAAGCATACCGACGAATCATCATTCCACAAGCACTAGTGGTAGCACTGCCGAATATTTGTACAGCAACTATAAACTTGATCAAAGCGACTTCCCTTGGTTATGCGATGTCTTTACAGGAAATTACGTTAAAGGCAAAGGTCGCTGCGAATGTTGGTTACAACTATGTTGAAGCATACTTAGATATTTTCATCGTGTATTTAATCTTATGTAGTGTTGTCGAATATGGTTTTAAATTATATGAAAAACATTTACGCAAATATAAATTAGCAAATGCTTAATATTGGGGTGTGTTGATATGTTAAATATTAAAAATGTTCATAAATCATTTGGTAACAATGAAATATTAAAAGGGGTCGACTTATCCATTGATAAAGGCGATGTGGTCGTTATTTTAGGCCCTAGTGGATCGGGTAAAACAACATTGCTACGTTGCCTTAATTTTTTAGAAAAAGCCGATCAAGGGCATGCTACTTTTGGTGAAATTGATGTCGATTTACATGATGCAAAGAAAAAGGATATTCATGCTATTCGACAAAAAATTGCCTTCGTCTTTCAAAATTACAATTTATTCAACAATAAAACTGTGCTCGAAAACGTTATCGAAGGACTTGTTATTGGACGTAAAGTACCTAAAAAGGAAGCAATTGAAATCGGCAAAAAAGCCTTGAGTAAAGTTGGTCTTTCCGAAAAATATAATGCCTATCCAAGTGAACTGTCTGGTGGTCAGCAACAGCGTGTTGGTATTGCACGTGCAGTCGCTTTAAATCCTAATATTATTCTCTTTGATGAACCTACATCTGCTTTAGATCCAGAGCTCGTAGGTGAAGTTCTAACCGTTATGAAAAATATCGCCAATGAAGGAACGACAATGCTTGTAGTCACACATGAAATGTCCTTTGCTAAGGATGTCGCCAACCGCGTCATCTTTATGGACGGCGGTGTTGTTATTGAGGAAGGTAGCCCGCATGAAATTTTCGTCAAGCCAAAGGAAGAACGTACGAAGAAGTTTTTAAAACGTGTGCTGCCTGAGGATTATACTTTTTATATTTAATACATCACAAAAAACGCCCACCTCTACTTGGAGAGGGCGGAGACTGTAGATAAAAACTCAAAGAAATTCGAGTTTATCTACGGTCTTTTTATTTTAAAATATATATAAATAGTTAAGACCCGTTGATTTCCACTACGGTGGACGCTTTCCGCGGGCGGGCGCCAAGCCGCTTCGTCGCTACGCTCCTGCAGGGTCTTGGACTGTCCCTCTTTTCCCACAGGAGTCGCCACCTTCGCTCCAATCAACTACACATATAATATAAACAAATGTTTTGAGTAGATAGAAAATAATAACAATAAAATTTCTGAAAGAGATCAAATTGAAATGATTGCTTTGAATCCACTAGTACCTCAAGAACATCTTATGGGAAAAATTAAGGATGCGGTGGACAACCTTAAAGATCTTAAAAAAAGCCCATGCAGGCGATGCTTATTTTAAATGGAATACAAGTTAACACTCAAAGAGTATCTTATCTATATAAGAGATCTTAAATAAACAAAATATATAAAAAAACAAAAGACATTCAAGACGCGAGCATTCTGAATGTCTTTCATTTATTTACGTTTCCATAATATTAACATCGACATTGTAATAAGCGTAAAACCAATAAATGCTAAAAACGGAATCGTTATAAATCCTAGCCAGTTAATATATTGCCCTGAGCAAGGTACTCCATTTGTGCATGTACTGAATTCCTGAATAGAGGGTATTTTTTGTAACATATAGTGATATCCAGAAAGTAACATCCCTATGACTGACATCGGAAGTACATACTTATAAATCTCTTTATCATTTCGGTAAAATGCCATACCTAAGAAAAAAACAAGCGGATACATTAATATACGCTGATACCAACATAGAGTACACGGGATAAAGCCCATTTGTTCGCTAAAAAACAAACTTCCCATCATAGCTATAATTGAGGTTACCCATGCAAAGAGAAGCGATTTACTTGCCATTAGCAATCTCCTTTTCTACCATTTTCACAAAATCATCATATGTTTCACCAATGAATCGTTTGCCATTAACATAGATGCTTGGAGTTGATTGAACACCAAGTTTTTTTGCTATACTCATATCCTTATCCCAAGCTTCTTGTCCTTTATTTTCCTTAAAAGCTTTGACTACTTTTGTCGTTTCTTTTTCAGTGGCAACTTCAGCTAACGCCTTTTCCAAGAAATCCTCTGTATATAAATCTACTTTTTCATACGATAAATCCTCTGGTTGTTTACTAAACAGTAACTCATGGAATGACCAAAACTTCTCATTTCCTAGTTCTTTATAGACCGTTTCTGCAAATTGAGCAGATCGATTTGAATCGATATTAATAAAAGAATAATTCATAAAGTAAAACTTAGCCTTCCCTGTTTCAACAAAGTCTTTATAAATAACAGGGACCATTTGATCATTAAAAGTTTTACAGTTTGGACATTTATAATCGCCGAATTCGACAATATTAACTGGTGCTGATGCCTCTCCTAAAAACGGTTGTCCTTCATAATCGATGTCTACCGACTTCTCATTAAAATTCGTTAATACAATAATACCTATGACACAAACCGCAACTATACCTATAAACCAAAATATTTTCTTAGACAATTAAAAACACTCCTAATTCATACTACATAACGTAGTGTAATGGGGTAAAAAATTTACGCCAAGGCGTAAATAAATAATGCACAGATACAACTAAAGATTGTTAAAGATATGAGTAACATCTTCACTGGAAGGTTCCAATGAATTTCTCTTAACGGGTCTATTATATGGCCAATTCGATAATTGACAGAAGTATCTGCGAATGATGCATAAGTAAACGGCATTTTGTCAGGTTTGCTAACTTTCAGCATTTTCAACAAGGCGCTCCCAAGGTTTACAGATGTCTGTTGTTTTTCAATCGCATATTCATCCGCTAGTAATTCCTTCACGATTTTATAATTCTGATTACACCAGTCTAATATCGGAATATACCACATCGTGGATGAACAAAGTGCCATTAAAAAAATTTTAAGTGGATCACGGTGTTCTTTATGATACATCTCATGTGAAATGACAGCAGTTAATTCATCTTCAGTTAATAGCTTCATCAATCCTGTTGACAGGATGATCTTAGGCTGTATAAATCCCATTGTAATTGCTATTGGTGTAGGATGCGAGATGACGATAAATACATCTTTTCCTTTGCAATAAGTACGATTCATATCAATTGTAAGCATGTTCTCTTTATATTGCTTAAATCTCTTTTTCATACGAATAGCATGATAGAATTGAGACCCTATTTTCCATAATATCAAAATTAACGTATAGATGACGAGCACATCAAGTATATAGTCGAGTGACGATAATCCAATTATTTTCATCCAGCTATGACAGGTAACAACGAGATTATATTGAACGTTCCAACCAGCAAGCTTTGCGATGAAATACACACCCATTTGCAAAAAAATCGTTCCCGAAATAACCAGTGAAGCTATAAGCATGATAGACGAATGACGTTTGTGCATACGTTACATATCCTTTTTCAATTCTTTAATTTTTCCCTCAAGCTTAGCGACAAGATCATCATCCACATCTTCTAATGCATCAAGCATATGGCTGACTATGACACTACCAAACTCTTCCATTAGCTCGTTGGTCATTTCTTTTGATTGTGTATTCAAAAATTCTTCTCTTGAGAGAACAGGCTTATACAAAGACGATCTACCTTCTGCTCTTTTTTGAAGAATCTCTTTATCAACCAATCGATTCATGACCGTCATGACTGTGTTAAAGTTCGTCAGCTTTTCATATTCAAGTACTTGTTGGACATCTTTGATAGTCATTTCAACATCATTCCATAATATGTCCATGATCTTTGCTTCAAGAGGGCCAAAAAAACGATTTAACCCACTTTCGTTCATTTTGAATTTTCGCATTCTCACGGCTTGCTCACCTCATATTACTCATTGTAGTGTTAGGGCATTACCACGTCAAGAATTGTCCTTCGAAAATCATCTAACTCACAAATCTGTAATATTTTTAGCTGAAATCTATCTAAAATACTGTTACACTACATTGTGTAGTTATAAGAAAAGGAGCAAACTTAATGACCAAAAAACAAATTGTTATAGTCACTGTCGCTTTGGCCGTTTTACTTATTTCAATTATTGTCCTTACGAAAAACAAAAGTATAACTTATGAAACATACGAAAAAAATTCTCCACCTCGAATAGGAGCAGTACATCTTACCGTTTCGGATCTCGAACGTTCTGTTAAATTTTACGAGCAAATGATTGGGTTTGATATTTTGACGAAACAGTCGAACAAAGTGACGTTAACGGCTGATGGAACTACTCCTCTGCTCATATTGGAGGAAGAGGCTAATTCCATAGAAAGGCCTCTCGGAACAACTGGACTTTATCATTTTGCCATTCTGTTACCTGATCGATCCAGCTTAGCGAATGCGCTCCTACATCTAGCTGACAACGAGTATCCGATGCAAGGTGCTGCCAACCATCAATATAGCGATGCCCTATATCTAGCAGATCCAGAAGGTAATGGAATTGAAATTTATGCAGATTACCCTTCTAATGAGTGGAAGCGTGCAACTGATGGTAGCTATGTAAGCGGTACGTATCCAATTGATCTGAATGATTTAGCACAAGAAGCGACACCTCCTTGGTCTGGCCTTCCAGACAATACGCGAGTTGGTCATATGCATTTGCAAGTTGCTGAGCTTGAAAAGGTCGAGCAGTTCTATGTAGATGGACTTGGATTTAACATAACAAGTAAAGATAATGGGAGCTTATTTTTATCGAAGGATAACTATCATCATCATATCGCTTTGAATACATGGTCTGGCACTGGCCTCCCAACACCCCCAGACAACGCAAGAGGTTTAAAAAAATTTATAGTCTTTTTCACGCAAGATGAAATTGATGAAGCGAAAGTACAGCTCAAACGTTTGAATATTCCTTTCGATGTCAGTAATGACACTATGTCTGTTGTAGATCCTTCTGGCAATAAGATTGAAATTATCATAAGATAAGAAAAGCACAGAATACTTCTAGTCTAAATACCGACATAAGTAGAAAATCTATATTTAACTAAAATAGACAGCTGTCTGTGACTCCGTTCGATTTCAGAGTGCAGACAGCTTTTTATCTAGAAAAACTGTTACGATATGCTTATTCTTCTCCATTATGGGTATCTTAACATTGGAGGTATTGCTATGAATGAATCGAATAACCAAGCTATCTGCACCATGACGTATCATATAGTCGAACGCATCGTAGGTTGGTATGAGCAAACAACAAATCGCACTCACCATCGCATTTATTTATATGCGGATGCAGTTTCAACTGCCAAAAATATTTTCAAACTAGAGCATGTTCATGATATGTCCTATAAACCTTTCTCTGGTGGAAGTGGATTATTTTATTTGCATACAAACCAAGGAGTATTTATGTTTGAAATCGACGTAGATCCGACTCATTTTATTCAAATGTATAAAAGGATACGTGAATGATTACTAATTTTTAAATTATACAAGCTCCACCCTTTTCTTAGCTATGAGAACTGACATAGCCAACACAGCAGAATCACTTCATCTAAGAAAGCGTTTTAACCCAGTTTTATATGAAACTTTCCTCTCCATGAGTTAAGGAATTCACAGGCCTCCAGTTTTTTTAACAAGAATCTACCAATGCTCTTCAAAATCATTCAGGTGCATTGTACGCTGTACTGATTTATAATGAGAGATATCTAATTGATACAGAGTATAGATTATGGGCCAAAGAGAGGCGCGTAAGTTGCGCGAGTAGGTGAAGAAGGAATTCTATGTTTAAAAATAGAAAAATAAAAATCCGAGTATCTGGATGGTCAGCGCTTCTGATTTTGATAGCAATTTTAATGATTGCACTTGTTTTAGTAGTGACGGTTCCGCTATTTGGGTTTTATGGTTTGTATAATGTATTTGCTAAATACGATTTAGCTGCGATACAGATTTTTGAGCAGTGGTATAGAAATGGTATTTATTTTGGGTGGTTTTTATTGCTAATTGCCGCAATGATGTTCATCGTCGATTTCATAAATCTATTTGTAGTTGCGAGCTTAAACCTGCCTTGGTCTAAACCGGTTGCCGTGATAAGTTATGCCATTCAAACGGCTGTTTGTGCGACACTCTTTAAAGGTCTATTAGTGATGAGCTTTAGCCGAATTGAAGTAACATGGACAGGTTCGATTATTTTATTTGTACTTTTATATATTATTGTGGCTGTTTTCAGTTATGAAAAGCCAGAACCACCGAAAAATAGCGATTAATGTAGAGGAAGCTTCTTTTTATAGAGGCTTCTTTTTTTGTGGGAGAATTTTATTGCGACAGATAATTGACTCGCCTCATGAAATTTAATAGAATTCCATTCATTTGGTATTTATATCAACTTTTTTAGTTCGATAGATTTCGAACTTTTTGTGAGTATAAGCCTAGTTTGGGGCTACTGACACACGGTTAGGGGCACTTTTTTTGTTCATCACCGTCACTTGAATATTAAATAATTTTTACTTTACAAGGTATGAAAAAAGCGAAAATTCTAGTATCGTAATTGTCGACTAGACAAACAACGGCAGAATTTTTCGCTTGTATCCAAAGTTTATTAAGCTCTTAATTTAATTTCTATTTTTCACTCAAAAGAAATTTAAACCCATGATTCTTTCTATGCTAAAAAGAAAAATCATGGGTAATTTTTATAATATTACAAATTTTAATGTATCGATAAGTGTTAGTATGACTGTTTTAACAGAATATTCACCAAGAAGTAAATATATCCCTATCCTAATTTATGGTTATGAGAAGATAACTAGAATTGGTCTGTTACATCATATTCATAGCTTATATGTGCACGGACATTTTTCATAGTTGATTTGGCTGAAGCTTTTGCATTGTATTTGAAGCTCCATATTCGGGCTACATTGAGTTGGTCCTGTAAAGAAATATTGTAGGAACCATTAGTAGCGCTAGAAACAAGAGCTGTGTGCCACACTCCAGTTTGACTCGACATCAACTTATGTGTTACGTTACCTTGGCTTGGCGTTTGAGTACTATTAGTACCAATTGATTTAACAATTGCTTTATAAGGTATATCAGTATTGTTAGTTAAATCCATAGTAATTATAGAGGAATCAACACCATTTAAATTAAGACTAGTATTTCCATTATTTGAAGCTGTTCCTGTAAAATTGAATTCTTTACTACTAGATTTAATACGATCGTGAACAGACACAGTAAAATACATGTTTCCTGTAAAAGTTCCCCGACTGACTTTTACATAAAAAGTATTAGACGCAGAAGAAGCATCAACTTTAGCAAAAATAAATGGTGTAAGTGAGTTGGGATCGATAACTGTTGTACCTTCATTAACAAGCCCTATATTACTATTTAATACTTCTATCTTCATACCAGCATATACATTTTGGTATGAACTTCTCACATAAATTTTTTCTCCTGCATTTGCAGTGAACTTATAAAAAGCCTCGTCTTCACCTTCTGGTAAAATCGTTGTGTCTGAACTACTGTATTTCCAATAACCCATGTTGTGAGCTGTATTGATACTATTGTTTCCAGTAGTCGTCGCAGAAGCTGGAGTCGCAAATATAGATACAAGCATTAGTAACAACGAAAAACCTAGTATTTGTTTCAATATATTTTTCAACATATTTCTACCTCCCTTTCCAGAACATAATACCACATTATACACATTTATGGAAAAAATATTATTTCTGTGAAAATAATTCCTTTTTAAACAATTTGATGTATTTACCGATATTTCATATATAGAGATTTACTTCAAAAAATACAAGTGGAGGTAGAATATGAAAATAAATAATGGAATTACACCCTATGCGGTAACAACAGCGAGCAAACAAACTATATTGAACAAAACGACTATTGAAAATAAAGACGACACAATTATCCAAAGAAATAATATACGGGAAAGTGAATCAGATAAAAGACGAAAAATATTGGATGATAAATACCAAAAAATCAATGAACAAAATAAACAGTTTAAAAATCCACATATACACATTCAGGATAAATATCACAATCCTTATTCACCCTATTTCAGAAGCGATTTGACCGAAGCAGAGAGGAATGCAGCTAGTAGTATGGAATCGTCTATGCTAAGGAAAGGCGTTATTAACTGTTATGACTATGCAGACGCAGCTTTTCGCGAAAAACCACTAGTAAATGATCATATAGAGAGTGCTAAAAAAAAGTTATTCAACCGCCAACAAGTAAATGGTCAACTACATGAGCTGTTTGCTAAAAATGGCATCACCCTCCCTCAAGGGTCAAATTTAACATTTACCATTCATCCGAGTAATTTCAAGCTAACAGTTAGCGGTACAAATGATTCGTCACTCATAGACAAATTAGAAGGTATACTAAATACAGCTAATAATACAAGAGAACTATTTTTCCACATTATGCAAAGTCGTTCCGATGATTCCAGCCAATTTACACGTTCAACAATAGACAAGTTCCGTCTAGTCAATGAAATCAAAACGATGACAGGCTATGATTTAAAAGATTTAGACATTGTGAACGGTCAATTTGTGACAGAAGACGGCACCGACATTTTTGAAATCTATAAAGAAAAGCTCCGTCAAAATCCATATACAAAGGCCCATGTCGGAGTTGCAGCCTCTTATTATGGTTCACAAATATATCAACTTGCTAAGAATGGTTTTAACTCAATTCCCGACTTAGTACTTTCAATCGGGTACGAAAATGGTTCGTTGCAAGATATTGGTCAGAAAGAAAACTATGGGACAGGTAAGAATGATTGGATTAACAACTTCTAAAAAACTACTGCAAGAGCAATTGTCCAGTTCGTTACCGAATAGATAAAACATAATAACACCAACTGTGCTGGATAATAAATGGCTGCCGTTCAAAATCACTACCAAAAAAGGTGCCCCGATATCGGAGCACCTTTTAACTATTAGTGATTGATGTATAGCTCAAATACTTTACTGTAGTCTTCTTTGACATATTGCTTTTTGTTTTGAAGCATCCAATCAGTAGCAAAACGCGTAATTTGCTCGAATGATTGGGGCGGTGTAACTTCATTGCTTTCTGTTTTGCCAATTGACTGTGCAGCATATGTTAAGCTATTTTGAGCAATTTCAAAATACTGTGCATTATTTTTCATTTCCACAGAAATTGCATGGAGTGCTTTGTATAGGTCTTTAATCTCTGAGAGAAATTTTTTGTGAATGTCGATGGACATTGGGATATTATTAATAGTAAATTTTATTTCTATATCTAAATCAATAGTTCCCGCTGTTTCTAACATTACCTCTGTGATTGTGCTGTGTTGATAGTCGTAACGCTTCAGAAGGCGCTTTTTACTTAACGCATTTTCACCATCTACATGAATCAACGCTTTATTTGTAAAGCAGTATTCGTCTGCCTTTGTTTTAATAAGGAAGTATATAGCCTCACCTGATTCGTGTAAGACAAAATCATCAGCTTCTGTTTTATCAAAGTCTTCCTTTGGTACGACAATTCCAATATCTGAAAGGCCTAAAGCATCTGAGGCAAATTTTTTCAACATTTTATATTCCTCCGTAAACCCATTTTTTTAATTGCTACTTCTTATACGCATTAACTTCACTTAAGGTTTCTTTCCCTATGGGCAAACGCCACGGTTACTTGGACCTTTTTTTGCGACGAGAATACGACCATTCGTTATCACTCGCTTTAAAGTTATAAACAGGTTTAATAATAGCTTTGATTTCTACTGTATTCTGAACATTTCCGAGAATTTCTTCCATTGATTTATAAGCCATTGGTGCCTCATCTAATGTTTCTTTGTTAACAGAAGAAGTCCATATTCCTGCCATTGTTTTTTGGTAATCTTCAAGATTTAAATTTTTATTTGCTTGGGTACGGCTCATAATCCGTCCTGCGCCGTGTGGAGCCGAATAATTCCAATCTTCATTTCCTTTACCATATGCAATGATTGAGCCATCTCTCATATTAATCGGAATGATTAGCTGCTCCCCTTTTTGTGCAGAAATAGCTCCTTTACGTAAAATCATGTTATCAGTATCGATATAATTATGAATAGAATCAAACTCTTCAACTATATGCTTTTCATAATCTAAATGTTCGATGATGGAACGTGCAATCTGGCGACGATTTTCTTTAGCAAATTGTTGAGCAAGCTTCATATCATGGATGTAATTTTGAAAATCCTCACCTTGTACGTATGCAAGATCTTTTGGAATAACAGGATTTTTAGTTTTATATTGTTTTATAGCTGATTGAATTTCTTGGAATCGGCCTTGTGCTTTTAACACATCCACTATTCCCGTTACATCACGACTTTGGATTTGTTCATATGCTAGCTTTTGATAGTAAGTTGCAATTTTAGCACCAACTGAACGACTCCCTGTATGGATGCAAAGATAAAGATAGCCATCCTCATCTTGAGAGACTTCAATAAAGTGATTTCCGCCACCTAATGTGCCTAGACTGTGCTTACTTCTTTCGTCGTTCAATATATGCGCAGCAACAAATTGCTGCGCCTTTGGAAAATCGTCTGTGACATAGCGAATACTATCGTTATCATGTAAATTAGTGCCTGATGGGACGTATTTCTTTACAGTATCATCAAGTTTTTGGAAATCGATGTCTATTGGTGCCAACTTTGTCACGTGAACGCCGCAACCAACGTCAACACCTACTAGATTTGGGACGACCTTATCCTTTAATGCGATAGTTGTGCCAATGACACAGCCTTTTCCAGCGTGATAATCCGGCATAATGCGGATTTTTGCGTCATGTAAAAACGGCTGATCACATAACTCTTGAACTTGTTCTACTGCTTTGTCCTGCTGAATATGCGAGAATATCTTCGCATTTGTATGCATTCCCTTTACTTCTATCAACTTTATCATCTCCATGTCATTTTTTCCGCCGGTGTAGTTTGGGTTATTTTAACATAGGAAGTGGACGATTGAAATTGTTACCCAAAGCGAAAAATGTATACGTATACTATACTTAAATGATAAAAGTTTTATGCAGAGGAGATTTTTAATGAGTACACAATGTATTTTATTAATAGACGATGAAGAAGATTTGGCTCGTTTGCTTCAAACGGTGTTACATAAGGAAGGCTTTTCGAATGTCGTGACAGCTGGAACAATTCAGGATGGCTGGGACAAATTCCAGTCAGTTAAACCTGATTTAGTGTTGTTAGACATTATGCTCCCAGATGGTGAGGGCTATGACTTATGTAAACAAATTCGCGGTGTGTCGAATGTACCTATTTTATTTATGTCTGCAAAAGATGACGAAATTGATAAGCTTTTAGGCCTTGCAATCGGTGGCGATGATTATATTACAAAGCCTTATAGCCCAAAGGAAGTCGCTTATCGGGTGAAAGCTCAACTGAGACGCGCTAGTTTTTTAGAAGAAAAAACAGCAGTAAAAAGTATTGGCGTTGGACCTTTTGAGATGGATGCGAATGGTACCGAATTGAAGAAAAACGGAACAATCATCGAGTTAACCGCGAAAGAAATTGGCTTGATGAATTGCTTTATCCATCATCCAAATCAAATTTTAAGTAAAGAAACATTATTTGAACGTGTTTGGGGCGAGGATTTTTTTGGTTCTGATAATACGGTAATGGTACATATCCGCCGCCTACGTGAAAAAATTGAGGACGACCCATCTAACCCGACATTTTTGAATACTGTTAAAGGTCTTGGTTATAAGTTAATAAGTAAGGAGTGATTTTAAAATGAGGTGGAGATTGACAGGACGTTTTTTATGGTCAGTTGTGGTGATTGTTATTATTGTCGGCATCGTTAATACTATGCTATTAGCTGGACTACTCCTTACGCGAAATAGTTATTTAACTTTTAACACTTCTGATACATCTGCCGAGGCATTTACACGCTCTTTTTCTCAATATATCGAGATGGAAAATGGCTTACCTTTTGTGAATGTAGATGGTGTAAAAGCGTTGCAAGACAAGCATGCTTGGATTCAATTTTTAGATAATAATGGACAGCAAGTTGCCGCTCTTAAGACACCTAAAAATCTTGCAACGAGCTACTCGCCTGCTGAAATCATACAAATGTATAAATATCAAGAAATTGATGGAACTACGACCGTTTATATTGGGGCGATAGATGACCTCAGTTATTTTATTGGGATAAAAGATAATGGCGTTCGGCGTTATGTTTTGACCTATGATTATACGAAGTTCTTTAAATTCTTTAACCTGCTACTAATAACGTTTCTAATAGTAGATGTACTAATTGCTCTGATCATTGGACTGTTGTTCACTCGGCATTTGACGAAACCACTTCATACATTAATCGAAGGAATCGGACAGCTACGGAATCGACAATTCACGAAAATCAATATACCTAAAGGTGTTTATACAGACGTTTTCAGAAATGTGAATGAGCTATCTGAAAAGTTAAATGAGCATGAAAAAGAACGAGACCACCTCGATCAAATGCGTGAAGAATGGATTAGTAATGTATCACATGATATGAAAACCCCTCTTGCGTCAATTCAAGGATATGCTGAATTGATGAAGGACGGAGCTAGAGATCTCACAACTGATGAAGTACAAGAATACTCAACAATTGTAGAGAAAAAATCAATTTATATGAAAGATTTACTTGATGACTTAAATTTAACCACTCGTTTACGCAATCAACAGCTGCCGATGCATTTTGAAGTTATTAATATTGTGAGCTTTATGCGTGAACTGACGATTGACCTTTTGAACGATCCTCAATTTGGTGAACGCCAAGTCGAATTTGTGAGTAATGTGGATAATCTCGTTCATAAAGTGGATAAAAAATTACTAAAAAGAGCAGTCTTAAACTTTATCTACAACGCGCTTGTGCATAACGATGAAAATGTGTGTGTAACTATTCGAATTGATGCTGTTTATCCACAAGGTGGACAATCTCTCCTTTATAAAACACGGATAACTATTTCTGATAATGGCCGAGGCATTTCAGCTAAAGATCTTGAACAAGTATTTGATCGTTATTACCGTGGGACAAATACAAAAAATACTCACGGCACCGGACTTGGAATGGCGATAGCTCGTGATATTATTTTCGCTCATCACGGTGATCTCGAATTATCTAGCATTGAGAACAAAGGTACGAAAATTGTAATACTACTTTAGACTTATTAGACTCTATTTTTTTATATTTACTTATCTTCAGCATAATATTTATCTCATTTTTTAAATAATATTGATATTCTAGGAAAATTAACGTTTAATTAATACTGGTTGGAAAATCCAGTGTAAAGGAATGATATTAATTGAACAAATTTTTTCGTGGTGCAATAGCAACAGCTCTAATTGCATCCTCACTCGCAGCTTGTACACCGGCAGAAAAAAAGAAAGAAGTAAAAGAAAACGGGGATTTAGCAGCAGTAAAACAATATTCTGATAATTATTTATCAAAAGCAGATGCTAAATACTCATTCGATTTTGCAAAAAGCCTTGAACAATTTAAAACAAACGAAAAGTTAGGATATCGTACTGCAGGTTCTAAAGCAGAACTAAAAACTGGTGAGCTAATTGCAGATGAAATGAAGAAAATAGGGCTTACCGATGTATCAAAAGATGAATTCACAGTTGATAGCTGGACATTCGAAAAGGCGGATATGACTTTTAAAACAACTGATGGCAAAGAAAAAATGGCTGTTTTAGGTGCATATCAAACGAATTTTGATACGAAAGGTACAAAAGAATTTGATGTTGTTTACGCAAACCGAGGAACAGCAGATGATTTGAAAGACCTTAATATTAAAGGAAAACTCGTACTTGTAGATGTTAACCAGAGAGATGATTGGTGGATTAGCTACCCTGCTTATCAAGCTCATTTAAAAGGGGCAGCTGCAGTTGTAACTGTACAAAGTGAAGGCTATAGTGAAGTAGATGGCGACGCTTTAAATGCTCAAGATATTTGTGGGCCTGAAGATGCTCCCGCATTCTCTATATCCCAAAATGACGCAAAAGAACTAAAGAAATCATTAAAAGCAAATAATAATAAACTAACAGTTAACTTTGATGCAAAATCTACTGTTAAATTAGACCAACCAACATACAATTACTACGGAAAAATTGAAGGTAAAGACCCAGAATCATATATTATCCTTTCTGCGCATTACGATTCTTACTTTGATGGCTTCCAAGATGATAATGCTGCGATTGCTCTTATGATGGGCGTAGCGAAAGGACTTGTAGATAGTGACTATAAGCCTGAGAAAACAATCATCTTTAATGCCTTAGCTGCTGAGGAATGGGGCGTTTCAAATACGCGCTATGACTGGTCTACAGGTGCATACAACCAGATTTTCCGCATCCATCCTGAATGGGTTGGAAAAGCATTTGCAGATATGAACTTCGAACTACCCGCTTATGAGCATACAACGACTAATGAAATTCGCGCAGATTATGAGTTGAAAAACTTTTTAACTAAGTTTACGAAGTCTGTACCGTCAGTTGACGGCGTCTATAAAGACGGTATTTCTGTTGTGTCACCTTTACGTACTTGGTCGGATGATTTTTCATTCTCTATTGCTGGGGTCCCATCATTACGTAATGATTTCCAAGATAGTGAATTCATGCAGTCTCATTATCATACACAGTACGATAATGAAGACACTTATAATGGAAAAGCTTTAGAATTCCATTTAAATTTATACGGTCTACTCGCTATGCATTATGATCAAACTGCCGTAACGCCTCTTGATTTCACAACGAGATTAGATGCATTAAAAGATTCTATTAAGTTGGATGTTTTTAAAGATACTAATATTTCTTCAAAAGAATTAACAGCAGCTATTGATGCAACATCTAAAACAGCTAAAGATATTAATACTCAAGTTGAGAAAATTAATGCGGCCTATACAAAAGCTTTAGTGGCTGGTGATGACAAAGAAGTGAAAAAACTTTATGATGACAGTCGCTCTTTAAATAGTAGTTTATTAGCTACTTACAAATATGCACAAGATCAATTCGTACGCTTAACTTGGGAAGACGAGCCCATTCTCCCACATGAACATGCACAAAATAATATCATTAACTTACAAGGTGCTATAAAGGCACTTGAAAAAGGTGATGCTAGTAAAGCACTAGATGATTATTTATTGGCAATTGATAACAACTGGTATGGATATAGCTTTGACAAAGAAGTATTCGATTACTTCACAAATTATGTACTAGATCAACCTGCCGATCGTCTAATGTGGGGTGCAGGACGTATCATGGGTCACGAAGACTTATATGACACTGTAGCGTCACTGAAAAAGAAACGTGATCAAAAGAATGCTGTTGTTTCTAAAGAACTATCCACCCTAAATGCAGCACTAAAAAGACAAAAAACACTACTAAAAACGTCTGTTGAAGATGAAGTGAAAAGTGTTCAAGAGTTAAATAAACAACTCAAAAAAATGAAATAATATTTAAACTAACTACAAAAAAGCTGAGAGTAGAATTATACTCTCAGCTTTTTTGTATAGTTCTCTTTCAAAGGTTTTAAGTACAAATTAATATAATCAGTAGTTTTTCAAACATTACTATTAAATTTCTATTTATACACACAATGTATAAATAGCGCTTTCATTTGAATAATAGATTCAAATTCTATTTTATAACACCTATATTTCGCACTTAAACGACAAGTTTCTGTTGTATAACAAAATATTTTTTTACATTAAAATAATTATATTAATATATTATTAGAAAGTAGAATACTCATATAAACTAAACATTACCTTGTTAATACGAGTCATACAGCCAATATTAAATTATACAAATATATTTATTTTTCAATTTTTATTTTTTTGATTAAACAGTATTTTCAGATAACTTGTTGCTAAATAAATATACATTACGTTATGATATATCTAATTACTATCGTTCTAAACGGTGGAAATAGTTTTAAAAAGGCGAATATTGAGGGTTTTTGGGGATTTGGGGGGAATCAAATGATAGAGTTCAAAAATGCAAACAAGTACTATGGTGATTTTCATGTCTTAAAAGACATTAATTTGACGATTAACAAAGGTGAAGTAGTGGTTATTATCGGTCCATCTGGTTCTGGTAAAAGTACATTATTACGCTGTATTAATCGATTAGAAACCATTTCTGAAGGTTCACTTACTGTTAACGGGATTGAAGTGAATGATAAAAAAACGGATATTAATAAGCTACGTAGAGAGATCGGGATGGTTTTCCAACACTTTTATCTATATCCGCATAAGACGGTTTTAGACAATATTACTCTAGCACCTATTAAAGCATTGGGGCAATCAAAGGAAGAGGCAAAAAAAACGGCGCATGCTTATCTAAAAAAAGTAGGTATTCCTGATAAAGCAGATTCTTTCCCATCACAGCTTTCAGGTGGTCAGCAACAACGTGTAGCAATTGCTAGGGGGTTAGCAATGCACCCAGAAATTATGTTATTTGATGAACCAACATCTGCACTTGACCCTGAAATGATTGGGGAAGTTTTAGATGTTATGAAATCATTAGCAAAAGAAGGTATGACAATGGTTGTCGTAACGCATGAAATGGGTTTTGCTAAAGAAGTGGCCGATCGAATTATTTTCATCGATAAAGGTCAAATACTAGAGGATGCAGATCCAACTGAGTTCTATGTTGAGCCTAAAGAGGAACGGGCGAAAGCATTCCTTAGTCGGATTTTAAATCACTAATACAAATTAGGGGGATATCATTATGTTCAAACGTAAAAAGGGGTTATTTTCAATCTTACTTTTAGCATTCATGGCTGTATTCATGTTAGCTGCTTGTGGGGACAAAGATAAGACAACTGGCGGCAAAGATAAAGATGTATTGCAAACTATTAAAGATAACGACAAAATTGTTTTTGGTGTAAAAAATGATTCTAATTTATTTGGTTTAAAAAATCCAAGCACAGGTGATATTGAAGGCTTTGATATTGATATCGCAAAAGAAATTGCAAAAAGTATTTTAGGTGACGCATCTAAAGTTGAATTTAAAGAAGTGACATCTAAAACGCGTATTCCGATGCTACAAAATGGTGATATTGATGCAATCATTGCAACTATGACAATTTCTGTAGAACGTAAAAAAGAAGTAGATTTCTCTGACGTTTACTTTCAAGCAGGTCAATCTCTACTTGTTAAAAAAGGTAGCAAAATTAAATCAATAGATGATATAGATAATTCAACAAAAGTAATAGCAGTAAAAGGCTCTACGTCAGCTCAAAATATCCGTGAAAAAGCTCCTAAAGCACAAGTTTTAGAATTCGAAAACTATGCTGAAGCTTTTACAGCTTTAAAAGCTGGTAAAGGTGATACTTTAACAACTGACGACGCAATCCTTTACGGTATGGCTGACCAAGACAACAACTATGAATTAGTAGGTGGGCAATTCACTGATGAGCCTTATGGAATCGCAGCTAAAAAAGGCAATACTAAATTAGTAGAGGCTATCAACAAAGCGTTAACAGAAATGAAAGATAGTGGCCGCTACGATGAGATCCACAAAAAATGGATTAAAAAGGACTAATCCTCCTTTCACCATTTAGTACTTAACCGCTACTTGTTAAAAAAGAAACTTAATAGACTTTAACAGGCAGTAAACCTACTCTAATGGATTCCTGTTAGTTACATTAGGTATGTACTGTCTGTTTTTCTTCATCTTTTTAAGAAGCAGAGACTTTACGAAAATACACTCACGTAATTAAAGGAGTGATTCATTATGCTAGATTTTACGATATTAACAGAAAACTGGGATATGTATGCTGAAGGCTTTAAAGTAACACTGCTATGTAGTTTACTAGCGCTCATTGGTAGTTTTTTACTAGGAACTATATTAGCGGTATTCCGAATTGCTCCGATTAAACCACTGAACTGGATTGGTACCATCTATGTTGAATTTTTCCGTAATATTCCGCTACTGATTATTGCGTTCACCATATTTGTTGGATTGCCTACTCTAGGTATTTCATTTGATGGATTTCAGGCCGGTACAATCGCACTGATTATTTATACCTCAGCCTTTATCGCTGAAGCTATTCGTGCAGGTATATTAGCGGTACACAAAGGACAAACAGAAGCCGCTCGTTCATCAGGTTTAACTTATATTGAAACGATGCGCTATGTTATTCTGCCTCAGGCCATTAAGATTGTAATTCCACCATTAGGTAACCAATTTATAAATCTCGTCAAAAACTCTTCTATATTAAGCGTTATCGCTGCCGGCGAATTAATGTACCAAGCAGATTTAATTTCGCTTCGTACATACGTTGTTTTTGACGTGTATATTATCGTTGCTTTGCTTTACTTAGTTATTACTCTTCCTCTTAGTTATGGCGTTAACTATTTAGAAAAACGTCTGGCGAAGAGCAATTAGAAGGAGGTCGGGTACATGGATTTTGCAGGTGCGTATACTCCAGATCATTTGAAGTTTTTGTTAGAAGGATTTTTAGTTACATTAAAAGTTGCCGGTATTGCAATCGTACTCAGCTTCATCATTGGTGGCTTAATTGGTACAATTCGCTATGCGAAAATTCCTATACTATCGCAAATACTAGCTATTTTAGTAGAGCTTATTCGTAACGTACCGTTACTGCTTATCATTTTCTTCACTTTTTTCGCTCTACCTGAAGTAGGTATAAAATTGACCCCTACGATGGCAGCAATTACAGCCTTAACAATTTTTGAATCCGCTATGTTATCTGAAGTCATTCGAAGCGGTTTAAATTCAATTCATAAAGGGCAACTTGAGGCGGGGCGTTCTTCTGGTCTTTCTTATGTTCAAACTTTGTGGCATATCGTTTTACCACAGGCTTTACGGAGAATGGTACCACCTATCGTGAGTCAATTCATATCATTATTAAAAGATACGTCTCTTGCGGTAGTTATCTCATTATCAGAGCTTATGCATAATGGTAGCGTGATTTATGCACAGCCAGGCGGGGACAAATTTATCATGCCTATCTTTATCCTTATTGCAGGAATGTATTTCGTTGTGAACTATGCTCTATCAATAATTGCACGCCGTTTAGAATTGAAAACGACGTAATAAAAAAGGGTTATCGCTCCGTCGAAAGTTTTCGATGCCAGCGATGACCCTTTTTTAATAATTATTTTAGTTTTGCTTGTGCTTCTTTTGGAATATCTGAAAGTTGTACTTCATCATATGACGAAACGCCCTTGTCCTCTTTTACATATAGCATTAAATATGCGTCTTTACGTAAGTTTTTGCTTGCAGTGAATTCAACTGTTTTTGTTTCACCTTTAGCATTTACACTTTCTAAATTGTAATGGTAAGTTTCATATACTTTACCATCAGAACCCTTACCTACCTCTTTCACGCCATCTTCTGTAATATGCACATAATAGTTATCTGCGTTCATACGGTTAAAATCCACTTTCATTAACACTACAATACCAATAACACCAATTAGAAAAAGTGATGCAATTGCAATTAGAAATTTTTTCATTATTATCATCCTTCGTTTTTATTATTTTGGGTAATAATTCGGTTATAAGAATAAACCGTTAATACATAGTAAATACCGTAAATAGTAGTATAAGCAAGCATCCATATGATGACAGGCTTAGTGAAATCCATTGAAAACAAATTCGAAAATGCTGTTAATGCTACGGCACTATGTGCAAGACCAATAATAAGTGGTACAGCGAAAACAACACACACTTGTGATGCGACTGTTTTTCTCATTTCTTTTGCGCTGACACCCATTTTATAGAGCATATTGTATTGCGATTTATCTTCTTCTGCTTCTGTTAATACTTTGAAATAGATGATACTACCAGTTGCCGCTAGGAAGACGAGCCCTAGGAAGCTACCAATGAATAGTAGTGATCCCATTCCTTCAATTCCGCTTTGATAATCTTCCGGTGCGCTTGAAAATTGTGCTTCATCAGGTAATGAACTAGCAATTCCTTTCGATAAATCGATTGTTGCATCATCCACTCCAATAGCACGGAATTGCACAGGCTCACCTTGTTTTTCGAGCTCTTTATAGTGCTCGTTTGTGACTACAAGTGTCATACCAGCCTTGAAGTTTAGGACAGGGACATCATGATACCCTTTCAATGTAATCTCTGTTCCCTTTTCTGCTGTAATAGTCTTACCCGCATATTTAGGCGATAGATTTTCATGATAATCAACATCAATAATAGTTGCTTTATTGTCTATTAATTGAAGTTCTTCTTTATGTTGCAGTTTAGCTAATTTGTTATATGTTGTTTCATCAATCACTGTGTAAATGCGTTTGTCTTCGTCAATACTCATTGCAGATTCAAGTTGTTTCGCTTCAAATGTGACGAACAATGCAGAGACATTTTCATCGTATATTGTAGCAGGTAGTAATGATGTTACTTTATCGTTATCGACATTCGCAGCTTGCTTGTACATAAACGTGTTTGGATCAGCAAGCTTTACACTGTCATTAATATTGTAATAAAGGCTGTAAACTGCGCCTCCAGCTGTTACTGTTGTTGCACTCAAAATAGCGATCACGGTTAATGTACGGGCGTTACCACGCACTCGGTATAGTAATTGTGAAATGGTCATTAAGTGTAGGCCCTTCCAAAGCCATTTTTCACGACGTTTAAATAATGATAAAACAAAGCCTGTAACACTATGGAATAGCAGAAATGTTCCTATAATGACTGTCGCTAAAATAACAAGTGGTGTGAACATACCTAAAATACGCCATGCTTCGGATGTTAATAAGTTTTGTAATGCTAACCAGTATCCCGTGCCAATGCTCAGTAAGCCTAAGATAGCGACAATCCATGAAGGCTTCGGTGCTGCTTCACCTTTTTTGGATGCATGGAATAGATCAATTAACTTAAATTGATAAATTAAACGATAACCTTGGAATGATGTGATAAAGAAAATGATAAAGAAAACGATTGCTGTATTTATGATTGCTTCCGTTGATAGCGTGAATGGTGCGACGACATCATAACCCATTAAACGGATTAGAATCGTAACGAATAATTTCGAGCTAAGGAAACCTAAGAAAATACCTATTACTAATGAAAACACACCTAATAATAAATTTTCAAAAAATAACATTAAACCAATTTGGCGCTTTCTCACACCTAATAACGCATAAAGCGCTACTTCTTTTTTTCGTTTTTTCATAAAAAATGAATTTGAATATGCTATAAAAATGGCGACGAAGAAGATTAAAACAACGGCTGCTCCACTCATAAGTGAACCCATCTTCTGTGATGTTTCCGTCATTTTGGATACGATATCGCTATATTTTAATGTAACGAAGGTAAAGTAGATGACGATACTGAATACCATTGATGCAATATACAAAAAATATTGAGAGAAGTTTCGTGCAATATTTCTCCTCGCTAAACTAAATAACGTCATCTACCTCACCCCCAATAGCAGACAATGTATCTAAAATTTCTTGGAAAAATACTTTTCGTGTTTGGTCGCGACGGTAAATTTCCTTAGATAGCTTGCCATCCTTAATGAATATAATGCGTCGACAAAAACTAGCAGCAAAAGCATCATGTGTGACCATCATAATAGTCGATTCATTGTTGGCATTTAGTGAACTTAAGCTTTCTAATAAATCCGTTGCAGATTTTGAATCTAGCGCACCAGTTGGTTCATCAGCTAAAATAAGCGCTGGCTCTGTAACGATTGCTCTTGCAGCAGCTGTACGTTGCTTTTGACCACCTGAAATTTGATAGGAGTATTGGCTAAGTAATGCTTCGATTCCAAAAACTTTAGCTATTTTTTGTACGCGTTTTTCTATTTCCTTTGCTGGTACTTTTGTAATTGCTAACGGTAATAGAATATTTTCTTTTACAGTTAATGAGTCTAACAAGTTGTAATCTTGGAAGATAAAGCCCAAATTATCGCGTCTGAAATCAGATAGCGCCGCTTCCTTCATATCATGAATACTTTTATCATTCATGAAAATTTTACCTTCTGATGGTGTATCAATAGTTGCAAGGAGATTTAGTAATGTCGATTTCCCTGCTCCTGAAGGTCCCATAATCCCAACGAATTCCCCGCGCTCTATTTGAAATGAAATATTTTCTAGTGCTGTGTATGCATTCGATGTCTTGCCATATGTTTTTTTAACGTTTTCTATTTTTAATAACGATTTCATTTGAGTCACCTCTTCTGTTGTTTGCCGATATACATACTATATAACCCCACCCTTACAGCATATTTGTCGTAACCTTACAGGAACCTTAAATCTTACATATCCCATATCCCGAATCAATCACATGAATGAAAAAGAGGACTTCCCCATTTGATGGAAAGTCCTCTTTTTTCTTTATTTTCTCGTTGTGTGTAGATCAGATGCTTCGTCAAAATAGAAACGTCGTTTACCTTTTCCGAACGCGACAAGTAACACGTGGAAGAACAAAACAACTATTAATAATATATTAAGTAAACCTGTTCCAAGTGCTAAAAATACCTTCAATTCATAGTACGGTGAACCGATTTGTAAATTCATATCCCCGAAAACACTTAGTACAAAGAATGTAAAGTATGTCAGGTAGATGGCAACAAAACGTTTGAACATACGTTTCCGTGTATCTGAGTCACTGATTTTACTATCATAGCGGAAACGCATAATTTTCGAACCAATCGTATGGCCATTCCAAACTAAAGGAATGATAAAGAATACGATGAAGCAGAATAATGATTTAATCAAGAATATGATAACAATATTGGACTCAACAAACGCTGTACTTAATTGCGATACAAAATCAATAATGAAAACATCTATTAATAAAGCGATTAATACAGGAAGTGCACGCACGTCATCAAGAGCCATCAATCTTTCAGCCTTCGCATTAATACTTTCTTTCGATGGGAACAGCGCCAAAATTGCTGGTGCTATAAAGAAGCCAAGTACCCCACCTACTGTATTAAGCATTAAATCATCGACGTCAAAAATACGATAAGCACAATTATAAATACCATAGATACCTGTTACTTGTGTAATTTCGTAAAATAAAGTTAAGGCAAAAGTGAAGCCAAGTGCCTTCTTCCAATATTTTTTCTGTTGGAAGAAATAACGTAAGTAAACGCCGAACGGTAATAATAATAGGAAGTTAAAAAAGGCTTGATAAAATGCTGGCTGTTTGACTAATAATGCATATGTAGCAGGCTGAGATAAGACTATACCGCTATTTGCAAAGATGTCTGCGATGAAGCGGAACGGCATGAGTGAATAATGCTGTGTACCTGGCTGCTGCGTAATACACGTGTTACGCGATTCTGGTAGTGGTAATAATACTAAAAATAATGCCGTTATAAAGTAAAAAACAAATGAAAATATTATAAGCGTCGTTGATAATGGTAAGTATCCGTATTTACGGTATGTGTAAATGAGCCAAGGAACAAAAATAACGATGGCTAAAAAGATAAATGTAATCATTGCGACGTAAATTGGCTGTGTATAGGCGGCCATTGTTTTACCTCTTTTCGGCTTTTTTCTAAAATAATTCTCATCATAGCAAAAAAGACATTCAGTGTAAAAGTTTTTAAACTATACTCGAATGCCTTTATGTTACATTATAAATTTATTATTCGCCTGCTATGATGTGCACTTTGCAGAAGTTAAGAATCATTTCTTCCTCATCTTCTTCTAGTGCGAAGTCTAACATTTCTTCAGTACCTTTGTTGACGATGTAGTAATTTGCAAGCTTAATGTCATCTTCTTTTCTTGCTGCGATTACGCGTATTTCAAGGCCGCCTTCTACAAATAGCTCGTCCTCTTCATCTACTTCGATATCTAATAAGAATTCAAAGCGTTTTCCTTCAATAATATTTGTCGGATCTAAAATTTCATCCATTGTATATGCTAAAATGTCCATAAAGAATCGCTCCTTTTTTGCATGTGTCATTCATTAATATTAAAGCAAAAATGCGATTAGTAAAGTTTTTAGCTAATTTACATGTATTTTCTTATAAAAAAGAAGGAGTGATTACTATGCAGATGTTATTTTACTATCAAGATGCGATGGTGAGGGAATTTTCGGCAACCGTTGTAAAACAAGGTATAGAGAAAGATGGGCGTACATTTATCGTGCTTGATAATACAGCATTTTACCCTACTGGAGGGGGTCAACCTCATGATACAGGTACATTGAATGGTATTACTGTAGTTAATGTAGAAAAAGTAGCCGATGAAATTCGCCATTATATTGCAGAAGCTTTGCCAGATGGGGTTGATATAGTAAAGGGCGTACTCGATTGGGATCGCCGATTTGATCATATGCAGCAGCATGCGGGGCAGCATATTTTGACTGCAGCTTTTGTTGAACTATTCGACTATCAAACTGTGAGCTTCCATTTAGGTCGTGGGGCTGTAACGATCGATTTAGATGTTGAAAATGTTAGTGAGAGCGAGCTTGTAGCAGCAGAAGCATTGGCAAATAAAATCATTTTAGAAAACCGACCAATTGAAACAAAATGGGTGACGGAGGACGAATTAGCGCAGTATAACTTGCGTAAAGCACTTAGTGTGACCGATGAAATCCGCCTCGTCATCATCCCTGATTTCGATAATAACGGTTGTGGTGGCACTCATCCTACTTCAACGGGACAAGTTAGCGCCATTAAAATTATGTCTATTGAAAAGCAAAAACGTAAAGTACGCGTGCACTTCCTATGCGGCGGCCGCGTTTTAAGTGAGCTACATTGGCGAAAGAATGAATTAAGCCAAGCTGCGAAAATAGCAAATGCTCCTGAAAATGAAGTAGCAAATTCAGTTACTAAGCTATTAACTGTCCAAAAGGGGCTAGAGAAAGCTTTAGAAGAGGCGAAGAATCAGTTACTAGCGTGTGAAGCATTAGACCTGACGGAAGCAGCTACGGATGGTGTAACCGGCGCTATTTATGAGGAGCGCTCCATTCAAGAATTGCAAAAACTAGCTCGTATTATAGTTGCTGAAGATGCGAATGTGGTGGCACTTCTTGTTGGTAATCATGGTGATAAGTTGCAGTTTGTCGCTGCTCGTGGTGCTAATGTAGATAGCGTGAGTATGAAAGATGTTTCTACAGCCGTGCTCCCCTTACTAAATGGTAAAGGTGGTGGCAGTGATGCCTTTGTACAAGGCGGTGGCAAACAGACGATGACAGGTGCTGAATTACTAGAGAAGATGAAAGAAGTGTTTTAATTTAAAGCTGTTTTCTAAAAGATTGTTGCTATTCAATTAACGAAGCAGGTTAGTTGAACAAGAAAGGATACAACATATTTTATATGACTAATATGTTGTATCCTTTAATTTATTTACCTTTTTTTATTTTAAGTCTTGATAAGAAAGTTAGATATAATATCTATTTCGTAGTATGTGTTTGGCTGTTTGCGTTCGGCTAGTTTTTTAGTAATTCTATCTCAAAGATCGTACCAATATTATTGGCACTTTTCACATGTATTCGCCCTTTATGCTTCTCGATAATCGACCTAACGATGGAAAGACCTAACCCAGAGCCACCTAAGCTTCTTGTGCGTGATTGATCTACTCTGTAAAATGGTTCGAAAATAAATGGAAGGTCTTCCTTTTCGATTCCGATACCTGTGTCAGCGATACTGATACGAATGCAGTCACGTTGATCATGACAGATTATCTCAATCATGCCGTTCGTTTTATTATATTTCACAGCATTTTCAATTATATTGGAAAAGACCCTATAAATAAGTATTTTATTGCCAATTATGCTTTCTTTACAGTTGTTGAGCGTAAGTGTAATATTTTTTTCAGCACAAAGTGGAGCGACTTCCTGAGCGATTGTTTCGAACATTTGGTGGAGGTCAATTTTGTCTGAAAATTTTACAGCATGATTATTTGCAAGCATTAATAAATCTTCAACAATATCAATGAGTCTTTGTGTACTTTCTTCTGTAATCTCCAAATTCTCCTTGTAGTCATCAATGGTGGGTGATAGTTCAAGCTTTAGTATTTGTATACCTGTTTTCATTGTCGTAAGTGGCGTTTTTAATTCGTGGGCAGCATTTGCAGCAAAGTTTTTTTGATAAGTATAGGAGTTTTCTATTCGGTGAAGCATTTTATTAAATTCTGAAGCAAGGTCACCAATTTCATCTTTTGAATTAATATTATTGATACGATCAGAAAGATTATGTTCATTAATATTCTCTATGCTTTTACGTAAATGTTTAACTGGTTCCAATGCTTTTCCAGCTACGAAATAAATTGCACCAACACCTATAACCATAATTACAATCATCCAAATAAGACTCTGGAATTGGAATTTTTTATTTACCGTTTTCATTTCTTCTAAATACTTACTATTTTCATTCGGTGATGAAGGTGTTTTTAAGTCAAATTCTTGTGTTTCATTAGTTTGTTTTTCATCAATTTGCATTTCTTCAATAGTTACATGCGTACCTTCCAATCCTGTTAATGGTTGGACAAATTTGTTGTTTGCACTGCTAATAGAAATGATGGTTAATAATATTGTCGTCATGATTAGAATTACACCAGTTAAAACTGTTAGTCGCATTCTTAATGATAAATATTTCATAACTGATTTACCTCATTATCTTGTATAATATAGCCTTGGCCTCTAACTGTTTTAATCACCTCGACATTCCCAAGTTCTTTGGCGATTTTTTTTCTTATCGAATGAATATGGAATTTTAACGTGTTTGATAATAAATCCACCTCACTATACCAAACATGCTCCATTAATTCTTCAGCACTGATAATTTTGTTTTTATTGAAAATTAAATACTCTAAAATGGCATATTCTTTTTTGGTTAAATCAATAGGTGTATTATGAACAAATCCGATTTTTTGCGCAGTATTAATCTTAATATCTGCCGCTGACACAATAGTACTTTTTTGTGAAAATGTTCGGCGCAGTAATGAGCGTATGCGAGCTTCTAATACTTGAAAGTCGAATGGTTTTGTTACATAATCGTTTGCGCCATTATCAAGACCAATAACGACATCATCTATATCAGAGCGAGCAGATAAAATAAGGACGCGCATGTTTTCATCTGTTTGACGAATGTGTTTTAAAACATCTATTCCATCAATTTTAGGTATGTTTAAATCAAGAATAATTAAGTCATATATATTAATGTCAAAGAGCTCTAATGCTTCTTCACCATCAAATGCTGTATCAATGGCGTATCCACTTTTATGAAGGCCTTTCACAATGAGTCTTGAGAGTGTTCTTTCATCTTCAATTAATAATAATTTCATTTTCTCAATCTCCTAAATTTCAAATAAATTTGATTAAATTATAAAAGCTTGCTTCGGTAATCAAAGCAAGCTTTTATAATTTTTTTCCTATCTCTGTTTAGTGAAAATTAAATAGGATATTTCAGAATCACCAATAGATTTTCATTAATTTTTAATCTCATCCAAATGGAAAACACCTTCTGGCAATTCATCTTGTCCATTATTCAAAGGACTTAGTATCAGCACCTTCTATTTTAACCTCATCCATTTGGATAATAACATGTTGTCCATTAATAAGCTCAAAGGACTTAGTATCAGCACCTTCTATTTTAACCTCATCCATTTGGATAATAACATGTTGTCCATTAATAAGCTCAAAGGACTTAGTATCAGCACCTTCTATTTTAACCTCATCCATTTGGATAATAACATGTTGTCCATTAATAAGCTCAAAGGACTTAGTATCAGCACCTTCTATTTTAACCTCATACATTTGGATAATACCTTCTGGCAATTCATCTTGTCCGTTAAATTCCTTGTGCTCAGCACTAGATAATTTGACTTCGCTTTTTTGTACTATATTTTCTTCGCTATTATCTGATGCGAATGCTGAAAGAGATGCACCTCCACCGACTAATACTCCTAATGCAAGTGCACCAATTCCTAATTGTTTAAGTATCATAAATAATCCTCCTAAAATTGTTTTGTAACGTTACACCATTACTATAGCAATGTAATGGTTAGATCTTCGTTAGTTTTTTGATTTATGAATGATTAACACATTTTATTTAGCAACAACCTTTATGAAAACAGCCTAATTTAAAGATAGCTCACAATCGGTTCAGACAGGCTGATTGCGAGCTTTTTTCACAACAAAATCAGCCTCTCTATCTTGTGAGAGGCTGATTTCCAATTATAACTTAAACTGATTAACCGATTTGCGAAGTTCTTGTGCCATTTCAGATAGGTGTTTTGTGAAGTCGTTCATATCCTCCACTGTGCGTTTTTGGTTATCTGTTGCAGCTGTTACTTCATGGACATATTCTGCTGAAGCTCCCGCAGTGGCGGACATTTCTTCCATAGAAGCGGATACTTCTTCAGTATTTGATGACATTTCTTCTGAAACAGCTGTCATTTCTTCAATTTGGTTCGAAATTTCTTCGACTGCCTTAACGATATCTTGGAATCGATCGCCGAGCTTGTCTATTACCTCTAAACCGTTTACTACACCCTCTTCACCTTGCTCCGCCGCAATAACAGCTTCACTAGTATAAGTTTGAACGCTCTGAATCAATCGGTTAATTTGCGATGCTGAATGGGCCGTTTGCTCTGATAGTTTGCGAACCTCTGTCGCTACGACTGCGAACCCTTTTCCGGCTTCACCTGCACGGGCTGCTTCAATTGATGCATTCAATGCCAATAAATTCGTTTGCGCTGAAATATCAGCAATCATTTGAGATATTTGGCCAATTTCTGCTGATTCTTTTTGTAATTCATGAATAATTTTCGTTTCTTTTTCTGTTCCTTGTTGAATAATAATCATTTGCTCGACCGACTTTTGGACTGCAATATGGCCATCATTTACTTTTTCAGTAATGAACTCTGAATGTGCTGCAACAGTTGCGGCAATTTCAGCTACATTGTGAATGCCGCTTGAAATTTGCTCCATAGATTGTGCTCCTTCTTCAGCCATGGCCATTTGCGATTCTGCACTGCGATCAACTTCTTGAATCGACCTCGAAATATCATATGTCATTTGATTGACATCTGCCGCATGTTGCATTAACCGGCTAGAAGAATCACTAACACTGTTCGCACTATTGTGCACGTTAGAAATCATTGTTTTCATACTATCACTCATTCGCATTAAAGCTCTTGAAAGCTGACCGAGCTCATCACGGCGTTTTTGATATTTGTTAGAGGTTGTATTTGTAAAATCACCCTTTGCCAAATGTTCACTAATTTCAACAAGCTCCGTAATTGGTTTACTAATGGAGAGAGATAGGAAGAAAGCAATAATGATCCCTAAAATTGCCATGAAAATAGATGAGAAAATAAAATCCCTTTGCAATCCATCTAATGATGACAACATTTCAGACTCATTTGCAACAACAGCGATTACCCAACCATTATCTAAAGTATGGTAACCCATTAATCGTGTTTCATCTTTAAATACCCCTTCACCACTATCTAAAATTGTTCGGAATACTTTAGCTTCTTCTTTATACTTTCCTTCTTCTTTGGAGGAAGTAATATAATTTAGTTGATTTTTTACATAATCTTCGTTTTTATGCCCTAAAATCGTTCCTTCTTCATTCAACATAAAGGCATAGCCGGTTTTGCCGAATGTAATTTCATTTACTATATTACTCAAATAGTAGCCATCAATGCGTGCTAATAATAATGCCTTTTCTCCTGTTTTCGTGTCAATAGGTGTCGCAATCATCATAACGGGTTCACCTGTCACACGGCTAACAATAACATCAGACATTGCCGATTTCCCTGCAAATGCCTCTACCACATAGTCACGATCACTAAGATCTGCCGTTGTGCCGTCCAAATAATGCGAGGTGCCATCAGCTGTGATCACAGCAAACGTTAAATAATCCTCTTTTTTCTTTAATTGCTCTGTCAAAAAAACCTTCTGCTTTTTTTCATCCATGCTTTGAACAATCTGATTTGCAGCAAGACTCTCAAGTTCCACGAAACTACGTTTGAAGCGCTCTTCCATGTAATGTGCTGTATCTTTTGATTTTTCTGCAAGCGACTTTTCCACTTGATTTATCGCTGATTCAGATGTATTTATGTATGCGAAAACACCTAATGATGCACATGTAACTAATAGTAAAAGTACAATTGTTGCTGTTAGCTTCGTCCCTATCCTTTTCATTTTCCATATCCCCCAACATCAATTATCCATAATATTACTAAAAATAATGCCAAAAGTCTTTATTTAATGATATCCAAATAATACAATAGCTTCAATATGATGATATGTAATAAAGGAGAAATAAAAGTAAATTTCTTAATTTTGTAAGAATTTAGACAAAACTGTATTTTTATGATATTTTGAAAAACCAAATTTAGTTTTAAAATAAAAAAAAACCCTAAAACTCTTAAGTTAAAGGGTCATTTATAATAACTCATAATAATTTGTACGATTAATAACAGTGTAATACCCCGTAGCAACGGATTTACATACTTCACGTTCATTTTACGCGCAACTTTAATACCTACCTGCGCACCAATTATACCGCCAACCATTAGTGCAATTGTCAGTGACCAAACGATTTTCCCTGTCGAAATATATGTAATAGCACTTCCAAAGCAACCCGCAAAAACACCAACTCTACTTAAACCGACTGCTCGAATATAGGCGACTTTTTGACTCGCATACAAATACATTTGTAGCGTACCACTACCCGGCCCAAACATCCCATCATACATCCCGATTCCAAATAGTATAGAGCCCGTTTTAGTGTTCAGCTTAAACATTTTTTCACCTACAAAATTTCCTTTCCGTAAAAAAGAAGTGACAAAGGCAAAGGTTAATAAAACAATAGCGATTAGCGTCAAAGAATCTCCGCTCATAAATGATGCAATGATTCCACCAACCGCTCCACCTACTAAACAAGTTACTAAAACACTTAGCGCTTCCTTTAACGTTACTCCCTTTTCTTTAAAAATCACTAAAAAGCTTGTTAATGAACTAACAGTATTCGCTACTTTATTTGCACCAATAGCTGAGTGCACCGGCAATCCGTATAGTAGCATCGTCGGTAAGGTAATTAGTCCGCCTCCACCGCTCAGTGTCCCGATGAAATTTCCTGCAAAGCCAATCACGATGAAAATAAAAAATGACACGAGACCCCTTCTTCCATCTAATTAATTTCCCTCTATTTTATATGAAATTGTCATAACAATAAATGTGAAATGGCCACCACTGCTAAGCTGCAGGATGACCATTCGTTTTGATATGAACTTCTAAACTATAGTGAAAGGTTAATAAGTATTATTTAAAAGCAAAGTTATTAATGAAAACTCAACGTTTGATCGGTTATTATGTTCTCTATAAAGTCATTCCAATCCGCTACTAAAGATTGATAAGTAAATGTATCTGGACGCTCTACTTGATAGCTACTAGATTGTGATTCTTCATAGAATGAATACCAATCATTTTGCTCTTGGTAGCGCTCTAATTTACTATCTTGTTGCACTTTTTGTTGGAATGCAGTATAGGCTGCTGAGATGATTTCCTCAAAAACTTGTTGAGTCTCTTTTTCTTGTAAGCTACAACGCATACGTTTTGCCCAATGCTCAACCGTTTCATGATTTAAGTCACTGTATGCATCTCGATTTCTTGTGTAAGGATTATTTTTTGTCTCTTCTTGATGTTGATTAATATCAGTAATTTTATAATTAAAAAATGAATTGTACGCTATTTCCATTTTGCGGGCAAGTTCAGGTGAAACACCCTCTTTTTGAATCAATAACTCTAACTTCATACGTAAAAAACCAAGCTCTACGCCAAGCTGTTCTTCACTAACAGAAGTTGATTTTTGATTTGCTAAACGACGCTGTACTGCTTGGTAAAATGCCGCCACTGCAGTTAACTCCAATGTTGTATACGGATTCTCCTTAATCTTTATACGATTCTCGTCTATTTTTGCGATGACTAAACGCAAAATATCACCCATAAAATAAGAATCACGCTGTAACCATGCATCTTCTGTTCCTTTAATAAATGCATAATTTGGATTTGCCGCAGCAAATTTACCGTATTTCGCTAGCTTATACTGGTAAATCCCCTTAATGGATTGCTCCATTAAAGAGGCTTCTCCTGCGACTTCATTTCTTTCAAAAAATGCACCGACAGAATCTATATAAGCGTTAGACATTCTCATCAATCCACGCCCGAAAATTTCATCTAGCTTAGCAAGCTGTGCCGCCTGCTCCTCACCTTCAAAATCATTTTCAATACGCATTTTATATGTGATATATTCAGAAGCTAAGTAATCGATATGTTCGCCAATTGCAGGCAGTCGATCAAAAGAAATGCCACCTTTTGCACTCACATTAAATTCGACCATCTTCCAGAAAATTTCTTTTGGTAATCCTTGTTGTTGCAATTGCTCTTCTGAGAGCGCTTGCATTTTCATCCGTTTATCAGCAGAAAAATACATCGGCAAACGCTCCCGTGCTTGAGCAATATACTTTTCCTTTAGGCGTTTCACTGTTTTTACGTCTAAAAAGGGCGTCAACATATTATTATTTTCGTCAATTTGAGCTGGCTGTTGTTCAGACGAATCAGCTCTTTTTTGTAGATCGTTGTTGTCCATTCTGCATGTCAGCCTCCTTCTAGTAGCAATCTATCGGTTATCAAATAGTATAACCACAAGCAATATCTGTATGAATATTTTAACAATTTAATTTAAAGGAAACTAGTCCTATTTATGAATCTATAAGCGCATTAGGATAACGGTAATCCTTTTGTAGCTTATACTTAGGAAAATACTCCTTTTTAGAAAGGTTTGAGTACAGTTGAAAATTGCTATTATTGGTGGCGGGATCGGTGGTTTATGTGCCGCAGTTGCTTTACAAAAACAACATATAGAAGTAGAAGTTTTCGAGGCCGCTCCTACCTTCCAACCAGTCGGTGCAGGCATTGGAATAGGTTCAAACGCTATGCAAGCACTGCTGAAAATGGGTGTTGGTGAAAAGGTTTATACGGATGGGACGTCGTTGACAACACAAGTGTTTCAAAACAGCCATGGTAAAACATTGAACACAATCGACTTTGGTGCCATTAAACGGCTTTACGGGCAGGAAAACATTACAATTCAACGTGCCGATTTGCATAGTACATTATTAGATACTTTAGCAGAAGAAACGGTGAAGTATAGCAAGAAATGTGTGGATGTTGTGACGGAAGATGAGCACGTAACAGCCTTTTTTGAAGATGGTACTTATGTGACAGTCGATCTGCTCATTGCTGCGGATGGTATTCATTCACCTATTCGGCAGAAACTCGTACCCGGTTCTGCCCCGCGTTATGCCGGTTATACGTGCTGGCGTGGTGTCGCTGAAAACAAAGGTTGCGTCGACTCCCATACATCCTGTGAAATATGGTCGACTACTGGGCGCTTTGGCTTTGCTCCATTGAAAAATGGACAAGTATACTGGTTTGCCTGTGTCAATGCTCGCGAACGTGATTCTTTTTATCACTCCCTAGGTCGGGAAGAAATCGCTTGTTTGTTTGAAAAGTTCCCCGCTCCTGTTTCTGAGCTAATACTTGATACAAAGCCAGATGATATTTTACATCACGATTTAAAAGATATCTGCCCTCTGAAGAAATTCGCTTACGGGCGTATTGTTTTGTTAGGAGACGCTGCACATGCTACAACACCTAATATGGGCCAAGGTGCTGGGCAATCGATTGAGGATGCACTTGTTTTGGCGACTGCACTTACGGAATTTGCCGATTTTCAGGATGCGTTCCATTATTATGAGAAAGAACGTGTTGCTCGTACGGCAAAAGTAATTTCACTTTCTCGCCAAATTGGTTGGTCTGCTCAACTTAGCTCACCATTTTTGGCAAAAGCGCGTGATACCGTCTTTCCCTTTATTCCGTCGAAAGCATTACTGTGGCGATTGAAGTTTTTGTTTGATGTGAAGTTTTAAAATGTAATTTAACATAGCCATTCTTTTAAAAAAAGGTCGCCTAAAGCTGATAGATCTATCAACTCTTGGTGACCTCTTTTTAAGATTTTGTTGAATGTAGTTCCACAACAATGATTTCGGGTAAATTCAATAATCGAACGGGCATTAAACTGTTGCCAAGCCCCCTGCTAATGACTTGTGTCATATTGCCGACTGTAAATGTCCCTGCTGTATATTTCGGAAAAAAACCTTGCCCTGGTGAGATAAGGCCGCCTACTCCTGGCAAACGGAATTGGCCACCATGTGCATGACCTGAAAATGTTATATCTATATCGTTTTTAGCATACGTTTGCATTTTTTCAGGGCGATGGGCTAGTAATAGCTTAAAACTGGTATCTGATTGATGGTAAAGTGCAGTATCTAACATTGATTGTGTATCTGTTCCTGCAAGTGGGTCTTCAATACCGACAATTTGAATTGTTTCTCCGTCTTTTTCAAATGGGATCGTATTATTCGACAGCACTTCGACGCCCAATTCTGTGAGCGCCGCTTTTATTTCAGATACTCTATTCGTCGCAATTTCATGATTGCCTGTGACGTAATAAACCGGGGCAATTTTTACGAAACCAGCGACGGCCTGCATGCTTCCTTCTAAATCATAGCGGTTGCGGTCAATGACATCTCCTGTTAAGAAAATGGCATTAGGTTTCGCTTCTTGCACCTTTTTGATTAGGCGTTCTTGTTGATTGCCAAAAGTAGCATCATGTAGATCCGAAACTTGAACAATGCGCATACCATCGAAGGCCTTCGGTAATTTTTTTGATTCAATTTTATACGTCGTTGTGACTAGCAATTTGTTGTTTAAAATGCAAAAACTAACAACCAGTAAAACACCGACGATTATGCGAAAGACTTTCTTCAATGGGCACCGCTCGTTTCTTTAATCTTTTTTTCCTAATCCGATTGTTCTGCTCTTCAATGCTATCATTGACACCATATACCATCACTATTCATATAACACCACTATTCAACAGGCGGATACATTCTTAGTCCATTTTCGTCTTGCACATTAATATGCTTCGGCACCTTCAGTACTACATAAGTAGACCCCTGTGCTTCTACTTCTTCATTCGCATTTAATGAGATATAATCTTTGTTAAATGGGAAAAATACTATTTCATCTGTAAAAATATTACCCTCTATTCTATTTTCAGGTTTTTGAAAAGTTAATGTATGGTGATCTGTCCAGTTAATCAAAGTTGGCTCAATTTCCTCTGTTAAATCCATGTTATATAAAATACTACGTGTACTATAAACTTTCCCCTCAATTTGCTGATTTTTTGCATCAGTCCAATGAACGATCACTTGCTTCTCTATATATTCATCAGGAGATACCTGCTTCAAATACAATTCTTCACCCTTCAAAGTATATATCCATTCATCAACGAGAAATTTTGCATCATCTTCTGTTAATTTGTTTACTAATGCATTTTGCTCGAAAGTTTTATTTATCTTAATCTGTTGCTGTATTTCTTCATCTGTTATACGTAACGTATTTGATGACGTAAGTGCTGGATATATAGCTAAAGCTACAATAAGTAATGCAATGTAAATTAGTATGATTTTTTTTGTAGGACGTTTGGATAGCTTAAAATGTTTCGTTAGCTTGCCTATAATGCTCGTACCAATAATCAAAATAATAACTAGTGGAAGAATCAAAGCCAATATACTCATACGCCCTTCACCTCCATACGTGAACTGATGAGATACGCTATGAAGAAACAACTAATGGCGATTGCTATATTGAAAATGGCAAAGGGCAAAAATTGTGGGTTTTGCTCATAGAAATAATGACCAATAAACAGGATCAGTTTGGATTTAACATAAGCTATAAATAGTGCGATCAATACAATGATAAAAAGTTTCGAAATTTGTACCAGTGTTCCGATTAAATAACCGAATGCAGCAACAGTCATACTCACGATAAAGACACCGATTAAATTGATAAAGAACACTTTTGGTTCATCGAATATCGCCATACTCCCCGAAAATTCTTTCTTTGTAAATAAAACTATAATGTCATATAAAAGATAATTCGATAGCATAACTGTAAAAGATAAAAATGCACTCATACCTATTAAAATAATTATATCCGATATGCTACTTAACTTCGGCAAGCATATAAACGGTAACAGTTCACGACGTGTTTCCTTTCTCGTTAAACTAACTGCCACATAGAACATCCAAAGTGCAGAAAGTATGAAAATACCCGCTGGTGAGTATAAGCTGATTTCTAGCTTAAAATTTCCTGCCCCCCTCCCCATCTGTCCTGAGCCAGAGAATGAAAATAGCACAACACCAATAATTTGGAAAACGATTAAATAAATCATTCCCTCAGAATAGGCATTTAGCTTAAACTTTATTTGAGCCTTCATAGCTTTCATCATCAAAGACATTATTCCTTCTCCCTTCCTATCCATCGTTAATCATAAATTCGAAGCCCTTCATCAGACCACACTTTTACATCTTTAGGAATAGTCAGCAATAAATAATACGGACCATCATCATCCCACTTTTCTACTACTACTACCGAATGACTCTCCTCGTTATTAAATCCACCTTTATTCAACTTATCACTTACTGTGACATATGATAGCTTCTTAGCCGTCGGATTTTTGACTGCCATCGTTTTTTCGTTTCTCCATATAATAGTTGGTTTATTTAGCTTATCTGGAATATATATATAATTTTCAATAAAGTTTTTTCGATATAACTTTCCTGTAATTTGCTCATTAGCCTTATCTGATGTTTGTACAATGATATTTACTTTTTCACCTTCATCTGGGTTTTCCATTTTTAAATAAATTTCTTTCTCTTTAAATGTTCTAGTCCATTCATCGATTAAAAATCGCTCATCAATTGAGGCCGTTTCATTTTTAAATAAAGCTTCGCGAAGCGCTTTATTTTCAAGATTTAGTTTTTCACTTCCATTATCTGTTAGTACCTGTTTTTCTTCCTTTGGTAAGATGAAGTAAATAATCGGTGCTACGGCAAGAATTGCTACGTAAACAATGATAAAAATTTTAAGTGGTCGCTGATTTAATTTCGTACGATAAGATTTTGATTGTAACAATGTCACTACTAGTAAAATTATAAGGAGTATAAATAAAACCGGGACAATACCTAAATTAGTCATCCTCTCACCTCCAATTTATTCGCCAGTAGCGTAGCCAAAACAAAGAGAATTGAGCTTGCAATAACGGGCGTACCTAATAACGGTAGCGGTACCGATTTTGCTAATTTAATAGTGACTAATAAAACTTGTTGACCGAACGCTGAACATAACATTAAAACAGATACAGCAACGATGAAGAAAATCCATAACTTCGACTGCTGAGTTAGCATGCCGAAAAAGTATCCTATTGCAGTCATTAATAAAATGAAGACTATAAAAGTCATTATATTTTCTATAAATATCCCCGGTGCATTGACCATATTTTCACCAGAAATAATATTCTGATTAGGTTTCAACATCACTATAATACGCACTACATAGATAGATAACATTACCGTTATACCAGTGAAAATAGCTAACAGCCCTAGCACAACCACATCCGCGATACTGCTCAAGGTACGCGTCGTAACAAACGGCATAATATCTGCACGTTGATCATGTCGCGTCATAAGTTTTCCCACATAAAACGCCCATAAACTGGATAAAATCAACATAGGTTTCGGTGTAAAAACATAAAACTCCATCTCGACTAAGTCCGAACTGCTAGACATATTTGCTGAACCTAAAAGAAGAAACAACAGCATACCAGCAACTTGTAAAATGATTAAGTACACGACCATACTCAAATAGGCATGGAGCTTAAATTTCACTTGCGCTTGTAGCGTTTCTGCAAATGATTTAGTCGTTAAAAACATCATCAATACCCCCCACTCTCGTGTTCGTCAAATACAGGCAAAGGTCACCTGCCGATACAGGTATAAACGAAATACCCTCTTGCAGTAGTTGCTTTTCATTGAACGTGCAATCTTGCGCTTTTAATACGGTGTATAACTGATTACCAGCTAATTGCTTCTCATGTAAGATTTCAAATCCCGTTGCCCATTTCTTTACTACATCAGCTGGTCCTTGCAAGCCAATTGCATGTTCACGTAGTTCATCTAAAGACTTGTGCAAAGCCACTTTTCCTTCATCAAGAAGTAAAATGTCTTCAAGTAAATGCTCCATTTCATCAAGGAAGTGACTTGAAATAATAATTGTTCTTGGATAGGCAAGATAATCCTTTAATAACGCTCGATAAACGTCCTTACGCACTGCTTCATCCATACCATTGATCGGCTCATCAAACATCGTCACCGTACAGCGTGTTGCTAAACCAAATATAAAATTGAAGGTATTTTTCATCCCTTTTGATAAATCGGAATGGTAAGATTGTGGGCTTAAACGGAAATATTGTAGTAAACGTGTTGCTAGCTCTGCATCCCATTTCTCATAGAAATCGGGTGCGAAATTCAGGATGTCTTGTAATTTAAATGAACCAGGAAATTGCATTTGATCATTGATAAGGATGCTATTTGCTGACACAAAGAGGTTATTGAATGGTGTCTTATCCAAGATTGTAACGGTGCCTGAAGTTTGCTTTGTCATGCCTGCCAAAATACGCAGCAGCGTCGTTTTCCCCGTCCCATTGCGACCTATTAGTCCTGTGATTTTCTCTCCTTCAATTTGGAAAGTAATATTTTGTAGAGCCTTCTTTTTACGGAATTTCTTTTCTAGATTTTCACATTGAATAACTGTCATCATTTTCTCTCCTCTCCACTACGAGCACACTTGATTAGCTCAATTAGCTCATCCTCTGATACCATGAGGCGCCTCGCTTCTAATACTATTTCTTGAACCATCGTTGTTAATCGTTCATTTCGCCGTTTCACCAAAATCATCTGCTTTGCTTCTGTTGTTACAAACATGCCAAGCCCCCTCTTCTTGTACACAATCTGCTCTTCCAAAAGTAATGTTAAGCCCTTCCCAGCGGTCGCCGGATTGATGTTGAATAGCTCTGCTAATTGGTATTGCGAGTACACTTTATCATCCGTTCTTAGCTGATCTGCAATGATTTCATTCTCGAGCCACTCCGCAATTTGCACATAAATCGGCTTTGTACCATCACTATTTAATTGCAAGTTGAAGCCCTCCTTTCCTCATAGTTTATGAGTGCATTACTGTTGTAATGCACTATACAGTATTATTTTGGAAGTGTAAACAGATATATGTATAAACAAAAAAAGACTCGTCATCATGACGAGTCCTCGAATAATTGAAATTTAGTAATTAATTTATTAATATCCAGCTTTTCTTAGCAAGGTTTCAATCTCCTTGAAACCTAACTTTTCTGCGTGTTCAAGTGGTGTAACACCATCTTTGTCAGCAAGATTCGGATTAGCTCCATGTTCTAATAAAATACGAACTGTTTCCTGCTGCTGTTTACCACCATCGCCTAAGATGATTGCTTCTATTAATGCTGTCCACCCAAGATTATTAATATGATTGACATCACTATTTGTTTCAGTTAAGAGCCATTTCACAACATCTACATACCCATGTTCTGATGCAGGAATTAAAGCAATACCGCCATAGCGATTTGTGATTTTCGAATCTGCCCCTGCCTTTGAAGTCAGCTTCACAATGTCCAAATAACCCTCTGCTCCTGCATATAAAAACGGTGAATTTTGTATATTGTCTTGAATATTCACATCTGCTCCTGCTTCAATTAGCATTTTTGCAATTTTCAAATCGTTATTATATGTTGCAATCATTAGTGCTGTACGGCCTTTACTATCTTGAGCGTTAATGTCCTGTTCAGATTTCAAAAGTTTTTTCACAGCATGAACATCTTGCTTATCCGTCGCAGCCAATAATGACATTTGAACTGCAGATTTCTTCATTTTCATATACCCCGCAAATACTAGACCTAAAGATACAGCGGCAAAAATTGCTTTATTACGCATCCCCATCTGATCTCACCATTCCTCTTTGTGAAACTACATTTTCTAAATTAGTATGCCAAACCTACTCGTGATTGATTATATTTATTTTGTAGTGACTCCTCATATACAAAATGGGCTGTGTCACCTACTGTAATTTTCTCACCATTTAGTGGTAACCTGTTTTTTTCTGTACGATAAACACCTGTTGCCCCGCCATCGGGTAAATAAGTTGGACACGCAATCGTCCAATCTAATTCCGTCTCTTTTAATGCGTAAAATACCTTCGCATGTTCTTCCGCAGCAAAAGTTAGCTTGCGTTTGGACTCAGTTGATTGGAAGCGTAGTTTTCCTTTTTCAGCGCGACTATCCAAAATGCCGGCTGTACCGATTGTGACGATTCTCTTCACATTTAGTTGCAGCATTGCTTTTATAATATTAGGGATACCTTCAGATAGCGTTGTCGTTTTATCCGTGCCAATGGCGCTTATGACGGAATCTGCCTGAGCAATGGCTAGTGTGACATCTCCGTAATTTTTGACATCGCCTTTGATGATTTGGAGATTAGTATGAGGTTTTAATTTTCCTAATGATCGTACGAGGGCTGTTACTTCGTGACCATCTGCTAGGGCACGTTGTAATATTTCATGTCCAACTCGTCCAGTTGCGCCGAAAATTGTGATTTTCATTTGATGATACTCCTTTATTTCCCAAAATTGAGTTCGAAATTTATAGTTTAGGGAAATTTTGTCCACATAGATTTTTTTATGTCCGCATAGAAAATTTTCTGTCCACATAGATTTTTTTATGTCCGTATAGAAGCTTTTATATCCACATTTCATATCTCTAAATCTGGGGCTAGTACGAAATAAATATAGTTTCCCTATAAAGTCTCTTTATTATATCAAATTCTTCTTCACATAAACTCCAGATAACACGGTTATAATGTTATAAGAGGTGATACAATGAGAAACTATCAAATTCTTGTGGTAGAGGATGACATAGAAATTCAAGAGTTAATAAAACAATTTTTAATGACACAAAACTATATTGTTGAAATTGCATCAGATGGATTAGAGGGAATGAAACAATTTAATAAGCAATCCTTTGATTTAATTCTTTTGGATGTGATGATGCCAAACCTTAGAGGATTTGAAATGGCACAAATGATTCGAAAACAGTCTAATGTACCAATTATTATGTTAACCGCATTAGAAGAAGAACAAGATCAAATGACAGGCTTTGATATTGGAATCGATGATTATATAACTAAACCTTTTTCTTTCCATGTTCTGATTAGACGAGTCGAAGCAGTACTGAGAAGAAGCTATGATCAAAGTACGGATAACCATTTAGTCTTTAAAGAAGTCCATGTTGATTGTGATGCATATAAAGTATATGTAAATGAGGTTGAAATACTATTAACGACAAAAGAATTCGAAATTCTGCAACTACTACTTCAAAATGAAAAAAAAGTACTTACAAGAGAAAGAATTATAGAAAAGGCTTGGGGCTACGAATATTGTAGTGAAACGCGCATTATCGATACACATATTAAAAACATACGAAAAAAATTAGATATACCTTATATTAAAACAGTTAAAGGCATTGGTTACAAAATCGATGAATAAAATATTAAAAGTCATGAAGATGGATCGAATTACTTATAAGCTCTTTTGGGTTACTTCCCTTATTTTGTTAGCCTTTGCATTCGTGATGTATTTAACTTTATACTTCTTTCTCCCTTCATTTTATGAACAGTATAAGACAGATCAACTTCAAACAGGAATAGAAGAAATAATTGATACATCTAAGGATCTTACTTTTCAAAATGCAATACCGCTTCTTGATAATTATGCACAAAAAAATAACGCACTAATCTACCTTCAAGATCAAGAAGGAACAATTATTTATTCTCCTTCCTTTTCTTTTATTAATGGAAGTAGTCAAGGAATATCAAGGGCTACATTTGCTAAACCAAGGTCGATAGAGTATTCAAATAACCTTCCTAATTCATATAATGCTACCATACCTATTCAATTCCAAAATGTTAACTTAACACTCGTAGTGTTCGCAACATTTCAACCTATTAATGAAGCTTCACAGGTATTAGTGCTTTTCCTTCCTTATATTAGTTTTATTGTAATTGTTATTGGTGTAGGTAGTGCTTACTTGTATTCAAGGTTTATTACAAAACCACTCATTTATATTAATCAAAGGGCACAAAAAATGGCGAACTTGGATTTCTCCGAAAAAATTGTGGTTCGATCCAATGATGAACTAGCGGAATTATCCAATAGCTTAAATGATATGTCAGTTAATTTACAACATACTATGCATGATTTAAAGAAAGCGAATCAACAGTTAAAAAGCGATATTGAAAAAGAACGAGAAATTGAAAAAAAACGCAGGGAATTTTTTTCAATTGTAGCACATGAATTAAAGACTCCTCTCACCGTCATGAAAGGATACTTAGAAGGAATGATCTATAATATTGGCCCGTATCAAGATCGTGACCAATACTTAAAGAAAAACCACCAAATTATTGAAAGTATGGAACAACTGGTTCGCGAGATTTTAAGCATGTCAAAATTAGAACAACATACTTTTAAACTACAATTGGAAGAAGTAAATCTTTCGGGACTAATTAATACAATCACAAAAAATCTTGATTTTTTTGCTTCTCAAAAAGACATCCAAATGATAAAACAGATTGGTTCTCAACATCTGGTTTATACAGATCGTATTCTTTTAGAAAAAGCCTGTAAAAACATTGTTCATAATGCGATTATGTATTCACCTCATGGAGAAAAGGTATATATAGATCTAACTGAGGATTCAAAACAACAACATATTCAAATTAAAGTCAACAATACGGGTATAAAGATTAAAGAAGAGGATTTACAGCAAATTTTCGACCCGTTTTATCGAATCGAAAAATCAAGAAACCGAAATACTGGAGGGAGTGGCTTAGGTTTATATATTGTAAAGCAAATTTTTGAAACCCTTTCTATTACCTATTCTATAAATAACACTGAACAAGGAGTACAATTTTTAGTTACCATTCCATTAACCCCAAAGTGAACAACAGAAGAGCCTAGATTGTAGAAATGCAATTTGACTATTTTGAAGCCCAAATTATAAAAATTTTTAAAAATAAAGGAGAGCACATATTAATCATATATATGTGCTTTCCTTTTCTTCAATTAAAGCGTTCTTTTATCTGTCATTTGACCTACAAATGTTATCTTCTGGATTAACAATACTAAACTCTACAGCTTTTATGAGGATCACAGCTGAATTCCACTGGGCTAACGTACCCCAAATGTTCCGTGAATTTGTATATTATTAAACCCATGCTCATAGTCATTACATTCAAGAGCTAACTATTCAAGGGAAGAAAAGTGCGCCCCGTTTGCGAGTTCCGTTAACCATTTCTACTCGACTTTAATTTTACGAGTGCAATAGGTGTTTCGACTAGAGTTGAAGATGATTTCAATTTTATCTGCTAATTCTTATTTACGCTTGCCTTGCTGTCTGTTTTAACATACAATAATACACGGTTAAGTAAATTTATAGCATTTTATAGATTATTAACACCAAATATTGGTATTAATAATATCTAATTTCGTCTGATAATCAGCGCGGCTTGCTTTAGAATATCGTTTTCCATCATTAAATCTTGATTTTCTTTGCGTAGTTTAATTAATTTTATTCATCTATCCAATTTCCTTTGGCTAGAACCGATTCTGAGTTTTAATATTTTTTTATCCAATTATTTAAGGCAGATGACGATAAATCATAATCGCGAACAATATCTGCTTAAGTCTTTCCATTTGAAGTAAAAATTTAAGGAGGCTAGTTAAGATGAAGAATAAATGTCCATTTAGTTTTACAAAACTGAAGATAAAAAAAACGGGAGTGAGTGCTGTTATACTTGCAGCTGGGATGTTGGGAGCCACTTTAATTCCTGAAAATACATCTGCACATGGATTTGTCGAAAAACCTGGGAGCAGAGCTGCGTTATGTAGCCCAACTTATGGAGCCCTTAACTTAAATTGTGGAGAAGTAATGTATGAACCACAGAGTTTAGAAGCACCAAAAGGATTTCCAAAAGATGGGCCGATAGATAAAGAGATTGCTTCTGCTGGTGGTAAATTTGGTGGCATTCTTAATCTACAAACAGCTAATCGTTGGTTTAAGAATACGCTCACTGGAGGTAAAAATACTTTCACCTGGAAATTTACTGCACCGCATAGAACAAGCAAATGGCACTATTATATTACAAAAAAAGGATGGAACCCTAATAACCCCCTAACCCGTGCTGATCTTGAACCAATTGGAGATATCCAACATGACGGTTCTGTAGCATCTAATAATCTATCGCATAAAATTAACGTACCAACAGATCGAAGTGGATA
>NZ_JAEOAH010000022.1 GCF_016612995.1 Viridibacillus soli
TGCTCGCGACGTTTCAGCCGGGCGCTCAAAGTCAAAGAGTGACTTTGGCTTCCGTCTTCCAACGTGTTTCGCCGTTGGAAGAGCGCCTTCAGTATTAAGTGTATCCAGCTTCAGCGGCCAGCCCCTCGAGGTCGTTTCCGTCTCCTCGGACAAAAGCTGAAGTGATGCTTTTGTTTCAGGCCCGCACGATGCGGGTCACGCAGTCGTTGCCACAGGATGTGGCTGTTCCATTGTCCAACGCTTGTCGGGGCTAGACGGGCCGCTTCAGCATTTAGATAAGATATCCAGCTTCAGGCGCTAACGGCTCGAGGTCGTTTCCATTCTCTCGGTCGAAAACTGAAAAGACGTTTTCGATTCGAGAATTCCAACGCTTGTCGCCGTTGAACGAGCGCCTTCAGCATTTAGTTAGTCATATACATGATAAAGCATCAACTCGTGTACCATTTTCTTAACGGTTTCTTCATCTTGCGGTACTAGGCTTGTCCAGATGATAGTGCCGTTTTTTTGGTATTCTCCTTCGTAGCGTTGGTGCTTGTAGAAGAAGGAAATTTGCCAGCCCGGTAGTTGTTTATTTTCGAACAATGATTTAAAGCTGAAATGTTGAATCATATGCATACCCCTTTCATAGTGCTGGCCCTCTACGCATATAGTGTGAAAAAGCGTATGGGAGATGGCGTTATGTTTGAAGAACAGTTGAAGAAAGCGATTCAAGATGAATATCAGTCATATTATTGGTACAAATCGATGCTCGAATTAACGAAAGACCCGACATGGAGGTCCTATCTCGAGCGCATGATCACGGATCAGAAGTGCCATTACGAAATGTTCCAACAGCTTTATTATATGCTGACGGAGAAATATGTTCAAAAATTAACAAAGAAGCCACCATGCAAGGATTTTAAGGCGTGTGTAAAAGAGGCGCTTGGGAAAGAGCTGGAGGCAACGGATTTATACAAGGAAATGTTCTTAAACGTGCCGATTGAGCAAGGGCAATATCCATTGTTTATTGCGATGCAGGATGGAATGGAGCATGCAATCCGCTTTTCAACGATTTACAATGCACTATAAATAGGATGAAATCCCTAACTTCAATAGCTATTAATTCTCACCTACTGGACTGTCTGTTATAATGTAGGAGAGTTTTTGAAGAAATGGGTGAAGTATATGGGTGCTTTCGTAACAATACTATTTATGGCAGCAATTGGAGCAGTCATTGGTGGATTTACGAATCATTTAGCAATTAAAATGCTATTTAGACCTTATAAAGCAATTTATATTGGTTCTTGGCGATTACCTTTTACACCGGGCTTAATACCAAAACGTCGAGATGATTTGGCAAGACAATTAGGGAAAACAGTTGTGAATTATTTACTCACACCTGAAACATTCCGCAAAAAGTTCTTTTCAAATGATATTCGTTTGAAAATTGAACAATGGTTAAATGATAAAATTGCAACAAGCGTATTTACAAATGATAAAACGATTAATGACTGGCTACAACAAGCTGGTGTTGAAAATTTCCATATTACCGTGGAAGACAAAGTAGACGAATTAATCGTAGATCAAGTAGATAAAGTGAAAAATGTGTTATCTACAAAAACGGTTCGAGAGCTTTTACCTGAAAGATGGCAAGACAAGGCAAATACAAAAATTCCAGATATCGCACGTTATATTTTAAACAAAGGCGATGTTTATTTTGAATCAGATGAAGGTTATCAAACGATCAAACGATTAATGGACGATTTCCTTGATACAAAAGGAACGCTTGGTGGCATGATTCAAATGTTCTTAGGTGATTCATCATCACTTGTTAACAAAGGGCAAAAGGAAATAAAGAAATTTCTTAATGCTGAAGGCACATTTGTGCTAGTATCGAATATGCTAACGAATGAGTGGGTTAAATTACAAGATCAAACGATTCCCCAACTCATTGGCGAATTAGATTTCAATTCAACAACAAAAGCGCTTCAAGGCTATGTGAAGAATGAATTACAAATTCAGGAACGTTTAGATCAGCCGATCGTACATTATTGGGCAAATGGTGCCGAGTGGATGCAACAAAATGTTGTACCACAGATAGTGGAAAACGCTTTTGTACAAGCAGAAGTAAAGTTAGAAGATGTTTTAAAACGATTGAATTTAGAAGAAGTTGTACGCGAACAAGTGGACACTTTCCCTGTGGAGGTACTTGAGGATTTAGTGCTGGGCATTTCAAAACGTGAATTTAAAATGATTACCGTACTAGGCTTTGTTCTGGGTGGCATCATCGGGGTTGTTCAAGGAATTGTCGTAACAATTTTTAATTAAAAGTGAAGGTAGGATAAAAAAATGATTAATATTTATAATGACATTAACAAATTAGAAGCAACATTCCGTCAAACAGCAGAATTTGAGGCTTTAAAGGCTGCTGTTGCAGAAGTGAAAAATGATTCAGAGGCACTTTCATTGTTCCAAAACTTCCGTAAAGTGCAATTGAACCTACAAGAGAAGCAAGCAAAAGGTGAGCAAATTGAAGAAGATGAGATAACATATGCTGGGAAAACGGCACAACTTGCTCAACAAAACGAAAAAATAGAGAAAATGCTACAAACAGAAATGGCCTTAAGTGGTTTAATTGAAGAAGTAAATCGCATTCTTATCAAACCAGTTCAAGAACTATACGCAGAAATCTAATCATATATACAAAATGTGAAAGTTATTTAAAACCTCGTACTGACAATTGTCAGTACGAGGTTTTATTATTACATAGCAGTTAGATTTTCGGATGCACTATGGATGCGTTTAGAATTTTGCTGAATAGAATTTAAGCTTTTATTAATATCACACACACCTGTAAATAAATCGCTATTGCGCTTTTTTAGCTGGTGCATGAGTTTTACGATTTGCGTAAAGGACGTATCTGTAGCTAAAACTTGAGTACAAGATTCATTAACAAGCAGCTGTAATTCTTGTGAAGTCATAGTAATTGTAATTGTTTTGCTATTTGTTTCAGCTAAAATGAGATCAACTTCTGCTAAAGAGGATTTAGTGCTTTCAGCAAGTTTTCGCACCTCACTTGCTACTACTGCAAAGCCATTACCATGTTCGCCCGCACGTGCTGCTTCAATTGAAGCGTTAAGTGCTAGCAGGTTTGTTTGATTGGCAATTTGTGTAATAATTTGAGAAATGTTTGTTATTTTACTATTTAACTTATGAAGCTCGTCTACATTCTGTGTGATTGCTATCATTGTATCTTGTAACTTTTCGCTATTTTGTTCTGTCATTTTCAAGCGTTGTTGTTCCTGGAGTGCACCATTCATAACTTGACAAGTCAAATCAGTATTATCACTAGATAGTTTCTCTAATGAGCTAAGAACTTTCGTCATTTCGACAATATCATTTGCTGTCTCAGATGTAACAGCACTAAGGGAGACTGAATTGGAGTGGATAATCTCCATAATTTCTGACTTTCGCTCATTTTCTTTTGTAAGCTCCTCTTGATGTTGTTTTTCGTATGCTTCTAACACAATTTGCTGCTCAAAATTTAAAGTTTTGGCTATCGAATTTAAAATTTTGAATTGCTCAGTATGATTAAACTTAGTTCGTTGAACAATTGAGAAAAAGCCATTAAGCAGATCTTGGAACGCACTCATATACCATTTTGGCTCTAACCCAATTTTAGCGTGAATAAAGGCGATTCTATAACGTTTCTCCATAAAACTTTCATCAATTTGTCCATCAAACATTTCTGAAATATGTTTCTTCAATGCTTTTTTTAAACGGTCAATTGAGCTATTATGATCAATAACTCTTCCAAGCGAATCTTCCTTCTCAAGATTTTCATAGAACTTTGCTACAATGGATTCAATGTTTTCGATTAGAATAGGTTTCATAACGCGTAGGATGGCTAAGTCATTTTCTGTTAATTGAATCATGTCCATCTGATTATAAATGGAACGATCGAGAGATGAAGAAATTTTAACACCTCCTATTTTTTGTAAAATTAATGAGTCTAGAGATTCGTTTTTGGTTACAGTGTTTCTTGATAAAAAAGACACAGTAATCTCTCCTTTTCTAGTATAATAAGCTTATTATAAGGTTTTTCTTACTTATTTGATAGTTAAATGTGAAAAAGGGGAGATTCTTATATTCAAGTCTTTGTATTAATGGAGACTGGGCGTTGGGCTTAATTGTGGTGTCTCATGTAAACTTGTGAATGCATCAACAGGTAAGATTACGCTACTCCATCACCCTGAAGATCCTGTAGTTTATATTAAAATATTTGGAGACGTTATCGATAAAAAGCTAACAATTCTTGATGAACTCTATAAAGAAGAACTAGAACTAATATAAAAAAATAGGTAAGCAACCCCGATTAAGAGGATGCTTACCTATTTTTATTTATTTTTTAACCATAGTGCAATTTGTAGTATAATGGCGTCCTGGAAATTGGCGGGGTCATAACCGGTTGTTTCATGTATTTGATTTAAGCGATAAGTAAGTGTATGTCGGTGAATCCCAAGTTCTTCGGAACAGATTGTGAGCTGTTGATTATTTGAAAAATACACAACCAACGTATGTATTAGTTTATTATTTAAATCTTTTAATACACGGCTTGTGAAATGCAAGGCTTCTTGGGAATCACTTTTTTTCAGTAAAGAAAAAATTTCAACCTCTTCAAAAAAAATAATGGACTTTTTCTTGTCACCGTACTCAATGGCGTTTTTCGCAGTTTCATAAGAGTAAGATGCTTTTTCTAATGATTGTACAGGCTGACCGATGCCGATTCTGACGTTAAAATATTTTTTTAGTTGAGTTAACAACATTGTTATTTTACGTTTAATCGCTTTAGTATCCATACCAGATACTAAAATAAAATGCTCGTTCAATTGATATCTACCAAAGATAACAGATTCATGAATAAAAAAATCTTCCATATGTTCGACAAAAGATTGGTAGGCCATTAATGTTGCCTCAACATCTAACGTAATCGCATAAAAGGGTGGTGCATAAAAGAAGCCTATTTTATATAAACGTTCTTCCATTACTTTTTGCAAGGGCTGCTGATTCATCAAATCTTGGAAAATCGTCTCACGCATTTTACGTTTCCATTCGCTTTGTGAGGCTATAAGTGCTTGGTGTACCATCATTTCAGTTGTTAACTGAACGAGTGTGGCTACTTCCACAATATCATCTGGGTTTCCAGTAATACCAATTACACCTACAAGCTCATTTTGAAAGAAGATAGGTAAGTTAATACCAGGCTTTGCATTTTGGAAAAGATGGTTGTTTTCCTCTGTAATAATGAGCGCTTTTTCTGTTTTTGCAACAATTCGGGCCCCTCCATGAATACTTTCTACACGCAACCGATCTCCGGAAGCCAAGATCATTCCGTTTGTATGCACAACGTTTATATTGCGGTGTAAACGTAACATCGTCTGTTCCACAATTTGGTTTGCTAACTGTTTTGATATCATACTTTTCCTCCGCAGTGTATAAAAAAAAACTATTATAATATAAGGATTTATACATTAAGTATAATGCAAAACATTGGATTTATCACTATAATTTGTATAAGCGCTTTATTTACAGGGGGGATTGCTATGAAAATCGTTGTCAGTCCAGATTCTTTTAAAGGTTCTCTTACAGCTACAGAAGCGGCTAGAGCAATGGCAGCAGCTATTCAAGATATAAATGCAGAAATTGAAACTGTACTATTACCTGTAGCAGATGGTGGTGAAGGTACACTAGAGCCGCTAGTGGAAGCCACAAAAGGTCAAATTATTATTGTGCAAGTACATGATCCGATAGGTCGACCTATTGAAGCTGAATACGGTGTTTTAGGAGATGGAGAAACTTGTGTTATTGAAATGGCGAAGGCGTCTGGTTTAACGCTTTTGACTAACGATGAAAGAAATCCTCTGATTGCTTCGACTTATGGAACAGGGGAATTAATATGTCATGCACTAGATGCTGGTTACCGTAAATTCGTCATTGGTATTGGGGGAAGTGCTACAAATGATGGTGGTACTGGCATGCTTCATGCGCTAGGTATGAAATTTTTAAATGTTAATGGGTACGATTTAGAACTTGGCGCAGGTGCACTAAGTACACTTCATGGAATTGATGCTTCGGCATTTGATGAACGGATTCAAGCATGTCAATTTGTTATTGCATGTGACGTTGATAATCCATTTGTGGGGACAAATGGAGCAACTGCGATTTTTGGGCCGCAAAAAGGTGTCACACCTGATATGGTTCAACAAATTGATGATAATTTAACGGTTTTAGCGAATAAAATCGAAGCAATGACAAGTGTCGCATTACAAAATAAACCAGGTGCAGGAGCAGCTGGAGGACTAGGTGGAGCATTTTTAGCTTATTTTCCAGTCGTATTAAAGCCAGGGATTGAAGTCGTTATGACAGCAATTGATTTTCACGGACAAATTAAGGGAGCGTCATTGATTTTAACGGGGGAAGGGAAATCTGATTTACAAACACTTTCAGGGAAAGCACCAATCGGTATTGCTAATGCAGCGAAAGAGCTGCAAATACCAGTCGTATTAATTTCTGGTTACATAGACGAAGGTAGTCGCGCGCAGTTATCCGAACATTTCTTGGCGATGGCAAGCGTTGCAAATGAATATATTACACAACAAGAATCGATCCAACATGCCTCAATCCATTTAAGAAAAAGGACTTATGAAGCGGTCCAAAACATTATCAAAAAAATATTATAGGGGTAAGCACCTGTTCTGTTAATTACTGTAACAGGTGGGGTGGCGCTCTTGGTACAATTATTAAAAATACAGGTGTAGCAGAAATTTTACAAAGCATGGATCTTGGCGTTTTCGAAAGCGGTACATTATTCTTACTAGTACCATTCTTAATCGCAGCAGCTTTAAAATCAGCTCAAGGTTCATCAACTGCAGCAATAGTTATTATATCTTCTTTAATTGCACCGATGCTACCAACTCTAGGTATTGTAGGAGCACTTCCATTAGCATTAGTTGTGATGGGCGGGTGCAATGACAGTTAGCCACGTAAATGACAGCTTCTTCTGGGGAGTTACACAATTCAGTGGCATGTCAGTAATAGATGCTTACAAAGCACAACAATGGCAACACTTTTACAAAGAATTACAACATTAGCGGTAACGATGATTCTTTGGTTACTATTAGTCTAAAAAGTAGAGAAAACAATGAAGTGGGTGCTACTTACTACGATTTGTCCGTTGCAAAAGGTGTATATAAAAAGGCGGAAAAACAATGATTGATGTGAAACTGTGAAATGGAATAATAATTAAAAATAGCTCTTAAGCAAATGCAGATGGAATTGCTTAAGGGTTTTTCTATTTTTATGAAGAAGCTTTATTAACCAGGTGTTAATTCTTAAATGAATTTATATATACATATTAGGACATAGAAGATTAATCATGAATAGCAGTGCTATTGAATATATTAGATATGTAGTTCGATAAGGGGATATTACCGCTAAAGGGGGTGCAGCTGTGAGTGAAATGGAATTAAAAAATCTGTTGTTAGAGCTGCAAAATGATCAAAAAAATTGGGCTGAAGTAGCTGAGCAACAGTTTGTTTTTTCGATGATGGAGCATATTGGATCAACGGATAGTGAGCTTCGAGATGAATTGGTTTATCAAGCGTTTTGGCGACTAATTCATGACCGACATTTATCGAATGAACTCATGAATGATATGTTGAAAACTGCGCTTAGTGATGTGTATTTATTTTATGAAATTGGTGAAAAGGGAGTGGATAGCGTATTTAAACGCTCCTTCACAACATTATTAATCGCATTAATATTAAATCAGGATTTACAACATTCATTTTTGACAGATGAAATGATTGAAAAGGTGAAGGACAAACTAGTGGCGTATTTAGATTTAGAGGAGGATATAAGGGGGTATGTTACTGACAAGGGCTGGGCACACAGCGTTGCACACACTGCTTATGCCATTGATGAACTTGTGAAGAATCCCAAGTTAAAAGTAGATGACTATGATGATATATTCCAATCATTAGTGAATAAAATATTTACTTCTAAAGCGGTTTATATTGCGGGCGAGGACGAACGGGTCATCACACCTATATTTACGATGATTGAAAATGGCTTATCTATTGATATAGCTAAGGGGCTTTTTGAGCGAATTCCTCCATTTTTGTCAAAGCAAAAAGAGAAAGCGACTACTAAGAAATTTATTATTCTACAAGCAAACTGCAAGACGTTTTTGAAAAGCTTTTATTATATGGCATCTACTGATAGAAAATATTCTTTTATTGAGCGGAAGATTGAGCGTTGTTTAACTGAAATTCGATGAAAAATAGCTTGGATCGCCCATTTGATAGTTGAAGAGCTGAAGTACTGGACAGCAATAGAGTGAGTGAGTACTAATCTTTTCTTATATAAATAAACTAAAATGCCTACCTTTATTATGGTACAATATTAAGAACAATGTGTACGGAAGGTAGGAATTTATGGATATCAAAAGGTTACTAGCAGGTGGATTAATCGCTAGTGCATTAGTGGTTGCAGGTTGCTCACCTGATGGCAAAATAGAGAATAAGCAACAAGACAAAAGTGATGTTGCAGTAGATAAAGGTTTAATGAATGTCGAAATAAAAGTCCCAGCTTCATTTTATGAAGGTGAAGATATAGATGCAATTATTGCAAGTGCAAAGGAAGATAAGGAATATAAAGAAGTGAAAAAGAACAGTGACGGCTCTGTAACATACATTATGTCACGGAAGCAGCACACTGCTCTTATGATAAAAAAGAAAGAATCTACAGCCTCGAACGTTAAAGAAATTGAAGAGGATTCTGAAACTCCTTCTGTTCAAAAAATCGAATATAATAATAACTTCTCAGAGTTTACAGTAGTTGTAGATAAAGAGGAGTTTGAAAATAGCTTTGATAGCACTGCGGTCTTTTCTATAGGCTTTATAGGTATGTTATATCAAGTCTTTGATGGTACCGCAGAGGAAGATATGAAAGTGACTGTCAAAATGAAAGATGCCAAGAATGGTAAAGTTTTCGATGAAACTATTTATCCCGATGCATTGGATGAAATTGGTGAAGAGAAATAAGCGATTTATATGAGGTCATTAGCGAAGTATTACAAGCTAATGACTTTTATTATTGTATGGTTCAAATGGTCGTATTAATTTGAGCAAATTTTGTAATTTGATGATGGAAATATGCTAGGATAATGATAATACATAAACTTTTATTGTGATGAGGGAGACGATTGTTTTGACGATTCGAACGGTAATTTTTGACTTAGATGATACTTTACTTTGGGATAAGAAAAGTATTGCGACTGCATTTGAACTTACTTGTAAAAAGGCCGCAGAGCAGGTGGCGGTAAATCCTTCCGAGCTTGAAGTGACAGTGAGAGAAGCGGCTCGCAATTTATATGCCTCTTACCCAACATATGATTACACACAAATGATCGGTATTAATCCTTTTGAAGGGTTATGGGGAACATTTGACGATCCAACAAATGAATTTCAACAGTTAAAAGCTATCGTTCCAGCATATCGCAAAAATTCTTGGACAGTAGGATTAGCTAAATTAGGTATAGATAATGCAGAGCTTGGTGCAGAATTAGGTGAATATTTCATCGAAGCGCGTAAGCAAAGTCCTTTTGTTTATGAAGAAACATATGAAGTATTGGATGCATTAAAAGGAAACTATAAATTAATTTTATTAACAAATGGTTCGCCAAGTTTACAACATACGAAATTAGAAATCACACCAGAAATCGCACCTTACTTTGATCATATCGTCATTTCAGGTGATTTTGGTCGTGGCAAACCAGATGCCTCTATTTTCGAACATGTTTTAAAAATTGCAGACATCCAAGCAGATGAAGCAATTATGGTTGGCGATAATTTGATGACGGATATTTTAGGTTCATCACGTATCAACATGCGCTCAGCTTGGATCAACCGTGAAGAAAAAGCACCAGTTGAAGGCGTTACACCAACATATGAAATTGAATCATTACTCGAATTGCTACCACTGCTTAAAACAATCTAATATTTATGGGAGCTTCCTAATTTAGGAAGCTTTTTTTGAAACTTTCTCTTGAGCAGACGCGTTGTTTATGAGAGAGGAGAATAATGTAAATGAAAAAGAGGTTAAAGGATCCATTATTATTGATAGCTAGTATTTTGACCATTGTTATTATTGTGTATCGCACTACTTGATTCCATTAAAATAGATGATTTAGGCTACTTAATTGTCGGGGTTTTAGAGACATGGGTAGTCTTTTTTATTATTGGAGGCTGAGTCATAGAAGGTGGAGGCTGAGTCATAGAAGCTGGGTGCTGAGTCATAGAAGAAGGAGGTTGAGTTATAGAAGCTGGGCTGAGTCATAGAAGGTGGAGCGTGAGTCATAGAAGCTGGGTGCTGAGTCATAGAAGGTGGAGGCTGAGTCATAGAAGAAGGAGGTTGAGTCATAGAAGCTGGGTGCTGAGTCATGGAAGGTGGAGCGTGAGTCATAGAAGCTGTGCTGAGTCATAGAAGGTGGAGCGTGAGTCATAGAAACTGGAGGTTGAGTTATAGAAGTTAGAGCGTGAGTCACAAAAGTTAGGCGCTTACTCATCAGCTTTAGTAGATAGTCTTTCTAGGCTAATTCTATTTTTTGAATTTTAAGCTCATAACAGTTAATTTTTTTTTTGTGAATATGGGGTAGCGTACTCTGGAGGGGATATAAGACTTGGGCTAGGTGGAGTTAATGCCGGTAATAAGGTTAGTTTCCAGTTTTATAATACTAAAACTGGTGCTATGTATCCAAGCACTATTGATAATACAAATGGCACTACAGAATTTCCAGACTTTTGTTTTACGAAAATAGATGCTAATCCGTTTGTTGACAGCTCAGGTAAAGCTTATTTTTATTTTTTACTTTCTTGTAACTCAATTGTAAATGGATTGAAATTGTTATCTTCTGAGATAGTATTAACAATATTTTCTATATCTTCTTTTGTTTTTTATCTTTTATATCAACACCATACATTGGAAGTGTTAGGTTTTTTTGTCTACCGAATAGATTGTGTATGCAATACCTCCATGAGGATCGTATCCATTTTCTTTTAGTGCATTTATAATTTTTTCGGATAACTCAGTTTCAGTTATTTTCTCATTAATTTCTTCAATTTCTTTTAATTCTTCTTGGGTAACTTGGGTAGCTTTAGGAGTTTCTTTTGCATAAGAATGATTATAAAAAATAACGATGCCTCCTGTAATTAATAGAAGAGATAAAACAAAAAATATTATTTTTGTCTTTTTTATATTTATTCCTCCTTTGTGACGACTATAGTAATTAATATGTATGAGATATAAATAAAAGTCATTTAAAACAAAAAATATATGGGGAAGTTTCAACGGTAAATCACAAGACCAAAGGACGAGAATTTAAGGAGTGGACACGTACAAATGATTTGCACCCAAAAGTGATCTGCTCAGCTTGAATTTCAAGAGTCTTTGCTCATTTAGGATTATTTTTCTAAAAAAAAACTACGCCACACTTTTTGGTGTGGTGTAGTTTAGTAGATCGAGCCCTCCAACGCTTGTCGCCGTTGAACGGGCCTTCAGCATTTAAATAAGATATCCAGCTTCAGCGGCCAGCCCCTCGAGGTCACTTCCATTTTCTCGATCAAAAGCTGAAAAGATGCTTTTGTTTCAGGCCCGCACGATGCGGGTCACGCAGTCGTTGCCACAGGATGTGGCGTCTTAGACTGTGTTCTTTTTTCCAGTGCTTGTCGGGGCTGAACGGGCCGCTTCAGCATTTATTATAGATCAATAGTTTTCGCATCAAAGATATTTTCTTGTTCTTTTAGGAAGTCGACGTTTTCGATGTGGTTATCTACTGATAACATCATGATTGCTTCTCCACCTTGGTTAGAACGACCAACCTGCATTGTTGCGATGTTGATATCTTTTTGTGCTAGAAGTGTACCAACACGGCCGATTGCACCTGGTTTATCGGTATGTTTGATAAATAGTAAGTGACCTTCTGGTACTACATCGATTACGTAGTCGTCTACTTTTACGATACGAGCGCCAAGGCCGTTTAATAGAGTTCCTGTTACTTTATGTGTTTCGCTAGCAGTCACTAATTCAACAGCGATAGAGTTTAAGAAACCTTTTGATGTTGTTGTTTTGTGTTCGTTGATTTTAATTGTGTTGCGTTCTGCTAAGAAGCGTGCGTTCACGTTGTTTACGTGGTTACCTAGATTACGTTTTAACAAACCTTTAACAGTGTTGTTCGTTAATGGACGAACGTCGAAACTAGCTAGTTCACCAGCGAAGTAAAGGTTGATTTCTTCTACTGCTTCATCAGATAGGCGAGAAACGAAGGCGCCTAATTTTTCACCAAGATCGAAGAATGGTTCGATTTTTGCGATGATGTCTTTTGGAATAGAAGGCATGTTCACAGGGTTGCGAACTGTTCCAATGTTGAAGTAGCTAAGGATATCATTACTTACGTCAACAGCAACAGATTCTTGAGCTTCAATTGTAGAAGCACCTAAGTGTGGTGTTGCAATTACTTGTGGTAAGTCTAATAGACGGTTGCCTACGAATGGTTCTTCTTCCATTACGTCAAGAGCTGCACCAGCTACTTTACCAGCAACGATTGCATCGTATAATGCTTCTTCATCGATGATTCCGCCTCGTGCACAGTTGATAATGCGAACATCGTCTTTCATTAATGCGAAGATGTCTTTGTTGATCATATGCTTTGTTTCTTTTAAAAGAGGTGTATGCACTGTGATGAAATCAGCGACTTTTACTACGTCTTCAACTGATCCGAAGTCGACACCTAGTTTTTCAGCTTTTTCAGCAGTTAAGAATGGATCGTATGCAATAACGTTCATGCGGTTACCTTTTGCACGGTGAGCCACTTCTTGTCCAATACGTCCGAAACCGATGACACCTAATGTTTTGTTTTTTAATTCAACACCGACGAATTTTTTACGATCCCAACGGCCTTCTTGTAATGACATATGTGCATGTGGAATATGACGAGCAAGAGACATAATCATTGCAGTTGTATGCTCAGCAGCAGAGTTTGTGTTACCGTCTGGTGCATTAACTACGATAATTCCTTTTTCAGTAGCAGCATCAAGGTCGATGTTATCTACACCAACACCAGCGCGGCCAATTAATTTTAAATTGTCAGCAGCTTCAATAATGTCACGAGTAACCTTCGTTTGGCTACGTACTAATAAAACGTCGAAGTCCTTAATTTTAGCTTTTAATGCATCCGGTGTTAAACCAGTTTCAATGACGATGTTTAAATCTAATTCTTTCTCTTGGCGAAGAGGGTAAATACCATCTTCGCTTAGTGGATCGCTGATTAAAATATTGATAGCCATATTAGTTGTTCGCTCCTTCAAGATACACTTTTTGTGCTGCTGCTAAGCCTTTACCAAGTTCGATATCTTTGCCAATTTTCACTAGTGCTATTTCGATTGCAGCTAAAGTTTGTAAAACATCAGTTGGTGCGCAGTAGCCCATGTGACCAACGCGGAAAATTTGTCCTTTTAAGTGTTGTTGACCGCCAGCTACAGATAGGTTGAAGTCGGTTTTTAGTACTTTTCGGAACGCTTCAGCATCAAAATCAGCTGGTTTAACTGCTGTTACTGTTGGAGAAGCATCAGCATCTGTTGTGAATAATGGAATGTCTAGTGCTTTAAATGCTGCACGTGTCATATCACGCATTAAAGCATGTCGTTTGTATGCTTCTTCAAATCCTTCAGCTTCAAGGTTTTTAAGAACTTGTTCAAGTCCGAATAGTAAAGATAGTGCAGGTGTGAATGGTGTTGTATCTTTTTCTAAGTTGTCACGGTATTTTGTTAAGTCTAAGTAGAATCCTTTTTTAGGATTAGTTTCGATAACTTTCCAAGCGCGATCACTTACACCGATAAAGTTTAAGCCTGCAGGAAGCATGAATGCTTTTTGTGAACCAGTTACTAGAACATCAATACCCCACTCGTCCATTTTCGTTTCAATGCCACCCATGCAAGATACGCCATCAACAATAACTAGTGCTTCAGATACTTCATGAACGGCTTTCGCTAAATCGCCAACTGGGTTAATAACACCTGTTGAAGTTTCGCAATAAGTTGAGAATACAGCAGTAATATCTTGATGCTCTTTTAAGTAATCTTGTACCGCTGTTGGATTTAACGCTGTACCCCATTCAACTGCAAATTCTTCAACGTCAATTTGATACGCTTGGCAAATTTTTGTGAAACGTTGACCGAATACACCAGTTGCTACAACTAACACTTTATCGCCAGGTTTTACAACATTGACGATTGCAGCTTCTAAACCTGATGTACCACTACCTGTAATCATTAGAACATCTTGTTCTGTACCGAATACTTTTTTCAAGCCCGGTTTAATATTTTGAATCATTTTAGATGTTTCTGATCCTCGGTGGCCAATCATTGGTTGTGCCATAGCGCGCTCTACGCTTGGTGGAATTGGAGTTGGACCTGGAATTCGTAATAGTTGATAATCTTGTAACATGTTAAATCTCCTCTCTTATTTGGAAAAAAATGTTTTAATAAAATATAAAAAGCCTTCCGTCCCTTACATAAAATAAATGTAAGGGGCGAAAGGCTAAATTAACAGACGCGGTACCACCCTTGGGTTACTGCCCACTAAAACGGACAGACTTTGCTATATGCGTAACGTGCATGATTCGTATAGGCATACTTTGGAATGTTCAACCTATCTATTCGGGAGTGGAACTTGCCGCTGAAACCGCTAATTTTCACCAACCATTAGCTCTCTAAAGATTTCAAAATCGGGAAGCATGTCTCCGTCATCATATTTTTACTATGTTTTAAATTTAAATCAATATTAATGCTATATTCGGTTAATGTCAACATTGTTTTGAAAAAATAACAGAAAACAAGTTAGAAGAAGATAATACTGCTCGAAATACGAATAAATTCAACTGAAACGGAATTATAATTCGTGTTTTTGGAGTGTACAATATACGCTTCATTTTCACGTGTTATGATCTAATATAAAATGAATAATAGGTGTTTATTTATTGTTAACTACAAAATAAGGAAGTGAATGCATCGTGCAATTAACGATTAAAGCAACGGGGAACCATATAACAGAGCTCTCGCATTTGTTAGCGAAAAATCCAAATAATTTATATGAGAGAAAGCAAAAAGAACATATCGTTCGTATTTTTTATGAAACATTTAATCATTCGGAGTTAAAAATGACGACATATGTTGTGCCAGATTCGCTCGCACTTGTCAAAAACACGAACAATACCTACGATATTACACATTATATTAATGATCGAGAATTTGCAGTTAGCAGTATTTTCACTTCATTTATTCGAAATGCTTTTGGAACTGCTTTAAATGGTCAGCCTAAAGAAGAATATATAGAATGGGTGTCACATCGTTACGATTTTGAATTTAGTTTTGGCCCGATTGCTTCTGAATTATCAGATGCACAAATTCAATCACTATTTGAACCGCTTGGCTATAAAGTACAAATTGAATATGGCGAAACAAATTATCAATTTAACATGAAAGAACGTAGTACGGCACGCTTTATCAACATCGAAGGCAATGTCACACTACAAACAGGATTGCGTCAAATTTTTGTTTTGATTCCTGTAATTGATAATTATAAGCATTATTTTATAGATGAAACTGAAGTTGAGAAGTTAGAACGCTACGGAGAAGGCTGGCTAGATGAACATCCAGAACGAGAATTGATATTTAAGAGGGCGCTACGCTTCAAAGAATTATATTCACCGCTAGAAAAGACCGGTTTGACGACATTACCACAAAAGAAAGTTCGTTTAAATGATTTACGTTATAGCAAAATAATTGATGCTGTGGAAAATCTATCACATAAAAAAACAGTTGTTGATTTTGGTTCTGGGGAAGGTAAGTTGTCAGAACAGCTTGGGTTTGTTGATGGTGTACAAGAAATATTAGCTGTAGAACCTTCTCAAATAGAAGTACAGAAGGCTAATAGACGCTTTGAAAAGTTAGTCGGTGATAGTCAATTTGTTATGCCAACAAATCATTTTGGCTCATTATTTTATAAAGATGAGAGATTAAAAGGTAAGGATGTCATAATTCTTTGTGAAGTCATTGAACATATTGATCCTGAACGGTTACCACGCGCAATGTCTGTTATATTCAATGATTATCAACCAAAAACAGTTATTATTACAACACCAAATCGGGAATATAATAGCGTCTATGATATGGATGATAAAAAACGTCATAATGATCACCGGTTCGAATGGACAAGGCGTGAGTTTCAACAATGGTGTGCTAATAGGATGGAAAATATTCATTATAACTTTAAGTTTGATGGTATAGGTGAAGAACATCCTCAGTTTGGTCATTCTACACAAATGTGTATTTTCACAAGAGAGGAGGAATCACAATGATTAAAATTCCGCATGCCGGTATTGTAATAATGATCGGTGCTTCGAATAGTGGTAAATCGACATTGCTAAGAAAATGGATTGCAGATGGTCTTTTATTGCCAAGTGAAGTTGTTAGTTCGGATCACTTCCGTCAAATGCTTGGTGATACGGACTTTATTGACTGGACGATTGGTCGTTCAGTAGAAGAAGTTGACAGCCTATATGAGACGTATCAAAAAATTTCATCAGAGGCTTTTCATATGATGGAAGAAACGGTGGAAGCAAGATGTCGTTTAAATAAAGTAACCTTTATTGACGCAACACATATACACCCTGATGACCGAGGGAAATATATTCAAATGGCAAAAAGAGTAGGGGTACCAATTACTGCATTGTTACTTGATACAGCTCTAGAAACATTGCTAAGTCGCGATTTAGAAAGAGAAAAACCGCGGGGGAAAAATAAAGTAAAGAAACAATATAATCAGTTGAAAAAGGAAAAGCGTTTTATTAAAAAAGAAGAGTATGCTCGTATATATGTACTAAAAGAGGGTGAGGAGGTAACTATAGAGAGAATGTCCAATCCTCTATTAATAGATGTAGCGCAAGGCATCGACATCATCGGTGATATTCATGCTTGCTATGATGAAATGATAACGTTAATAGAGCAGCTTGGTTATACAACAAATGAGGATGGACTTTATGTACATCCTGAAGGTCGAAAACTATTATCACTTGGCGATATTATGAGCCGTGGACCAGAATCACTGAAAACGATGCAATTTTGGATGCAGCATGTGAATACTGACCTCGCTTATATGGTTGATAGTAATCATGGATGGAAAATAGCTAGATGGTTACGTGGAAAAACTGTGAAAATGGCGTATGGTGATGAGAAGTTTGTTGAAGAAATGGAATTGTATGAGCAGCAAAATAGTGAAGAGGCGACGACGTTATTAAAACAACAGCTTGAGAACTTTTTAATAGCGGCACCATCACATTACATCCTTACTCAAAATGATATTCCAACGGCGGTTTGTGTGCATGCTGGCATAAAGGATGAGATGATAGGGAAAGAATCACGCGATATAAAAGATTTTAGTCGCTACGGTGAAACAGCAGGAATTGCTAGTAATGGTAGACCGATTCGTTTAGATTGGACGGTACATCATCACAATAGTCTACTCGTTATTTGGGGTCATGATCCTAAACCGCAGCCACTCATTGCTAATCGTACAGTTAATATTGACCAAGGAGTTGTTTTTGGGGGACAGTTAACAGCATTACGGTACCCAGAAAAAACATTTATAGCAGTCAATGCGAAGCAAGATTATGCAGAAGATCCAACTAACCCTTTAAACGAATGGGAAAAGAAACGTTTAGATCCACCAAATATAACGAAGCTTGTGAATGGCTATACAGTACTCACTGCTGATTTAGGTGAGGTAGAGGTGCTTGCAGATTATGTTCAAGCAGCAATTGATACGACATCACATTTTACAGTACCACTTGAGCAGCTTGTTTATATTCCACCTACTATGAGCCCCACCCCAAAGCCTTCACAGCTGGACGATTATTTAGAGCATCCACAAGAGGCGATCGATTATTTTAAAAGTAAGGGTGTAACGACCTTGGTAGCGGAGAAAAAGCACATGGGAAGTCGAGCAGTACTACTTTTATTTAAAAATAAAGAAGTCGCATTACAAAAAATAGGCTTCGCAACACTCGGTATTATTTACAGTCGCACAGGCCGCCGCTTCTTTGAGCGTGAAACGGAACAACAAGTAGTACAGTCGTTGAATGAAGAACTAACAGCAAAAGGGTATTTCACAAAGAATGATACCGACTTTGTACTATTAGATGCGGAAATAATGCCTTGGAATTTGAAGGCGAAGGAACTAATTCGAAGTCAATATGCACATATTGCAGAACAGGCCATTTTAGATCGTTCTAAGCTACTTGAATCACTGACACAAGGTATGGCAGCAAGGGGAGATTTGGCTCCGTGGCTCTCACAGATGGAAGAAAAGCTAGAGCATGCTGAAATTTTCAAAGAGGTATTCCAAAAATACTGTTGGAATGTAGATGATGTAGATGCTATTCAAATAGCACCATTCCATGTTTTAGCGCATAGTAAACAAACCTTCTTTGGTGAACCTCACACATGGCATATGAAACAAAATGAAGCTTTTGCCGAAAGCTCAAAATGGTTTGTACGTACAGATTATAGAATCATAACGGATAAAACTTCTGAGCAGGAGGTTGTTGATTGGTGGACTACTATTACCGAACAAGGTCACGAAGGTATTGTCATTAAACCGGAGTACTTTATTACAAAATATAAAGGCCAGTTGATTCAACCCGCATTAAAGGTGCGTGGTCGTAAATATTTGAATATCATTTATGGTATGGATTATACAGAGCCAGCTAATTTAGAACGTTTAAAACAACGCAATACTGGGAAGAAACAACGTATGGCTCTACAGGAATTCACCTTAGGTATAGAAGGAATTCGCCGCTTCGTGAACAATGAATCATTAGAGCGTATTCATGAAAGTGTACTCGCAACTTTAGCGATGGAATCGACACCGGTGGATCCGAGATTATAATATTAAGATAATGAAAATTTAAGTATGTATGTCAAAATTAAAGGCTATCTCTCAGTTTAAAGTGACGAGAGATAGCTTTTTTATGTTAGTGTATGGTGATTTTAATGATTGAACCATCTGAATAAGTTCCTTCATGGATTCATCGGCTTGCAATAAATGTTCGGGCGTAATGTTGGTTGCTTTTTCAGGCTGTTGCATAAGTAAAATGCCTTTCCATTTATGACGTTGCTTTTTTCGTAAAGTATCTATGGCGACATGATGTGCGATAGAGAACAGCCAAGTTTTGGGACTCGACTTTTGCTGAAAGGTTTCATAAGAGCGGTACGCTTTTATGAATACTTCCTGTACACAATCTTCAGCCTCATTTGTTCCTATTCTATAGTGTAAAAACTGATAGATATCATTTTTATATTGATCAAACCAGTTGGTGATTTGCTGTTGAATAGTCATAATATCCCACTTTCACTACATTAGACGTCGCTCGAGTTGGTTTATCGCAGTGTATCACTTATTTTTATTATAAATAAAGGTGATTAAACGTTAAGTGAAGAAATTTGTTGGAGTGAATGAGTATTCGTTTTGATAGGCGTTAAAAGAGGCGGGCTATGGAGTATGATGCAATTGTCTTAGATGCGGGTTTGGCCGGATTAGTTGTACAGAAGAATTGACGAATCTGGGAAAGAAAGTATTATTACTTGATCAAGAGCTAGAAGCATCTCTTGGTGGACAGACATAGTGATCGATCGGAGGCTTATTTCTCGTCGACTCATCAGATCAAAGACGTTCTGGTGTGAAAGGCTCAAAAGAATTCGCTTGGCGAGACTGGCTTTGGATTGCGAATTTTGACAGGAAGAGTTCATGGTTATAGAGCACTAGAAGGGACGTTTTTAGGAGAAAGCTTATTCAGTGGTAGACAGGCGGGTCGTGGCGTGACGAAAGATTAATAAAATAATATTGTATTTGAAAAAAGGGTTTATTGGATAAATGGAGAATATTACTATTATGAATGGTAGTTCATTTTTAAACAAAGGGGTGTTTTTAATGGCTTATGAAACATTAGATTTTGAGAAAAATGGTAGGCTGGCGACGTTGACTTTGAATAGACCGGCAGCGATGAACTCGATGAATGAAGTATTGATGAAAGAATTAGCGGATTGCTTTGAAGCATTGAATGATGAAGCGGAAGTGCAGGTACTCATCATTAAAGGGGCGGGCAAGGTGTTTTCAGCTGGCGGAGATATTAAAGCGATGCTAGATGATGAAAGCCCGATGGAAATTGATGCTGTGATGGTTGATATTACGCGCTTTGTGAAGGCAATGTATATGTTGCCAATGGTAACGATTGCTGCGGTACATGGTGCTTCTGCTGGTCTAGGATTTAGTTTAGCGCTTGGCTGTGACATTATTATTGCAGAAGAAAATAGTAAACTAGCGATGAATTTCATCGGAATTGGGCTCATTCCGGACGGGGCGGGGCATTTCTTTATGAAGGAGCGTCTAGGAACGCCACTTGCGAAGCAGATGATTTGGTCAGGGGATATATTAACTGGAACTGCAGCAAAGAAAATAGGGCTAGTGGATGAAGTCGTACCTGATGGGAAGGCGGCTGATCAGGCTAATTTATTAGCGCAAAAATTATTGCAGTCTCCAATTGCGGCTATGATTGCAACGAAAGAAATATTGCATACGCAAAAGTGTGCTGAGCTATCGAATGTATTGAAAATGGAGACTGTTGCGCAATCAAAAATGCGTAAAACGGTGGATCATTTAGAAGGTATTCAAGCATTTGTACAGAAGAGAACGCCAGCTTTTAACGGACAATAAAAAATGCCTTTCACAATGAAATAGTTGTGAAAGGCATTTTTATTATGAATGGAACAGAATTAATTTGCCAGCAGGGTTCACTAAACGATGTGTTTGTTCTGCTAAGCCTTTATCTTCAATTTGTTGTTGCCCTTGTAGTTTGGCAGTCGCATCGTCTGCAAACTCCCATGTTTCATCAAAAAGTGTTTTCCCCGTTTTGTCGAATGCCGTAAATCGATACGTTTTCATGCCCATCACCCTTTTTTATGAATATACATTCATTATACTAGAAGATTCAGGAAAAACATACAAACAGGCTATTTCCGTTCCAATTTTTAATATTTATTATCGCAATTTTGTGATAAAATAAGAACAAATATTCGTATTAAATAATAGGGGGAAATCATGTCTATAATTCGATTTTTTCATACGGCAGATTTGCATTTAGATAGTCCTTTTAAAGGGATGTCTGCACTTCCCAAGGAGCGTTTGCAGGAGCTCCGCCATAGTACATTTGCAGCGTTTGATCGATTCATTCAATATGCGGTACAGGAACTACCAGATTTTATTGTCATAGTAGGTGATATATATGACGGGGAAGATCGTAGTTTGCGAGCGCAAGCTCATTTTCAAAACGGCATGGAACAGCTTTATGAAAAGAATATCCCAGTTATTTTGAGTTATGGCAACCATGATCATCTAAATGGAAAATGGACACGTTTTGAGCTACCGCCTAATGTCCATGTATTGCCAAAGAAAACGGAGCAGGTAACATTGCAAATTCGAGAGACAGCTGTTCATGTTTATGGTTTTAGTTATTCCGATCGGCATGTAAAAGAGCCCATGATTAATACATACCCAGTTGCTACAAATAAGGATGCCATTCATATTGGCATGCTCCATGGTAGCCTAATGGGCAATACAACACATGATGTTTATGCACCATTTGCGAAAGAAGATCTACTTGCAAAACAATATGATTATTGGGCGCTTGGGCATATTCATATGCGCCAAATATTAAACGAGGAGCCACCGATTGTTTATTCAGGCAATATCCAAAGTCGCCATCGAAAAGAGCGTGGTGTAAAAGGTTTTTATGATGTGACGATTGACAATCATCATGCAAACCTAGATTTTGTACCGACTTCAGTTATTGTTTATGATGAACTTATAGTAAATTGTGAAGGTCTTGTTCATGCCAACGAAATTCTACAGGCATGTGAAAATACAGTACAACAATTTCGTGATCAATTTGGAGCAGGTGTTATTGAACTTAGGCTTGAGCATTTGGAGTCGGGTGCTAAAACATTATTTGAAGATTCTACAATAGAAGAGTGGCTTGAATTGATTCGTGAAAGAGAAGAGCAGAAATCGCCTGCTATTTGGATACAGTCTGTCCACATCAATTGGCAGGATTTCCAGGAATATGAGCCAACTGTTGCAACAGAGGCAGTGCTTCATGTCATTGACAACTGGGATGATATGCAATGGAAAGAGACATTAAAAGATTTGTATCAGCATCCAAGAGGTGGGCGCTATCTAGAGCCTCTATCAAAAGCAGAATTAGAACAAATCTCAAAGCAGACAAAGAATTTATTTAAAAATTATGTATCACAGAAAGATTAACTTCTAAATTAGAAGGAAGTGAACAAAGTGTATATTCGTAAACTCGTTATTTTTGGCTTCGGTCAGCATGAAAATGTGACGATTGATTTAAAAAAAGGCATCAACGTAATCTATGGCCTCAATGAAGCAGGGAAAACGACGATTCAGCAATTTATTTTGCATATATTATTTGGTTTTCCTCAAAAGAATGCGCAACAACTCCGCTATGAACCGAAAGCTGGAGGGAAATACGGCGGTCAATTGCATATTACAGACGATGAATATGGTGATTGCGTTATTGAACGTGTAAAGGGCAAAGCAATAGGGGATGTTCGGGTCTATTTTGGAGACGGTACAAGAGGCAATGAAGAGGCGTTGGCGAAAATCGTTCATGGCTATAATCGACAAGGGTTTGAATCAATTTTTTCCTTCTCCGTTCACCAATTACAGCAGTTAGAGCATATGTCCGAGGACGATCTTAGTAGAGTGTTATTAGCTTCTGGAACGACCGGTATCGATCAGCTCACTCAGCTTGAAAAGGAGCTCGATAAGAAAATTGGAGAGCTCTTTAAGAAGTCCGGTAAAAACCCGGTGATTAATAAACAAATTGAAGATCTCCGTGCAAATGGCATCGCTCTAAAAGAAGAGCGTAAAAAGATAGAAGAATATGAACCGGCTATAATAAGGTTGCAGCAAATTGCATCAGCATTAGGCGATATTAAATCAACTGAAGCTAAGCAATTACAAGAACAGCAAAAGCTTAATACATTCCGCCAGATATACCCGTTATTGCAAAAGAAAGAACAACTAGAACTAGATCTTCTGTCTATTTTGCAAAAGGTATTCCCGACAAATGGTATCCATCGTTATGAACTATATAAGGATAAGAAGCTTGAAGTTCAAGTAACATTAAGCCAAGCTCAGCAGGAGAAAGAAGCAATACAACAACAGTTACAAGCAGATTTTAATGAAGCACGTTATCAGCAATTAAAAAATCTCAATGACCAAGATAGCGAATGGCGTGAATGGCGCTCTCAAGAAAAGAATCTACAAAATGATATCGACATACTGCAACAAGAAAAAATGGCTCAATACCGCTTACTAGGCATTACAGATGAGCAGCAGCAATTAGCTTTAGAACAGGCAGAGGCGACGCTTGAACAGGAAGATTTTTTCCGTCAACTTGTAAAGCAACTGGAAGAAAATGAAGAACAATATCGATTTGGCCAACGTACAGCTGAGCAACTTCAAAAAGAGTTAGTAGTAACTGAGCAAAAGTTAGACAAACTATACGATCAGCAACCATCTGACTATGATTTAGATCGAGCAGCAAAATGGCCAGCGCAATTACAACGGGCAGCTGAAGCAAGAGCAATATTAAAGCAACGTGAAAAGCCTTCTAATAATGCAAAATCAGCAAAACTTTTTAGCATTGCGATTGCAGTAATGGCTATTTTATTTGGCGTTAGCCAATCCAACTGGCTCATTGTAGCTGTAGGAGTTATTGTAGCGGCCGCTATTTGGTTTATCTTTGGTAACAATAGTGCTCTTCAAAATGAGGAAGACCCTGCAAATAAAGAAGCGCTTCATCGTGTGATTCATGAAGTGGAATCACAGCAATCTGAGATGGAACAACTACTGACGAACATTCGCCAGTTGGATGATCGTGTCGTCCTTTTACAAGAACAGTACGATGAAAAAAATGAACAATATAAAGAAGTACAGCAAGCTATCTCTAAATTTAATATGTACACAGAGCAAAGTCAGCAGCAGCTTCAATTATTTTTGAACCGCTTCCAAATTAGCAGTTCTTTACAACCGAAACTTTTAACTGAGTTATTCCGACACGTTCGTGAGATTCAGCAAAAAAGCGCAAGTATTATAATGAAGGAAAGCCAATTAGACATTCTTTCTACCCAAATGACGAAGCGAATAAGGGAAGCTTCAGAAGCTTGCGAAATGCTTTGTACGAAGGAAACTTTATCCACTACCATTCAATCAGCGTATTTCCAAATGACTGAGCAGCAACATTTTGTTTTAACAGCACAAGAAAAACTGCTGCAGTTAGACATTACCATTGTTGAAAAGACAAATTTGCATAAATCTTATACCGCTGAAATTTTAAACTTATTCGAAGAAGCTGATGCTGAGTCGGCTGAGGATTTTTATAAAGCAAATGAGCAATTCGAGTTGTATAAAGACAGAAGCCAGTCATTAAAACAAGTCGAGGAGCAATTAGCGATGTTCGATGAGGCGACAATTACAGTTCGTTTAAACGATATCGAATCTCAGAACTTGCTTGTACAGATTACGGCTACTCTAGCATCTTTGCAAGAAAAAAAGGATGCCTTACTCCGTGAACAAGCAGGGCTACAATCGAAAACAGTCGGTTTATTAACTGATGAGAAATACGGTATACACCTTCAATGGTTTGAACAGCAAAAAGCAACATTAGCAGAACAAGCGCATGAATGGGCTATTAATAAAGCGATTTCTACAGCAATACAGGAAACGATGCACAATTTAAAAGAGAAAAGATTGCCAGCTGTGTTGCAGAGAGCAGAGCGCTATTTTGAACAGCTAACAGGTGGTAGTTATGATACATTGGCGATTAATCACGAAGGTGTTTTTGAGGCGGTAGCAATAGATGGGATGCGTTATACAATTGCTGAACTGAGCCAAGCGACGAAGGAACAGGCTTATGTAGCACTGCGTTTTGCATTGGCAGATTCACTACAACAATCTGCACCATTTCCAATTATTATGGATGACCCTTTTGTTCATTTTGATCGTTTGCGCATTGCGAACATGGTACAATTAGTTGATAGTATTCAAAAGAAACATCAAATACTCTATTTTACATGTCATGAGAATATGATAGATCAATGGTCAGAATCATCAGTCATTCATGTCTCAAATTTAAAAAGTGAAAGGGGATTGACTTCCATATGAATGGTATTGCATCACTTCAAGCAGGAGAGCCAGTCGATCATTATTTATTAATTAAACAAGCTACAAAAGGTGTTACAACAATGGGAAAACCATTTATGACGCTTATTTTACAAGACAAAAGCGGTAGTATTGAAGCTAAATTATGGGATACAGGCGAAGAACATGAAAGACTATATCAAGCTGAAGGTATTGTGCAAGTTGGTGGAGAAATCCATGATTACCGTGGGAAAAACCAACTACGTATTAAAGCAATCCGTCCTGTAACAAACGATGAAGGCATTTCAGTAGACGATTTAGTACCTTCATCAGAAACACCTAAAGAAGAATTATTTGAACAGTTAATGCAGTTCTTCTTCGAAATTAAAAATCCACAAATTTCACGTATTACTAGACATATTGTAAAAGAAAATCAAGACGCTGTTATGACGTTCCCAGCTGCAACAAAAAATCACCATGATTATGCATCTGGCTTACTTGATCACGTCGTATCCATGTTGAAATTAGGTCAGGCAATTGCTGACTTATACCCAACTTTAAATAAAGACTTATTGTATGCCGGAATTATTTTACACGATATCGGTAAAGTTGTTGAATTATCAGGACCAGTAGCAACTTCATACACAGTTACTGGTAATATGCTTGGCCATATATCAATTATGGTAACAGAAATTGCAAAAGCTGCGGATACACTTCAAATCGATAGTGAAGAAGTTATGTTGCTGCAACATATGGTATTATCTCACCACGGTAAAGAAGAGTGGGGGAGCCCGAAAAAGCCTATGTTACAAGAGGCGGAAATGCTTCACTATATTGATAATATCGATGCGAAAATGAATATGCTAAAACGTGCGTTAGGCAAAACGGCACCAGGCGAATTTACTGAACGTTTATTCCCATTAGATAATCGTTCATTCTATAAACCTACGATTGAATAAGAAAAAGATTAAAAGGCCCTTTCAGACATGCTGAGAGGGCCTTTTACTTTAGTTTTAGTGTCTGCCAAAAAGACCTTTAAATGCTCCGTGACATGGTCTGTGACATGGTGATGGCATAGGGCAGTGTGTAGGAATACCTGGATCAACTATCATATTTTCAGTGGAATTAGTAACGTAATGGCGTGGAACATTAACGATGTGTTGTCTGTTTATAGTAACTGTAGGATGAATAACGGGAATTTCTCGCTCAACAAAGCAATCATTGAATTGGACTTGTGTAGGGCAGACGATTGGCTGTACGTGACCGTGATGGTGACCGTGATGGTGGCCGTGATGGTGGCCATGATGGTGGCCATGACAGCGACACTGACCCTGGCAGTTGTTGTAGCATCTCAAAAGAATCACCTCCATTCAATGGTGTTGATACTATAACATGCGACAAGTTGAAAGTTTGAGGGGACAGAGGCCCGTATAATAAAAAAATACCTAATCCAACGTAATGGATTAGGTATTTTCAAGAGGCTAATTATTTTCCTTCAGTTTTTCCTTCAGCTGTATCATCAGTTAAAAATTGTTTTAGCGCATCTTTTAAGTCTTTATCTTTAATTTTCACGTCAGCAGCTTTGATTAATTCTTTAGCTTTTTCCATGAATTTATTTTGAGATTCTTCAGTTCCAGCAAGTTTTTGTTTAATTTCATCTTTGCTATCTTTTAGAGAAGCAACGTCTTTAACTTCACGTGTGTCTTCTAATTTAATGATGTGATAACCGTGAGTTGTTTTAATTGGTTCACTAATTTCACCTTTTTTAAGTGAGTAAGAGGCATCTGTAAATTCAGCAACCATTTTATCTGGTCCGTACCAACCAAGTTCGCCGCCAGCTTCTTTTGAACCAGGGTCAGTTGAATATTTTTTAGCAAGTTTAGCAAAATCTTCGCCTTTATTTAATTTCGCTTTAACTTCTTTAGCTGTTGCTTCGTCAGCAACTAGAATATGGCTTGCTTTAACTTCTTTTTTCATACGTTCGTAGTATGCTTCGATGTCTTTATCAGAAATATCGATTGCTTTTTCTTGTAATAAAAGGATGCGGATGTAATTTTCTTTAAATTCTTTTTCTGTCCAGCCTTGAGTAGCTATAGTTTGTTCATAGCTTTCACCCATAAGATCTTTTTGCTTTTTGAATTCTGCTTCTACTTCTTTATCAGTTACTTTGTATTTATCAGCTAAAACGCTTTTGATAACTAATGTTTGTAGCGTTTGAGTACCAGCTGAACTTTTCATTTCTTGATAAAGTTGCTCTTTTGTAATGTCTCCAGCTTTCGATTCAGCAACTATTTCATCACTAGAATTATTTCCACATGCAGCAAGAGCAAGAACAGATGCTGCGAGTGTTAATGTTAATACGGTTTTTTTCATCTTCAAAATCTCTCCCAACTTAGTCACTTACAAATAATGCAATTGTAACTATAACACAAAACGAAAAAAAAAGAAAAAGGTTCCATATTCATTTAGCCTAAAACTGAAAAACACGCCTGCATAAGATAGCAAAGAGAGGGGGGGGCTAATTATGGGTAACGGTGGCGGATTTTCGCATGGTTCTGGCTTTGCTCTAGTTGTCGTGCTATTTATTTTGTTAATTATTGTGGGAGCGGCATTTATGTGCTAAGCTCTCGGCAATAAGAAAGTCCATTTGCAGTGATGCGAATGGACTTTTTTATTTATGAATTTTCACTCCACTGATTTGAGGATGGAAGGACTAGCTAAATGCCAATTTTACTCATGCAACTAGCTGTCTCTAATATCATAAAATGAACTCATATTACACAGTAAACAGAATCTCCAAATAAAAAGAGATTAACAAAATGGTAATAAGTACATTTATAGTTCGGTATATTTTAGGTTGTTTTTCTTCGGGAATTTCCTTTTGCTCACAAAGAGCATACGTCATCCGGTTAATTTGAAACAAATAAAACACCGAGAATAGGACGACAATGGCAATCATCAAGTCTTTTCCTCCTCTCTATCTCTATCATAAGCATAACAAAAAAAGAACAGAAAAGACAAGTTAGTCATAAATGGTTGGACGATGGAATTAAGATTTCAAAGCCCTTGTCTGTTTCTTCAATCAATGCCGCTTTAGGTGAATGCATGAGATGTTTGACATACAACAGATCAATTAAGCAAAGTCCACAGTGATAAGCCAGTAAAATCGAAAAATAATGTCTAAAGGATGGAAACATAATAGCTCCAATCACTAAAGCAAGATTAAGCGCTATAAAAGGTACAAGCAAAGCAAATACATAGCGGTTCTTTAAAATCGGCTCATGAATACGCATTTGTAAAACGGGCAAGAAACCGTATTGCTTTTCAATAGAGAAACGCAAACATTTACGATATCTAAAAAGTGGCATAAAATGCAGTAGCTTATGAGCCGGATAAATCATCAATAAAACAAATAAAAATAATGGGAATAAATGATCGGATAACGGACTTTCTTTATATATATTCAATGCTATATAAAAAACAGAAAATACGCTAATGACGATAATGGTAGACAATAAAAAAATACGATCGTGGCCGTATTGTTTCTGTACATTAATGGTTTTCCAGCAATGCATGTTACAGCATCTCCAATTTCAATAAAAATGATAATCTTCGAAACCTAACATTAAAGCTTTTTAATAGGAAAATCAAGTAATTTAATATTAAAAAAAAGATAGCGTTTTCATACCTAATCATAGACTTATTGAAGCTATAATCAGGCATGAAATTGTGTCGATTATTATTCGATATTACGTAAAGAATCCTCAAAAATATCCATGAAATTATCACCGTAGATATTACGAATAATAGCCATTAAATCTAATAATTCAGGAAATTTACCGTACATTTCTTTTAATGGAAGTGAGCCGTCAAGAACACTATGCTTCGATTGGCTATAATTCTCCATTAATTCTACTAGTAATGACTGACCTTTTTCGGTGAGCTCCACATATGTATTTCTCTTATCGTCATTACGTTTAGAAAATACGAGCAAACCACGTTCCTCTAAATTTTTAGAGAAATTGAATGCTGTTGAAACATGCATCACACCAAATTTTGCTATATCAGAGATCGATGCGCCTTCAAGATTGGAGGCAATCCATAATACATGGTGCTCATTGATATTCAAATCATATGGTTTGAGCCATGCTTGCCAGTCCTTCTCAACAGCTTTCCAAAGGGCCTTCGATAGCTGGGCGATTCTCTGGCTGTAAAGCATAGCTTCACGAACCGTATACAAGTCTTCAGACATAGCTATCACCAACTTTCGCAATTTTCTAATATTATAACATTATTTGTAAATAATAAACAATCATTATTCGAGATAAAATAAGACAAAGTAGATGATTTCAATCAGTTTAATTATTTCTAAATAAAAATATACTTTTATCGCAAAAAAATATTAAGTGTTTTTACCTCTTTTACGATTTTGGAACTCAGATAAATGCTTTTCAATTTCTTCTACAGTGTTTTGTAGGGAAGCAATTTCTTGTTGCAAGTTATCCTGAATTGGAGAGGTTTCAGTTTGCCAAGAGGCGATGGATTCCTTTGTATCTTCAACGAATTTAGGAATTGTTTGTTTGGCTTCGTGTTTTATGTCGTCAATAGACCCTTTAATATTTTGCATTTGATCTTTAATATCCGCTAGCTTATTTTGATAATCCTCTTTAGTAACTTGCAATGAGGATCTGAAGTCTTTGCCTGATTGTGGTGTAGATAATAGAACGGTTACTACACCGCCTATAACACCAGTTGTTAAGCCAATAAAAAATGTAGATGCTTTCATAATAAATCTTCTCCTTCCTCTCTTAACTATAACCTTTTCTTACTATAATAAAACATGATTTAAAAAAAATGAAGAGCCCTCCTTAGAATTGGAGGGCTCTTCAATTAAGCATGTGTTAAAGATGTATCGAATTTCGAACGTTTAACTAAATTAATGATGATTGGATAAATAATAATAAATGCTACGACGTTAATGGCAACAGCGGGTAGTACAACTGTTAAGAATAAAGCTGTAAATGGAATCTTCGCACCAACGATTAGTATCGCAGAACCTAAGAACACACTTCCTGAAATGATTGTACCTGCACCAGCAAGAACCGCTGAAACAGCAATTTTCTGAGCGAATCTTCGTAATAATACAACCGCTGCATAGAAAATAAATGCTGTGACAAATTTATCGATGATATTCGGTACAAATCCAGCAGGGAATGTTGAAAATAGACCTGAAATCACGCCTGTTGTTACTGCTAGCAAAAAAACTTCCTTAACACCTGGGAATAATAAAATGCCGATGAACATCATCGTTAGCATGAAGTCTGGCTTCATACCACCATTAAATCCCGGGATTACGACATATAATGCCGCACCTACACCAACTAAAAGGGCCATTAAAACTAAATTCTTCGTATTCATTTCTCATCTCTCCTATAGCTACACTGAGCTCAACTTTTGTTATTTCCTTCCGTATCCTCGTGATCGGAAGCGAAACTTACACATGATTTTACATGTAAATATTCTGAAAATCAACACTATTATTTAATAGTATTGATGGTAAGTACAATTTTACTTGTTTAGATGTTCTTTAATTTTCTCCGCTAAGTCAGCTAAAATTGCTGGTGTATATTCATCTTGTTTTGTATTCCATGTAGGTTTAAATCCATCTGTTTCATCATATCTTGGTATGAAGTGCAAATGGAAGTGGAAAATAGTTTGTCCAGCAGCTTCACCATTATTATTTAATAAGTTCATACCAGCAGGATCGAATGTATCTTTGATAGCGTTAGCAATTCTAGGTGCGACTGAAAATAGATTTGCAGCTACTTCAGAAGACATTTCAAAAACATTTGCCACATGCTCTTTAGGAATTAGTAATGTATGACCTTTCGATAAAGGGCCGATATCCATAAAGGCATAGACAAATTCGTCTTCATAAACTTTCGTGCTAGGGATTGAACCATCGATAATTTTACAAAATAAACAATCGCTCATTAAAAACACACCTTTCATCATTTTGTTTTTCATTTTACCATATTGATAACTGCTAGATTGCGAAAATTTTGATAAACTGTAAGAAGAATAGGAGTGACGAGGAATGACAGTATTAGAATTACAATCCGTAACAGGTGGTTATACGAGAAAGCCTGTTATCCATGATCTATCTTTTGCAATTCAACCTGGAGAACTAGTCGGACTAATCGGACTGAATGGAGCAGGGAAAAGTACGACAATAAAACACATTATCGGATTAATGACGCCTAAAAGTGGGGACATTCTTTTGAATGGGGTATCTTTAAAGGGAAATATGGATCAATATCGTTCTTCATTTTCATATATTCCAGAAACACCTGTACTATATAATGAGTTAACGTTAAAAGAACATTTAGAACTAACGGCAATGGCATACGGTTTAGATGAAGAGACATTAAAAGAACGTTCAGAACCTTTATTAAAAGAATTCCGTATGGAAAAACGATTAAACTGGTTTCCGTCGCATTTTTCAAAAGGGATGCGTCAAAAGGTGATGATTATGTGTGCCTTTTTAGTAAATCCATCACTGTATATTATTGATGAGCCTTTTTTAGGACTTGATCCGCTTGGTATTCAATCATTATTAGATCAAATGGATGAGAAAAAAAGGAACGGATCATCGATTTTAATGTCTACACATATTTTATCGACGGCTGAAAAACATTGTGACCGTATTTTACTGTTACATAATGGCCGACTTCGCGCACAAGGGACAATGAATGATTTACGCCATGCTTTCCATATGCCAGGTGCGACATTAGATGATTTATATATCGCCATGACGAAGGAGCAAGACGATGAATAACTTGTATGATGTGTGGCGTACACGCTTCTTTCATTATATAAATGAAGTGCAAAAGTATATGAAATATGTGTTCACGGGACATATGGCAATTGTGTTTGTGTTCATAATCGGTGCAGGTGGGTACCAATATAGTGAGTGGTTAAAAACGAATCCAACAAATTTTCCAGCAATTTTAGTGACAGCTATCGTAGTAGGTTTGCTATTAGCGTTTAGTAGTCCGACAACTTTAATTCGTGAACCTGACCAAGTGTATTTATTGCCACTTGAGACAAAGCTTCCGATTTATTTAAAGAAGGCTCTCAATTGGACATTTTGGTCACAAATTCTTGTCGTTGTTATTCCGTTTATCGTAGCGCTTCCGATGCTAAAACAGTTAGGACAAGTGTCTACTTCAACAATTGGTTTAACATTTATATTTGTTGTGTTGATGAAATGGTGGAATGTACAAGTGGATTTTGCATTTCGTTGGGCGAATCGAGGACATGCAGTATGGGGAGATCGCCTTGTTCGTGCGTTAATATCCATTACAGTGATTACATCCGTCTTACATATGAATGTGTGGATGATGCTCATTGTTGCCATTCCAGTAGTCTATTATGGTTTTACTTGGATGAAGCAAAAGACGTTGTATCCATTCCCGTATGAGCATTTTGTGAAGCTTGAGCAAAATCGTATGTTACGCCTTTATCGTTTCGCTAATTACTTTACAGATGTGCCGCATATTCACGGCAGCATTAAACGTCGTCAGTGGTTGGATGCACTATATAAAATGGTACCTTTCAATAAGGAAAATACACAAGCATATTTAGTGTTCCGCACCTTTGTCCGGACGGATGACCATTTCTATTTATGGGTGCGTTTAACGGCAATTTCAGCACTAGGTGCATTTTTCATAAACATGCCTGTAGCTGTCGTAATCTTTTTAGCAGCACTTGCATTTGCAACTGCAATTCAGCTGAAGCAAGCATTAATTTCTGCAACAGATTTCAGCATGTATATGCTTTATCCACTGCCAGCAGCCTACCGTAAATTAGCGGTACATAAAATGGTCCGTGTTGCGAATATTGTACAAGCAGTAATCGTCTTAATTTGCGGTATAGGCAATCCGTTATTTTATGTAGGGCCAATCATAATGTTAGTCGTTGGCGAGCTAACCTTAAGAATGACAAAATAAAACGAAAATCCTGAGACAAAGAAAATGTCTCAGGATTTTTTTATAGATTTTGATAATCAAGTACAGCTGCACCTAAAGTTTTAGCAGCAATTAACATAGCTTCTTCACGAAAATTAAATTTTGGATGGTGATGTGGATAAGCTGTACCTTCAGGCATTGCTCCTGTGAAGAAAAATACACCGGGTACTTTTTCTAGATAGTATGAAAAATCTTCTCCAACCATAAGAGGAGCACATTCTAACGATGCATTTACGCCAGGAATATCCTTTGCAATATCGGATAAGAAAGCGGCTTCTTTCTCATGATTGACAACAGGTGGATAGCCTCTTAAGAAATTGAATGTGTATGAACAGTTAGCGGCAAGGCAAGTACCTTTTACAATACGCTCAATTTCAGCTTCCACTATATCACGAACTTCAGGTGAAAATGTGCGTACAGTGCCTGACATTTTAGCTTCTCCTGCAATAACATTAAAAGCGTCACCTGCGTTGAAGGAACCAATTGTTACAACTGCTGATTTAATAGGATCTACTCGACGGGAGACGATTTGCTGTATATATGTAATAAGCTGAGCCCCAATTGTTACGGCATCAATCGTATCTTGTGGCATTGCACCATGCCCACCGCGACCTTGTATTGTAATTTCAAAGCGATCTGCTGAAGCCATCATTGGTCCTGGACGATGTTCAATAGTGCCGAATGGCGTTTGTGACCATAGATGTGTGCCAAAAATAGCATCTACACCATTTAAGCAACCAGCTTCTACCATAGGTTTTGCTCCGCCTGGCGCCATCTCTTCGGCATGCTGATGTATAATGACGTATTCACCAGCTAGATGATCGCGCATTTCATGAAGTGATTTTGCTAATTGTAGCAATGTGGCTGTATGACCATCATGGCCGCAAGCATGCATAGCACCAGCAATAGTTGATTTATAAGAAATATCATTCATTTCTTGAATAGGGAGTGCATCAAAATCTGCTCGCAAAGCAATTGTTTTACCTGGCTTTGTGCCTTTGATACGAGCAACAACACCGTTGCCACCAACATTCGCTTCATAAGAAACACCTAATTGATCGTAAAATTGTTGTATATACTTAGCAGTTTCAGTTTCTTCAAATGAAACCTCAGGATGCATATGTAAATAACGACGAATTTGCACCATGTCTTGATAAGAATTATCTAATTTTTCGAATAATTGTAGCTTCATTTTTATACCTCACTAATATGATATTAAGTTTGCTTTGCATTTATTATAACAAAAAAAGCCGAGCGCTGGACTCGACTTAAATGATTAATCTTCATTTTCTTCAATTTTGGCAGTTGTATAAGTTGTTACATAAGGTTTACTTGTGAAAATGTTGCGATTATCAGTACCATCTGAAGTACTCTGATTTTCATGAGCTTCTTTAAATGCCTTTGATGTTTTCCACGCTTCAAATGAAGCAGGACCAGACCATTCTGATGCGACAATATAAGTTTCAGAATTTAGCGGTTTAAGTAAGCGATATGCTTTGAAGCCGGGCTCATCCTCAATAGCGCGTGAGCGACTTAAAAAGCGATGTTCGAATATTGGCCGTCCTTCATCAGAAACCGGAATATTGTTGAAGACAAAAAATCCTTGCTCCTCTAATTCGTTCGTTGAATCCAATACTTCGTAGCGACGAGGTGTTTGGAATACCGACTTTCCTGCTGTCTCATGAAGCAACACAGAGTTACCTGCACCGTGTAGCACAATCATTTTTTCATTAGGGTATTTTTTTCGTAGGCTTTCCATGAATTCAGGTGTTCCAGATGTTAAATAAATATTCATCAATACCGCCTCCTGTTTAATTCGAATGTTCTTAAGTGTCTACAGCAATTCGGAATGTCCAGTTCCAGGCGCTAGCTGCTCGAGGTCGCTTCGGTCTCTCGGCACAAGACTGGTAGAGCGTCTTGTGTTCGAGTCCTCCAGCGCATGTCGCAGCTAAACGAGCGCCTTTCACACTTCGGAATGTCCAGTTCCAGGCGCTAGCTGCTCGAGGTCGCTTCGGTCTCTCGGCACAAGACTGGTAGAGCGTCTTGTGTTCGAGTCCTCCAGCGCATGTCGCAGCTGAACGAGCGCCTTCCACACTTCGGGATGTCCAGTTCCAGGCGCTAGCTGCTCGAGGTCGCTTCGGTCTCTCGGCACAAGACTGGTAGAGCGTCTTGTGTTCGAGCCCTACAGCGCATGTCGCAGCTGAACGAGCGCCTTCCACACTTCAATAAGGCTTTATATAATATAGTTAGCAATAGCTTGTATTAATTAAACATTATAGTGTGCAAAATTAATAATTGCATGTTTGATATATAGATTAAAAAGCAAAATATAGTAAAAGGATTAGCGGATTTTTTGATTGTCTGACATCTTTGTCAAAAAGTTGTCAACATTACAAACAATTTTATGACATTTCGGGCTGAAAACTATACAATAACATGGGAAACGACTATAGTGAAAACGGATACGAAAGTCGAAACGAATAACTTATATATATGAAGGGAATGAATCTATTCATGAGAAAGATTAATGATACGCTTTTACGCGCAGCACGTGGAGAGAGGACAGCCTATACGCCTGTTTGGTATATGCGTCAAGCAGGGCGTTCACAGCCTGAATACCGTAAGATTAAAGAGAAGTACTCACTAGAGGAGATTACACATCAACCGGAACTGTGTGCGTATGTAACACATTTACCAGTGCAAAATTATAATGTCGATGCTGCCATTTTATATAAAGACATCGTAACACCACTACCAGGTATGGGTGTTGATGTGAAGATAAAAGCAGGAATTGGTCCAGTGATTTCAAACCCAATTCGCTCTACAAAAGATGTAGAAGCTTTACGCGAATTTAATCCTGAAGAACATGTACCATTCGTGCTTGATACTATTAAAATTTTAACTGAAGAACAACTAGATGTACCATTAATCGGTTTTGCGGGAGCACCATTTACACTTGCTAGCTATATGATTGAAGGCGGTCCTTCTAGAAATTATAGCTTAACAAAATCATTTATGGTATCAGAGCCACAAGCTTGGTTTATGTTAATGGATAAGTTAGCTGATATGATTATTGTTGATATTAAAGCGCAAGTTGGAGCAGGTGCAAAAGCATTCCAAATTTTCGATTCATGGGTTGGCGCATTAGACAAAGAAGATTACCGAATCTTTATTAAACCAGTAATGACAAGAATCTTTACTGAGCTAAAAGAGTTAGATGTACCAATGATTACATTCGGTGTAGGTGCAAGCCACTTAGCAATGGATTGGCATGATCTACCAGTAGATGTTATCGGTTTAGATTGGCGATTACCAATTAAAGAAGCACGTGCAATGGGCATGACAAAACCAGTACAAGGAAACTTAGATCCAACTCTATTATTAGCTGATTGGTCTGTTATTGAAGAGCGTACAAAGGCAATTATTGACCAAGGTTTAGAAATACCAGGTCATATTTTCAACCTTGGACACGGTGTCTTCCCTTCAGTAGATCCAGATGTTTTAAAACGTTTAACAACACTTATTCATGAATATAGCGCAGATCAAGTGAAAGCGCGTTTTTAATAGGTAGGAAAAAATCTTTTGAGGTGAAAAATACAATGAAAAAAACAATGGGCTTATTGGTAATGGCTTATGGTACTCCCAACAACGAAGATGAAATTGAAGCATATTATACACATATTCGTCACGGTCGCAAACCGAGCGAAGAACTAATCGAAGACCTACGTAGTCGTTATCAAGCAATCGGTGGTATTTCACCTCTCGCAGAAACAACACGTAAACAAGCGGCAGCTTTATGTGCTCGTTTAAATGAAGTACAAGATGAAGTAGAGTACAAATTATATATAGGTCTAAAACATATTGCACCATTCGTAGAAGATGCAGTGGAAGCGATGCATAAGGACGGTATTACAGAAGCTGTTTCAATCGTACTTGCACCTCACTTCTCAACATTCTCTATTAAATCGTACAATGGTCGTGCAAAAGAAAAAGCAGCTGAGCTAGGTGGCTTAACAATTACTTCAGTTGAGAGTTGGTACAAAGAATCAAAATTCATCCAATACTGGACAGAGAAAATTACCGAAGCGTTTGATGATATGCCTGAAGAAGAACGTAAAACAGCTTGCCTAATCGTTTCAAACCACTCATTACCGGAGAAAATTGTTGAAATGGGCGACCCATATGCGGATCAATTACAAGAAACAGCAGATATTCTTCAAAAAGAAACTGGTGTAGAACATATGGCAGTAGGTTGGCAAAGTGCTGGACAAACACCAGAACCTTGGCTTGGACCAGATGTACAAGATTTAACTCGTGAACTATACAATGAAAAAGGCTTCCGTTCATTCGTCTACACGCCAGTAGGTTTCGTAGCGGAACATTTAGAAGTTTTATTTGATAATGACTACGAATGCCGCGTTGTTTGTGAAGAGCTAGGCGCTAACTATCGTCGCCCGGCTATGCCAAATGACGATCCTCTATTCATCGATGCAATGGTCGATATAATTCATAAAACATTATCTTCAGCTAAATAGAAAGTGATGATTGATGTGACTGAACAAAAGCAAAGGGTAGCCGTTATCGGTGGTGGGATTACAGGCTTAACTGCTGCGTTCTATTTGCAACAAGAGGCTAAAGAGAAAAAACTTCCGTTAGAAATTGTACTAATTGAATCCTCTCATCGTATAGGTGGGAAGATTCAAACTGTACGTAAGGAAAATTTTATCGTTGAACGCGGTCCAGATTCATATATTGATAACAATAATAGTATGGCCAAGTTAGTAAAAGATTTAGGAATTGAAGACCAGCTTATCAGGAATGAAGCAGGTCAAACATTCATTACTGCTAATGAAAAACTATATCCAGTGCCAGCAGGTTCTGTTTTAGGCATTCCAACACAGTTATCTTCATTTTTGACATCCGAAATTGTATCATGGAGCGGCAAAATACGTGCTTTATGTGATCTTTGGATTCCACGTTCTCGTGTTCGAGAAGAGGATCAGCCATTAGGAAAGTTTATACGTAGACGCTTCGGTAAAGAAACTGTTGAAAACATAATCGAACCACTGTTATCAGGTGTTGTTGCCGGAGATATAGATCAGCTTAGCTTACAATCAACTTTTCCAAAGTTTATGAAGATGGAAAAAGAATATAGAAGTCTAATAACAGGAATGAAAAATACACCTACTGATTTAATTATTAAAGAATCAGTGGGGAATAAAAATCGTCCTTTCCGAACATTTAAGAATGGTCTTGAAACGTTGATCGAGGCATTGGAAGCCAGATTAGTAGATACAACGATTTTAAAAAGTGTCAAAGTAGAATCGATTGCTAAGACAGCTCATCAAGTAACATTATCCTTGAATAATAAGTCCTCGATTGCTGCAGATGCAGTAATAATTGCAACACCACATCTAATAACACAAAAAATGTTTGCCAAACAACAATTACTACAAAGCTTGCAGCAAATTCCACTAACTACTGTTGCGACTGTAACGATGGCATTTCCTATTCATGCAATTGATGAGAATTTTACCGGAACTGAGTTAGTCGTTGCACGTAATAGTGACTTTTCTATTACAGCGTGCTCGTGGACACATCGAAAATGGCCGCTTGCAGCACCTGAAGGCTATGCATTATTAAAATCCTATGTAGGGCGTTCCGGTGATGAAGCGATCGTTGATTTATCAGATAGCGAAATCGAAAAGGTCGTATTACAAGATTTAAATAGAGTAACCCCTGTAGAAGGAAATCCTATTTTTACAGTCGTTTCAAGATGGAAAGAAGCCATGCCTCAATATACAGTTGGACATGCTCGGCGTTTGGAAGCAGCAAAACAAGAATTGAATGAACACTATCCGACTTTGAAGTTAATTGGTAGTTCATATGAAGGTACAAGCTTACCCGACTGTGTCGATCAAGCTCGTAATGCTGCAGCTGAAATTTTAATAAATTTATTTGAATAAATAAGTCGTTCTTTTGATTGGGTAGAAAGTAACCTACAGAAGGGCGGCTTTTTTGCGGCTAGGAGCCGTAATGTTTTAGTTAGAAGTTGGTGAACGGATCAGCAAGGACAGCTTCTATGACTGTAGAGGAAACTATTATGACTGAGAGCATAGCTTCTATGACTGGAGGGGGAGCTATTATGACTGAGAGCATAGCTTCTATGACTGGAGGGGGAGCTATTATGACTGAGAGCATAGCTTCTATGACTGGGGAGGAAGCTATTATGACTGAGAGCACAGCTTCTATGACTGGGGAGGAAGCTATTATGACTGAGAGCACAGCTTCTATGACTGGAGGGGGAGCTATTGTGACTGGGAACCAACTTTTATAACTAGAAACGCAGCTGAACAGGCCGCTTCAGCATTTCAATAAATTCACAATTTGCTTGGCTTTCTTTCACTATTATTTCACATTTATAAAGTATTATAAGAGGTAGGGGTGATGGATTTGAGAAGGTTAGTTACTATCATCGCGCTGTTTGTTGTGCTGTTACTTTCTGGTTGTGGGGAAGATGCGTATACGGCGATTCCTGGGGATGCTTCTTTTATTGCAGCCGTGAATATACAGCAGCCTTCAGTGACTTTTGTGAATGAAGATAGTAAGGTTTTTGCAACTTGGCAGCTAAAGAAAGCTTATACAGGCGCTACTTTGATTGGTCAGCAGTATTTACTCTTATATGGCAATCAGTTGGAGAGTGCAGAAGTATATAATTTAAGTACGGGCGAAGAGGCGTATTCCATTGCAACAGGTGTTGGAGTGACGAATGCCATATATTCGCCAAATGAAAAAATGCTCTATATTGCAAATGGTAAAACAAATCGCGTTACAGCTTACACGGATCATGGGGAGCAAATCGCTGAGAAGAAGGTTGGTAATTATCCGATGTCGATGCTCATTCATGAGCAGAAATTGTATGTAGTCAATTATAAAGATACGAAACTTTCGGTTCTGGATGCAAAGTCATTAGATGTTATGGATAAATGGCGGATTCCCAAGTCCTCGCATGGTATGGTTATTGTAAATGATCGAGATGAGTTGTGGCTAGGCGGGCATGGTGAAGGTATGAAACCGAATACGACTGTCGATATTTTTAATATAGATAAGGGACAGAAGAATAGTGAGCTTTCGCTGCCTATGATGCCAATCGGTTTTGCATTAGATGATGACCGAATATTTGTCGTGAGTCATGGGCAAAGTCAATTATATGAAGTAGATTATGATGGTAAGGTAATTAATAAACAAGAAATTGGTGCGAATCCATTTGCGGTACAGGTATTTGGGCAATATGTCGTTGTTGCAGGGTATGATGATCAAACATTATACTTTATGAAAAATAACAAAATTGCACATAAAATTAAAGTCGATAAAGGACCGTTTCAATTGATTGTAAGGGAGATGAGTGAATGACATCCATTCTAATTGTCGATGATGAACAAGATATGAGAAATTTAATCGATATGATGCTCAAAAAGTCGGGCTTTCAAACACTACAAGCTGAAAACGGTCATATTGCTTTAGAAGTGCTCTCTCAAGTGAAAGTCGATTTAGTGCTGCTTGATGTCATGATGCCGGGTATGGATGGCTTTCAAGTATGTGAAGAAATCCGTATGACTTCGAATGTACCGATAATTTTCCTAACAGCAAAAGATGCTAATGAGGATAAAGTAAAGGGCTTAACGATTGGTGCGGATGATTATATTGTAAAACCATTTACATCAACAGAGCTTGTAGCCCGTATTGTGGCGGTGTTACGTCGTATGGGAAATGTACCGATGGAAATGCATACAAAGCATTTATGTAAAGGAATAATCGAGCTAGATGAAGTATCAAGAAAAGTATTAGTAGTAGGTAACGTGATTCCGTTAACATTAAAGGAATTTGATTTGCTACATTTATTTATGTCGAAGGAAAATGCTGTATATACACGTGAACAATTACTTGAAAGCTTATGGGGCTTAGACTATGCAGGTGGAACTAGAACAGTAGATACGCATATTAAAACACTTCGTCTGAAACTTGGGAAAGAAGCAGGGCAATACATTCACACCGTATGGGGGCTAGGTTATCGTTTTGAGGCGGTAATATGAAAAAGCTGTCCACACGTATTTGGGCAATGATTCTAATCTTTCTTACGCTGACGGTGCTTTTTATGTATGTACTGACGAATTTTTTATATGAAAGATTATATGTCAAAGATGCAGAGCAGTCGATGATTGAAGTCGGTGAAAAATTAGCGACAATTTATGAAGGTGGGCAAGTGACCGACGACTTTATTATGCAAATTGATAATTATAATATGTATTCAGAAGTGGATATATTTGCAGTGAGGAACCCGCGTGAATTGAGTGCCTGTGTACCATTTGATATCGACTATAAAACATTAATTGGATCGGATGAGCGACAACAGCTTTTAAAAGGACACGCTGTCACGAAGATGGGGTACGAAGAACGTTTTAATCGGCAAATCATTTCGGTGATCATACCACTGACTGATCAAAATCGTTTAGAAGGCATTATTTATTTATATTTCCCGTTAGCAAAAATTACAGAATTGGCATCTAAAGAAGTCATTTTTTTATTAGGCAGTGCGGCGGTTTTTTTATTACTCATAGGTCTAGGTATTTATAAAGGTATAGGTCATATTATGAAGCCACTAAATGCTTTGCAAAACGCGGCAGAGAAAATGGCAGATGGAAATTATGAGACGCGGGTACAAGTTTCGTCCAAAGATGAGATAGGGCGGTTGTCTGTAACATTCAATAAAATGGCGACTGCGATTCAACAAGAAGATGAGGCGCAAAGGAACTTTTTAGCTACGGTGTCACATGAATTACGCACACCAATTAGTTATGTAAAAGGTTATGGTGAAGCAATACAAGAGGGTTTTATACCTGATAAAGAGCAACATGAAACAATTGCCTTGATTGTCCGAGAAGCAAATCGTATGGAAAAGCTGACAAATGAATTATTACAATTATCAAGATCAGCGAATGTATCAGAGCCTATTATGTTATATCCATTGCCGCTCGCCGAAACGATTCGTGAGGTCGTATTGTTAACTGAGCAGCAGGCATATAAAAAGGATATTACGGTAAATGTAGATGTGAGTGAGGATATTATTGTTAATGCCGATGAAGAGAAGTTGAAACAAATTTTCATCAACCTAATCGAAAATGCGTTACGATATTCAAACGAGCATACGTCGATGCAAATAATTGCAAAAGAGACGGGGCAAATAGCTACCATTCAAATAAAAGATCATGGAATCGGAATTCCGGCGGATGATTTACCTCATATAACAGAGCGTTTTTACCGAGTGAATAAAGCAAGAAGTCGTAGTGATGGCGGAAGTGGATTAGGTCTTTCAATCGTTGACCAGCTCGTTAAATTGCATGAGGGTACTTGGCAAATTGACAGTGTGCTTGGAAAAGGTACTACGATTACAATACAAATACCAGTAGTAGAGGAGTTTTAAAAATGAAGAAATGGATGATTGGTTTATTAGTTATTTCAGGTTTACTTGCAGGATGTAATAACGATGATGCAAAGAAAGAGGACCATGTATCAAATAATGAAGGTACGTCTGTGGAAGTAAAAGTCGATATTTTAACACCAGAAAAAGCAGAGGCTAATAAAGAAATTGAGTTGGCTGCTCATGTGACACAAGGTGGAGAAGACGTTGATGATGCAAATGATGTGAAATTTGAAGTATGGGAATCTGGTATGCGTGAAGATGGACAAATGATTGAAGGTAAACTTGATGGAAAAGGCGTGTATAAAACGACTATAACTTTAGACCATGATGGTGTTTACTATATGTTTGCGCATACAAATGCACGAGGTCTGCATGTAATGCCGAAACAAAAAATCATTGTCGGTGATCCGGATATGAGTACTGTCAAAGAAGAATCAAATGGCAGTTCAAAAGGAATGGAAAAAATGGATATGGACGATGATTCTGACTCGAAATCACATGATCATAAATGAAAATAAAATAGTAAATTGTTTTTTATGAAAAACACTTGCATCTTTTAATTGTTGAGTGTAGAATAAATGACCAGATGACCAAAATGGTTTTCTGGTCATTTTTATTTGAAACGGAAGTTGGTGAGAAACAAAATGGACCGCAGACAAGAAATACTAGAAGCGGCTTCGAAGTCATTTTCTTTTTTTGGATATAAAGCTACGACAATGGATCAGGTAGCGAAAATCGCGAACGTCGGAAAAGGAACAATTTATACGTTCTTTAGTAATAAGGAAATCCTTTTTCAAGAGATCGTCGTGAAAATGATTCAAGAGATGAAGACTGCTGCAGACAAAGTGATAGCAGTTGATCAACCATTCCAAGAAAATGCACATGCGGTGTTAATGAAGGTTTTAGAGTTCAGAGAAGTACATCTTCTATATGCGAAATTGCTTGAGGAAGAAAAGGAACTTAGAACACCCGCTGTGAAGCATATGCTCATTCGAATTGAACAGGAAATTATCAGTTATGTTGCAGAGAAAATTACGATTGCAGTAGACAAAGGTGAAATTCGAGAGTGCGAACCAGAACTAATCGCTTATTTATTATTAAAAGCTTATTTCGGATTTGTTGCGGATTGGGGAGCAACACATGACTTTGAACTATCAGAGGAAAAAATAGCTTCACTGTTTCAAGATACAATTTTCCGAGGTCTCTTACCATGAGATTCTTTTTTTAAATAAAAATGACCAACTGAGATATTTGGTCAATCAGTTTTATAGGAGGAATGAAGAATGATTAAGGCAGAATTTGCGAAAATTCTCCGTACGAAAAAAATGCTGATTGCAGTTATCGCAGTTCTTTTCGTCCCTGTTTTATATGCAGGTATGTTCCTATGGGCTTTCTGGGATCCATATGCAAATTTACAGGATATGCCGGTTGCACTTGTCAACAATGACAAAGGCGCTGAAATAGATGGTGAAAAAAAGACATTAGGTGATGACCTAGTCGAAAATTTAGTAGATAGTAAAGAATTTAAATTCGTGGAAGTATCAGAAGCAAAAGGTGAAGAAGGATTAGAAGGTCGCGATTATTATATTTTAATTGAAATCCCTGAAAACTTCTCAAAAAATGCGGGTACTTTATTAGAAGATAGTCCTGAACAAATGAAAATTATTTACCGTCCAAATGAAGGCTTCAACTTCTTGAGTGGACAAATCGGTAATACAGCAATGGAGCTTGTGCGTGCTGAAGTAAATAAAAAGGTTTCTGCAACTTATGCTGAAACGTTATTTGATAATATTGCAAAATTAGGAGACGGTTTTGGGGATGCAGCAGATGGTGCTGTTAAACTTGAAAAAGGCTCTAAAAAATTAAAAAACGGTGCTAGTCAATTAAAAGATGGTATCGGGACTGCTACAGATGGTGCTACTCAGCTAAATGATGGTGCTAAAACAGCAGCAAAAGGTTCAACCGATTTAAAAAATGGTATTGATTCAGCGGCAGAAGGTGCAGGCACTTTAAATAATGGAGCTCAAACCTTAGCAAAAGGTACATCTGAATTAAATACAGGTATTCTTTCTGCTAAAGATGGTTCAAGCCAATTACAATCTGGTTCAACAGAATTGAAAAAAGGTACCGCTACTTTAGTAAAAGGTTTAGAAGGTAATACATCAAACATTAACGCATTAAATGACGGCGCACAAAAAGTGAATACAGGCGTTGGAACTTTAAGTGCTGGTTTAGGTCAATTAGCACCTGGTGCACAACAAGTTTCTGCAGGAGTTACACAACTTGTAGACGGTCTTGGGGCTATGACTGAAAAAGTCCCAGCCTTGCAAAAAGGTGTTAGTGATACAAATGATGGAGCTGCAGGCTTAAGTGCAATTTCGCAAACATTAGCAGCCGATACAAAACAGCTAGTTGAGCAAATTAATAAGATGGATATTTCTAAAGAACAAAAACAAGCTTTACTTGAAAAAGCAGGAACAATAGATGCAACTGCTAACAAAGCAAATGCGGTTGCAGGTAAGCTAAGCTCAGGTACAGCAGAATTAAACAAACAAGTTTCTACTATTCCAGTCCCAACATCTGAAAAAGCAGCTTCACTAAAACAAGGTGCAGCAACTGTAGCAGCAGGTTTGGATAAAATGAATAAAACCGTTAGTGGAGAATTGGCACCTGGTACAAAACAATTAGCTGGAGGTACTAATCAATTAGCTTCTAACTGGAGTTCTTCAATTACAGGCGCTAAAAAATTAGATGCTGGAGCAGGTCAATTACAAGGTGGTTTAACAGATCTAACTGGCGGTATGAGTAAATTACAATCAGGATCATCTCAATTAGCTGACGGTTCATCAAAACTTGCTGATGGTACTCAATCATTAACAAGTGGTCTTGGGCAATTACAAGACGGTTCGGGTAAACTTTCAACAGGTCTAGGTACATTAAGTGGTGGTACATCATCACTTGTAACGGGCCTAGATAAATTACAAGATGGTTCAGGTAAATTAAAAGACGGTACATCTGAATTAAAAGACGGTACTAACACATTACAAGGGAAATTAAAAGAAGCGAATGAAAAAGCCGCTGAAGTGAGAGCAACTCAAAAAACATATGATATGGTCGGTGAACCAGTAGCAGTTGATAAAAAAGAAATCAATGCAGTACCTAACTACGGTACCGGTTTTGCACCATACTTCTTATCACTTGGTTTATTTGTCGGTGCTTTATTAATTACAATCGTCTTCCCACTAGTGGAACCAGCGATTAAACCAATTAATGGCGTTTCGTGGTTCGCAAGTAAAGTTGCAGTATTGGCTGTTGTTGGTTTAGTTCAATCATTAACTGCAGTTGCAATTGTTATATGGGGCTTAAAGCTTGAGCCAATGAATACAGGCGCATTTATATTAATGACGATCTTGACAAGTTACACATTCCTAGCATTGACTCAAATGTTAGTATCAATTCTTGCAGATCCAGGTCGATTCGTGGCAATCTTAATCCTGATTTTACAATTGACTACAAGTGCAGGTACATTCCCATTAGAATTAGTACCACAACCATTGCACATCTTTAATACACTGCTTCCAATGACATATTCTGTTCAAGGCTTTAAAGCAGCAATCTCTACTGGAGATATGAGCTTCTTCTGGACAAATAGCGGTATTCTATTCGGCTTTATGGCTGGCTGTTTAGCAATTACTTTAGGGTATTTTGCATTAATCTTCAAAAAGCGTCATTCAAAAACGGATACAGCAGAAGCATAATATAGAAAAAGGTTAGAGAGCTAAGTATGCTCTCTAACCTTTTTACATTAAATGTTTATAAAAAGAGAAAAAGCGAAGAGAGTGGTTCAGGCTCTCTTCGCTTTTTCTAATGTAAGCGACTTAATATAGGTTCATCTCTATGGTTCAAATAGTGATGAAAAAGTACAATCAATCGAATGTGGAGTTCGGTTGATCAATAAATAACGATTAAAGAGAATTGCAATGTTCACAAGTGTTTGAATAGCACTCGCTTTGTTCTTCTATTTTCTCACCGCATACAGTGCATTGTTTAGCAGGTAAATTCTTGAAAAATTCAACGACATTTTCTAACATTGTGTTCCGCCTCCTAAGTAATCTGTTATAATACTGATTCGATATAATTTATTGTATTATAACAGATATGTTTATGTCAATACAAAAACCCAAATTTGAGTTAAAATAATTCATGAGAGACTTTAGAGGAGTGAAATGAATGTACTTTATAGATAATAAGGGTATTACAGATCCACGCATTAACTTAGCAATTGAGGAATATGCGTTAAAAACGATGGATGTGGAGAAAGATTCTTTCTTATTGTTCTATATCAACCAACCATCGATCATTATTGGCCGTAACCAAAATACAGTAGAAGAAATTAATACAGATTATGTAGAAGACAATGGGATTATCGTTGTTCGCCGTTTATCGGGTGGTGGTGCTGTGTATCATGATCTAGGTAATTTGAATTTCAGCTTCTTAACAAAGGATGATGGAGAAAGCTTCCAAAACTTTAAGAAATTCACGCAGCCAGTAGTAGATGCATTGAAAAATATGGGCATTAACTCTGAATTGTCAGGTCGTAATGATATTATGGCTGAAGGGCGCAAAATTTCTGGTAACGCTCAATTCTCTACAAAAGGTCGTATGTTCAGTCATGGTACTTTACTGTTTGATACAGAAATTGATGCTGTTGTCTCTGCGTTAAAAGTGAAAAAAGAAAAAATAGAATCAAAAGGCATTAAATCGATTCGCTCACGTGTTGCAAATATTGTTGAGTTTATGGAAGAACCAATGACAGTAGAAGAATTTCGTATGGAAATATTAAAATCAATTTTCGGTGGCGAAGAGAATATTCAATTTTACGAGTTAACAGATGAAGATTGGGCTAACATCCATAAATTATCCGAGGAGCGTTACCAAAAATGGGATTGGAACTATGGCCAATCACCAAAATTCAATGTACAACGCTCTCAACGTTTCCCATCAGGTAGCATTGATATTCGTTTAGAAGTTAAAAAGGGTGTTATGGAAGAAGTAAATATTTTCGGCGATTTCTTCGGCGTTGGTGATATGGTAGATGTAGAAAAAGCTTTAATAGGTAAAAAATATGAACGCAACATAATTGAAGAAGCATTAAATGCAATCGATGTACCAACATACTTTGGTGGCGTTACGAAAGAACAATTTATACAATTAATGTATTGAAAATTTTGACAGCATTATGTTTAGAAGTGCGGTCGAGATAAAGGGGAGAGTGGGATGAATACACATCGTATATTAATCGTGGAGGATGATTTGAAGATTGCTTCGTTACTTGCTGATACTTTGCGCAAATATCATTATGAAGTGAAAACAGTCGAATCTTTTGATAGCATCCTTGAAGAGTTTACGGCGTTCAATCCTCATCTTGTTTTGCTTGATATTAACTTACCTTCATATGATGGATATTATTGGTGTCGTCAGCTAAGGCAGATGACGACTTGTCCAATTATTTTTATATCGGCTCGTTCTGGCGAAATGGATCAAATTTTTGCGCTTGAGAATGGTGGAGATGATTTTATTACGAAACCTTTCCATTACGAAATCGTTCTAGCAAAAATAAAGAGTCATTTACGTCGTTCATATGGAGAATATGCGACTAAGCAAGAAGAGAGGACTGTAAAGCTAGGTCAGCTTCATTTGTTTTTGGAACGTATGGAATTGCATACGAAACAGGATCAAATTCCATTGCAAAAGAAGGAATCGGTTATTTTAGAATTGTTGATGGGACAAGCACCTAAAGTAGTATCACGAGAGCAATTACTGGAACAACTGTGGGATGACCAGGCATTTGTGGATGAAAATACGCTGAATGTAAATATGACGCGTGTTCGAAAAAAACTGTCAGATTATGAAGTAAAGTCGACGATTGAAACAGTTCGAGGCGCAGGTTATCGTTTTGTATTAAGTTCCGAGGAATCTTAATGATGGCAAGCGTTCGATTATATTTGAAAGATAATATTTCAATAGTCTTTTTTGAAATCTTATTAGTATTGTTTATCTTAGTATTGTATTGGTTAGATGGCTTTCGTAATGTCGATACTGCCGTATATTCAATTGTTATAACGCTAATATTAACGTGTACGTATTTATGTGCGCGTTATATTATGCGTCAATCATTTTATAAAAAAGTCACTCGAATGCCAAAAACGATGGAAGATGCACTACAAAAAAACGCCAAAACACCTGAGCATATGCAAACAGAGGAATTCATTCATATACTTTATAAAATTTATCAGCTTGAAGTACAGGCTTTATATGCGAAGCAAAATCGTCATTTACAATTTATGAATCAATGGGTACACCAAATGAAAACGCCACTTGCTGTTTTAGAATTGCTACTACAAGATAATGGTGAGTTGGATAAAAAGAGTGTGCAAGAAGAAGTTGATCGTATGAAGCGTGGTCTTGAGACAGTATTGATGAATGCAAGAATCGATACGTTTGAAGAAGATATGAAAATTGAACAGGTTTCACTGCGTCAATTGATTGTTGAGGCAGTTAATGAGCATAAGCGATTATTTATTGCACATCGTGTTTATCCTAATATTGCGATAGATGAAACGCTTATGGTACCGACTGATTCAAAATGGATGAAATTTATTATTGGGCAATTTATAACGAATGCGGTGAAGTATACGTTTGAAGAAGGTAAGAAGGTTTATCTGTCTGCAGAATTAACGGATGCTCATATTGTATTGATAATTCGGGATGAGGGAATTGGCATACCGGCATCTGATTTGAAGCGTGTGACACGTGCATTTTTCACAGGTGAAAATGGACGTAAAACAGGCGAATCAACTGGAATGGGCTTATATTTAGCACAAGAAATTTGTGATAAATTAGGTCACCAGTTAATAATTGAATCTGAAGTTGGAAAAGGAACAAAGATGACAGTTTTGTTCCATCATTCTTAGGATGCATTCCTTTATTCAAAGGAGTTTTTGCTTCAAAGGTTCAAGTGCTTGTCGGAGCTAAACGGGCGTCCTCAGCAATTCGGGAGTCCAGCTTCGGACGCCTGACTCTCGAGGTCACCTACACCTTCTCGGACGAAAACTGAAAAGATGTTTTCGATTCGAAGGTTTCGGCGCTTGTCGAGTCTAAACGGGCGTCCTCAGCAATTCGGGAGTCCAGCTTCGGACGCCAGACTCTCGAGGTCACCTACACCTTCTCGGACGAAAACTGAAAAGATGTTTTCGATTCGAAGGTTTCGGCGCTTGTCGAGTCTAAACGGGCGTCCTCAGCAATTCGGGAGTCCAGCTTCGGACGCCAGACTCTCGAGGTCACCTACACCTTCTCGGACGAAAACTGAAAAGATGTTTTCGATTCGAAGGTTTCGGCGCTTGTCGAGTCTAAACGGGCGTCCTCAGCAATTCGGGAAAGTGAGGTAGTATAAATGTCCATCTTGAAAATTGATGAAGTGACAAAGGTTTATGAAGGAAAGGTGACACATAGGGCACTTAATCAGCTCAGTTTTGAAGTAGAGAAAGGCGATTTTTTAGCGGTTATGGGTCCATCTGGTAGTGGGAAAACGACGTTATTGAATGTTGTTTCGACGATTGATTCGCCTACATCAGGTGAAATAACTGTAGATGGCATTAAGCCTCATGAATTAAAAAAGAATGAGTTGGCTTATTTTCGACGTCGTCAACTGGGCTTTGTATTCCAAGATTTTAACTTATTACCAATGTTAACTGTTGAAGAAAATATGGTACTGCCATTGACTTTAGATAATATGAATGTTGAGAAGATGGAGGAGCGCGTGCAATCTGTGTCAGAGCAGTTAGGAATCCAATCTATTTTAGGGAAACGCCCAAATGAAATTTCGGGTGGACAGGCTCAAAAGACTGCAATTGGACGCGCATTAATTCATAAGCCATCGCTCATTTTAGCAGATGAGCCGACTGGGAATTTAGATTCAAATTCATCAAGAGATGTGTTAGAGCTATTAGGTCGTATTAATAAGAAAGAGCGTACGACAATCGTTATGGTGACGCATGATCCAATTGCTGCAAGTTATTGTGATCGTGTGTTGTTTATTAAAGATGGTGAGTATTTCAACGAGATTTATAAAGATGATCACCGTCAGACGTTTTTCCAACGGATTTTGAATGTGCTCAGTCTATTGGGAGGTCATGTCGGTGACTTTTCGACAGTTCGCCTACCGTAATGTCATAAGGAATCACCGTGTATATGCGGCGTTTTTTATGTCGAGCGTATCATCCGTAATGGTGTTTTTTATTTATTCAATGCTAATGTTTCATCCAAAGGTAGAAGATGAATTTTTACGAGAAATTGCGTTTCAAGGGATGTTCGTCGCTGAAGTTGTCTTAGTATTATTTATGATGTTCTTCTTATTTTATTCAATGCGTGCATTTTTAGAGGCCCGTTCAAAGGAATTTGGCTTACTTATGCATCTTGGAATGGAGAAACGTCAGTTAAATAAGCTTGTATTACTTGAAACGATGATTATCGGGACAGCCGCTATTATTTTTGGTATTGTGTTTGGTTATGCTTTTGCGAAATTCTTTTTCATGATTGTACGCGAAATTTTGCAAATTGATAGCTTACCTTTGTATTTTTCATGGGAACCTTTTGCTTTAACGATTGGAACATTTACAAGTTTGTTTGTCATTATTTCATTCATTAGTGTGATGTTCATACGAGATCGTGATGTTATTGATTTGTTGAAAGGTTATTGGCGTAATGAGCAAACGGCTTCGTATTCATTATGGCGAGCTATTTTAGGATTGCTACTGTTGGTTGTCTCTTATGCATTGGCTTCCTCTACAACACAAGAGCGATTAATCTTTTTATCAGCCATATTACCACCCCTAGCTGCGCTCGGTACGTATTTGTTTTTTACCGATTCATTGCAGTGGTTAATGTCGTTTGTACGTGCGCGTAAAAGATGGTATTGGCATAAATACCAATTACTAACTGTTTCAGAAGTGTCCGTTATTATGCGTGAAAATGCACGGATGTTTTTCATATCATGTATGGTTTCTACATTGGCCTTTTTAGCACTAGGTACGCTCATTTCCATGTCGACATTTACACATCAGTTTCATCGTCTAAATCCACTAGGTCTCGTATATTCAAGTAAAATAGATAACCCTTTTGAAGAAGCACATATTAATAGTTTGACGAAGGAGTTAGAAGATAAAGGGCTTTCGTATCATTTAAATAAATTTACTGTAAAACGTCAAACGTCTTCTAGTACACAAAAGCCGGTAAAAATTGTTCGACAATCGGATATTAATCGACTGGCGCTAGTGTTTGGCTATCCTGTTGTTAATTTGGAGCAGGGAGGTGCAATCTTTTTAGCTTATTCTGAGAAGTCTTTAGAGGAGTTAAAGACGAAAAAGGTTTGGACCGTTTTGCAGGAAAATAGTATTCCACTTTTTATTAATTCAGTTTATCCACGAGTACTTTTCTCACCTACTGAGCTTGGAACGAATGTCATTGTCATTAACGATGATGATTTTAATTTAATCGATGAGGCAATGGTGGGCGCGAATGCTGCACAGTCCACGAATCATATATTTGTCTTTCATGTGCCACAGTGGACGGCTACAAAGGATATTGGGCTAGAGCTCGATTCGATGATGACAGAGGCTTATATGAATGAACACTCGGAGGAATTACCGTTTTACTTTGAGAATTCAGGCCTGGATTATTCATTTATTCGTTCTACCTTCGCTTTGTTGCTTTTTATCGGCTTATTAGCAGCTTCGGTGTTTTTTTTAGCATCCGGCAGCTTTATTTACTTTAAATTGTATACCGGTTTGGAACGAGATAAGCTACAATTTAATGCCCTAAGGAGAATGGGAATCACGGATAGAGAGCTACGGAAGATTGTGAATAGACAGCTAATCCCACAATTCTTTTTACCTTGGGGTTTAGCAATGCTGCATAGCACATTTGCATTTATGTCATTGCAGGCATTTTGGCAAGGGATTGCCGAGCTTTCGATATTGAAGGAAATATTAATCGTTTTAGGTGCTATTACGTGTGTTCAAGTTTTCTATTTCTATTTAATTCGCTGGCGCTATTTATCACATATTCGCTAAGTATAGTTGCTGTTAAAACATATATAAGAAAAGCCTACCAGTTGCCGATTTATAAAGGTGATAGGTAGGCTTTATTTAGATGAAATCTTGTTTTTTGAAGAAAATTTATTGAAATATATTCTTTGCGTTGGAGAGTTAGGCGTGAGATTAGCGCGAAACCAAGTGAGTAGGTTAAATGGAGAGCTGAGTGGGTTAAAAGATGGCGTGAGTGATGCAAATGAGATCACGAGTAGGTTAAATCGCGGCTCAAGTAGTGCTAATGTCTATCCCTATTGTTTATTCCTTGTAATATAAGGGTGTTAGTTGTTTTATTTTGTAAATTTTTATATAATAAACAAAGAAGTGAATGAACATTCATTCTATTCTAACAAAGGGGGATGGATATATGAATTTAGTTTCGGCAGTTCATAAAACATCATTAGAGCAGCCTGAAAAGATTGCTTATCATTTTATGGGGAAAGATACGACTTATGGTGAATTTGAAGAATCGGTTGCGCGCTTTGCTTCAGCTTTAAAGGGGTTAGGGGTAGGAAATGGGGATAATGTTGCGTTTTTACTCGGCAATACACCTCATTTTTTAATTTCTTTATATGCAACAATGCGAGTAGGAGCTACAGCTATTCCGATAAATCCAATTTATACACCGGATGAAATTTCGTATATTGTACGTAATGGAGATGCGAAAGTAGTTATTGCATTAGATGCACTGCTACCATTAGTGAAAGTAGGTGTAACTACTTTTCCAAATGTTGAGGCATTTATCGTGTGCGAAACAACGCCGGATACAGCTGCCGAGTTAGCGAAGTTAGAAAGTCCTGTGAAAGAAAAAGTAAGATCGTTTTCGATGTTACTAGCAGCGTCTACTGCAAGCTTTGAGCCAACTGAATTAGAGCCAGAGGATACGGCTATTATTTTGTATACTTCAGGTACAACAGGTCAACCAAAGGGTGCAATGCTTACGCATAAAAATTTATATTCAAATGCACGCGATGTAGCAGAATATTTGACGATTTCACCGGAAGATCGTGTCATTACAGCCTTACCTGTGTTCCATGTGTTTGCTTTAACGGTAGTAGTGAATGCACCGCTATTAAATGCTGCGACACTATTAATTGTACCTAGATTTAGTCCAAAAGACGTCTTTGATCTTGCACGAGAGCATAAGGCTACTGTTTTTGCAGGAGTGCCAACGATGTACAATTTCCTATATCAATTTCCAGATGGCAACCCGGAGGATTTCTCAACATTGCGCTTAGCAATATCTGGGGGCTCTTCGTTGCCAGTTGCATTGCTACATAATTTTGAGGACAAGTTTAATGTACGTGTTTCTGAAGGTTATGGCTTATCTGAAGCATCACCTGTTACTAGCTTTAACCCACTCGATCGTGAGCGTAAGCCCGGTTCAATCGGTACGAACATCGTTAATGTTGAAAACAAAGTATTCAACGGGTTAGGTGAAGAAGTGCCAGTTGGTGAAGTAGGAGAGCTTGTTGTTAAAGGGCCGAACGTTATGAAAGGTTATTATAAGATGCCTGAAGAAACGGCTGCGGCAATTCGTGATGGATGGTTATATACAGGAGATTTAGCAAAAATGGACGAGGAAGGCTATTTCTATATTGTCGACCGTAAGAAGGACCTGATTATTGTTGGTGGTTATAATGTGTATCCACGTGAAGTGGAAGAAGTATTATATGCACATCCAGGTATCATGGAAGCGGCAGTTATAGGTTTACCAGATTTGAATTTTGGTGAAGAAGTTTTTGCGTATGTCGTGTTGAAAGACGAGCAATTAACTACTGAAGATTTATATGAATACTGTAAAGAAAAGCTAGTGAAATATAAAATACCAAAGCAATTTGAAATTATTAAAGAGCTACCTAAAAATATGACAGGTAAAATTTTGCGTCGTTCGTTGAAGGAACATGCTCTGAAAAACTAATAAAAAGGAGAGTCCATTTGAATATGGAATCTCCTTTTTTTATACTATTTTTTATAAAATAAATGATAGATACTGAATATAGATAATATCCAAATCGGACCGACAATAAGTGCGATTCGTGTATCTGGGAAGTATGCCATTAAAATCATGACTAGTGCTAAAAAGGCAAGAGCTAAATATGAGCCAAAAGGGTACATGAAGGCTTTATATTTTAGTTTGGATACTTGCGCCTTCGTTAATGTTTTACGGAATTTTAATTGCGTAATTAAAATAATCGACCATGTCCAAATTGCACCGAACGTAGAAATGCTTGTAACCCAAACGAATACTTTTTCAGCGACAAAATAGTTTAATGCAACTCCGATTAATAAAACGAAACCAGATGCCAAAATGGCTACAGCTGGTACGCCACCCTTATTTACTTTCGCAAATGCTTTTGGTGCTTGTTTTTGTTCAGCTAAGTTAAAGAGCATCCGTCCGGTACTGAAGATACCGCTGTTACAGCTTGATAAGGCAGCTGTTAATACAACAAAGTTAATAATACCAGCAGCATAACGTAGACCGATTTTATCGAACATTAAAACGAAAGGACTACCTTCAGCTCCAACTTCATTCCAAGGATAAATCGCCATGATGACAAGTAATGCACCTACGTAAAATAATAAAATACGCCAAAGTACAGTATCAATTGCTTTTGGAATAACTTTTTCAGGATTTTTTGCTTCTCCAGCAGCAATCCCGATCATTTCGATGCCTAAATAAGCGAACATTACAATTGGTAATGCCATGAAAATGCCTTTTATACCATTCGGGAAAAATCCACCATGGCTCCATAAATTGCTGAAGCCAACAGCAAGGCCACCATTTCCAAAACCAAATAAAATGACACCTAAGCCGAGTACTATCATCGAAATAATGGCTAGAACTTTAATCAGTGCAAACCAAAATTCAAATTCTCCATAAGCTTTTACAGCAATTAAATTCACCATTACCATGATTAATAATGCGGCCAGTGCCCATAACCATTTTGGAGAATCTGGGAACCACAGCTGCATATAAACACCAACAGCTGTAATTTCAGCCATACAGGTGACTGTCCACAAGAACCAATAATTCCAGCCAGTGATAAACCCGGCCAGTGGACCTAAATAATCCTGGGCATAGCGACTAAATGAACCGGCAACTGGATTGTTAACTGCCATTTCACCAAGTGAACGCATAATAATGAAAATAACAGCACCACCAAGCGCATAAGCAATTAATATAGCTGGCCCAGCTAATTTAATAGCTCCAGCAGAACCTAAAAATAGACCTACACCTATGGCAGCACCTAGCGACATTAACGTAATATGTCGTTGCTCCAATCCGCGTTGAAGCTCTGGTTTTTTGTTCATAACGTTAGACTCCTTCGATGCTAGTAGATAATAACTTCCCTATATTATCACAAAATTCCATGAATAAGCACGCACATGCAAAGGGATTGACAAAAATAATGAAAACGCTTTGTTTTTATATGTAATTAATGGTTACAATACATATATATGTATTGTAAAATATAAATATATTGAAGGATAAAGAGATTTTCGCTTAAAAGAAAAAGGGGGGGTTACCATGACGAAACGTTTGTTAAAAGCAGAGGATTTATATGCATTGCATTCTATTACAAATCCACAATTATCTCCAAATGGTGAAGAAGCTGTTTTCACTCGTACATACATTGATGAGGAAAAAAATAAATACGTAGCGCATCTGTTTCATTTAGATGTTGAAAGTGGTGCAGTTACGCAATGGACGTATGGGGAGAATCGCGTGTCTTCACCTAGTTGGTCAGCAGACGGTAAAAGCGTAGCATTTTTATCGAACCGCAATGAACAAAACCAAATCTATATTATTGCGACAAATGGGGGAGAGGCACGTCAACTAACAACATTAGCAAATGGCGTTTCACAATTCCGTTGGTCACCGTGTGGCAAGAATATTTGGTTTAGCGGCCGTCTAAAAGAAGGCAAAAAATTTACTGATCTAGTTGAAAAAGAAGAAAAGAAAAAGCCAACTGCCTATATAGTAGATGGCATGAAATACAAAGCAGATGGTAAAGGGTTATTGCCACAAGGTATCTACAATCAAATTGGTAAAATCGACGTAGCAACCGGTGATGTTCAATTGTTTTCAGAAGGGAATCATCATTATAGCTTAGAAGCAGTATCACATGACGGTGGAAAATTAGTTATGTCAGTGAATCGTGCCGAAAATAAAGACTTTGATTTCAGTCAGCAAATCATTTTAGTTGATATCGAAACGAAAGAAGAGACGACAATTTTTCATGAAGAAGGCCATTACGGCGATGCTTATTTTTCATATGATGATCGCTATATTGCGTTTTATGGTAGCGACCGTAAATATAAAAATGCGTCTCACGGAGCGGTTTATATTTACGATACAGAAGAGCAGCGTTACTGGAACTTAACGCAGGATTTTGATGCGCCAGTTGGAGATGCTGCTGTAGCAGATCATCAGCAAGGAGCCACTGCACCAACTGTAGTGTGGACAGAAGCAAATGATCTGTATTTCCAAGTGTCTACAATGGGCGATATTCGATTATATTATGCAACATTAGACGGTGCGATTTATCCTGCGAGCCCTGAAGGTGAGCATGTATATGGCTATGATGTAGAGCGTAATGGTGCATTTGCGTTGTTAGCAATTAGTAATCCGGTATTGCCAGGTGAAATTTTCAAATACGATGTGACAACAGGTGCAAGTGAACAAGTGACACATTTTAATGATGACTTTGTAGAGGAGGTCGAGCTTGTTCAACCAGAAGCGATTTCGTATAAAAGTTCAGATAGTCTTGATGTATATGGCTGGTTGATGAAGCCTGCTCAATATGAAGAAGGTAAAAAATATCCATTAATCGTTGAAATTCATGGTGGTCCTCATACGATGTATGCTAATTCGTTTTTCCATGAATTACAGTTACTTGCGGCGCAAGGTTACGGCGTTCTATATGTTAATCCTAGAGGAAGTCATGGGTATAGCCAAGAATTTGTCGATGCAGTCCGCAGTGATTATGGTGGTGGTGATTATGAAGACGTTATGGCCGGTATAGATGCGGTTCTTGCTGAGCATTCATGGATTGATAAAGAGCGACTTGGTGTTACTGGTGGGAGCTATGGTGGCTTTATGACAAACTGGATTGTAGGGCATACAAATCGCTTTAAGGCAGCAGTCACACAGCGTTCTATTTCAAATTGGATTAGCTTCTTTGGTGTGTCAGACATAGGTTACTATTTCACTGATTGGCAAATGGGTACAGATATGAAGGATGTAGAAAAATTATGGCAACATTCACCGCTAAAATACGCAGAAAATGTAGAGACGCCTTTATTAATACTGCACAGTGAAAAGGATTTCCGCTGTCCAATTGAACAAGCTGAGCAGCTATACATTACGCTAAAATCGATGGGAAAGGAAACGCAGTTTGTACGCTTCCCAGACGCAGACCATAACTTATCTAGAACAGGCTTGCCAAGTCTTCGTATAGAAAGACTTGCGCAAATTACTGGCTGGTTCGAGAAATATTTATGAATTAAGGGGAATAATATTTGATAAGAATTAATGAGAAGTTAATTTTAAGACAATTAACAGATGTGGATATGCCAAGACTTTGGGAGTTAATCGCTAAGGAAGAGAATCCAGAGTGGAAAAAGTGGGATGCACCTTACTATCCACATAAGGCAATACCATATGAAGAATTTCTGAAGAAGACGGGTCAATATACATTGCAAAAAGACTTTTTCGGCATTTTCTCGGATGAAACATTAATAGGTACAGTATGCTACTACTGGGAGCATGAGCCTTCCCTATGGCTTGAAATAGGTATCGGCATTTATGATCCGGCTTTTTGGGGTGGTGGCATTGGCACGAAGGTAATTACAGCGTGGATTGAACACCTATTTACCACAATGCCTCTCGTGCGTGTCGGTTACACTACTTGGTCAGGCAATGAGCGTATGATCAAAGTTGGTGAGAGACTCGGCATGACATTAGAAGCACGCCTTCGCAAATGTCGCTATTATAATGGAATTTACTATGACTCCATTCGAATGGGCATATTGAGAGAAGAGTGGGAAGAATTTAAAGTAAAATAACTGATAAGCCTCCTTTGTAAAAAACGAAGGAGGTTTTTAAAATTGTGAAATTTTTTACTGGAATTGTAGTCTGACTTATAGAAAGTAGCAACTAGTACACCCATTTAGTGAGATGATTGATGGAAAGGGGAAGCCCTTTCATATTTATGAAATATCTCATTCAGATATAAGTGGTGGTGACATCCATTGCAAATAAAATAACAAAAGGTTCTGTATAATTTACGGAACCTTTCATTTTTCACTACGTTCATTAAAAGGCATACATATTTATAAATCCGTGACAGTATAGTGAGAAAACAGTATGATGAACAAGTGAGAAAAAAAGATTGCGAGTGGATAAAATGATTGAACTTATACAGAGCTTATTTAGCTTTATTATGCATATAGACCAGCATCTTGTCGATATTATTCAAAAATTTGGAATTTGGTCATATGGTATTCTCTTTACCATTGTTTTTGTAGAAACGGGTGTTGTGATATTCCCATTTTTACCCGGTGATTCCTTGCTATTTGCCAGTGGTGCATTTGCGGCGCTTGGTGCATTTAATTTACCGATTCTTCTACTTGTATTTTTCGTTGCAGCTGTGTTTGGTGATACAGTAAATTATGAGATTGGTCATAAGGTAGGAACTTCTATTTCTCCAAAAAGCTTTTTAGGGCGCATCATTAATCAGGAACGTATGCAAAAAGCGCAGGATTTCTTTAATAAGCATGGTGGTAAAACGATTATTTTCGCCCGCTTTATGCCATTCATTCGGACGTTTATTCCGTTCGTAGCGGGTGCTAGCCGAATGCATTATCGTCATTTTATTATGTACAATATTATTGGAGCGGTATTATGGGTTACGATTTGTACATTTGCTGGTTACTACTTCGGTAATATTCCAATAATTAAAGATAACTTCTCAAAGGTTATTTTAATTATTATTTTCGTTTCGGTTTTACCAGCGGTGATTGGATTTATGAAGGCGAAAGTAAAAAAATAAAAGACATTGAACACTCTAGTTATATGGCTAGAGTGTCTATTTTTTATAAAAACCTATTTAACTTGTAGGTATTATAGGGATAATTAATGAAACATTGAACATATAATGGTAATATTGAATTTGTACAAAAAAATATTTGTTAAAGGAGTTAGAAATTATGGGGAAATTGAATGTTGAAAGCTTTAATTTAGATCACACAAAAGTGGCTGCACCATTTGTCCGCTTAGCAGGACTTAAAAAAGGTGTAAACGGGGATGAAGTATATAAATACGATATTCGCTTTAAACAGCCGAATAAAGAGCATATGGAAATGGCAGCACTACATTCAATCGAGCATTTAATGGCTGAGAATATCCGAAATCATACTGATCATGTTGTAGATCTTAGTCCAATGGGCTGTCAAACAGGTTTCTACTTATCAATGATTAACCATGACAACTATGATGAAGTTTTGGAAATATTAGAAAAAACATTTAATGACGTAGTAGCTGCTACTGAAGTACCTGCTTGTAATGAAGTCCAATGTGGTTGGGCTGCAAGTCATAGTTTAGAAGGTGCCAAAGAGCTTGCTAAAGAAATGTTAGCAAAGCGTACTGAATGGGCACAAATTTTCATAGAAGAATAGATAGAAAAGAGGCTGCAGTTAATAATAGCAGCCTCTTTATTATTATTTACCTTTGAAGTTGGGTTTACGTTTTTCAGCGAATGCATTGAGTGCTTCAATGCGATCTTCTGTAGGAATGGTGATTTCATAAGCTTTGCGTTCTATATGAAGACCTGTTTGCAAGTCGGTATTCATACCATGTTTAATGGCAAATTTCGCTTGCTGCAAGGCAATTGGACCATTTGCTAGCATCAATTCTGCAAAGGCTACTGTTTTTGCATGAAGTTCATCACGTTTTTCAACTTTTGTCAAAAGACCATACGCTAGCGCTTCTGCTGCCTGTAATCTTTTAGCTGTTAAAATGAGTTCAAGTGCTTTTGCTTCTCCTATGAGTCTTGGGAGTCGTTGTGTGCCACCTGCTCCAGGAATAATGCCAAGGCTCGTTTCAGTTAAGCCGAGTGAAATGTCATCTGCTGCGAAGCGGAAGTCACAAGCTAGTGCTAATTCGGTACCCCCACCGAAAGCATAACCGTTAATCATAGCAATTGTCGGCTGTGGTAAGTTTTCAATAGCTGAAAAAACCTCCCCAATTTTATAGATATTACGTTTAACTTGTTGTTCTGTTAATGTTTTTCGTTCTTTTAAGTCAGCACCGACGCTAAATGCTTTGTCACCCATGCCAGTAAAAATGACAACACGAATATCTGGATTAATACGAATAGATTCAACGACTTGTCCTAAGTCGGCCAGTAAATCATAATTGAATGCATTCATCGCATTCGGTCGATTTAACGAAATGAATGCTAAATGTTCCTGTTGTTTATAAATTAGTGTATCCAATAGAAAATCCCCCTCATGTGAAAAATTAACTCCCAATTTAAACGATAGCATTTCTATGGTTTTTCGTCATCTTTGAATAAATAATATCCATTTTTTCATTTTTTATTTATTTGAATAATTAGTTATGAAAATAAAAAAATCGCTAAATATGCAACCATTAATGATATATATATATAGGGGATTATTGGATATTTATATAATGATTATTCACTAAATACAATATGAATAATTGCTGATATAATGAAGTGGAAAAAGATATTAAAGGAGAAACCATATGGAAGTATTTATTGGGCGTCAACCTATATTTAATAGATATGAACAAGTTTTTGCTTATGAATTATTATATCGAAATGGTGCTACAGTAAATAAGTTTCCAGCTATTGATGCGGACAAGGCAACTGTTGAAATTTTGATTAATTCATTATTTTCAATTGGCTTTGAAGAGCTTGCAAATGGGAAACCATGTTTTATTAACTTTACTGAAAATTTATTAATGAGTAATATATTTGATCATTTGCAACCCAACCAGGTCGTAATCGAAATTTTAGAAGATGTTCCAATTACAGAAAAACTTGTGTATAGAGTAAAACAATTGAAAGGCCAAGGTTATAAAATTGCTTTGGATGATTTTGTGTTACAAGATGATGTGAAGTTTTATAATGAATTATTTACATATACTGATTATATAAAAGTAGATTTCCTTCTTTCCTCCGAGATTGAGCGCAAAGAGATTGAGGAACGCGTGAAAAATGACTTTCCACATATTACTTTGTTAGCAGAAAAGGTAGAAACACGCGCCCAATTTCATAAAGCTAAGAACAATGGATATGAGTTATTCCAAGGATATTTTTTTAAGCAACCCCAAATTATCCGCGGGAATGATATACCTGCAAACCTTTTACAATATTATCGCGTCATCACATCATTAGGTGATGAAGATCCGGATATTGATGATATTGCTAAGCAAATTGAGCATGATGTCGCAATGTCTTTCAAATTATTAAAATTGATTAATTCATCGTCAAAGCGTAGAAAGTCTAAAATCGGTTCGATTAAGCAAGCTATTTTGTTGTTAGGCTTAGCTGATTTACGTAAATGGGTTTATATTCTAGCGTATCGTGAATCTGAAAAGAATGAGCGAGATGATATGTATGATGAGTTGATGAAAGCATCATTATGCCGAGCAAAAGTGTGCGAAATGGTAGCGCGTAATAAATTTAAAGTGAATTACTCTGAATATTTTTTAGTAGGTATGTTTTCATTAATCGATGCAATTTTACAGCAACCTATGAAGGGGATATTATTACAGCTTCCTTTATCGGATAATATTATTGAAACAATATCGGGTAGCGAGACGGAGATGACACCATATTTACAATTGGCAATTGCCTTGGACAAATTAAATTGGGAAAAGGTCGGCCAATTAGTTAATGCAATAGGAATTAGCGAAAGCGACTTGTATACAATTTATCAAGAAGCAAATAAATGGTCGAATAGTATTGTGTAATTGTATCTCATCAATTTTGACTATTGTCATAGTGAAAATGCCGAAATAATCAATTCATCACATGAGAACTATCTGAATAGGTTTTTCTTTTCGGGGGATGCTGAAATAGTGAAATTCACAAAGATGAAACAACTAGATGAAAGCGTTGACATGCCTGTGTTTTCAACGTATTTCAATTGGTAATCCTGGCAGGATAAGGTTTCAAATATACTTTGATTTGGTATACTTACTTTGTAAGCAATACAAAATTTTCGGGAGGGTATACAAATGAAAAAAACTCTACTTGCTTTGTTATTAGGTTCAGCTCTAGTTCTTGGCGCTTGTGGCGGCAAGGAAAAAGTAAAAGAAGAAGGTACGGCCGGTACAGAGACAGTAAAAATTGATGCGGAAAAAATTGCACAAGCTAATTGTATTTCTTGTCATGGTGAAACCCTAGAAGGACGAGGTAACTTCCCTAACATCTCTAAAATCGGTGCGACTCTTTCTAAAGATGAAATTTTAGATGTTGTTAAAAATGGTAAAGGTAATATGCCAAAAATAAACATTTCTAGTGACGAAGCAGAAGCAGTTGCTAAATGGTTGTCTGAAAAAAAATAAGTATGATTTAACAGCTAGCTTTCTGAGGGGGGAGCTAGTTTTTTTGTGGAGAAATATGGAATGGATAAGGGCAATCTGTGAAGTTTATGGATTGCTTTTTTGTATGGCTTTAAACTTTAACTTTAAGTTTTTAACGGAAACCATTAATAATACAATCGATTGATTTACTTATTTATTTAAGGGATAAACTTGTTCTGTAGAGAGGGTCAGTTGAGTTATAGAAGAATGAGTTTGAGTTATTGAAGTTGAACCCTCAGTAATAAAAGCTGGAGCTCGAGTCATAAAAGTAGGACTCTCAATCATCAAAAAATATGCTCGAGTCTTTTCGAGCCCTCCAGTGCCAGTCGGAGCTAAACGGCGTCCTCAGCATTTAAATATATGTTAAAATATATTCCAAGTGGTTATGTTTTTAATGTGTAGTTTTTGGAAGGGTGTGTTAGATGTGGATCAAGTTTGTACGAAGGATGTTATAGAGACGTTTGAGTTGAAGATTATTAGTGGTCATGAGGGAATTGGTCGACATATATTGACGAGTGATATTTCTAGACCTGGACTTGAGATGGCAGGCTATTTTACACATTATCCAGCTAAGCGGGTGCAGTTGTTAGGGAAAACGGAATTGTCATTTTTCGATCTGTTACCGAGAGATGTGCAGTTTGATCGAATGAATAAGCTTTGTTCACAAGATACACCTGCTATTATTATTTCGCATGATATGGAAGTGCCGGAAGCTTTATATGTCGCTTCGAATGAGCATAATGTGCCGGTGTTATCGACGAAAATGTCGACGACGCGTTTTTCAGGTAGGTTAACCAATTATCTAGAAAGTCAGTTAGCACCGACAACAGCAGTTCATGGTGTGTTAGTGGATATTTATGGTATTGGTGTATTAATTACAGGTAAAAGCGGTGTTGGTAAAAGTGAAACTGCGCTAGAACTTGTAAAAAAAGGCCATCGTCTTGTTGCAGATGATTGTGTAGAGATTCGCCAAGAAGGTGAAAATACTTTAATTGGTAATGCACCTGCTTTGATTGAACATTTATTGGAAATTCGAGGAATCGGTATTATTGATATTATGACGCTATTCGGAGCAAGTGCAGTTAGAACACATAAACGCATTTCGTTTGTGATAGATTTAGAAGTATGGGATTCTGATAAAATATATGATCGTTTAGGTTTAGAAGAAGAGACTATGAAAATAATTGATACGGAATTGACTAAGCTAACGATTCCCGTTAAACCTGGTCGAAATCTATCCGTTATCATCGAAGTAGCAGCGATGAATTATCGTTTGAAAAAACTTGGTGTCAATGCTGCAGAAGAATTTTCAAGAAGACTTGATAGTGTGATTGAATCGAATGAAAATTGATGAAAGAACACTTTGTAAATTGGAAGGAGAACAATATGGATTCAATATTATTAGCAATCAATCCAGTCGCATTTGAGCTGGGGCCCATTTCAGTCCGATGGTATGGTGTCATTATCGCAACAGGTATTATTATTGCCTTTCTAATCGGACAACGTGAAATGGTGAAACGTGGATTTCATGATGACTTTTTAACGGATTTATTGATTTGGGCAGTACCTATTTCTATTATTAGTGCTCGTATTTATTACGTTATTTTTAAATGGGATTACTATAGTGCAAACCCAGTTGAAATTATTCAAATTTGGCATGGTGGAATAGCTATTCATGGCGCGTTAATTGGTGCATTTATTACTACATATATTTTTGCCAAAAAGAATGGAGAAAACTTTTGGAAGATTGCGGATGTATTAGCACCAAGTTTAATTGTAGGACAGATTATTGGTCGTTGGGGTAACTTTATGAACCAGGAGGCTTATGGTGGCGCTGTCACACGAGACTTTTTAGAAAGTTTGTATTTGCCAAATTGGATCATTGAGCAGATGAATGTGAACGGTATTTATCATCATCCAACTTTTTTATATGAATCACTTTGGAATATAGTCGGTTTTGTATTGTTAATCGCTTTGCGCAAAGTGAATTTGCGACGTGGGGAACTTTTTTTGACATATATTATATGGTATTCATTCGGTCGTTTCTTCGTTGAGGGGTTACGTACGGATAGTTTATTAATTGGAGATTTACGTATGGCACAAATTGTGTCATTAGTAGGTTTAGTCATTGGAGTTGTACTTTTCATTTATAGAAAAATGAAAGTGACGCCAGTTGTGAAGTATTTAGATAAATAATTACAGAGAGTAGCGATGGATGGCGTCGTTGAAAAAGGGGTTAATGGCCGGGTTAAAAACTACTTGGACATTAAGTAAAATTATTTTTCCAATTACGTTATTGTTAACAGTATTACAGCATACCCCATTCTACCTTGGGTGATCAATTTGATTTCTCCTTATATGGGAATTTTAGGATTCAGTGGCGATGCGGCAATTCCGCTCGTATTAGGAAATTGCTTGAACTTATATGCGGGGATTGCAGGGATATTATCTTTAGATTTAACGGTTAAAGAAGTGTTCATTTTAGCTGTTATGCTCTCGTTTTCACATAATTTATTTATTGAAACAGGTGTTGCATTAAAGGTGGGCGTGAAGCTTTGGATTGTATTGGCCGTTCGTTTTGGTTTAGCGATTAGTTCGGCGTTAATCATCGGCTTTATTGCAATTAGCAATGATTGTGATTCCATTAATGATGATTGTGATTCCATTAATGATGATTGTACAAATATTGAAGGATCATAACTACTTGAAAAAGTTGTCAAATGGTATAGCACCATTTACAAAAGTATTAGGTATTCAACCAAACGCCTCAATGACATTAGTAGTTGGTTTAGTTATTGGGCTTGCTTATGGTGCAGGCGTTATGATTCAGGCGGTATACAGTAGTCGAAGATACACTCATCTTTGATCCGTTAGGAATTTCGATACTGCCTTTGTTTTTAATCTGTGTTACGACAGCATTTGCTTTGACCATTGTTGTACCGACACTTTGACGACGAGCTGAAGAAAAGAAAGAAAAAGGAGCTGCATTCGTATGACAACTAGAAAAATTAAAGCACTATTATTCGACTTTGACGGTACTTTACTAGATACAAATGAACTTATCATTCAAACTTTTTTACGTGTATTAGATACGAAATTCCCCGGGAAATATAGCAGAGAAGATGTTCTACCTTTTTTAGGACCTTCTTTAAAAGAAACATTTTCAATTGTCGATTTAGAGCATGTAGACGAATTAGTACAAGATTATCGTAAATGGAACATTGCTCATCATGATGAGCTTGTAACAGAATTTGATGGTATTTTAGAAACATTACATGCATTGAAAGCTGCCGGGATTCGACTTGCGATTGTTTCGACAAAGCGACAAGATATGCTAGCAAAAGGAATTCGTGTCTTAAAAGCTGAAGGAATGTTTGAAGTCATTATTGGCTTAGATGATGTGAAAAATGTAAAACCAGATCCGGAGCCGATTTTATTAGCGCTTCAGAAGATGGGGTTACAGAAAGATGAAGTTATTATGATAGGTGATAACTCACATGATATTGAAGGTGGACAAAATGCTGGTGTGAAAACAGCAGGTGTTGCTTGGTCTGTGAAAGGTGAGGCATTCTTAGAGCAGTTCAAACCGGATTATATGTTGCAACATTTAAGCGATTTATTAGCGATTGTTGAGGAAGCCGATCATGAGAAGAACTGAGAGATATCCAGTTAAAGGGGCTAGCTCGCTTTGGCAAATATATAAAACGGTTTCCTTTTGGAAGGTAGCAAAAACATTCATCGTTATACAAACGGCGCGTTATACGCCGTTTTTATCGATGAAAAACTGGCTGTTTCGTACATTTTTGAAAATGAAAATAGGAGACAAGACGGCATTTGCTTTAATGGTAATGCCAGATACGATGTTTCCTGAGCGTATTCAAGTTGGTAGTAATACAATCATTGGTTATAATACAACGATCTTGGCGCATGAATATTTAATAGAAGAATATCGATTAGGCGATGTCATTATTGGTGATCGTGTTATGATCGGTGCGAACTCAACGATTTTACCAGGCGTTATCATTGGTGATGATGCCATTGTTTCTGCGGCAACGTTAGTGAATCGAGATGTTCCTGCTGGAGCATTTGTTGGTGGTAATCCGATGCAAATCATATACACGAAGGAACAAATGGAGGCTAAAAAGTCTATTAATTCAAAAAACTCATGAAGGTTATAACTTTATGGGTTTTTCTATTGACGTAGCAATGTAATTGAGATAAAATACTTTCATGTATTAGCGCTCTAGCACTCTAGTGAACTAAAGTATATAAGTTAGGAAGTGTCACAATGTCACCAATTCGAAAGTTTGAAAAACCACTGGGAATGCGCGATACATTTCCAAAGATTTTTGAAAAAAAAGAAGTTGTTAGACAGGCCGGTCGAGATTTTCTACGATTAAGAGGATTCGACTTTATTAAAACGCCAACGCTTGAATATTACGATACAGTTGGTAAAGCCTCTGCAATTGTTGAATCATCTTTATTTAAGCTAGTAGATAGTCAAGGAAATACATTAGTACTTCGCCCGGATATGACAACTCCAATTGCACGAGTTGCAACATCGAAACTATTAAAAGAGAAAATCCCATTGCGTTTAGCTTATTTTGCGAATGTTTTCCGTGCTCAAGAAACAGAAGGTGGTCGCCCGGCAGAATTCGAACAAATGGGCGTAGAAATTATTGGGGATTCTTCCGTTTATGCTGACGCTGAAATACTACTGACAGCAATCGAGTTATTAAAGGCATTAGGCGTAACGCAATTTAAAATAACAATCGGGCATGCAGGCATTTTAAAGGCTATTCTAACTCAAAATGTCAGAACAAAAGAGCAATTCAGAGAATTACATAAATTGCTTGTCCACAAAAATATTGTAGGCTTTGAAGAAGCAATAAAGAAGTTTGACTTACCAGAGAGTAACAAAGAAACGTTAATAGCATTTATAGAGGAAGCTGCTGAGCTAAAAAGCATTGCTCAACTCGATAAATATTTAGTAGAAAAAGACGCTTTTAAATATATGGAAAGACTCCAAAGGATTTTAACAATATCAGAAGTAGAAGAATACATCGATTTCGAATTTACATTAGCAAGCCATATGAATTACTACACAGGTATGTTATTTGAAGTATTTGCAATAGGAACCGGTTTCCCATTAGGAAATGGAGGCCGTTACGACGGTTTGCTTGATGAATTTGGAGCGCAGGTCGGAGCAATTGGTTTCGGAATGCGCGTAGATCATCTACTAGAGGTAATGCCAGCTATTCATGAGGAAACTACAGACGTACTTGTATTATTTGCACAAGATGATTTCCCAACAGCATTAGCACAAGCCGCTGTTTTACGTAAAGAAGGCAAACGCACAACTTTACAATCAATCGAAGGTTTAGAAAACAAAGAAGCATTTGAACAACTATTTTCAGAAGTTGTATGTATTGGACAGGGAGGAATCGTCCATGACTGACTTAACAATCGCAATGCCTAAAGGGCGTATTTTCGAAGAAGCATATGAAATGCTCATCCAAGCTGGTTTTGATTTGCCAGCGGATGTTGAAATATCACGTAAATTAATGATAGAAGTTCCATCTGAAAAGATTCGTTTCATTTTAGCAAAACCGATGGACGTACCTACATATGTAGAGCATGGAGTTGCTGATATTGGGATCGCGGGTAAAGATGTCTTATTAGAACAAGGAAGAGCAGTGCATGAGCTACTCGATTTGAAAATTAGTAAATGTTATATTGCATCAGCGGGATTACCAAATACGAAACTAGGTGATATTGCGCCACGTATTGCGACAAAATATCCAACAGTAGCTTCTAATTATTACCGAGAAAAAGGTGAACAAGTAGAAATTATTGGTTTAAATGGTTCCATTGAGCTAGCGCCAATGATTGGGCTTGCGGACCGTATTGTTGATATCGTATCAACTGGTCAAACATTAAAGGAAAATGGCCTGGTTGAATATGAGTACATTACAGATGTATCATCTCGATTAATCGCCAATCCGGTAAGCTATCGAATGAAAAATGAGCGTATTCAGGATCTCGTCAAACGCTTAAAAAAATGTGTGAAGTGAGAGAAGGGTTAAACGATGAATATTCAAGCTTTAACAAAAGATATTTCCTTACAGCGCCCTTTAGAAAGCGGTAATGAGGAGCAATTAAAAACAGTAAGAGAAGTGCTTGCCAATGTACGTCAAAATGGTGATGCTGCTATCAAAGAATACAGTGTTAAATGGGACGATGTTGAGCTTGATGTATTGCTCGTATCACCCGAAGAAATGGCAGAAGCGGTAAGCGGAATGGATCCACAATTAGTGGAAGATTTAAAGGAAGCTGCTGCGAATATTCGAGCTTACCATGATAAGCAAAAGCGTCAAGGCTATCGCCTCGATTTAAAAAATGACTCTTGGTTAGGGCAACGTATTACAGCGTTAGCGGCTGTTGGTTTATACGTACCAGGTGGTTCTGCTGCATACCCATCATCTGTTTTAATGAATGTTATTCCAGCGCAAGTTGCTGGTGTTGAACGCATCGTTATAGTATCACCTCCAGGGAAGGACGGTAAGTTACCTGCTGCTGTTTTAACTGCTGCATCCATTTTAGGCATTACAGAGATATATAAAATTGGTGGTGCACAAGCAATTGGCGCACTAGCTTATGGTACTGAATCAATTCAAGCAGTAGATAAAATTACAGGGCCAGGTAATATTTTCGTCGCATTAGCGAAACGTGAAGTATTTGGTGAAGTAGCTATTGATATGATTGCAGGGCCAAGTGAAATTGCTATTATTGCAGATGAAAATGCTTATGCAGATGAAATTGCTGCAGATTTATTATCCCAAGCAGAGCATGATCCAATGGCTTGTACAATATTAGTAACAACGAGTGAAAGGCTTGCAGAAGAAGTAGCTGATGAGGTTGAAAATCAGCTGCAAACATTACCACGTGAGACCATTGCACGTAAATCTATTGAAAACTTTGGCAGTATTTATATAGCTGAAACAATGGCAGATGCAGTGCAAGCAATCAATCAATTAGCACCAGAGCATTTAGAAATTGTCACTGACAATGCAGAAGCTGTTGCAGAGCAAATTCGTAATGCTGGCGCTATATTTATCGGCCGTTATAGCTCAGAGCCAATAGGTGATTATTTTGCAGGTACAAATCACGTATTACCAACAAATAGTACAGCACGATTTGCTAGTGGCTTAAATGTCGATGATTTTATTAAAAAAACGAGCGTTGTTTATTATACAAAAGAAACTTGGGCACAAAATTCGGCGAAAATAGCTAGACTTGCAAGACTAGAAGGCTTAGAAGCCCATGCTAGAGCTGTGGAATCTAGAGGTTGGGATAAAGGAGATGAATCAAGTGGAAAAAACTAACAAACGTTTTGCGAAAATTGAACGGAAGACAAACGAAACTCAAATTGCAGTAGAAATTAATTTAGATGGTGAAGGGAAATCAACCATTTCAACAGGTGTTCCTTTTATGGACCATATGTTAGATCTATTCATGAAGCATGGTTTATTTGATGGTGCTATTACTGCTAATGGTGATACATATATTGATGACCACCATACGACGGAAGATCTTGGTATCGTTTTAGGTCAGGCAATCAAAGAGGCATTAGGCGATAAAAAAGGAATTAGGCGTTACGGTAATGCATTTGTACCGATGGATGATGCTTTAGCGCAAGTTGTCATTGATTGTTCAAATCGTCCACATTTAGAATTCCGAGTAGAAATTCCAACTGACAAGGTGGGTACCTTCGATACGGAGTTAGTGCATGAATTCTTATGGAAGTTTGCATTAGAGGCGCGTATGAATGTCCATGTCATCGTACCTTATGGCCACAATGCACATCATATTGTCGAAGCGATTTTCAAGGCGCTAGCTAGAGCAATTGATGAAGCAATTTCGATTGACCCACGTGTGAAAGGTGTACCGTCTACTAAGGGGCTGTTAACATGAAAATTGGCATAATCGATTATGGAATGGGGAATTTATTTAGCGTAGAACAGGCTATTAAACGCCTTGGCTGCAATGTTTTAGTATCAGATGATAAAGAAGTGCTACTGGCAGCAGACGCCCTTATTTTACCGGGTGTCGGTGCATTTCAAGATGCTATGAAAAGATTACAAGAAATGAATTTAGTATCACTTATAGATGAAGTAGTAAAAAGTAATAAACCATTGCTCGGCATTTGTTTAGGTATGCAATTATTATTCGAAGAAAGTGAAGAAAATGGATATGGCAGGGGACTTGGGATTTTCAAAGGGAGAATAGAGTGCTTCGCAGGGCTTGATGAAGATGGTAAAGCGTACCGTGTGCCACATATGGGGTGGAATGAATTACAATTTGTACAGCGACCAGATTGGCTAGGCGAAATTGAGTTTCCGGACGAGCACTACGTATATTTCGTCCATTCTTATTTTGCAGCTAATGTGGATCAAGCAGATTTAGTTGCTTTCGCCAATTACGGTAATGTCGATGTACCTGGGATTGTACAAAGAGGCTCTATTACAGGTATGCAATTTCACCCTGAAAAATCTGGCGAGTTCGGCGTATTTTTATTGAAGAAATGGTTAGATGGTGTAGAAAAAGGAGTTGTAGCGAAATGAGTTCAATTCAAATTTTTCCAGCAATTGATATGAGAGGTGGCAAATGTGTACGTCTTTTTAAAGGAGATTACGAACAAGAAACAGTTTATGCCGATTCTCCTTTTGACATGGCGAAAAGCTTTGCAGAATCAGGTGCAAGCTTTATACATATGGTCGACTTAGACGGTGCAAAAGATGGCGAACGTACACATGCAGCTGAAGTTGTACGTGTTGCACAAGAATTACCATTAAAAGTGCAGATTGGTGGAGGTATACGTTCTGAAGAGGACGTACGCTTCTATCTTGAAAATGGCGTGTACCGAGTCATTATTGGTAGTCTAGCTATTCGTGAGCCGGAGCTTGTAGCGGGCTTTATCAAGGAATTTGGGGCAGAGCGGATCATCATCGGATTAGATGCAAAGGATGGTATGGTAGCGACACATGGTTGGGTTGAAACGTCAAATAAATCTGCAATTGAAGTAGGTCAATATTTTGCACAAGCAGGAGCAAAATATTTCATCTTCACTGATATTGCCACAGACGGTACTTTAGCTGGTCCAAATATTGCAGCGAACGTAAAGCTTGCTGAGGCAACAAACGCTGAAATTATTGTATCTGGTGGGATTAGTTCACTCGATGATATTAAGCAAGTGAAAGAAGCAGCACAAAATTCAACAGTCGGTGGCGTCATTATTGGCAAAGCCCTTTACGCAGGTCGATTTACATTACCAGAGGCACTTAAGGAGGCGGAATAATGCTTACGAAACGAATTATTCCGTGTCTTGATGTGTTGGAAGGACGTGTTGTAAAAGGTGTTCAATTCGTATCATTACGAGATGCTGGAGATCCTGTTGAGCTTGCGAAGTTTTATAATGAACAAGGTGCAGACGAACTTGTTTTTTTAGATATTTCCGCATCGCATGAAGGTCGTGAAACGATGGTTGATGTTGTACGACAAACAGCTTCTGCACTGGCTATCCCATTTACAGTTGGTGGCGGTATTCGAACGCTTGAGGATATGAAACGTTTACTCCGTGCAGGAGCTGATAAAGTGTCTGTAAACTCTTCCGCTTTGCAACGTCCAGAACTCATTAAAGAAGGCTCAGATTATTTCGGAGCACAATGTATCGTTGTTGCCATTGATGCAAAATGGAGTGATGAAGAAGGTACTTGGATGGTTTACACGCATGGCGGTCGCACCAAAACAGAATGGCAAGCGGTTGCTTGGGCTAGAGAAGCAGTAAAGCTTGGTGCTGGTGAATTACTTGTTACAAGTATGGATCAAGACGGAGAGAAAAATGGCTTTGATCTACCGTTGACAAAAGCAATCCGTGAAGCTGTAAATGTCCCAATTATTGCGAGTGGTGGAGCAGGAAATGCGGAGCACTTTTACGAGGTTTTACAAAATGTAGATGCAGATGCTGCACTGGCAGCTTCTATATTTCACTATAAAGAAACGAGTGTCGCCGAAGTTAAAAGTAAGCTGCGACAAAAAGGAGTGCTAGTAAGATGATAGAGGATCTGCAATTCGACGAAAACGGTTTAATCACAGCAGTAGTGCAAGATGCGCAAACGAAAGAAGTTTTAACGGTTGCCTATATGAACAAAGAATCTTTAGAAAAAACGTTAGCAACTGGTGAAACATGGTTTTACAGCCGTTCTCGCCAAGAGCTTTGGCATAAAGGGGCAACAAGTGGTAACACTCAAAAAGTAATCGCTATACGTGCTGACTGTGACAAAGATGCGCTAGTTGTAGAAGTATTACCAGCAGGGCCTGCATGTCATAACGGTACGACAAGCTGCTTTACAGAAATCATTAAAGAAAAATCAGCTAATGTTGGTTCTTTAGATATTATTACAGAGCTTCGTAGTGTCATTCAAAAACGTGAAAAGGAAATGCCAGAGGGTGCTTACACAACTTATCTATTTAACGAGGGTGTCGATAAAATTTGTAAGAAAGTCGGAGAGGAAGCAACAGAAGTTGTAATTGCTTCAAAAAACCGTGATACAGAAGAGTTGAAGTGGGAAACTGCGGATTTAATTTATCACTTATTAGTGCTGTTACAAGAGCAAAAATTAGACGTATTTGAAGTGCTTGGTGTACTTCAAAAACGCCATGTACAACACTAAATATGTTATAATGAAGGATACTAGAGCATAAGGAGCGTTTTTATACGTTCCTTATTTTTTTCGGAGGAATTTTTTTGGAGAAAAAACGTAAACTAAAACCGCGAGAAAACGTTGTATCTTTTATCCCGACTGGGGATTTTTATTATAATAAAGCATTGCAAGCGTTAGATCGTGAGCAATTTGATAAGGCGCATAAATATTTACAAAGAGCAGCAGAGCTTAGTCCAGAAGATTCACTTATTTTAATGCAATATGCTATTACTAAAATGGAACTTGATCAGCATGACCATGCATTAGAGCTTTTAAGGAAAGCGCATTCTATTGACCCGGATGAACCTGAAATTGTACTATTCTTAGCTGAAGTTTCTGCACATCTTGGCATGACTGTGGAAGCAGGGAAATATGCAAAGCGTTATTTAGAATTAGATACTCAAGGCGTATATTCAGAAGAGGCGCTAGAAATTATCGATTTTGCAGAGCAAATGCAGGAGCAACCTACAGCTGAGGAGCCTCAAGATGCCGAAGTTGTATATTTACAGGAAAAAGCCCGCCGAATGATGGAAGAGGGTAATTTTAAAGATGCTATCGAGCTATTTGAAAAAATTATTGAAGAAAACCCGGATTTCTGGGCAGCTCATAATAATCTATCGCTTGCTTATTTTTATCTCGGTGAAACAGAACAAGCAAGAGCGTTATTGCATCAAGTGTTAAAAGGGAACTTTGGTAATTTACATGCACTGTGTAATTTAACGGTCATGGCTTATTACGAAAAAAATAAAGAAGAATTAGAAGAGTTACTTGAATTATTAGTGAAAATCCAACCATACTCATTTGAACATCGCTATAAACTAGGCGCTACTTTGGCGCTTGTCGGACGCTACGGAGAAGCTTATAAATGGCTACGTAGTTTACAAAAACGTGGATTTGAGGGCGATCCTGGATTTTACTTTTGGCTATCTCATGCAGCTTACTTTTCTGGTAAAAAGACTGTAGGAAAAAGCGCTTGGAAAAAGTTGTTAGAAATTGATCCTGAGAAGGAAGGCTTTGAGCCATGGGCATATGAGAGTCGTGTAACGAACCCAAATGCCATCGAGCAAAACCGTGAATATATCGTAGAAAAGCTTGAAAGTAAATATCGTAGCGATCGTCTATTTGGACTCTATTTAGTTGGCAAGACAATTCATAAACAGGAAATAATTGCACATCCTAGCTGGATTGATGTGGATGAATATTCATCTATGGAAAAGCTTTTTTTAGCGTATGCACTAGAGCATGAATTTGATGCAAATGATAAAAGCATCGCCCCGTTTTTAAGAGCGATGGAAGTAGCCGATATTTTATATATGCAAACAATGCCCATTACAATGCCTAATACATTTTTGTTCCAAATGTGGTTCGTTCTTTGTGAAAGAGCATTAGATGCCAGTTATCCGTTCAAAAATCCAAAAGCGCTTGCAGCTGCAGCAGATTATATGTATAAATCTTCACGTATGAGCAGTATAACGAAAACGTCTATTGCCACGGTGTATGGCATTACTACAGCCACTTTATCGAAGTATGTGAACGAATTGATAAAATTTTTACCTGTATTTGATGCGTAATTGCTGAAATGCTAAGCAGAAAGTTTGAACCAACACCAGTTATCCTCTACCATGGATATTGAATATAAAGAAATGCTTTATACAGATCTAGGAGGAACAGATATGTCAGAAGAGAGAATTTATGATGTAGTTATTATAGGAGCAGGTCCAGCAGGTATGACAGCTGCGGTTTATACATCTCGCGCTAACCTTTCTACATTAATGCTAGAACGCGGTATCCCAGGTGGACAAATGGCTAACACTGAAGAAATCGAAAACTATCCAGGATTCGATTCTATTTTAGGACCTGAATTATCTACTAAAATGTTCGACCATGCGAAAAAATTTGGTGCTGAATACGCTTATGGCGATGTTACTGAAATTACCGATGGCGAAGATTATAAAACAATTAAAGCGGGTGCGAAAGAGTTTAAAACACGCGCTATTATTATTACTACAGGTGCAGAATACAAAAAAATGGGTGTACCTGGGGAAAAAGAACTTGGGGGCCGTGGCGTAAGTTATTGCGCAGTATGTGACGGTGCTTTCTTTAAAAACAAAAAATTAGTTGTTGTTGGTGGAGGAGACTCTGCTGTTGAAGAAGGTATTTACTTAACTCGATTTGCCGAAAAGGTAACAATTGTTCATCGTCGTGATAAATTACGTGCTCAAAAAATCATTCAAGACCGTGCATTTGCAAATGAAAAAATTGACTTCATTTGGAACAATACTGTCAAACAAGTGAATGACGAAAATGGTAAAGTAGGTAGTGTAACACTTGTTTCTACAGTAGATGGTGGTGAACAAGAATTTGCTGCTGATGGTGTATTCGTTTATATCGGTATGCTGCCATTAACAAAACCATTTGAGAGCTTAGGTATTTTAAATGAAGCTGGATATATCCCAACAAATGAAGAGATGGAAACGACAATTCCTGGTATCTTCGCTGCTGGTGACGTACGAGAAAAAACATTACGTCAAATCGTTACAGCAACTGGTGATGGTAGTATCGCAGCGCAAGCAGTGCAACATTATGTTGAAATGTTACAAGAAAAAATTAATAATTAATGGATGGATTTAACAGGTTTTTAACAATGCTGTAACCCATTTGCAATATTTTAAGGGTATAGTTATAAGTGCAATAACCCCCTTTTGAAATAGATATATTGGTAAGGCTGTTTCGCGGTAATTCGCCGTTAGAAGCAGCCTCTTTTTTATGGATAGATGACAATTCGTTTTACATTATGCCGCTGTCAAGCTCAATCGTATGAATACATGTGTTTCCGTACATAATTTTGTACGCTAATGGTGTAACAATGTATAATAATGAGTAGAAGATTAATAAGATATGGAGTGTCGTGTGTGCAGAGAATAGCGAATTTGATTGTTAAAAAAGATGACAAAGTTCTTTTACTGAAAAAACCACGACGAGGCTGGTACGTTGCGCCGGGTGGTAAAATAGAGAGTGGCGAGTCAATTTATACAGCTGCTAATCGTGAATTTGGAGAAGAAACAGGAACAATTCCTTTAAACCCACATTTAAAGGGTATATATACAATGGTCATTAAAAATGACCAAGAAGTCGTTAATGAGTGGATGCTCTTTACATTTGTTGCAGATGGATTAGAAGGCATCCCTTATGAAGATACAGTTGAAGGTGTATTAGAATGGCATCCAATCGAAAGCTTGCACCATTTACCGATGGCTGAAGGAGACCGTACAAATTTATTGTTTGCGGTATGTGAAAAAGGCATGCAGTACGGTACCTTTACTTATACAGAAGACTTTGAACTATTGCATGAAACAATTCAAATATCAACTGAAGGAGATGGCATCAATGCCTAGCACACAACCAGTTAATGAATTAATAATTATTACGGGAATGTCTGGAGCAGGGAAAACTGTCGTAATCCAAAGTTTTGAAGATTTAGGTTTTTACTGCATCGATAATTTACCGCCTGCATTATTACCTACTTTTTTAACATTAATGAAAGAATCGAAAAAAGAATTTTCTCGTATAGCGGCTGTAATGGATTTACGTGGAGGAGATTTCTTTTCTTCACTAATCGAAGCCTTAGAGCAAATTGAAAAGCAAGATTTAGTCGTTACAAAAATATTATTTTTAGACGCAGATAATGAAACGCTTGTGAGACGCTATAAAGAAACACGTCGATCACACCCACTTGCACCAGCTGGCGGCTTGCCATTAGAAGGTATCCATCATGAGAGGGAGCTACTTGCTGAAGTGAAGGAAAAAGCGCAATTTATTTATAATACATCTAGCATGAAACCCCGTGAGTTACGCGAACGAATTATTGCACAATTTTCAGGCGCTGATTCTCGTAGATTTACTGTCAACGTTATGTCATTCGGATTTAAGCATGGCATGCCGATTGATGCAGACTTAGTATTTGATGTTCGATTTTTACCGAACCCATATTATATAGAAAAATTACGGGCTAAAACAGGATTAGAGACAGAAGTTTCATCGTATGTCCTAAAATATGATGAAACACAAACGTTAATTAATAAACTAGTAGATCTATTTGAATTTATGGTGCCACTATATAAAAAAGAGGGCAAAACACAACTCATTATTGCATTTGGTTGCACTGGGGGACAGCATCGCTCAGTTACATTAGCGGAATATTTTGGTGACTATTTGAATAAAGATGTGCCAACAGTTATTACGCATCGCGATATTGCTAAAAGAAAGGGCTAATTCTATGGAGAAAAGAAATACGCGAATCGTCATCCTTGGCGGGGGGACGGGATTATCAACGCTTTTACGCGGTTTAAAAAAGTTTCCTATCGACTTAACTGCGATTGTGACGGTAGCGGATGATGGGGGAAGCTCAGGTAGGTTACGAGATGACTATGATATTCCGCCACCAGGAGATGTGCGAAATGTCATCGCAGCATTATCGGGAGTGGAGCCTTTAGTAGAAGAAATGTTCCAATATCGATTTTCAGCTTCTGATGATTTGGGTGGTCATTCACTTGGTAATTTAATGTTAACCGCATTAACGGAAATTACTGGGGATTTTTCTCATGCCATTCGAGAAATGAGTCGTGTCTTAAATGTGCATGGTAAAGTTTTACCTGCAGCAAATCAGAGAATTACACTTTTTGCTGAGCTAATTGATGGTACAATTGTACAAGGCGAATCTAAAATTCCTACCTTCAATACAGGTATTAAAAGGGTGTTCTTATCACCTGAGGATGTGAAACCGCTACCAGAGGCAGTTAGTGCGATTAATAGAGCTGATATAATTATTATTGGCCCGGGAAGCTTATATACGAGCATATTACCGAATTTGTTAGTAGAGGATATACAAAAAGCAATCATTAACGCAAAAGGTAAGAAAGTTTATATTTGCAATTTGATGACACAAGCAGGCGAGACACAGCATTTCTCGGCATCTGACCATGTGCAGGCTTTATATGATCATGTGGGGCAACCCTTTATTCAAACGATTTTAATTAATAAAGAAGAAGTACCTGCATCTATTCGTGCAGCTTATAAAGAGGAAGAGGCTGAGCCAGTTAAATTTGATGTCGGTCGATTGGAAAATATGGGCATTCACGTCGTGAAAAAGGAAATCGCTACTGTTCATAATGGTGTCGTTCGTCATGAAGCATCAATGGTTGCTGAATGGTTAGTGGAGTATGCATGTTCCTTTAACAAAGATACAAAAGCGGAATAACATATCATTAAATTATATATAAATTATGATAGAGAGGGGGATTACTATGTCATTTGCTTCAGAAACAAAAAAAGAGCTTACTCAAGTTGAAGCAGACGATGAAAGCTTAAAAGCAGAACTATCAGCCCTCATTCGAATGAATGGCTCTCTGTCATTTGCAAATCGTCAATTAAGTTTAGATATTCAAACTGAAAATGCAGCAATTGCACGAAGGATTTATACGGTAATGAAAAAGTTTTATAATTATCGAATAGAGCTTCTTGTAAGAAAGAAGATGCGGCTAAAGAAGAACAATGTTTATATCTGTCGTGTGAGAGAGGGAGCAAAAGAAATTCTGGATGATCTAGAGATTGTTTCAGGTAACTTTTTGTTCAATCATACGATTTCAGATGAGTTAGTAAAAACAACAAGTAGTAAGCGTTCTTATTTAAGAGGTGCCTTTTTAGCTAGTGGCTCTGTTAATAATCCTGAAACGTCGGCGTACCATTTAGAGGTGTATTCGCTTTATAAAGAACATGGCGAGGCACTTGCGGATTTAATGAATAAATTCGAATTAAATGCTAAAACAATCGAAAGAAAAAAGGGATTTGTCACATACTTAAAGGAAGCAGAGAAAATTTCAGACTTTTTAAGTTTAGTAGGTGCACATCAGGCGATGATGAAGTTTGAAGATGTGCGCATCGTACGTGATATGCGAAATAGTGTGAATCGTCTTGTGAACTGTGAAACAGCAAATTTAAATAAAACAATTGGTGCAGCGGTTCGCCAAGTGGAAAATATTCGATATATCGATACTAGTATAGGCATTGACCAGCTACCTGAAAAACTTCGGGAAATTGCACGATTACGCGTTGAATATCAAGAAGTGACTTTAAAGGAGCTAGGTGAAATGGTATCAGCAGGTACCGTTAGTAAATCAGGTGTTAATCATCGCCTTCGTAAAATTGACGATATTGCAGATACATTACGTCGAGGCGAAACGGTGAAACTTTAACGAAACTGCAAGTACTTATAGGGGGAGTAGAACCAATGGCAGAACAACAAGTAGAAGTTAAATTAAAATCAGGATTACAGGCAAGACAAGCGGCATTATTCGTACAAGAAGCGAACCGCTACTCTGCAGATATATTTTTAACAAAAGATGATAAAAAGGTAAATGCAAAAAGTATTATGGGTATTATGAGTTTAGCTATTGCAAAAGGATCTGAAGTTATTTTAAGTGCAGATGGTTCAGATGAAGAGCATGCTATAGCAGGCCTCACAAAGCTAATTCAAGCAGAAGATTGATGTAAACATAAAAAGCGCTATTCTCAGTATAAGAGAATAGCGCTTTTTTATGCTACTTATTTATTTTCGTTACGTACGAAAATGTCGTCGATTAAACCATATTCTTTTGCGCGTTCAGCAGTCATGAAATTATCACGATCAGTATCTCTTGCTAACACTTCAATTGGTTGACCTGTACGTTCAGCTAAAATGCCGTTTAATTTTTCGCGAAGGAATAAAATGCGTTTTGCAGCAATTTCAATTTCAGTCGCTTGACCTTGAGCGCCACCAAGTGGTTGGTGAATCATTACTTCAGCATTTGGTAATGCAAAGCGTTTGCCTTTTTCACCAGCAGCGAGTAAGAAAGCACCCATAGATGCAGCCATACCGATACAAATTGTTTGGACATTAGGTTTGATGAATTGCATAGTATCGTAGATTGCCATACCAGCTGTAATGCTACCACCAGGGCTGTTAATGTATAAAGAGATATCTTTTTCAGGATCCTCTGCTTCTAAAAATAGAAGTTGAGCAACGATAGAGTTTGCAACGTTATCATCGATTGCGCTTCCTAGTAAAATAATACGGTCTTTCAATAAGCGTGAGTAAATGTCATAAGCACGTTCACCGCGGTTTGTTTGTTCAATAACTGTAGGAATTAAGTTCATAAGAATAGCCTCCTCAAAGGATAAATTCAATTTTCGTATGTAAAAGCAAATTGCTTTTACTGTACCTTTATCATACACATGATGGTCAAGGAAGGTCAAATAATTCGAATCCAATAAACCTATAGTTGAATTGTTTTGATTTCCTTTGTATAATAGTAAAGTCTCAATTGTTACATAGCCCTCGTAGTGTAATGGATAACACATAAGATTCCGGTTCTTAGGCTGGGGGTTCGATTCCCTCCGAGGGCATACAAGAAAGAGAGGGTAAACCCTTACTACACAAGGGTTTACCTCATATAAGTCAATAGAACGGGTAATAGAACTATAACTAATTATACCCAATTATACCCTTGGTAAATCATCTTCTAATCACTTTTTTGATTAGGAGTTTTTTTATGACTACAAGTAAGGCGTAACAGTAAAGCCCGCAAACATTACCGACATAACTTGATGTTAATACATTTGTAGGATTAATGAATTATATTGCTATACTTATCCTATACAGGACTGGCATCAGAATAAATACACTGGTGATGTTAGACGAGTAGAAACTACTAATAAGACTTTGAACTTAGATGGCAGCATAATTATATGAAATTGCCAAGAAACGCAATAAGCAAAATAATTCTTTTGTTTTCATCAATTCACAAGGCAAGACGATAAAAGCAATAACTGTTCAACCAATGGGATAACTAAGAAACTTCACAAATATACAAAGCAGCTAGTATAGCGCTGATTTCTAAGTCATTAGGACACTCCAATTTAGAAGTTACGAAGCAGTATTTAGATTTAGATATGGACGAGATAATAGGGAGTTTGAGGGGTTTTATATAAATATATATTTTGATACTAGCGAAGATTCTTAATATAGAGAAGGATTACCTTAAAAATGAACCGAGCCCTATAAAGTAGACAGTTTAATAAAAAGGTAGTTGGTAGTGGTAGGTTGTGATGGTTTTGGTAGGCTTCCGCTAGCTTCAACTAATGTTCGTTTCGTAATGCCAGCTACTTAAGACATCGTATGCGACACTTTCAAGAGTAGCGACATCTTTAACATAGGATAAATACGCCATTTGCCCATTTTAATGGGGTAGATAATTAATATCGTGTCTGTTACGAATCCTTTTACCGGCACAACTTCTATAAATTTTCTTAATCTACAATCAGAGCAGGTGGTCAAAGGCTCTTTTTAATTTGATGGGCTACTCCAATTGTGGAATACTCCATAAATGGTGTTGCGCAGAAAAACTTGAATTTTGTGAGTCCAAAATCTTGCCGTAGATTCAGTATTCTTTTGCTCGTTTTTTATGGGGAAATGAATCATTTGAAAGCTGTACAATTTTGGTTAATCGACAACTTTGTTAGAAAAACTTCCATCTTTGATTACCTGTGCATTTTCCTTTTTTTTAAAAACAACACAATAAATAAAATTATTCCTGTGACTAGAATTAAAGAATGAAATAAATTAATTTCATTATAAAATGAGAAAAAAGCCCTAGACCTATAAATAGACAAGCACCAAATTCTAATTTTTCATATGGTCTCTTTTTCACAATTGTTCCCCCTAATAAACTCAAAGCGTTTGTTAAACACCGACTTAAAATAATATTACTATATCAATTATCTGATTTATATCAAAAATAAACACAAATGGAAAAAGGACTGAAACTTATCATTAGCACCGCCCGCATCGCATAGAATGAAAAGATTGAAAAATGTATAAGGGGCGAAAAGGCGATTACTACCTTCGTTACGCAATCATTGGAAGAAATACGTTTTTGGTCTAGGATAATGAAAGAACACGTTTATTTTTTAAGTTTAGGATTTACCGCAGATCAAACGCAACTTATACAAGAAGCAAGACAATATGTTGGTCTGTTTCAACGGATTGAAGAACAAATTAGCGTCTACAATGAAAAGACAGATCCTGAAGTGATTAGACTACTGAACGTCCAAGTATACCAGGCAGCTGTTTCCGTTTGGGCATATAAACGAAAAGTTCTAGGATTAATATTGCGCTGTGAAATTGTGTCCAATAATATTCCGTTACTCGTTGACCATACGAGCAGAGAAGCGGCTTATTTTGCTAAACGATTAAAGGAATTAAATGAAGGAAAGCTGAAACCATTACCAGAAGCTATTATAAAAGAAAATGTATTTTTCCTTAAGATAATGGCGGACCATTCAAAGTTTATAGGTCATTTGTTAGATCCTTCTGAAAGAAAACTCGTCGACCAGGCAAGAGAGTTCAGTAATGATTTTGATCAATTACTTTTCCAAGCGCAAGATTTGGATCATATGCGCCCGCAGTCAGAAACGGTGCCATTATTGGACCACTTTCTTGATCAAAATCGTGTATCAGTGGTATCGCTACGTGAATTCAAGAAAACGGCTAGAGATTTAATTGAAGCTTGTAAAATTAAAAGTAATATCCCCACACTTCTTGCAGATCACGTATTTCGAGAAGCGGATCATTTTCTTCATATTATTGATGCATTTGATGAGCATCTTAGTGCACAACAAACCTAAAAAATGGCTGTCACAAAAGTCGATAAAACCGACTTTATGGCAGCCGTTTTTAATTTTGTAAAATTAGAAATTGTTATGTAAAAAAATCACCTTTATAGGATAAAAGTGATTTCAAATTTGCTTATGTTGCTTAGACGTTTTGTTGTCTTATATACAGCCACAAATGATTGGCTATCTCTTGCGCCTCAGCAGCATGAATAGTTCCTTTAAAGCTGCTATTAAAAGGTAATACGATAGCTTCAATAATGTAGTAATGTGGTATTTCTTCTTGTAAGGATGTTAAAAGGCAGTTCGTATATTCTTTACCTGCTTGTAAATTATCTTCACTAAGACCCTCAGAAAAGCCTTCTAACTGTTCTAATAAATATTCTTTCGTAACCACTTTATTATTGAAATTACGTTGTAAATACTTTGCTAAATCACAACCGAGGAAAGTGTCTCCATTTGCAATTTGAATGGGTAGAATAGCATCTAGTTGGCAAATAGCATACTTTACTACTTGTACTGGATCAAGTGCATCTTCACGTGTAAGCTTCCAAATATGTAACATATGTTGGATCATACCAAACAGTAGAATAGTCGCATCAAAACAGTGTGGCTTAGAAGCTTCACCATAAACATCAACAATACGTTTTGTTAGCCATTTCAATTCATTCAAATGGAATTTCATGACCACTTCTTTCAGCTCTGGCTCACCTGAATGAAAAATGGATTCGAAAATGGGTATTAAATTTTGCTCTCGATTTACTTGCATCAATACAGCTATTTGTTTTGCTAGTATGTCTTTGTCTGTTGGATCTTGACCAATTAGTAGTTCATGCTTACGAACATCTGCTTGTTCGCGTCCCATAGCTAAAATGGCGATTAAACATTCATTTTTTGAAGCAAAATAATTATAGAAAGTGCCTTTGGAAATATGCGATTCATCTAAAATATCTTGGATGGATGTATTTTGGAAGCCTTTTTTGATAAAGAGTTTTTGAGAGGCGATAATTACTTGACGTTTACGATTATTCATATGTCCACCTTATTTTTAATTTTATGTACTATCATTCTATATTGAAAACGCTTAAATATCAATGTTTAAAGCCTATTTAAATTTAATGGTTGAAAATAATGTACCATGAGTATAAAATGAAGAAAGTGAATTTCTAAACACGAAATATAATGAAAGTAGTGATGATATTAGATGGATATTAATGAATTACAGAAAAAGCCTCCTTATGCAATGATTGCAATTTTGTTTGTAGGTGCTTTTGTTGCTTTTTTAAACAACACATTATTAAATGTAGCGTTACCGACTATTATGAAAGAATTTGATGTGAAAGAATCTCAAGTACAATGGTTAACTACGGGTTACATGCTTGTTGGTGGGGTATTAGTACCGGCAAGTGCATTCTTTATTACAAGATTTAAAAATCGTCATTTGTTTATTACAGCAATGACATTATTCTCAATCGGTACTCTTTTAGCGGCCATGGCACCACAGTTCTGGGTACTAGTTGCAGCGCGTATGATTCAAGCAGCTGGGGCAGCAGCACTTAGCCCATTATTAATGAACGTTATGCTTACAAGTTTCCCAATTGAGAAACGTGGAACGGTTATGGGGATGTTTGGTCTAGTAATGATCTCTGCACCAGCTATTGGACCTACATTATCAGGTTGGATTGTAGAGCACTATGACTGGCGTATGCTATTTAAAATCATCTTGCCATTCGCAATTCTTACATTATTATTAGCAATCTTCAAGTTACGTAATGTGATGGAAACAAGAAAAGTTACTTTAGATGTACTTTCTCTAAGCTTATCTACAATTGGTTTTGGAGGACTACTTTATGGCTTCAGCTCAGCGGGGGACAAAGGGTGGGATGCTCCAATCGTAGTAGGTACAATTATTGTTGGAGTTCTAGGTATTGTGTTCTTTACTATTAGACAATTAACAATGGATCAACCTATGCTTGAAGTTCGTATTTATAAATACCCGATGTTTGCATTATCATCGGTTATTTCAATCGTTGTTTCAATGGCGTTGTTCTCAGGTATGATTATTACACCAGTATATGTTCAATTAGTTCGTGGTATTTCGCCAATTGATGCTGGGTTATTAATGTTACCAGGTGCACTTGTGATGGGATTCATGTCACCAATTACGGGTAAATTATTTGATAAATTCGGACCTAAAGTGTTGGCCATTATTGGATTAATGATTACTACACTTGCAACTTACGAATTAACAAAACTATCTGCTGATACAAGTTACGGATATTTGATGTTTACTTATACGATCCGTATGCTAGGTATTTCTATGGTGATGATGCCTATCATGACAAATGGTTTAAACCAATTACCAATGAAAATGAACCCGCATGGTACTGCAATGAATAATACATTACAACAAGTATCTGGCGCGATTGGTTCAGCTATATTAATTACAATTATGACTAAGCATAAAGAAAGTCGTTATGAAGCGGCGATGACTGCAGTAGCTCAATCTGGACAAAAACCAAGTGCAGCTGAAATTAAACAAATAGGTCAACAAGCTTTAATTGATGGTATTAACTTTTCATTCTTAATAGCAATGTTTATTACAATCGTTGCTCTTATCTTGGCGTTCTTTGTTAAACGTGTTCCGGTTACTGGAAGTCCACAGAATCCGTCTGAAAAAAAATCTCAAGAACAACAAAAAGAAGCACAAGCGTAAACAATATGTAAAAATAGAAAACGCTCTGCATGATGAGAAATCATGACAGAGCGTTTTTTTGTTATTGCATAGGTTGGTTTTGACCAGGTGCAAACGAATTTAAGAGCGTTTGCATATCCTGGCCATTTAACTGTTCAACTTGATAATATTGATGTTTGTTTTGATACAGTGATAATTCGTAAGCCATTTCTATACAGTTCGGTATTGAATCCGCAAGCACCCGTCTAACGACTGGATTTGTCGTTTCAAGAGCGGTCATTGTTTTACCCGACGCGATAGTCTTGTGCCCACCTAAGAGGTAGCCTGAAATCATTTCATCATTGAGTTCAGATGCATTCGTCATTGGCTTTTTAGGCTGTGATGGCTGTAATCCATAGGTGAAATTATGGTTGAGTTTCATCTGGTAGCTCCCAGTTGGATGAGAAGGGTCAAGTCCTGATCTAAAAGCTTCGACCGTAATATTGTACTCATCCAAGCTGAATTTGTACTGACGGTCCAAAATGTCGAGTAACTCGGGGTCCTGTACATGCTCACGTAAAATGATGGCATGATTAAGCATGCCAATCGATGCAGATAGTGTTTCACGCATACTTATAACTTCATGACCACCGTGATTCATCATCGCGTTGGGTGCTTGATGCATATTACCTGTCCCTGTTTGTCCGAATGGTTGTTGGTTCAATTGTTTAGCCTCCTTTTAAATTAGCGTGTTACCGCAACTGTAGTATGGATTCAATGCAAAGCATTATACGATGAAAATGAAACTTCCGGGTGATTTAGGCATATACTAAGTCGGATGTTTTATTTCAAATGAAAAAAGGGAAAGAATTAGAGAGAAAATGAGGAGGTTTTTCTTATGAAAAAGTTAATGACACCTATAATAGTAATAGTGGCGATTATTGTTTTTTTAGCATTAATGATTGTGCCAAAATACAATAGTCTAGTCAATGCAGATGAGCAAGTAGACTCAAAGTATGCTCAAATTGAAAACCAATTACAAAGACGCTTAGATTTAATACCAAATTTAGTGAATACGGTAAAAGGGTATGCAAGTCATGAAAAGGAAATTATGACCGAGATCGCCGAGTCACGCTCGAAATTAGCTGGAGCTAAAACTCCGCAAGATCAAGCCGCGGCAAATGATGAGTTAACAGGTGCATTAAGTCGATTATTAGTCGTTGTTGAAAAATATCCAGATTTAAAGGCTGATGCGAATTTCCGCCAATTAATGGATGAACTTTCTGGAACGGAAAATCGAATTGCTGTAGCACGTGAAGATTATAATGAAGAAGTACAAGGTTATAATAAATTAAGACGTTCATTCCCAGGGAATATTATTGCGGGTATGTTCAATTTTGAGAAAAAGGAATACTTCAAAGCAAATCCAAATGCCGCGGATGCACCAGCAGTGGATTTTGGTGGGAATGATACTAAATGAAAAAAATTCATCTTGTGATAGGGTTATTATTTGCTTGGATGCTAGTTTTTATAACATCTGCGACGACACAAGCGGCAACTTTGCCGAAGCCTGAGCAAGGTGGATATGTGCAGGATTTCGCAGGTGTTTTATCAACGGATACGAAAAATGAATTGAATGAGCTATCAAAAAAATTAGAACAAGGAACAGGAGCTCAAATCGTCGTTTTAACGGTAGATACTTTAGATGGTATGGATGCAGCTTCCTATGGCACGAAAATTATTCGTAAGTGGGGAATTGGTGGCAAAGAAAAGAATAACGGTGTTCTTATTCTAGCTAGCTTTGGTGATGCTGAAGGCGACCGTGATTTACATATTACAGTTGGCCAAGGTTTGGAAGGTGCATTGCCCGATGGGAAAATAGGCCGTATTTTAGATGAATATATGGTGCCGAATTTAAGAGAGGGCAATTATGATGCAGCTTTTAGCTCTGCGTATAAGCTTATTTATAATATCGTTGCCGAAGAATATAACTGGGATGGAACAGTAGAAAATCCTGAAAAGCCGGAGGAAGAAGGCTTTTCCCCGCTTATGATTATTCTTATTGTGATTGCTGTTTTAATAGTCTATAGCATGATTTCCAAAGGTGGTGGCGGAAGCGGTGGCTCAGGTGGCCGTCGTAGAAGAACATATGATTATGGCGGAATGGGTTCTGGTTGGGGTAGTTTTAACTCTAGTGGCCGAGGTCGTTCTGGTGGAAGTGGCTTTGGTGGTTTCACAGGTGGCGGAGGTTCATCAGCAGGTGGAGGCGCAGGTCGTAAATGGTAGATGCAACGGTTTCGTAGAATTTGCGAAACCTTTTTTTGTGAGCGAGTTTTCAGCTAGCATGCTCATCTCATAAACTTTATAATTGATGTGGGGGTGTAGGGGAATGACATTTCGTTTCGAACAATCGCAAATACAAATTCAAAAGCTAGCTTTAACTCAGGAAATGCGCCAATCATTAGATTTACTGCAATATTCCTCTGAAGAGCTATATGCTTTTTTACAAGAGAAACAAGTGGAAAATCCTTTTTTGAAGATAAAAGTTAAACCGTTAAAGCGTCAACCTACTAAGGATTGGGTAGAATGGACAGCATCAGCAGAAGCAGATTCCGTTCAACTTTCGATTATGGATCAATTGTTAGATCAACCATTATCAATAGAATGTAAAAAGGCAATTACATGGCTTATTAATGACTTAGATGATTTTGGTTTCTTAACAAGTTCAGATGAAGAATACGCTATGTGGATTGGTGTGAATACGCAAGCGATACAACAGGCAAGGCAATACATATTACAATGTGAACCTATAGGTATTGGTGCAAGCTCTATGTCACATTGTTTATTTTTACAAGCAGAAAAAAAGGAAATGGATGAAATTGTTCGTAATATTTTGTCCAATTATTACACATTATTTATAGAGAAAAAATGGCAGGATCTTGCACGTGTTTCTACATATTCATTAAAACAAATCCAGCAAGCAGCAGATAAGATTAGCACATTAAATCCATCTCCTATGAATCATTTAAGAACAACTAAAACAGAATATGTACACCCAGAAGCAGATGTTTTTGTAGAACAGGGAAAACTGTTAATCCGCTATATTAAGGAAGCGTTCCCTGCTGTTGAATTAGATGAAGAGTATATTATGCAAATTCAAGCAGATGATGAATTACAAACGTATATTACTGCAATGAAGGAACAAGTGCGTTTAATTGATAAGCAATTGTTGCAAAGAAAAGAAACGTTACGTTTAGTCATTCAAGAAATTGTTAAAATACAATCGACTTTTTTCACAAAAGGTTTTGACGCGATTACACCATTTACTATGACAGAATTAGCAGCAAAGCTAGAGCTGCATGAGTCGACCATTAGCCGTACTATAAAAGGGAAATATATTCATACGGCATTTGGTACGCTACCACTACGTAGGTTTTTCTCGCAACGTTCAACGATGGTGCAAGATGAAGGTGTTTCCGTGGACCGCGTTAAAACGCAGCTACAGCAAATGATCCAATCAGAGGACAAAAGTAAGCCATTATCTGATCAAGCATTAAAAGATTCACTCGATCAACAAGGGTTGTTTTTATCTAGACGTGTCATTGCAAAATATCGTGAGCAGCTGGGTATACCGGCCTCATCAAAACGTAAAAGATTCGATTAGTGAGGTGAAAAGATGAATATTAAATATTATAGCCGTCCAGGTTGTGGGCTTTGTGAAGAAGGGATATTAATGTTGAAGCTCGTACAGGAGGATGTGCCTTTTACAATAGAAGAAATAAATATAGAAAAGGACGATTTATTACATGAACGCTTTATGCTGATGATTCCAGTCGTTGAAAAGGACGGAGAAATCATTCAGTACGGAGCACTTGATTATGTAACATTATTAGATGGTATAGCGATTTAATGTAAGGGGGGAGTAATCCTCCTTTCTCGTTGCAGAAAATGTAGAAATTTAAAAATTATAACTCCTTTTTAGTTGCGAAAATTAAAAGGGAAACGTATACTGAAAATAGGAAATATATTTTTTTGCTTTACGTGGGACAATAATTTTTAAGGTGGGACATAATTTATCCCTATCTGATGGAAGGAAGATTAGCATGTATACATTATCGGAAGCACAATTGAAAATACTACCCGAAATGTCAGACATCCTTCAAATCAGATACCGACTTCTTCAAATGATTCAGATGATGGGCCCTATTGGTCGCAGAGCATTAGCAGAGCAACTATCAGTAACTGAGCGTGAAGTACGTAAGGAAACTGATTTGTTGAATGAACAAGGTTTAATTATTACAAATCGTATAGGTATGAGTATTTCGGACAGTGGTCTACACATACTTGGTATATTGAAACCCCTAGTTTATGAATGGTCGGGGATATCGTCATTAGAAACTAGATTGACGAAGCATTTCAAAATTCAAAAAGTCATCATTGTACCAGGTAATAATGATGTCGAACCTTCTGTCAAAATTTTAATGGGCACAGAAGCCGCAAACGAGTTAGAGCGTTTAGCAAACAGTCAGAAAAACGTTGCGGTCACTGGAGGCAGTACAATTAGTTCAATTGCTGAAAGTCTGACGCCAACAAAGAAACTTTCACAACTACAGTTTATTGCAGCAAGAGGTAGCATTGGTGAAGAAATGCAGCTACAAGCAAATACCATTGCATCGATATTTGCCACTAAAACGGGCGGCACATATCGCACACTTTATTTACCAGAACATTTAAGTGAAAATGCCTATTCTGCAATGATGAAAGAGCCGATTGTGAAAGAGATGATGGACCTTTACGAGCAAACCGATATTGTCATACATGGCATTGGTTCTGCAGAGGAAATGGCGGTTCGCAGAAAATCATCTCCAGAAGATCTTCAAGCGTTACAAAATTGCGGAGCAGTTAGTGAAGCATTTGGTTATTATTTTGATGAAACAGGCAACGCAGTACACAGGATTCGCACTGTTGGTATCCAATTAGAGCAAGTTGGTAAATGCCAGTCTATTTTAGCAGTGGCTGGTGGAACATCAAAAGCTAAGGCAATTCTTTCTTACTTCAAAAATGCAGCCCCTCAAACAATCCTTATAACGGATTTAGGTGCGGCAGAAGAAATGATTCAATTACTAAAGTAATCACAAACAAATGGAGGAATAGAACATGACTTTAAAAATAGCGATTAATGGATTTGGACGTATTGGACGTGTCGTATTTAGAAATGCGATTCAGAACGAAGAAATTGAAGTGGTAGCAGTAAACGATTTAACAGATGCAGCAATGCTAGCACATTTGTTAAAGTATGACTCAGTACACGGCGTTTTAGATGCAGAGGTTTCTTCTGAAGGCGAATATTTAATTGTAAACGGTAAACAAGTACGTGTCTATGCTGAAAAAGATCCTGCAGCACTACCATGGAAAGAACTTGGTGTAGATATCGTTATTGAATCTACTGGACTTTTCGTTAAACCAGAAGCAGCTCATAAACATATTGAAGCAGGTGCTAAAAAAGTTATCGTTTCTGCTCCAGGTAAAGATGGCATGCCAACATTTGTTATGGGTGTAAACCATGAAGAATACAATGCAGCTGAAGATCATGTCGTATCAAATGCATCATGTACAACAAACTGCTTAGCGCCAGTCGCGAAAGTATTAGATGAGAAGTTTGGTATTAAACGTGGCATGATGACAACTATTCACTCATTCACAAATGACCAACGTATTTTAGATTTACCGCACTCTGACTATCGTCGTGCACGTGCAGCTAGCCAATCTATGATTCCTACAACTACAGGTGCAGCAGCTGCAGTGGCAAAAGTGTTACCGAATTTAAAAGGTAAATTAGATGGTATGGCAGTACGTGTACCAACACCAAACGTATCATTAGTAGACTTAGTTGCTGAATTAGATAAGTCAGTTACGGCAGAAGATATTAATGCAGCTTTAAAAGAAGCATCTGAAAACGAACTAAAAGGTATTCTAGACTATACAGATTTACCATTAGTATCAATTGATTATAATGGTAACAAAGCATCATCAACAGTTGACAGCTTATCAACAATGGTACTTGAAGATAACTTGGTAAAAGTACTTTCTTGGTATGACAACGAATCAGGATACTCTGCACGTTGTATCGACTTAGCGCTTTACATGCAGAAACAAGGTTTGTAATCGGAAAACCATAGCCTTTATGAACACAAGCGTTTATAATGTATTAGGGTAAAAGGAGAAGGGATTACCCTTCTCCTTCTTTTATAATCACAAATAGAAAGCGCTTGCTTATTTGTAGTATGGGAATAAGCTTTTCGAAGTAATTATCGGAAGGCCTATTTTATTATAAAAATAACAAATACAATGCTCATTTTCTGGGAAACTAAAAAAGAGCGATATAAACAATTGGAGGGGGCTTTCTTCATGTATCAGAAGAAGACGATGAATGATGTAGAAGTAAACGGAAAGCGCGTATTTGTACGTGTCGATTTTAATGTACCTATGGAAAATGGGGAAATCACCGACGATACTCGTATTCGAGCAGCACTTCCCACAATTTCTAACTTAGTCGAAAAAGACGCTAAAGTGATCTTAGCAAGTCACCTTGGACGTCCAAAAGGCGAAGTAAAAGAAGAATTACGTTTAACTGCAGTAGGTAAACACCTTGCTGAATTGCTAGGACAACCGGTAACGAAATTAGACGAATCAATCGGTGAAACAGTTGGAAAAGCAATAGCAGACATGAAAAATGGGGACATTGTATTACTAGAAAACGTTCGTTTCCATGCTGGAGAAGAAAAAAATGACCCAGAACTTGCCTTAAGCTTTGCGAAATTAGCAGATCTTTATGTGAATGATGCATTTGGTGCAGCACACCGTGCACACGCAACAACTGCAGGTATTGCTGAGCATATTCCAGCTGTTTCAGGTCTATTAATGGAGAAAGAGCTAGATGTATTAGGTAAAGCTTTATCTAATCCAGAACGTCCATTCACAGCGATTATTGGTGGAGCGAAAGTAAAAGATAAAATCGGCGTAATCGAAAATCTTTTAGATAAAGTTGATCACTTAATCATTGGTGGCGGTCTGTCATACACATTCTCTAAAGCACAAGGTCATGACATCGGTAAATCATTATTAGAAGAAGATAAAATTGAATTAGCGAAATCTTTCATCGAAAAAGCGCAAGCTAAAGGTGTGAAAATGCATATGCCTATTGATGTAATTGTAGCAGATGCATTTTCTAAGGATGCTAATACAAAAGAAGTTGATATCGACCAAATCCCTTCTGACTGGATGGGACTTGATATTGGACCAAAAACAACTGCAGAATATGCAGAAGTTATTAAAAACTCTAAATTAGTTATTTGGAATGGACCTATGGGGGTATTCGAAATGGATACTTTTGCAAACGGTACTAAAGGTGTAGCAGAAGCAATGGCAGTAACAGATGCATATACAATTATCGGTGGTGGCGATTCAGCTGCTGCAGTCGAAAAATTCCAAGTAGCAGATAAAATGAACCACATCTCAACGGGTGGCGGTGCATCACTTGAATTTATGGAAGGCAAAGCTTTACCAGGCGTTGTCGCTTTGAATGATAAATAATGGAGGATGATACAAATGCGTAAACCAATTATTGCAGGTAACTGGAAAATGTATAAGCACTTAAGCGAAGCGGTAGAATTCGTAGAGGCAGTAAAATCATCAGTCCCAAACAAAGAACAAGTGGAGTCTGTCATCTGTGCTCCGGCATTATTTTTGCCAACGCTTGTACAACAAGCGGAAGGTTCTAATTTAGCAATTGGTGCACAAACAATGCATTTTGAAAAAGAGGGTGCTTTTACAGGTGAAGTAAGTCCATCACAACTAGCAGATATCGCTGTTTCATATGTAGTTTTAGGGCACTCTGAGCGTCGTGAATATTATAACGAAACAGACGAAGCAGTTAATAAAAAAGCCCATGCAGCGTTTGAATACAACTTAATTCCAATTGTATGTGTTGGTGAAACATTAGAAGAACGTGAATCTGGTAACACTGTTGCAAAAGTAGCTGGTCAAGTCCGTGCAGCACTTCAAGATTTATCAACAGAGCAAGTAAAACAATCCGTCATTGCTTACGAACCAATCTGGGCAATTGGTACAGGTAAAACAGCAACTGCCGAAGACGCGAATGAAGTTTGTGGCGCAATTCGTGCAACTGTTGCAGAAGTAGCTGGTGTAGAAGCTGCAGCAGCGATTCGTATTCAGTATGGTGGAAGCGTGAAACCAGAAAATATTGTAGAATTACTGACAATGGAACACATTGACGGTGCTCTAGTTGGAGGAGCAAGCTTGAAACCAGACTCATACTTGCAACTTTTGGAGGCGGGCGCAAATGCCTAAAAAGCCAGTAGCTCTAATTATTTTAGACGGTTTAGGTTTACGTAACGAAGTGTTCGGTAATGCCGTAGCACAAGCGAAAAAACCTACTATTGATCGTTTATGGAATACGTACCCTCATTCAACTCTACTTGCTTCAGGTGAAGCAGTAGGGTTGCCTGAAGGTCAAATGGGGAACTCTGAAGTTGGCCATTTAAATATCGGTGCAGGTCGCGTTGTCTATCAAAGCTTAACAAGAATTCAAAAATCGATTAAAGACGGCGATTTCTTTGAAAACGATGCATTAGTACAGGCTGTAAAACATGCAAAAGATAATAATACGAAGCTACATTTGATGGGTTTACTTTCCGATGGTGGCGTTCATAGCCATTATGAGCATTTATTTGCCCTATTAAAACTAGCGAAGAATTATGATCTAGAAGATGTTTTTGTTCATGGTTTCCTCGATGGTCGTGATGTCGCTCCGAAATCAGCTGTCGATTATATAGAGGAAACAGAACGTCAAATGGCTGAGATTGGTGTCGGGCAATTCGCATCTATTAGTGGTCGTTACTACGCAATGGACCGTGACAATCGCTGGGATCGTATAGAAAAAGTGTATAAAGTTCTTGTAGATGCTACAGGCGATGAAGCAACTTCTGCAAAAACAGGCGTGCAAAATTCTTATGCAAAAGATATAACAGACGAATTCGTCATGCCATTTGCCGTAAAGGAAGATGGCAAACCTGTTGCAACAATTGACTCTAATGACGCCGTTATTTTCTTTAACTTCCGTCCGGATCGAGCAATTGAGCTTTCAAAAGTATTTACTAATGAGTCATTTGATGGCTTTGCACTAAGTGCGAAACATCCATCAAATTTAAAATATGTAACGTTCAAGCATTATAGCGATGAAGTAAAGGCTGTAGTAGCGTATGAGAATGATAATTTAGTGAACACCATTGGTGAAGTATTAGCAAATGAAGGTTTAGCTCAGTTACGTATTGCTGAAACTGAAAAATACCCACATGTGACATTCTTTATGAGTGGTGGTCGTGAAGAGAAATTTGCTGGAGAAGAGCGTATTTTGATCAACTCACCTAAAGTTGCAACTTACGATTTGAAACCAGAAATGAGCGCTTACGAAGTGACCGATGCATTGTTAGCTGCAATTGCAGCCGATAAATATGATGGAATCATTTTAAACTTTGCGAATCCTGATATGGTTGGGCATAGTGGTATGTTAGAACCAACTATAAAAGCGATTGAAGCAGTTGATGAATGTTTAGGTAAAGTGGTGGCTGCTTTACTTGCTAAGGGTGGAGCTGCGATTGTCACTGCTGATCACGGGAATTCTGATGAGGTGATGACGTTGGAAGGCCAACCGATGACCGCTCATACTACGAATCCAGTACCAGTAATCGTCACAAAAGAAAATATCGTTCTACGAAATGGTGGAATTCTAGCCGATTTGGCTCCGACCATGTTAAAATTAATTGGAGTGGAGCAACCACTTGAAATGACAGGAAAACCATTATTTTAAAACTGAGGAGAGTTAAAACAATGCCAATTATTACAGACGTACAAGCTCGTGAAGTATTAGATTCACGTGGTAACCCAACAGTAGAAGTAGAAGTATTCACAGAAAGTGGTGCATTTGGACGTGCAATCGTACCATCTGGTGCATCTACTGGGGAATATGAAGCAGTAGAATTGCGCGATGGCGATAAAGGTCGCTACCTTGGTAAAGGTGTTTTAAAAGCAGTTGATAATGTAAATAACGTCATTGCGCCTAAATTAATCGGTAACTATGCTGTACTTGATCAAGTATCAATTGACAACAGCATGATCGAATTAGATGGCACTGAAAACAAAGGTAACCTTGGAGCTAATGCTATTCTAGGTGTATCTCTAGCAGTTGCACATGCAGCAGCAGACCTTTTAGGTGTTCCGCTTTATCAATATATCGGTGGAGTAAATGCAAAACAACTTCCAGTACCGATGATGAATATCTTAAACGGTGGAGAACACGCTGATAATAACGTAGATATTCAAGAATTTATGGTAATGCCTGTAGGTGCTGAATCTTTCAAGCACGGTTTACGTATGGGTACTGAAATCTTCCATAGCTTAAAAGCTGTATTAAAAGAAGCTGGTCATAACACTGCAGTAGGTGATGAAGGCGGCTTTGCGCCAAACCTTTCTTCGAATGAAGAAGCACTTTCTACAATTATTACAGCAATCGAACGCGCTGGTTACAAACCAGGCGAAGAAGTATTTTTAGCAATGGACGTTGCTTCTTCTGAACTTTTTAGCAAAGAAGATGGTAAATACCACTTAGATGGTGAAGGCGTTGTGAAAACTTCTGAAGAAATGGTTGCTTGGTACGAAGAAATGACTACTAAATATCCAATCATCTCAATTGAAGACGGCTTAGATGAAAACGACTGGGCTGGTCATAAATTATTAACAGAACGCATCGGCAATAAAGTACAACTTGTTGGTGATGACTTATTCGTAACAAATACGAAAAAATTATCTCGTGGTATCGAAGAGGGCGTTGGTAACTCAATCCTTATTAAAGTTAACCAAATTGGGACTTTAACTGAAACTTTAGATGCTATTGAAATGGCTAAACAAGCAGGCTACACAGCTGTTATCTCTCACCGTTCTGGTGAATCAGAAGATGCAACAATTGCTGATATCGCTGTAGCTGTAAATGCTGGTCAAATCAAAACAGGTGCACCTTCACGTACTGACCGCGTTGCGAAATATAACCAATTACTTCGCATTGAAGATCAACTAAACACAACTGCAACATATAATGGCTTAAAATCTTTCTACAACTTAAATAAATAAGTTTTAAAAGTTGCATAAGCTATGAAAATAATAGAGCTATTTCGGTGTCACAAAATGGACGGACGAAATAGCTCTATTTTTTGCTTCAGATAGTCGTCAAAATTGTTTGGAAATGTTAGAATAAAACTTAAGCGTTGGTCTATCTATAGACTACATAGTATGATTTAATTAGAACAGCGTTGTCATTACGTACAGTTTTTGGTAAGATAAGACTGTTGTGATGTATCGAATCAGGAGGTGGAACGTATGCATACAGTGGTTATGGTATTATTGCTAATTGTCTCTCTTGCATTAGTTGTCTTAGTATTATTACAATCAAGTAACAGTGCAGGTCTTTCGGGAGCCATCTCTGGTGGAGCTGAGCAACTTTTTGGTAAGCAAAAAGCTCGAGGCATGGACCTAATTTTGCACCGCATTACGGTAGTATTATCAATTTTATTTTTTGTGTTAGCTCTTGCTATTGCGAAAATTTAATGAGCGATATTTGAACCGCCTGACCACCATATGGTTAGGCGTTTTCTTATATAAAAGGATATACTTTAAATATGACACTTACATATATGAAATGTATTTTTTATGGAGGTTTGTTTCATGCAAGTATTAAAGTCACAGCCTTTCTTTTTTCAAGCTGGGTCACGTGCAGTTCTACTGTTGCATGGCTTTACTGGAAATTCTTCAGACGTGCGAATACTCGGAAGGTTTTTGGAGAAAAAGGGATATACTACATATGCCCCTCATTATAAAGGACATGGTGTACCACCAGAGGAATTAGTCCGTTCGGGACCAACTGATTGGTGGGAGGATGTTCTACAAGGTTATAATTATTTAAAAGAAGCTGGCTATGAGGAAATTGCAGTTGCTGGATTATCTTTAGGTGGTGTATTTTCATTGCGTTTAGGGTATACACTACCTATTAAGGGAATTGCAACAATGTGTGCACCCATGTCAATGCGTACAACGGATTTAATGTTCGAAGGCGTGTTGCAATATGCTCGGGATTTTAAAAAGCTAGCCGGTAAAACGACTGAGGAAATTGAGCAGGAAATCGGAGTACTGAAGCAACAAGGAATGCCTTCACTCTCAGAATTACGTGAACTCATTTATCAGGTTCGTGAGCAAATTGATCATATATATGCTCCAGTTTTCGTCGCGCAAGGGTTATTAGACGACGTAATTGATCCAAAATCAGCACAATTTATTTTTGACCAAGTAGAATCGAATGACAAAGATATTAAGTGGTATAAAGAGTCCGGACACGTCATTACTCTCGACAAAGAGAAAAAACAATTACATGAAGATATATATGCTTTTTTAGAAAAACTCGATTGGTATGAGTAAAAAGGGCAGTCTTCGCAAACGCTAGGAGGAGGAGGGAAGAAAGATGAACAATCAAGAACTAACGTTACAAGAACGTTTATTAACTTTTATGAAACAAGAACAGTATAAATCGCTAACTGTTGCCGAATTGGAGCAACAATTTGGTTTTAAGGATGCAGATGAATTTAAAGAATTAGTGAAAACACTTGTCCGTATGGAGCAGCAAGGTCAAGTTGTTCGTTCTAATACGAATCGTTATGGTACGCCTGATCGTATGAATTTATTACAAGGTCGTTTCATTGGTAATGCAAAAGGCTTCGGCTTTGTTGCACCTGAGGAGGAAGGCATGGATGATGTTTTCATTCCACCAGATGCGATAAATGGTGCGATAAATGGAGATACAGTATTAATCCGTGTATCCAAAATATCTTCCGGTGACAGAAGAGAAGGTAAAATTATACAAGTCGTTGAAAGAGGAACTACGAAGGTTGTCGGCGTCTTTCAAGCAAATCGTGGCTTCGGTTTTGTCGTACCCGATGATAAAAAATTGCCAATCGATTTCTTCATTGCAAAAGGGAATACACTCGGTGCAATGGATGGTCATAAAGTAGTAATTGAAATTACTGGATGGCCTGAGGATAGTCGCTCAGCAACAGGAATTGTAACGCAAATCTTAGGACACAAAAATGACCCAGGTGTCGATATTTTATCGATTATTCATAAGCATGGTATTGCAATCGATTTCCCGCAAGAGGTCATCGATGCTGCAGCAGCTGTACCGGAAGAAGTACCTGAAGCTGATTTAGAAGGCCGCAGAGATTTACGTGACCAAATGATCGTCACCATTGATGGCGAAACAGCGAAGGATTTAGATGATGCTGTTACGGTAACGAAAAATAGTGATGGTACGTATAAATTAGGCGTGCATATTGCAGATGTTAGTTATTATGTAACGGAAGGCTCAGAGCTTGATACAGAAGCGTATGACCGCGCCACAAGTGTCTATTTAACGGACCGTGTAATTCCGATGATTCCACATCGTTTATCAAACGGTATTTGTTCATTAAATCCACAAGTTAATCGTTTAACGTTATCTTGTGAAATGACGATTAATGGTAACGGTGATGTTGTAGCACATGATATTTTCCAAAGTGTCATTAAAACGACAGAGCGTATGACTTATACAGACGTATATAAGATTTTAGAAGAAGATGATACAGAGCTGAAAGAACGCTATGCAAATCTTGTGCCGATGTTCAAGGATATGGCTGACTTAGCTCAAATTCTACGTACTAGACGTATGGACCGTGGTGCTGTAGATTTTGACTTTAAAGAATCTCAAGTGCTTGTAGATCAAAATGGTTGGCCAACTGAAGTTGTATTACGTGAACGTACAGTGGCTGAACGTCTAATTGAGGAATTTATGTTAGCTGCCAATGAAACAGTTGCAGAGCATATCAATCATATGGATTTACCATTCATTTACCGTATTCACGAAGATCCAAAGCCAGAGAAATTACAACGTTTCTTTGAATTCGTAACAAACTTCGGATTGGTCGTAAAAGGTACGGGCAATGAAGTTCATCCGCGTGCATTACAAGAAATTTTAGAATCGGTTGAAGGTTTACCTGAGCAACCAGTAATTTCTACAATGATGTTACGTTCAATGCAACAAGCAAAATATAGCGCGAATTGTTTAGGTCACTTTGGTTTATCTACAGAGTTTTATACACACTTTACGTCGCCAATTCGTCGTTACCCCGACTTAATCGTGCATCGTCTACTCCGTACGTATTTGATCAATGGAGACGTTTCAACAGCTACAATTGCACATTGGAATGCAAATATGGATGAAATTGCACAGCACACTTCTGAACGTGAACGTCGTGCAGTTGATGCAGAGCGTGATACAGATGCACTGAAAAAAGCACAATTTATGGCTGATAAAATTGGCGAAGAATTCGAAGGTATCGTTAGTTCAATTACAAACTTCGGTATGTTCATCGAATTGGAAAATACTATTGAAGGTCTTGTCCATATTAGTAATATGACGGACGATTATTATCGTTTCGACGATCGCCAAATGGTTATGATCGGGGAACGTACTGGGCGTATTTTCCGTATCGGGGATGGCGTAGAAATTCGTGTCAAAGCTGTCAATGTTGAAGAGTCTGCAGTTGACTTTGAAATCGTCGGTATGAAACGCGAATTTAATCGTACCCGTAAAGACGCACCACGTGTTATTCATGCAAAGAAAAAGGACGGCTCTAGAGGTGGCAGAGGGAAAGGCAAAAGCGAAAGTGAAAGCGGAACTCGAAAACCTAGTGGTCCAAAAGTGAATGGTAAAACACGTAAGGATGAGCGTAAAGCATCTGGCAAAGGCGGTAGTCAAAAGAAAAGATTCTACGAAGGCGTTGCCAAAAAGAAAAAAGGTCGTAATAGCAACAAGAAAAAATAAAGAGAAGCGCTAGTCGCTTCTCCTCTATTCAATGAGGTGAATGTTAATGGCTAAAGGATCAGGAAAGGTACTTGCACAAAATAAAAAGGCAGGACATGATTTCTTTATAGAGGAAACAATTGAAGCTGGAATGGTACTGCAAGGTACAGAAATCAAATCTATCCGTCATGGTAAAGTCCAATTGAGAGACTCTTTCATCCGTATTAGTGGCAATGAAGCGTGGGTTTCGAATATGCACGTCAGTCCATATGAACAAGGAAACCGCTTTAACCATGACCCATTACGTGCTCGTAAATTATTGCTTCATAAAAGACAAATTGCTGAGCTAATTGGTAGAGTTAAACGTGACGGTTATACTATCGTACCGCTGAAAATGTACATAAAAGACGGTTATGCAAAATTATTAATCGGTGTCGGTAAAGGTAAGAAAACCTACGATAAACGTGATGACCTACGCAAAAAAGAAGCAAAACGTGATATGGAACGTACTTTCAAGGCAAAAAACCAATTCTAATTGAGATGCTCAAACTTGAAGTTTGATCAATCTTGCATTATAATTTATAAAGTAAACAAGCCAGTATAAATACTTTTTCTAAAGTATTTCCGAACGGCCCTAAAGGCACTTGTTGCCATAAGGCTCCCTAAGGCATTTAGCTACAAGCAGTAGAAATACCTTGTAGAGATTTAGCCGCTATTAAGGGGACGTTACGGATTCGACAGGGATGGTCTGAGCTTGAGTTGCGCGTCGGAGGTCTCGGCTTCGTCATCAACGGAAGTTATATAATAACTGGCAAACAACAACAAAACTTAGCTTTCGCAGCGTAAGCTGTTGAAACTGCCTGTCTACTCTATCGCCCATGTAGAATAGTTCAGGCTCACTTATAGTGGGATACGGTTACTAGTGCCACTTGAGCTAGTAACAAGAGATTCCCAAGTTAGCGCACAGGATGCCTGCTTGCTGGCTATTGCTGCGTGAATCCTAAAT
>NZ_JAEOAH010000023.1 GCF_016612995.1 Viridibacillus soli
CGCCACTCATTTATTAAACAATGGTGCACCTATTGAAGTCATTCAAAGTCTGATGGGGCATGAAAAAGCGAAACCACTGTAATATGTTGAAGGTATTTTATTTTTTTTCGTATCATGACTAAAAGACTTATAATAAAAGTTAAAATAACAGCAGATATCCATATTAAATTATATAACGTCACATCAGTGATAAGTATTATTTTTCATTTATGCTTTTCACTTTCTCAATTCCCGTGGAACCGCATATCTTTTGAGTCACTATTCATGCAAAGTACTTCCTTTCTGTTTTATCTTAATCTGTCCGTTCCAAGACCAATTTGTCCAAATTCGAAGTATATTTTCTATTGGCCCTCGTTTAAATTTCTTTAAATAAACAATGCTGAAAATACATTGCAAACTGTAAAGAACTATGCCAAATAACATTCCGCCAAAAATGCCTAATTTTCCAGATAACCCTAAACCATATTCATAAAATACGGCCGTACAAATAACGGTTTGCATTAGATAATTGGTTAATGATAGTTTACCGACACTCTCAAACGCAGGTGCCAGCATTTGTACAGGGCGAGTTTTATATAACAAAGCTGCAAGGCAGACATAGCCAACTGCAAGTAGCTGTGAGCCATTCATCATCAACATGCCAGAAAAAGTACTTTCTATAAAACTAAAACTTTTACAAGCTAGACCTACAGGAATGAGTAACGCTCCAATCAAATACCATTTCTTTTCGTTCTCCATATTTACAAAAGCTTGCGTTTTCGCGAGACCCATTCCAAAAAGGCACAATTGAAGAATCATTGGATTTGGTGTAGGACCTATTGATTGAACTGTTGAAAAAAGAAGAAGAAGACCCGTCCAAATAAATAACGTTTTTGGTTTGCGATTAATAAATGGGATTAATAAAATAGTCATGACTCCATAGGCAAATAAAATATCACCTCCCCATAATAATCTATGGAGCAAACCTAAGGCAATTAGCCCCGTTGCACGACGTAAGATGGACCATAGACTCTTCTCTTTTTTCTTACGTATAGATTCTATAAGTTTAATAAGAGAGTAGCCGAATAAAATAGTGAAGATCGGCATAAATGATCCTTCTATAAAGATTTTCACAAAATACGAAGCCCCATTATCGAGGGCGGATAGATCTTTTATTTCGGACCAGCCAAAGTCAAACTGGAAAATCACTAAATTCGCCAGTAAGATGCCAAATAAACTAAACCCACGCATTGCATCGATGAAGGTAACACGATTTGTTGTCATTGCGTTTTTTACCACTCCCTAGGTTTGAATTTTTCTACGGCTTTAGAATACATTTCAAACCTTAAGAAACAGTAGGAAAAATACTTAAGAATCCTAAAGATTTTTAAAGTACATAGTGATAAGTTTAATTTTTCACTTATGCTTTTCACTTTCTCAATTCCCGTGGAATCTCATATACTTCTAAAGTTTTTGTAAATATATTAAATTTATACCTTAGTAAACCAAACTGTCCCGTTAGTGAAAAAGTGTAATACACATAGTGTTGTCTTCTTTTTTTCGAAGTACGCAAAACATATCACAGTTTAGGAAGGTTCCCAAATCGTTTCAAAGTAAAGCGTTTTAAAGATAATGCTTTACTTTGCATTACAATCCGGAGCAATCGATTAAAGCAGATTAATGACTCTGCTTTATTTTGCTTTTATTCGATTTTCAGTCTTACACTCTTATCCCTTTATTCAAATTATACTCTGACCATTTCTTCGCTTCCTTATTTCGCCATCCAAAACATCCGCATTGCTGGCAGTGCCTATCCATGTACGTGTTGTTAGGTCTCTAATTATCGTATATTGTATTTTCCCTATATATATAGCAATATAGTACTCTTTATATTCCTATATAGCTTCACTTCTTAACTGGTTTTATTTACTGTATTTTATATCTGTTTCTAATAAAAATTACGGATTTTGTATGTAAAAGAGAAAAACATTCTATATAGTAAATATACAAAAAAGACACCCTCTATCTAAAGAGAGTGTCCTGTATAATGTTTCTAATGCAAAACCATGGACTTATCTGTAGTTTTCATTTGAAACTTATCTGCTCAACACTAATAGAAAACCGATTTTGCAAAAATGTTCGTTTTTAGTTGCAATTATTTATTCGATCATTTTTCATTATTAACTATATTTAGGCACCAAGAGAAATTATCCCAAGCAGAATACCAGCCGTTGAAAAGTTCGGACGAATCATCCCAACGGACATCGAATTTCTTCTGTCCGTTTACATCCACTAAATACAAAGAAAGGGTCTCATCCGCCTTAGAGACAGCTAACTTCATACCGATTTGTAGTTCTTCTTCAGTGAATTGAACGTCTGAAACCGGACGTAGCTGTGCCTGTTCAAATACTTGTTTGTTACTGATTTTGTAATTCATAATAAACCTCCAATAAAACTTTCAATTAATTTTAAGTTCCTACTCTATCTGCAAATCATAGGACTATAAAAGTATATCCTATATTCATTCAGAAATGAAAATAATAAAAAAAATGAGCTTGGCTCTTTTCAATTGAGCCAAACCTAAAGACGTGTCTGTTTCTTAAAAACATAACAAAAATTACTGTCTTTCTAGAACAGTCTATTGGATTAAACTTACTATCAAAAGTCACTAGTGTTGCATAAATAACGTCATAAAATTCTGTTTTTTTATTTGTGATTTAGAGACAAAAAAGTAACACGCCAATAAAGGTGGTCCATTCATTTGGTTTTTTTTACAATCGCACGTATGCGACAACGACAGTTTGCGTTTTATGGAACAGCTTTTCCTTCAATTTTTCGAAGCCAGGTGTAGGCTGGTTTCCATAAAGAAGCCCTTAAATATCGGCTGATTTGCAGGATTTTTCGTTTACTATTGGTTTCAATTTGAGCTAAAATATTCAAACAAAATACAATGAGGGCAATGAACACTTGGTTGTAATTCGCATTCTCACTTTGACCATAGAACTTTTTAATGTTGAGCTGTTGCTTTATCCATTTGAATAACAACTCAATGGCTCAGCGTGATTTGTACATGTCTGAGATTTCATCGGGTGCTAGATCAAACCGATTTGTTATCAAGTGGAGTTCATTGCCTTTTGAATCGACGACTTTTTGTAAACGAAAGTAATATTCTGCACGATTTTGCTCGGTGTCAGGTGAAAACGAATTCCAATAGGTTGTATAGTTGTTCCCAAGTAAAGTTAAATGTTAATTAAAATGCAAATAGTGTTAAGACTACAGCTAAAGTGTATATGCCTCAAAAACCATTATGTATCTGTAAAGTCTCTTTGGATTCACTATCCATGTAAGGTACTTCCTTTATGTTTTATCTTAATCTGTCCGTTCCAAGACCAATTTGTCCAAATTCGAAGTATATTTTCTATTGGCCCTCGTTTAAATTTCTTTAAATAAACAATGCTGAAAATACATTGCAAACTGTAAAGAACTATGCCAAATAAACTAAACCCACGCATTGTATCGATGAAAGTAACACGGTTTGTTGTCATTGCGTTTTATCCCCTTAACTAGTTATCTTATACATAGTGTAGTTAGTAAAGCTTATGGTGAAATAATGAATACCTTAAATTAATCTTATATACATTTGCCGTTTCCCATAAGCCATTATTCTTTAATGATATATTCAATTGTAAAGGTTAACCAACCTTCTCTATAATCAGCCTCAATTGTTCCACCATGGAGCTCTATAATTCTTTTAGAGATGGCAAGTCCAATACCAGACCCTCCATCTTCCTTTCTTGCCTTATCCCCTCGATAAAAGCGTTCAAATAATTTATTAACGTCTTGTACTGGTAAGTTCTCTGCTTGATTGGATATAGACAAAATAGTTTTTATGCCAACTATATGAAGATCTACTTTTATTGTAGAGGGTTTCATGCTGTATTTTATTACATTCATTAGAAGATTATCATAGACACGCACCATTTTTTCAATATCCATCGACACGTGTATATCTTCTTCAGGTATTGATTTTTGAATGTCCAGACCTTCATTTTCTAAAATTGGCATGTATTCTCCTATTATTTGTTCTAATAATCCTCCTAATTCAACTTCAGTAAAGTTTAATCTTAGATCAGGACTTGTAAGTTTGGTGTATTCAAATAGTTCATTAATAAGTTCCCTAAAATTTTGTGATTTAGAATAAATAATTTCCAGATAATCATATAATTGTTCATCATCTCTATATTCTTTTTTTCTCAATAAATCTACATATCCAATGATGGACGTTAAAGGTGTACGCAAATCGTGAGAAATATTTGTAATAAGTTCGTTTTTTGCACTCTCTATTTGCCTCTCATGTTTGAACTTATTTTCCAATTCTTTTGACATATTGTTGATATTCGAGGCAAGTTGACTTAACTCATCATTACCCTTAATTTCAATAGTATTACCCAGTTTTCCATTTGCAATGGTTTGAACACTTTCTGTAATATGTTGAAGGTATTTTACCTTTTTTCTTATCATTACTAAAAGACTTATAATAAAAGTTAAGATAACAGCAGATATCCATGATAAATTAAATAGCGTCACATCATTAGGGTTTTTAATAAAATACTTCATGGCATATAGTAAAATGCTACCTACAATTATGACTGAGATGATAAAGCTAATGGCTATTGCTGTAAGGAGTTGAACGCTTAGCTTTTTACTCCTCATATTTTATACCCCACTCCCCAAACGGTTTTGATGTATATAGGATGTTTCGCATCATCTTCAATTTTGAATCTGATTTTTGTAATATGAACCATCACAGCGCTATCAGATTTAAAGAAGTTTTCCTTCCAAACAGCTTCATATATTTTCTCAACGCTTAGTACAATGCCCTTATTACGAGCTAGGAGTTCAAGGATATCAAATTCTTTTGGCGTAAGCCTTACTTCGCTATTCTTAATCCATACTTGGCGAGTATCTATATTTATGGTTAAATCGCCAATTTTAATTACACTCTTATTACTTTCTGTTTCAATATTATATTTTTTATACCTTCTGAGTTGAGATTTGACCCTGGCTATTAATTCTAACGGGTTAAACGGTTTGCTTAGATAATCATCCGCACCAGAAGCTAGACCTTGAATTTTATCGATATCCTCGGATTTAGCTGATAGCATGATGATAGGCATATTACGTCCTTCCCTAATTTTCATACATGCCTCGATTCCATCCATTTTAGGCATCATAATATCCAAAATAATCAAATCAAAATTATGGACTTCCAATAACTCCAATGCTTCTAGTGCGTCGCTCGCCTTGGTTATTTCAAGTCCTTCATTTTCTAAATAGATGGAAATTAGATTTCTAATTTCTGAATCATCATCAACAATTAAAACCTTTCCATTCAAACCTATTCACACCCTCTATAAGATTTCCAAAAGTGTACATATTATTTACTACAATGGAATACATACGCTGGAGGCATATTTCTATACTCACGTGTTATATTAATATGCTTAAAATAGTGACTAATAAAGCCTTTCTTAAATAGCGTATATTGGAAAGTAATAAAAGTCCCATTTCTCCTTAACAGCTTTTTGGTTTTAATTAAAATAGCACTTGAGACACTTTTTGGCAAACTTGCAAAAGGAAGACCCGAAACTACATAATCGAGATATGGGATATTAAAGTCCTTTGTATACTTGTCGATTTCCTCAGCAGAACCATTAATAATAACCAGATTCTTTTCGTTCTTATACTCTTCTTTTAATAACGTACAAAATTCTTTATTACTCTCAATCACCATGACAACCGTATGTTGAAGTCTGCTTTTAATAATCTTATCTGTAAAGACTCCTGTACCTGGGCCCAATTCTACGATATATTTTGCATTACGGAAATCAATACTATCTACCATCTTTGCCGCAAGATAATTTGAACTTGGCAAAACTGCCCCAATTTTCCTTGGATTTAATAAATATTGAAAAATAAAACTGAAAGATTTCATGTACACTATCACTCCATAGATTTGAATTTTTCTACGGCTTAAGAATACATTTCAAACCTAAAGAAACAGTAGGAAAAATACTTAAGAATCCTTAAGATTTTTAAAGTACATAGTGATAAGTTTTATTTTTCAATTATGCTTTTCACTTTCTCAACTCCCGCGGAACCGCATATACTTCTAAAGTTTTTATAAATATGTTCAGTTTATACCTTATTAAACTAAACTGCGCCTTTAATTGAATACGAAAAAAAGAGCCGTCTGAACAGCTCAACGATCTTCTAAAGCACCCGTTCGCTTAAAAAGTATAAATGACGACAAAAAAAAATAAATGCAGATGCAAGGATAGACATTATCCCATTTGTTTTCCGTTTTACTTGTAGTTCTAACAGCCCCATAGCCAATATAAACACACCTAAGAACAATAACATATATGGCATAAACTCAAAGTTTTTAGTAATTAGACCATTAGATTCTGGAGTCGGTTACCGAATAACATAAAGGAGCGACCTTAGATTATAGTCGCTCCCTCATGTTATCTTCTTCTATTTTTTGCCTTAACAGCTTTCCTAAATCGCTTTATTTGTCGCAAATTATCAAACATATATTTTAGTCTTTCTTTTTCCCGACCCTCAGCTTTCAGCTCAGCACGTCTTGCTTCTCTTTCAAGCTTTTGATAACTTTGTAATCTTTTATTTGAAAGCTCTCCATCTGTAATGGCCTGCTGCACGGCACAGCCTGGTTCACTCTTATGCTGGCAATTATTAAATTTACATTGCTTCGTTAACTCATCAATATCTGAGAATGATTTTGATAAATCAACACTATGCACCCCCAACTCTCGCATACCAGGGGTATCAATGACAACACCAAGTCCCGAAATCAGAAAAAGTTCGCGTCTTGTTGTCGTATGCTTTCCTTTCTCATCATTCCTAAGATCGCGCGTTTCAATAAGCTCTTGACCAAGTAACGCATTTATTAATGTTGATTTTCCAACACCAGATGATCCAATAAAGGCTACCGTCTGTCCACTAGGTAAGTAGTTTTTGACCGGCTCATAACCCTCATTATCGACACTTGAAGTCACGATTACATCAACGCCTATAGAAATCCTGGATACTTCCTCTAGCATTGCTTCAACATTTTCACACAAATCTGCCTTAGTTAACACGATAACTGGTATCGCTCCACTATCCCATGCAATCGATAGATAGCGTTCCATTCGTCTTATGTTAAAATCATTATTTAACGACATACATATAAAAATTTTATCAATGTTAGCGGCAATAAGCTGAGTTTCTTGGGTCATTCCGGCTTCCTTGCGTACAAGTAAACTTTTTCGAGATAGCACATGGTGAATTATACTATTCCCATCAGTTCGTTTAATCATAACAAAGTCTCCTACGGTCGGATAATTTCTGGCTCCTGTAGCTTTGTAACGAAACTTTCCAGATACCTCCGCTTTCAGCTCACCTTGATCAGTGATTAACTTATAAATCCCTTTTGATAATGAAGACACTCTTCCAACATGAAGACCTTCAAAATGTTTTACCTCTTTTAAGAAAAAGTCATTTAAACCTAAATCTTTCATTTCATTATTCAACGTACCATCCTCCTAAAGTTTAAGTACAACTTTTGGAAGGCCTAATGTATGGGGTTAATTAACACGTACCTCCCTAAAAATTACAATTCCAGTCACATACGTCTTATTCATAAAACATCATCCCCTCTCATTTATTAATACAAATAATATACCATTAATTATCACAATATCCTATTTACACCTATGCGTTACTAGAATATTCGACAAACCTTTTCAAAACAGTTTATTGTTTAAGAACAATCTGGTTTAACGCTTGCTGTATTTCTTCTCTGTAAACTTCCTGAAGATATTACAAAGAGGCTTTCGAAATAGAGGATTATACAATATCAAAACTCTTCACCAGTAAAATGGGACAAGTTATATTCACCTTTTTATAATGAACAATATGAAGTCGTACATTGAATCTGAAGCAAATCACCCCTCACAGACTGAGGCATACACATACGACCATTTTAATAAGCAAGAATGTTAATGTGAAGGTTATAGCTAAGAGGCTGGGAAATACCCCTGCTATGATACTTGATATTTATGGTCATACATTTAAAATAGAGTCCGTTGAAAAGTTCAGTGAGAGCTTATCAGAAGTGGGGAAGGATTCTGAAAAGGACCTTCAGCCCCTTCAGATCAACCTTCTCCAGACATTTGAGTTCTACTCTTGTTAATCTTCTGTTCTTAACTGCTTTAAAACCTTTAGAAATGTTGAATTATCAACACTTTCTAAAGGTTTTTTTATTATCTAAAAGAAAAGCCCTTTCCAATTTACACTGGAAAGAGCTTAAACGTTAAATTATACTGAGCCTCATAACCCAAGAAATACTACTAGAATAATCCCTACTATCATAATAAGAGTTATAACTAAAATAAGTCCAGGAATAAAAATCGTCAAGACGGCACGCCATGTTGAGAATCGATGTACTTCCGATACAATCGCTACGTTAATGACGATCTGCCAAATACCAATAACAATTGACGCAATTGATGCTACAACAGCAATAATCGTAAATGAAACATCGCCAGGAACTATATCGTTCTTAAAATAAGTCACTGGCGAGAAAGCCATCCATATAAACATAAATGGAAATAACCAAATTTCTGGAATTCCACCGATACTTAGCCCTTTGAACATTTCTTTGTAAGTTGCCTGACCACCAAAAAGTTTACCAAACAGCCATATTACAAGACTAGAAACCGAAACTGACAGTAATCCAAAAATCGGACCTAATAGAGTACATAGTAAGACAATTCCCCAAATAGGTAACATTGGATATAACTCTGTGTCTAGTATTCCAATAAAACTACCCGCAATTCCGCTAAGTATAGCAAACATAATGGCATAACCAATTGATTTTTCTTCTAATACAAATCTAACTGTCTTTTTCGGATTAAGCCAAATTGAAAAAAACGGTTGTATTTGATCTTTTTCTTTCATTTCTTCAAAAGAATTCATTTTACACAAAACACTCCTCAAATTATAAAACTCTTCTTTAGCATAGCAGAAAAAACGTGAGAAATTGGCATTTCATGAAAATGTACTAAATTCATTCGAATTTAACTGAAATTTACATCATAAAAAAAGATATGCAAATTGCATACCCTTTAAAACTGCTCTAATGATTAAATGTTATTCAACATCGCCAGCCCAAGCTATCATACCGCCATCCATGTTCATTACGATGAAGCCTTGATTATCTAAAAAGGTTGTCGCTTGTCCACTACGGCCGCCTGAACGACAAACCATAATGTATTCTTTTGATTTATCTAGTTCATTCATACGAAATTCAATCAAGCCCAATGGCATATTGATTGCTGATGGAATTTTACCTACTGATACTTCATCTACTTCACGAACGTCGATCAAGTTTAACTCTTTACCCGCTGCTAATAATTGTTGTACTTCTTCTACTGAAATTGATTTCATTTCTATTATCCCCTTTACCCCACTAGGTATATAATTTATTTAAAATAAAGAAGAGGCGATTTATCGGCTCTTCACTAGTAGTTCGACAGCTTCTTTAATTAAAGTTTCTTTATCTTTCCCTTTAAGCTCGTTTTCGTCTTCCATGCAATGTACTAAGTTCGTACTTACAATAAGGCCAATTGCACGATCAATTGCTGAGCGAGAGGCAGATAGCTGTGTAATGACATCTTTACATTCTTTTTCTTCTTCAATCATACGAATAACACCTTTTAGCTGGCCTTCGATTCGTTTCAATCGATTCTTTATTTGATCGTTATACTCCATTATCTTCACCCCAATTCAAGCATATCGTGTAACAATTATAGATGATATACCCCTAAAGGTATTGTGTCAAGCAGATTAATCACAAACAAAGGAGTTGAAAAATAATACCCCTAATAGTATATTAAGTATACCGTATAGGGTATATAGGGAAGGAGTTTGTAACATGCTTTTTCAATCTTTCTTTGATGACAAACTTGTAAAGTTTTCAAATTTGATCGGCGGTTACTGTACAGAGGGGGAAATTATTGAATGACACAGGAATTAATGACTTCTATATGTCACCTAGGTTTACCACATCCGAATATTAACGGCAATTGGGTATGACCCAAATTCAGCTATAAACATTTTTAAGCAACTAACATTATTGAATGGAAACGGAGAGACTCACTAATGGAATGGATTATCCTACTACTCGGAATCGTTATTTTCATCTACTTCCGTACAAAAACGGTAAAAGGTGTGAAAAACATTTCAACAGCTGACTTAAAAGATATGCTAAATGACAAATCAAAACAGCTCGTTGATGTCCGTACACCTGGGGAATATAAAGCTCGTCATATCCCACAATTTCAAAATATCCCGCTAGATCAACTACCTAGCAAAGTAAGTAAACTCGACACCAACAAGGAAATAGTTGTCATCTGTCAAAGTGGTATGCGAAGTGCTCGTGCAGCCGGCATTCTTTCAAAAGCTGGCTTCACTTCTGTATACAATGTCAAAGGTGGCATGAGTCGTTGGTCATAAAACTACTATAACAGTACGTCTACTCCCTTGATGTCTGACCAAAAGCAGCCATTCGTTATGTTATAATGACACATAAGGAATGGCTATTTTTTTATTTACAAGGAGGTCTTTTATAAATGAAAATTATATCAATTTGCCCTAGTAATACTGAGCTACTCACCTATTTACAGCTTGAGAATCAGTTAATTGCTGTCGATGATTTTTCTGATTGGCCATCTTCTATTAGTCATTTACCACGTCTTGGCCCTGATCTTTCTATCAATATGGATTTGCTTGAAAGCATGGAGCCCGAGCTCGTCATCGCTTCACTAAGCGTTCCCGGTATGGAAAAAAATATTGAAGAACTCGAGCAACGTAAAATCCCTCATATTGTCCTTAATCCAAGTAGCCTGCAAGAAATTGCCAATGATTTACGCATACTAGGTGAAGCATGTGGCGTATTAGAACGCGCTGAAAAAAGAGCAGCTGAATTTGAAAGCTTTGTTGCTATTATGAAAAATATCGGAGAAAACTGTAAAATAAAACCATCATTATATTGGGAATGGTGGCCGAATCCCATCTTTACCCCTGGAGGTGTCAACTGGTTAACGGAAGTGAGCGAAATCGCAGGTGCTGTGAATGTATTTGCTGACGTAGAATTAGCCAGTGTACAAACAGATTGGCATGATGTACTAAAACGGGATGCTGATTATGCATTTTTAGCATGGGTTGGTGTTCAGCATCACCGTATTAAACCTGGACATCTATTAAAAAGACCTGGAGCTTTAGATATGACTGCCGTTAAATTAGACCACCTTCATGTAATGGAAGAATGGCTATATTGCCGTCCATCACCGAGATTACTTGAAGGCGCGTTGAAATTATCCTTATTATTACATCCTAGGGAATATAAAGATTTAACTTTGCCCGAATGGGTTTATGAAAAATAAATTTTGTTTAATAGTAAATGAAGACTTCTCGCGCGGGACGAGAAGTCTTTTTTTGTGTTTCTATTTTCTCATTTTCATATTTCACAATAAAAATGGTTATTTTTTCAAATAAAGGACCATTCTATATGTAGATTAGACTTTTAAGGTTGGGCATCGCTAACGTAGGTTGCTCTCTTTGAAGTGGAGCCTCCAGTATATATCGTAGCCAGGCAAGGGTTTCGACCTCTTAAAGGAAATAAACTCTAATTATAGTGAGTTGCTATGCTCGAAAATCGGTGATCTATATTTCCTTATTCCAATAAAAAAACCTACTCTGGATTCAGAGTAGGTTGATTTATAGAAACATACGCTCGAGTCATAACAACTGGGCTTCTCTCCCAGTCATTATAGTGGGCTCTCAGTCATCTAAGCTGAGCTTCCAGTCATTATAGTTGGGCTCTCAGTCATCTAAGCTAAGCTTCCAGTCATTATAGTTGGCTCTCAGTCATCTAAGCTGGGCTTCCAGTCATTACAGTTGGGCTCTCAGTCATCTAAGCTGGGCTTCCAGTCATTATAGTTGGGCTCTCAGTCATCTAAGCTAAGCTTCCAGTCATTACAGTTGGCTCTCAGTCATCTAAGCTGCTCTCCCAGTCATTATAGTTGGGCTCTCAGTCATCTAAGCTGAGCTTCCAGTCATTATAGTTGGGCTCTCAGTCATCTAAGCTGAGCTTCCAGTCATTATAGTTGGGCTCTCAGTCATCTAAGCTAAGCTTCCAGTCATTATAGTTGGCTCTCAGTCATCTAAGCTGGGCTTCCAGTCATTACAGTTGGGCTCTCAGTCATCTAAGCTGGGCTTCCAGTCATTATAGTTGGGCTCTCAGTCATCTAAGCTAAGCTTCCAGTCATTACAGTTGGCTCTCAGTCATCTAAGCTGCTCTCCCAGTCATTATAGTTGGGCTCTCAGTCATCTAAGCTGAGCTTCCAGTCATTATAGTTGGGCTCTCAGTCATCTAAGCTGAGCTTCCAGTCATTACAGTTGGGCTCTCAGTCATCTAAGCTGAGCTTCCAGTCATTACAGTTGGGCTCTCAGTCATCTAAGCTAAACGGGCGTCCTCAGCATTTAATCAACATATCCAGCTTCAGCGGCCAATCCCTCGAGGTCACTTCCGCTCTCTCGGACAAAAGCTGAAATGATGCTTTTGTTTCGAGAGCTACAGTGCTTGTCGGGATTGAACGGGCCGCTTCAGCATTTAATCAACATATCCAGCTTCAGGCGCTAGACTCTCGAGGTCACTTCCACTTTCTCGGACAAAAGCTGAAATGACGCCTTTGTTTCGAAAGTTCCAGTGCTTGTCGAGTCTAAACGAGCGCCTTCAGCATTTAGTTAAACTGCACCATATGGTATTTCTTTTTACCTCTTCGTACGATTGCGAATGCATCTTCTAGGCGGTCTTTGGCGTCTACAGTGTATGCTACATCTGTAATTTTTTCACCATTGATTGAGATGGCTCCGTTTGTTACGTCTTCACGGGCTTGACGTTTTGAAGATGAAATTTTTGCATCAACGATTAGATCTATGATGTTTTGATCTTCTTTTGTAATTTTTACTGAAGGCACACCGCTGAATGCAACTTTCATTTCCTCTACTGAAAGTGCTTTTAAATCACCAGAGAATAATGCTTCTGTAATGCGTATTGCTTGTTCTAAACCTTCTGCACCGTGGATGAGTTTAGTCATTTCAGCAGCTAATGCTTTTTGCGCTTTACGTAGATGTGGTTCAGCTTGCACAGCTGCATCTAGTACTTCAATTTCTTCACGTGATAGGAATGTGAAAATTTTCAAGTATTTTACTACGTCTGAGTCCGCTGCGTTAATCCAGAATTGATAGAACTCGTATGGAGATGTTTTGTCAGCATCTAACCAAACTGCTCCGCCCGCTGTTTTGCCGAATTTTGTACCGTCAGCTTTTGTTACGAGTGGAATAGTAATACCGAATGCTTTTGCTTCTTCGTTATGTGTTTTACGGATAACTTCTAAACCAGTCGTAATATTACCCCATTGGTCAGAACCGCCAACTTGTATACGGCAGTTTAAATTATCGTATAAGTGGTTGAAGTCGATACCTTGGATAATTGTGTATGCAAATTCAGTAAATGAAAGACCTGTATCAAGGCGAGATGAAATTGTATCTTTACCAAGCATGTAGTTTACATTGATTAATTTGCCATAGTCACGAAGGAACTCGATTGTATTCATAGAGCCAATCCAATCACGGTTGTTTGCAAGCTTGGCACCATTTGCTGAATTGAAATCAAAAATACGCTCTAATTGTTTTTTAATCCCTTGAACATTTTTCTCAACTTGTTCAACGGTTTGTAATTGGCGCTCTTCAGAACGTCCTGATGGATCACCAATCATACCAGTTGCGCCGCCGATTAAAAGAATTGGTTGGTGGCCTGCCAATTGGAATCTTCTTAAAGTAAGCAGTGGCACGATATGCCCAATATGCATACTATCTGCAGTTGGGTCAACGCCACAATACAAAGAAACAGATTCCTCGTTTAATAATTTTTGCATACCTTCAGCATCTGTTTGTTGGTACAGTAGGCCACGCCACTGTAAGTCTTCCAATAATAGATTTGTCATATTCCTTACCTCCTAATATAAATAAAAAAAGTCCCTGCATATAAATATGCAGGGACGTTAATCACAATTTAACGCGGTACCACCCAGCTTGAAGAAAAAATGATTCTTCCGGCTCAGACGTCTTAACGCGACGCTTACGTTCTCGCTCCAAATGTGTAATTCGTGTCCATACTGTGACTAGCTTTCACCAACCGCTAGCTCTCTATACAGGGAATATGTTCACTACTGCGCACTTTTCAACGCTCGAAAAACTATTAATGACTATTGTACTTCATTTGGATTCATTGTCAATAAATATTATTAGTCATAAATCAATTATGGTATAATTAACGAGATTTTAGGAGGTCGATTTAGTGATAGAAAAATTTAAACAATGGGTTGAAAAAATAGACAATCGCTTACAAGAAATGACTTCTATGAGATGGATGAAAACGGTTCGTATAACATCAAGCGTACTCTGGAATTTATGTTTATTATTCATCATATTAGGAGTTGTTGGTCTTGTATTCGTTGGATCTATTGGCTCTGGTTATTTCGCTTCTCTCGTAAAAGAAGAGCCCCTTCGAGCTAAAGCCGAAATGCGCAGCGATATTTTAACCTACGATGAAACTAGTGATCTCTACTTTGCAGGTGGAAAATATTTAGGCAAAATGCGTTCCGATTTAGAACGTCGTGAAATAACTTTAGAAAACGTGTCACCCAATGTTATTAATGCCGTACTAGCTACAGAGGATGAATACTTTTACGAGCATAACGGAATTGTACCGAAAGCTGTTGTCCGTGGATTATTACAAGATGTAACGAACTCTGCGACACAAACAGGTGGGTCAACGTTAACACAACAATTGATCAAAAACCAAATTTTAACGAATGAAGTTTCTTACGAACGTAAAGCGAAAGAATTGTTACTCGCAATACGTCTAGAAAATTTCATGAACAAAGATGAAATATTAGAAGCTTATTTAAATATTATTCCTTATGGTAGAAATGCTTCCGGACGTAATATTGCTGGTATCGAAACGGCTGCTGAAGGTATTTTCAATAAAAAAGCAAATAAACTAAATCTTGCTCAAGCTGCTTATATTGCAGGGATTCCACAATCTCCATATGCATATACACCTTTCACACAGCAAGGGAAACTTAAGGATAAAGACTCTTTACAGCTCGGTATTAACCGTATGAAAACTGTTTTATACCGTATGCATGAAACAGGCTATATAACGGATAAACAATATAACAAAGCATTGAAATATAATATTAAAAAGGATTTCCGTAAACCGGAACTTCGCCCTGAAGAAAAATATCCATATGTAACATATGAAATTGAAAGCCGTGCAAAAGATATAATGGCTACAATTTTAGCTAAAAAAGATGGCTTAGATCCAAAACGTTTAGAAAACGAAAAAAAATTAAAAGAGAAATATACAATATTAGCAGACCGTGAATTGCGATCAAAAGGATATAAGATTTACTCAACAATCGATAAGGCAATGTATGACAATATGCAAAAAGTAAAAGATAACTTTGCCTATTACGGTGCTACATTTAAAAAGACAGTTACAGATTCAGAGACTGGAAATAGTAAACAAGTTGATGTACCTGTCCAAGTAGGTAGTATTGTTATGGAAAACAAAACAGGTAAAATTTTAAGCTTTATTGGTGGTCGTGACTTTAAATTAGAAGAACTAAACCACGCTACACAAGCGAAGCGTTCGAATGGTTCCACAATGAAACCACTTCTAGTATACGCACCAGCAATTGAATACGGAGTAATTGGTGCGGGTAGCCCTGTAGTTGATGCGAAATTTAGCATCCCTGGATGGTCTCCGCAAAACTATACTACAAGTGATAACCGAGGTATTATTTCGGCACGTGAAGCTTTACAAGACTCACAGAACTTACCAGCAATCAGACTGTACAGCCAAATCATGAACCGTAGACCTGCTGATTTACTTGCCAAAAATGGCTTCTCAAATTTAGATGCGGATGATTATACAAACTACGCAACTTCAATCGGTGCACTTAAATACGGTGTCACAGTTGAAGAAAATACGAATGCCTTTGCGACTTTCGCTAACGGCGGTAAATTCGTAGATGGTTATATGATTTCTAAAATTGTCGACTCAGATGGCAAAACTGTGTATAAGCATAAATCAAAAGCTAAACAAGTATACAGTGCACAAACTTCATATATCATTACGGATATGATGCGTGATGTATTGAAAAAAGGTACAGGTATGCAAGCAAATGCTGGCTTGAAATTTAGTGCCGACTTCGCTGCTAAAACAGGTACATCACAAGAATATAACGACGTATGGTTAGTCGGATACAACCCTGATATTTCATTAGGTGTATGGATGGGTTACGATACACCACAGACACTTTACCAATACAATGAAACTTACTTGCAGCCAAGTACCCGAATTAATTTGTTATGGGCTAGACTGATGAACTCTGTTTATGATACAAACCCAAAATTAGCTACCGCTTCCGGCAAAAGCTTCACTGCCCCTTCAGGCGTAGTAAACCAAACCTTCTGTGGTTTTTCTGGAAGAGCATTATCATCAGCATGTTCAAAAGCTGGCTATACACGAACTGACTTATTCAACTCTTTAGTAATGTTACCGAATAGCCCCGATGATAGCTTTAACTCAAGTGGTGGCTTAAATAGTGATTTTATCTCTCGTATGTTAGGCACTCTAGGTGGCGATCCTTCAAGCCTTCTATCCGCTAAAGCAAGAGAACAACTTGAATCTGCTAACAAAACAGCTGATGAAAAGGATAAGGAAAAAGATACAGATAAAGACAAAAATAATCAACCTAATAGTAATAGCAACACAGATACGAATAAAGATAACAACCAACAAGCCAATACAGATAACAAAACACCTGCAACAGACAAAGACAAAGACAAAGATAAAGATAAAGATAAAGATAAAGTTAAGGATAAAGACGAGGATAAAGACAAAGATAAAGATAAAGTTAAAGACAAGGACAAAGATAAAAATACTAGTACAGGCTCTGAAAACACCGGTGCTAGTGGCAACAACTAATCCTTTAAAAAAGAGCATTCCTTTATATCGGGAATGCTCTTTTATTATGTCATTTATCTGCATTTCAATGATCTTATTTACAAAAAACTATACACTTAAAATTACGACACTAGACAAACTTTTTTCTCATTTATGTGATTATTCGCTTTTTCATTCATGTATAATTGAAATACAATATCTTAGTAAGGCGGTGAAATAATGGAATATGCTAAAACTTATTACGCTGTTAATATGAATACTAATTCAGGTCAAGTTGTAATTGAGGGGCCAGTTCCTCCTGAGCAATTAGAAAAATTAAAGTTTCATGAGGACTTAACTGCCTTTCGCGTTGCTAAACAACAATTTAAAGCGCTACTTGGAATTGCAAAATTACCTGAAGGTCGTATTATTATTGTTCGTAATGAGGATACCATCGTCGGTTATGCAACCTATTTGTATCCTGATCCATTAGAACGCTGGTCAGAAGGTAAAATGGCGAACCTAATCGAACTAGGAGCAATTGAAGTCATACCAGCATTTCGCGGTACAGGTGTAGGCAAACAAATACTTCGCGTATCTATGATGGATGACGCGATGGAGGATTACATCGTTATTACAACCGAATATTATTGGCACTGGGATTTGAAAAGAACTGGTTTGAATGTTTGGGAGTACCGTAAAATCATGGAGAAAATGATGAATGCAGGAGGTCTTGAGAATTTCGCCACAGACGAGCCCGAAATCTCTTCACACCCTGCGAACTGCTTAATGGCTCGTATCGGTAGCAGAGTTGATGCAGACTCAATTCAGAAATTTGATCAACTTCGATTTAAGAGCCGTTTCATGTACTAAACAACAAAACAAAGGGGATTTTGTCTATGATTGTTGAAGAAATCATGAATACAACCGTGTTCTCCCTACAGCCTTCCGACACGATTAAGGATGCTGTACAGTTACTAAAAAAAGAGCGCATTCGCCACTTACCTATTACAAATTCAGCTGGCGAAGTAATCGGACTTGTTACAGAAAGAGATATTAAAAATGCCCTTCCCTCTTCGCTACTCAAAATACACGACGAAGATATTTTTTACCAACCTTTAGAAAATATTATGACGAAGAACATTATTGTCGGGCATCCACTTGATTTTGTCGAGGAAATTGCCCTCATTTTTTATGAGCAGCGAATTGGTTGTTTACCCATCGTTAGTGCCGGTAAATTAGTCGGCATCGTAACGGGGACTGATTTACTGTATAACTACATTGAATTAACAGGAGCCAACAAACCAAGTTCACTTATTGAAATTCGTGTACCAGATGTCGTCGGTATTTTATTTGAAGTAACAAAAGTGTTCCACAAACATCGTGTGAGTGTTTTGAGTGTCTTAGTTTATCCAGATAAAGAGTTAGACAATATGAAAATACTATCTATTCGGGTGAAAATCATGAATCCTCTATCAATTATTGAGGATTTACGAAAAGAGGGGTTCGATGTGTTATGGCCAAATATGCCGGGCATGAATCTCTAACAAAGAACGCAGTGTTCGTCTACTCAGATAACCAACTTGGATATAAATTTTCAGACACTCACCCTTTTAACCAAAAAAGATTAACATTAACAGTTGATTTACTAAATGAACTTGGTGCTTTAAATAAAGATGATATCGTTGAACCACGTATTGCCACAGATGAAGAGATTCTGCTTGGTCACGACGCGAAGTATGTAGACATTATCAAAAAAGCTGGCCACGGCGAACTATCAAACGAGCAAGGTGAGCCATATGGCATTGGCACGGAGGATACACCAATCTTCCCCTTTATGCACGAAGCGAGTGCTCATATCGTTGGCGGAACATTAACTGCCTGCGATTATGTTATGCAAGATAAGGTTAAGCATGCCGCTAATCTAGGTGGGGGTCTACATCACGGCTTTAAAGGCCGTGCATCTGGTTTTTGCATTTATAATGATAGTACTGTAGCCATTAAGTATATGCAGCAAAAATACAATGCGAGAGTGCTCTATATCGATACAGATGCTCATCACGGTGACGGTGTACAATGGAGCTTCTACGACGACCCAAATGTGTGCACAATTTCTATTCATGAAACTGGTCGCTATTTATTTCCTGGCACTGGGAATGTGACAGAGAGAGGCACTGGTGAAGGACATGGTACATCATTTAACTTACCAATCGATGCTTTCACGGAAGATGAATCATTTTTGGATATTTATGAAACCGCTTTTCGAGAAATTGTCGCTCATTTCAAACCAGACGTGATTCTGACACAAAATGGTGCAGATGCACATTATTTCGATCCTTTAACACATCTTTATTGTTCGATGAAAATTTATAAAGAAATACCGCGTATTGCTCATGAGCTAGCGCATGAATTTTGTGATGGTCGTTGGATTGCAGTCGGTGGTGGTGGTTATGATATATGGCGAGTGGTGCCAAGAGCATGGTCACTAATTTGGACTGAAATGACTGATCAAAAAGCGCCAGATGGACCGCTTCCTGCTACCTGGTTGGAAAAATGGCAGCTTGAATCGCCCGTCACACTCATTCCAACTTGGATGGATCCAAATAATATGTATAATGATGTACCACGGAAAGCAGAAATTACTGAAAAAAATTATCAAATTTTAGAAAAAGCATTATATATGATTCGCTCTTCACAAAGTTAGGTGTACATAAAAAAGGATTGCTTCTACCATCATGTCTCATAACGGTGAAGCAATCCTTTTTTTAACTAAATTTATTTTACAGAATCGCGTTCTTCAATACGATGTGGAAGAATTACAATTTCCTTTTCTACCGTTTCTTTATTCATAAATTTCGTTAATAGACGCATTGAGACTGCTCCAATATCATACAGCGGTAATACAACACTCGTTAATTGAGGGCGTACCATACGTGCTAATTTAGAGTTTTCAAAGCTAATCACTTCGATATCTTCAGGCACTTTTTTACCTGCATCTTGTGCACCGTGAATAATCCCTATAGCTAGTTCATCACTACCTGCAAAAAAGGCTGTCGGTGCATTTTCAAGCTTGTTTAACTCTGACCAATCTTCGATACCGCTATCATATGAATCCTCAGCAGCAACAACAAGATTTTCATCTACTGCAATGCCAGCTTCGGCTAATGCTTTCTTATAACCAGCATACTTATAATTTTGATTAATCGTCGCAGTGAAAGGTCCAGATACGAAGGCAATTCGTGTATGACCATTTACGATAAGACGTTTAACCGCTTCATAAGCAGCTTGTAAATAATCAATATTGATAGACGGTATTATATTTGTTTCGTCAATAGAACCAGCCAGTACGATCGGTACAGGTGAATGACCCATTTTCTTTAATAAATCTCCTGTCACCTGATCGCTCATTAAAATGATGCCATCTACTTGCTTACCATACATATTATCTAATAGTTGTAGTTCCTTATCTTCTCTTTGGTCGGAATTCGATAAAATAATATTATAGCGATACATTGTCGCGATATCTTCAATACCTCTGGCAAGCTCTGCATAGAAGATATTAGAAATATCCGGAATAATAACGCCCACAGTCGTCGTTTTTTTACTTGCTAAGCCACGAGCAACCGCGTTTGGTCTGTATTCTAAGCGTTCAATTACATCAAGAACTTTTTTCCTAGTCGACGGCTTTACATTTGGATTGCCGTTGACGACACGTGAAACTGTCGCCATTGAAACATTTGCTTCACGTGCAACATCATAAATTGTAACGGTCACTTGATGACCCCCTTTTCTTTTCTTCTTTTCATGATACGACAGTTTACAAAGAATTTTCAACAAAAGAAAAGTGACGATTCAAGTAAATTGAACCGTCACCCCCTATTATGCGTGAATTTCGTAAGATTTCATGAACTTTTGAAGCGTTTCGTAGAATTCATCAAATTGCGGAATGCTCATTTGTTGTTGTGCATCCGATAATGCTACAGCTGGATCTGGGTGAACTTCTGCCATTACCCCATCTGCTCCAATAGCAATTGCAGCTTTAGCACAAGGTAATAGTAAATCACGGCGACCAGTTGAGTGCGTTACATCTACAAATACTGGTAAATGTGTTTCTTGTTTTAAAATTGGAACAGCTGAAATATCTAATGTGTTACGCGTCGCTCTTTCATATGTGCGAATACCGCGTTCGCAAAGAATAATTTGATCATTACCTTTTGAGATAATGTATTCAGCTGCATTGATGAACTCATCAATTGTTGCTGCTAAACCACGTTTTAATAATACTGGTTTATTGGTAGAACCTGCAGCTTTTAATAATTCGAAGTTTTGCATATTACGTGCACCGATTTGGATTACATCAATGTGATCTAACGCTTCATCCAAATGAGATGGTGTGACAATTTCAGAAACAACGGCTAAACCGAATTCTTTTGAAATTTGTTTTAAGATTTTCAAGCCCTCAAGACCTAAACCTTGGAAGTCATATGGTGATGTACGTGGTTTGTAAGCACCACCACGGATCATTTTCAATCCTTTAGATTGAATTGAAGCTGCAACTGCTGCAACTTGTTCATATGATTCAACAGCACATGGACCAAATACAAATGTTGGCTCCCCATTACCTATTGCTTCACCGTTAATATTAACGATTGTATCTTCTGGTTTGCGCTTACGAGATACGAGTAACTCTTTTTTATGATCTGTTTCTTGTAATTTTAAGGCTGATTTGAAAATTTCTTTAAAAATATGTTCAACCGTTCCTTGACTAAGTGGACCTTCATGATGTTCTTTTAACAGGTTCAACATATGTCTCTCACGAAGAGGATCATAACGATTAACACCTTGTTTTTCTTTAATTTTCCCGATTTCTTGTACTGCTTCAGCACGTTCGTTAATTAAACTTAAAATTTCAAGGTTTAATGCGTCTACGCGGTCACGTAATTGTTCTAAGTTTTGATGACTCATTGCGTTTCTCCTCGCTTCCTCGTATCAGGTACTTTCAGTAGACTGAAAACTATGATACATTTTTAGATATTAAGGCTATTATAATCAATATTTTTATAAAAGTCACGCAATTTTTCTTTAGCGCTTCAACGCAACGAAGTATGTGACTTTAAATTCATAAGAAAGGACGTGGCAAAACGTGCCGTCTAAACTGTTTGCATTAGATATTGGTACCCGCTCGGTTGTAGGTATTATTTTAGAAGAACAAGGTGAAAAATTCCACGTAGTCGATTTAATGATTGAAGAACATAAAGAACGTGCCATGGTAGATGGTCAAATACATAATGTATTACATGTAGCTTCTTTAATCGAGAAAATTAAAACGCAGCTTGAAGAAAAGCATGGCCCACTTCATAAAGTGAGTGTAGCTGCTGCTGGTCGCGCATTAAAAACCGAACAAGCTTCTGTGACAATTAATATAAAAAATCGACCTGCTTTCTCTGAAGATGATATTAGCCGTCTAGAATTAGCTGCTGTTCAACAAGCACAACAGCAATTATTACAACATAAAGAAAAAAATAATATGAGCCATTATTATTGTGTCGGTTATTCTGTTTTATATTACCGATTAGACCATGAAGAAATTGGCAGTTTAATCGATCAACAAGGCGAAGAAGCATCTGTTGAAGTCATTGCTACCTTTTTACCTCGAGTCGTTGTTGAATCACTGCTAGCGGCCCTTAAACGTGCAGGCTTAGAGATGGAAGCATTAACACTTGAACCGATCGCAGCTATCAATGCTTTAATCCCACCCACGATGCGTCGATTAAATATCGCTCTAGTTGATATTGGTGCAGGTACGTCAGATATTGCCATTACAGATAAAAGTACAGTTGTAGCTTACGGTATGGTGCCTACAGCTGGAGATGAAATTACAGAAGCTTTAAGTGATCATTATTTACTCGATTTTCCGATTGCTGAAAAGGCTAAAAGAGAAATGGCTACACAAGACGAGATTAATATTAAAGACATACTTGGCTTCGATCAGTTCTTCCAGCGCTCTGAAATTATGGAGAACATACTCCCTGCAGTCGTTCAACTCGCTACTGCTATCGGCTCTGAAGTTTTACGATTGAATAATAATGTTGCACCAAAAGCCGTTTTACTCGTTGGTGGTGGAAGCTTAACACCCGATTTAACGAAAGAACTATGCAAGGTTTTAGAATTACCGGAAAATCGCGTAGCAGTTCGCGGTATCGATGCCATTCAACAGCTTACAAGAGAAGATCATGTTCCGGCATCTCCTGAGCTCGTTACACCAATAGGTATTGCCATTGCCGCCAAACGAGCGCCTATCAAATACATGACCGTTGAAGTAAATAAGCAAGTCATTCGGCTTTTCGAATTAAAAGAAATGACGGTTTCAGATTCATTACTTGCAGCAAATGTGTTAGCTACAAGGTTATACGGTAAACCAGGCTTAGCCCTTTCGATTACAGTGAACGACCAAGATATCCATATACCAGGTGGCCACGGTAGCCCAACAGAAATTTTCGTCAACGGAGAAAAAACTACCACCAAACATCCCATCCAAAATGGTGATATCATCGAGTTAAATGAAGGTCAAAACGGTGCACCTGCTACCGCTTTAGTTAAAGATATACTAGATGACGCCGGGATGAAAAAAGTCTATATCCAAGACCGTGAATACGAAATCAAACCGAAAATAACCATTAACGGACAAACGGTTTCAATGGATACAGAGTTAAAGGATCGCGACCAGATCGCATTTGAAACTGCTGATACAATTGAAGAACTTTTGAACTGGACCGACAATAAAGACATTTTAAAACAGTTAATACCATTCACACTATATATCGATAATAAGCCTGTTCACTTCCCAGAATTCTCGAATAGTCTTATGTTAAATAGTCATCCAACAAAACTTCATTATGCTATGAAAAACGATGATCGCTTAACTATCCAGATGCATGCATTACCGACTGTTGAGGTAATTGCCAAGCGCCTTGACATGCGTATAGAGGATCAGATGATTGTCACTTTCCAAGATGAAACATTAGAAATGACTAAAATTTGTATGGAAGTTTATATAAATGGGGAAATTGCTCGTAAAACAGACGTTTTAACGAATGGAGCCAAAGTTCAATTTGTCTCAAAGGATCCAAGAAACTGGATTTACCAAGATGTGTTCCGTTTTTCCAATTGGCAACTACCTACGAACTTTAAAGGCTCCTTCTCTATTTTACGGAATGATACGCCTTCCAAATTCGATGCAGAGATTTTCGGTGGCGATAAACTTTCTATAACTTTAAACAAAGTAGAACTACAAATGAATGATTAAATAACAGAACAAAAGCGCAGAGCGCCCGTTAACACCAGACAACATTTGTGAACCCTCACGTATTGTCACTTTTTGACTTCGCAGGAGATTTCGAAGTGACTCCTTGACGAGAGCGATCAGAGCTAGAGGTAGTCGATACCTTGCAATAAGGATATCCAAAATGCAAGATGTTATAATTTCCTTATCAAAAAAGCTGTCTCAAAAGTTTTAATTACAAACTTTGAGACAGCTTCTTTATTACGCTTCAATATACTAAGTATATGAATGCTTTATTAGCTTTTTTTAGCTACTTCAGTTTTCGCTTCTTGTGTTACTGCTTCTACTACTTCCACAGCTTCCTCAAGAGCTAAACTTACAGCTGTTGGCTCATTGTCTTCAGCTTCATATTCCGCAATAGTTTTTTCCATTGTTTCCATAATATCTAAAGGCTCTTCGCCTTCAAAAGAGACCGTACCATCATCCAATGGCTGAGACGTTTTAGACTTGATTGATTTAACTTTATCAACAAGTTGCCCTGATTGCTCTTGAAGCGTTTTTGAAATTTGAACTGATTTTTCCTTCGCAGTTGAAGAAAACTCAATACTTTTATCTTTCAATTGGCTAGCTTGTGTTGCCACATTATCGCGCAACTCTTTACCTGTTTTAGGAGCTAAGAATAACGCTGTAGCAGCCCCAACAATACCACCTACAAATGCACCAATAACGAAGTCTTTTACATTTACATTTGATTCGTCATAAAGAGATTCCGTTCTGTGTTCATATGGTTGTGGTAAATAAGCCTTATCTACCGGATTTTCAATTCCTTGATTGCCATAAACATCATAATTATTTCTCACATCTTTGTAATTCGGCTTTTGTTCTGACATACTAGCGCCTCCCAAAATCTTATTTTCGTCTTTTTCTTTTCATTGTAGCTTCTTCTTCTGGTGTAAAAACCGTTACTGACTCGCTATTTGCTTTACGCTCTTTCATTTTACCACGTATTCCCATAAAAGCGTTACTCCATTGAATTACTTGAGCAATTTGATCACTGTTTTTTGAAACATTTGAATGAATAGAAGATGTCACTTGTTGCACTGAATTATTCAATCCGTTTACTGAATCACCGAAACCTTTAACCGCTTGAACAACCGTATTCAGCTGTTGAGATTTATCCTGAATATCCGTTGCCAAACTATTCGTCTTTTCTAACAAGCCAGTTGTTTCGCGTGTAATCCCTTGCATTTGGCCTTCAATACCTGCCATTGTTCCGGCAACATTGTTAAGTGTCGTCTTTAATGAATTTAAAGTCATGGCTAAGCCTATGCATAAAACAAGGAATCCAATTGCTGCAACTAATGCCGCTATATACAAAATTACTATCATCCTAACACCCTCCTAACTATATACATTTAAAGTTCCCACAAAATGAATGTATTTAAACATTACATATACAATACATTCAACAAAATACTGCAAAATCCTGCTAATCCACATCACTATACTACAAAAATAGTTATTTTTCCAACAAAAAAACAGCTCAGCCTCAGAGTGAGGAGTGGACTGTTTTTTATAAACATATATGCACATGCATTAAACGTTATTTTCATCAATTAAAAATACTTCAAATGCTTCTTGGAATTTATGGACATCTCCTGCACCCATAAATAAAAATACAGATTCTTTATGTTCTAATAACGACGAAATATTTTCTAATTCCAATAATTCACTACCATCGACTAAGTCAACTAAGTCTTGGATAGATAGGGCACCTGATTTTTCACGTGCAGAACTGAAAATATCACATAGATAAACACTATCCGCTTTGCTTAAGCTGTCGGCAAACTCTTGTAAGAATGCTTGAGTACGTGTAAATGTATGTGGTTGGAAAATAGCGACTACTTCGCGATCCGGAAATTTTTGGCGTGCAGATTGAATTGTTGCACTGATTTCTGTTGGATGGTGAGCATAATCATCGATTAAAGTACGTGTAGCAAAAGTCGTTTCTGTAAAACGACGTTTAACGCCATGGTATGTGCTTAAACGTACTTGAATTATTTCAGCTGGAATACCTTCATAATGGCATAAAGAAATAACCGCAAGAGTATTTAATACATTATGATCTCCGAACATCGGAATATGGAATTTACTATAGAATTCATTGCGTACGAAAACATCGAAGGTAGAACCTTCTGTTGTTCTTTCTACATTACGCGCTTCAAAATCATTGTCAGAACCGAAGCCGTAAAATACGACTGGCACATTTGCTTGAATTTTTTGTAAATGTCCATCGTCACCGCAAGCAATAATTGCTTTTTTTACTTGTAACGCCATAGTTTGGAATGCATCAAACACATCTTCAATATCTTTAAAATAGTCAGGATGATCAAAATCGATATTCGTCATCACTGCATAATCTGGATGATACGCTAAGAAATGACGGCGATATTCGCACGCTTCCATAACGAAGTTTTGAGCACCAACTGCTCCACCACCCGTACCATCGCCGATTAAGTAAGATGTCGGCTTGTCTCCTTCTAACACATGAGACATTAAACCTGTTGTTGAAGTTTTACCATGGGCACCTGTAATAGCGACTGATGTATATTGTTCTAAATATTTCCCTAGGAATGTATGATAACGAATTACTTCTACACCGATTTCACGTGCTTTAATAAGCTCTGGGTGCTCGTCCGTAAAAGCGTTACCCGCAATTACAACCATCCCTTGTTGAATGTTGTTTTCATCAAAAGGCAAAATTGTAATATTGCGCTCTCTTAATGGATCCTCAGTGAAAAAGTATGTTTCGATATCGGAACCTTGAACCTTTTCACCTGAATCAAATAGAATTTGCGCAAGCGGACTCATTCCTGATCCTTTAATTCCTGTAAAATGATAAACTGTCATGTTGAAACCTCCTGGGAAAGTTTCCTTACCCTTGAATAATCAAATCTTTAAAACATCTTTCATTATAACATGGATTACTTCACTTCTTAAATAAACGATAATTCCCACTCTTCTACCATTATTATTCTCAAATAATAAGTATTTAGTCATGAATAAACTACATTTCATCATAGGCATTATTAAAGAGGTTTTCTAAATCCTGCGTTTTCAAAAAGACATCTCTTGGCTTAGTTCCCTTAGACTCGGAAATAAACCCTTGTGCTTCCATCATATCTACCAATCTTGCTGCACGATTATAGCCAATATGGAATTTTCGTTGTAAAGACGATGTTGAAACTGTACCTTGTTCACAAATATGACGGCAAGCTTCTTCAAATAACTCATCCTGCTCCTCAACAGCTTCAGCCCTTTTTAACAATTCGTCTTGTTCAAAAATATACTCTGGCTTACCTAGCGAACGCATATAGCCTGTCACTGCTTCGATTTCCTCATCCGTAACGAATGTACCTTGCACACGAATTGGTGCAGACATGCCATTCCCTAAGTACAGCATATCCCCGCGACCTAATAATCGCTCTGCGCCTTGGCTATCTAAAATCGTACGTGAATCAATATGTGATGACACAGAGAAGGCAATACGTGTTGGTATATTCGATTTAATAAGACCTGTAATCACATCGACTGATGGGCGTTGTGTTGCGAGCACTAAATGCATGCCACAAGCTCTCGCCTTTTGAGCAATTCGGCAAATCGCCTCTTCCACATCGGTAGGGGCCATCATCATCAAATCAGCTAATTCATCAATGACAATAACTAAATAAGGCATTTTCAATGAAAATTTACGCTCTGCTTCAACCATTGCATTATAACGCGTTATGTCTCTTGCGCCAAGATGTGCAAATAATTGATAACGTCTTTCCATTTCCTCTACAGCCCATTTTAAAGCAGCAGTAGCTGCCTTCACATCGGTAATAACTGGGCTAACTAAATGTGGTATATGATTAAACGCTGCTAATTCAACCATTTTCGGGTCAATTAGTAATAGCTTCACATCTTGAGGGCTCGCTTTTAATAATAGACTAACCAAAATGGAGTTAATACAAACCGATTTACCAGAACCCGTTGCACCTGCAATTAATCCATGAGGCATTTTACGAAGGTCAAGCGTCACTGGCTTTCCTGTTAAATCAAGACCTAACGCAGCCTCAAGGGGCGAATCAGAATCAATAAATAAATGATCACCGACGATTTCAGAAATGCGTACCGGTCTTGATGAACGGTTTGGTATTTCAATTCCAATTGAGCTCTTACCTGGAATCGGTGCTTGAATACGAATATCCTTCGCTGCAAGAGCAAGTTTCAAATCATCTGCTAGGTTACGAATTTTACTGACTTTTGTACCGTGACCAACCGTAATTTCAAATTGCGTGACGGCTGGACCTTGAACGATTTGAACAATTTCCCCTTTTACTTGGAAATACGATAGCGCTTCGATTAGTCTTCCACCTTGCATATCCATCCATTCAAAGTCTTCTGTTTTTTCTTCAGGTGGTTCTAAATATTGTAGAGATGTATCCAGATTTTCGTTAATACGTGACGGTTCGGGCTCTTCCACTGCTGCTTCAATGACTTGCTCAACTGTTGTCGCAACTGCTTCTTCGTCATAGTTTTGCGCTATAGGCTGTTCTAGCTCTGTAAATTGTTTAGATTGTGCCGTGGCCTTAGTTTCCATAAGCTTTTCTATAACTGTAATGGACGTGTCATGTTCAACTACTTCTGCTTGAAAATCATGCTTAAACTTGGCTTCTTTTGCTGCCCATTTCTCTTTATCTGTTTTTAACATTAGAACATTAAAAGGAAGTTTACTTTCTTCTGTTCTTACCGGTTCCGCTATTGCCGTAGGTCCCTCTTCGCCTGTTGGAGAAGACATTTCATCTAACTGTTCATGAACTTTAATTGGATCCATTGGTATTTCTATGCTGTCTAGCACTAAAGCAGGTGCTTCTTCAGAGACATTTTCAGACGTAGCAAGCTCTTCTGGTTCTTCTGCACGGTAAATTACCTCTTCGATAATGGCAGGTTTTTCTTCTATAGTAAGCTCTTCTTCATAAGTTTGTGCCTGCCCAACTAATTTTACTTCTTGATTTTGCTCTAAATCTTCTTCACGCTCTTGAACAGCAACAGTTGTTTGTTGTTGTTGGAACTGCTCTTCTACAGGCTGTGTAATAGTTGGCGTAACTATTATTTGTTCTTGAATTACAGGTTCTTCTTCCTCTATTGCTTCCATAACAACTGGCTCGGTAGCTATTTCTTCCGTGGCAACCACTTCCATCGCTTCTACAGGTTCTTGTTCCGTTGTGGCTGTTTGCTGGAATTGTTCCTCTTCAGGCTGTGAAGTGGTTGGCGTAACTATTATTTGTTCATGATTTACAGACTCTTCTTTCTCTACTGCTTCCACAACAACTGGCTCGGTAGCTATTTCTTCCATGACAACCACTTCCATCGCTTCTACAGGTTCTTGTTCCGTTGTGGCTGTTTGCTGGAATTGTTCCTCTTCAGGCTGTGAAGTGGTTGGCGTAACTATTATTTGTTCATGATTTACAGACTCTTCTTTCTCTACTGCTTCCACAACAACTGGCTCGGTAGCTATTTCTTCCATGACAACCACTTCCATCGCTTCTACAGGTTCTTGTTCCGTTGTGGCTGTTTGCTGGAATTGTTCCTCTTCAGGCTGTGAAGTGGTTGGCGTAACTATTATTTGTTCATGATTTACAGGCTCTTCTTTCTCTACTGCTTCCATAACAACTGACTCGGAGACTACTTCTTCAGTGATTTCTTCTTCCACTGCTTGTACTTCCGTCACTTTGAGCTTATCAGTTACTGGCACACTTACGCTTACTTGTTCTACAATAGGTCTTACATTTAACGGTTCTACAGTTTCTGTAACCGCTTGTTCCGTTACTTCTACATTGTCACCAGACAGCTGTTGTTCATGTAGATTCTTGTCTTCTAATTGGTCATAAATTGAGCGCATTGGCGGCTTTTGGAAACCATAAACGGGCGATGGCACATTTGTTGGTTTGAATTTTTGTTTTTTCACTTGCTCTGGCTTTGAATCAGATGAAGCTTTATCCTCATAGACAGTCGCTCTACGGCTATTGGGAGTACTTGGGCTTTCTCCGTAAGGTTTTTTTGTGTCATAACTTGGCGTTGGATTAAACGGATTAATGCGCTCCTGTTTCACCGGCACTTCATTATAACGATTCGTCGACGTTGGTCTTCGTTGCTCTCTAGTGCCAAAGTGAGTTGGCTCTTGAGATTGTTGTGAATTTGACCTTAATGGTTGTCTTCTCATTTGTGATGGTGCTTGTTCTTGGTCTGGTGCTTGGAAGCGATCCTGTTGCTGTCTTTGGCGCTGGTTATTCCACTGCCCTTGTTCTGTTGCTTGTGGTTTTGGTCTTGCTTGTCTATTCGACTGCTGTGGTGATTGTTTGCGTGGGCTCTCTTTATCAATCATTTGCGAGCGCTCAGCATCAGAAATTACAGGGAATCGAAAAGCATCTCTTTTTCGTAAAAATGCAGGGACATGATCGTCTTTTTTTGCAGTGTCAAATTCTTGTTCTATATATTCTTCATATGTATCGTTATATTCTATTCTGTCATTATTATTCTTTTTTTCATTATCATATTCTTCGATTTCATCACCCATAATTCGAGCAACTACATTTTTAAACCATTTCATTAGAATCACTCTTTTCCAAATCGTTGCATTCATTTTATCAGTAATATTACCGTCTATGCAATGAGAAGCGAAAGAATGTAATGGAAATTTACCATTTTTAATAAACCGAAATATTATTCTCCTTTTTTCGCCAAAAAATAAGCAAAAACGACATCTCTGTAACAGGAGATGTCGTTTTTTAACAATAAAGATTAAAATTGGAAAGGTGTACCTGCAACAGCAGCAGCATCTAATACTAGAATACCTTTTACTTGCGGTGCGTTTGGTATTGCTAATTCACGTGCCGAACAAATCATCCCTGAAGATGGAACGCCTCGTAGCTCTGCATCTTTAATCAGCATACCTGAAGGCATCACTGCACCTACTTTTGCTACAACTACTTTTTGTCCTGCTTCAACATTCGGAGCGCCACAAACAATTTGTAATGTTTCATTTCCAATATTTACTTTACAAATATTTAGTTTATCTGCATTTGGGTGTTTTTCTTGTTCTTCAATATAGCCAATTACAAATTTCGGTGTGAAATCGACATCTAAATTTAATGTTGCACCATTTTTAGCGATTGCTGCTTCAATTGCTGAAACTAGCTGTTCTGTAATTGCAATATTGCCTTGCTCTTCAATTTGCAGATATGTGCTTGCGTTGAAAAGGTTAAATCCTTTTACTTCACCAGTAGACTCTTCTTTTAATAGAACGACATCTCCGTGCTTTTCTAGACTAGTTTTTACGATTGCTTCTGTTGATAATTGAACGAGTAATACGTCCCCCACATAAGCTTTGTTGTATGATACGATCATTTTTTCTCTTGCTCCTTTTTCACTCTGTTTTTAGCTAATATAAAGATTGGCTCTAATTCGCCATCTTCATAAATAAATGACAGTGATGTAATTGGCACTGTACCTACTGTAAAGAAGTGCATCGTCATTTGCGCTAATACATCATAACCCGCTTCGTTACGAATATCACCAATGATTAACACGTCTTGATGCGGTACAGACACAGTCATATCCCCTTCAATTTTACCACGCATTTCCTTTAAAAAGGCATCATTTAATATACGACTTGCATCATAGCCATCATTCTCATTTAAAAAGTAAAAAACATTTTCAGCTACTTCATCTTTTTTTGTCTTCGTATTCAGCTTTCTTATTTGAAATCTAGCCGCTTCTTTTAATTGTTCTGTAGATATATTTAACTTTTCCAACATACTAACATCGATTAAACGATACGTATTCCCAAGATCAAGAGCATAGTAAATACGTGTTTCAGCTGTATGATCTGATGTAACGAAGTCATGTCCTTCTTTTGATTTTTTTGGAAAAGATGTAGAACGGATGATTGGAAAGATATTATCTAAATCCTTAAAACCTTCTGCTTGCTCTTTTTCCATCGCAGCAAATGTTTCTTGAATTGTATAAATCACTTCATCAATCGCCAGCTCTTTTTTCGTTGTATATTTAGAAAGAATACCTGGTAATGAAATGTCCATTCCTTTACCTAACTCTTTATGATCTAATCTTACTTTGTTATGCTTTTCATCAAATTGCCATTCAAAGTGAGTATCACTCAATCGTTCTTGTAGCTTTTTGACTAGCTCTTTAGATTTCAACTGCTTCAACTCCCTTTTATTTTCACATAAACATACGGCTCACTTCTTAGTGAACCGCATCAGACAGCTTTTCTTTTACTGTTCCCTATGACTTATAAAGATTTTATAAATACTTCGATTTCATCTTGTGTTTTACGATCCTTGCTTACAAAACGCGCACTTTCTTCACCGTTCTCAAATGCAACAAAACTTGGAATTCCAAATACGTTTAAGTCCCCACATAAGTCAATAAAATCATCACGATCTACTGAAACGAATTGTACATCGGTGAACTTCTCTTCTACTTGTGGCAAGAATGGCTCGATAAAATGACAATCTGGACACCAACCAGCTGTAAATAAAAAGACTGTTTTCCCTTGTGCTTTCAACACTGAAAATTGTTCAATAGTTTGTAAACTTTGCATTTTCTTAACCTCACTTTTTAGTGATTTTTAATGAGCGTACAATTTGCATCATTTGCTCTATTAACTCATCTATATCGTCACCATTTGTCACGGTCGTCATTTTAACGCCGCCATTGCTAACGATGATCTCATACTGTTTATCATCGCTCTTCAGAACACTAACAAAGCCGAAACGATTCTTCTGTTTAAATGAATGTTCTTTTACTATATTAGCCTCTTTATCCGCTTTCAAAGATTTGTAAAACCTATCACTATCAGCACTCTCATTAGGATTATTAAATAGAACAAAAGCATTATTGTTTTTGGATAATATAATATTCGTATCATCAGATGAGGCTTCTATTTCATATCCCGAAGGTAGATAGAATTTAATTTTATTTACTTGTTCGGTACTTTTCTCAGGATTAGCTTTAAAAATACTTTCTGCATTTGCTATTCCCTGATCCATCTTTTCGTCAACAGTTTGTCCACACCCTACTAGACTTGCCAGTACAGAAACACCTAGTAACATTAAAATGATATAACGTGACATGCCATCCTCCGTCCTTGCATGAACTCCATTCTATTTTAAAGATGTTATAGAGTCCATGCAACTATAGTGCTTTGCCCCCTAAAGCGTTACTAAAAGGGCCAAAGTCATCCTTTTTGGAAGAAGTATTGCCCAATTAACAGTTTTATAACATGTTCGAACATTTCTTTTCGATCAATTAAGTCTTTTGTGAAAATACCAATTGCCCCAGAATGCTGACGAATATCATTTTGTTGTGTATATTCGTCCATTACCGGACCTAGCTCAAGACCACTATTGACGGCTGTAGCTATTACATTTGGCAAAGGAATTTGTGCACCTGCTGCAGTAATAATTGTGCCATCTTTTAAAACTAGAGTACCCCAGTTACATACGTACATGACACCGCCAACATCCTTCACGCCACCTTCTAAACCAAATGAAAAATCTGCTTTCGATGCCGTGTGTGTATTTAGCGCACGATTAATGGCTCCTTCTCTTGTTTCAGCATCCGACATAGGTTGTGCGGATACACCTGATTCAACAGCGATATACTGGAATTCTATTTGCTCATTTAGTAATTGTTTTACAACCGTTTCTACGGCGCTTATTTTAGCTTTATTTTTTGTCCCAATTGCTACCAACATACTTTCTGCTCCTTTAGTGAATCTTTTTTGCATAGGAAAAAGGGCTCCATCTAGGAACCCTTTCGTATTACAACAAATTAGCCGTTTGAACGGATTGTTTCTAGAGTCGTACGATCTGCATTTTTCACAAGTTTTACGATTAATTCTTTCGCAGCATCAATATCATCCGTATGAATCATTGATGCATGTGTATGAATATAGCGTGAGCAAATACCAATTACAGAGCTTGGTACACCGTCATTAGAGATATGTACATTCCCCGCATCTGTACCGCCTGGTGAGACGAAATATTGGTACGGAATATTATTAGATTCTGCTGTATCTAAAATATATTCACGCATTCCTTTATGTGTAATCATCGTACGGTCTAGAATACGAAGTAAAGGACCTTTACCAAGCTGACCGAATTGTGTTTTATCACCTGAAACATCGTTTGCTGGACTAGCATCTAATGCGAAGAATAGATCCGGTTTGATCATATTAGCAGATACTTTTGCTCCGCGTAGGCCAACCTCTTCCATTACATTCGCACCTGAATATAATGTATTCGGCAATTTTTCGTCTTTCAATTCTTTTAATAATTCAATCGCAAGTCCACATCCATAGCGATTATCCCATGCTTTTGCCATAATTTTTTTAGAATTTGCCATCGGTGTGAATGGACAAATTGGAATAATCGATTGTCCAGGGATGATGCCCATCTTCTCTGCATCTGCTTTGTCATCTGCGCCGACGTCAATTAGCATATTGCTAATTTCCATTGGTTTTGCTTGCATTTCAGGTGTCAATAAATGCTTCGGTACTGAAGCAATAACGCCCGGAATAGCACCGTTTGTCGTATATACTTCAACACGTTGCGCAAGCATTACTTGGTTCCACCAGCCACCAAGCGGTTGGAAACGAATCAGTCCATTTTCAGTAATAGACGTTACCATAAAAGCTACTTCATCCATATGCCCAGCAACTAAAATACGCGGACCATTATCGTCACCCTTTTTCAATCCAAAAATGCCGCCCAAATTGTCTTGAACAATTTCGTCCGAATACTTAGACAACTCTTGTCGCATAAATGCACGCACAGCACTTTCATCCCCCGGTGCACCTGGTAATTCTGTTAACGTTTTAAACATTTCCAAAGTTTCTTGATTCAATTAAAAAGCCTCCCTTAATGAGCCACTATATTCTTTATTCTAGCTAAAAACTGATATATTTACTAGCATTATATTTCGGTCATCGAAATTCTGAGGGCGCTCGTTTAACTGTTATGACTCAAGCTCTAACTTCTATGACTCAGTCTCTAACTTCTATGACTCAGTCTCTAGCTTCTATGACTCAGTCTCTAGCTTCTATGACTCAGTCCCTCTTCTATGACTCAGTCCCTAGCTTCTATGACTCAAACTCTAACTTCTATGACTCAGTCCCTAGCTTCTATGACTCAGTCCCTCTTCTATGACTCAGTCCCTAGCTTCTATGACTCAGTCCCTCTTCTATGACTCAGTCCCTAGCTTCTATGACTCAAACTCTAGCTTCTATGACTCAAACTCCTGCTTCTATGACTCAAACTCCTGCTTCTATGACTCAAACTCCTGCTTCTATGACTCAACACCATAGATTTTTTATTGGATTAAAGAAACATAGATCTCCGGATTTAAAATATAGCAATAAACCTTAATTAGAAAAACAATATGTTATGAACGTAAATTTACACAGATTGCGCATAAATCCCCTAAGAGAACTCCCTTCAACCTACCCTCACATTTTCCCTCCATATAATGGATGTGGTACACTAGCTTTATATGAAATATAGGGAGGAAGTTATCTATGAAATTACGTGATTTCTTACTTGGCGTAGCTACTGGTCTTGCTGCAGCTTACGTAATTAAAGAAGCTAGTGAAAAAATTTATCCAAACAAGCCAGCGAATTCCGTATTGAATAATATTAAAGACTTATTTAAACAAGAAGGTCCCATCGATGGATCATGGATTTTCATGGTACCTGAAGTTTTCAAAAAAGAAAACATAGAAATCCCTGTATATAAAGGTGGTATTTCTCGCGTACAAAATGGCAAGACAGAGAGCTTCGAGTTCGCTGCTGATGCGAAGACAGGCTCAATTGTTGACTTAGTGCGCGTATAATCTATGTATTATCCTAAAGCTCCTCTCTATTGAGGAGTTTTTTCTTTTCAATAGATTAAAATAAAACCACCATCCATTGGCTTTACTTCCTCAAAAACCCTAAGTCATTTCATTTTTTTTTTGATTTTCTTGAAAGTTATTTTCCATTATTCCAAAAAAATCAGCGAGGAACCCCCGCTGATTTCTAATCTATTCTCTCGTACGTTTTAATTCACCGATTACTTCCTTACCTGTTTCATTCCATTTGATCATTCGATAGTGTGCATCATGATAGAAGCTAAACCAGTAGCTATTTTCTAATGCTTCTTTCATTAACTTTTCCTTTGCAAAAATAGATGTCATTGGGTAGTCATCATACGCAAGTACCCATAGTGGATTTTGATGCGCATGTGTTGGCATTATGTCCGCCATATGTAGAATCGTCTCACCATTTTGCGTTACCTTAATGATACTATGTCCATCACTATGACCACCTGTATGGATCATTTCAATACCAGGTAATACTTCTAATTTGTCATTAAATGTCTCTACTTGATGTTGTACCTGCTCCCAATTTTCTTTCCAATACGTATTAGCTGAACGAATATTTGGTTCGCGTATTTCATTCCATTCTGCTTGTGATACAAATATTTTAGCATTTGGGAAGGTTGGCACTAGCTCGTCCTGTTCCCATTTTGTTAACCCACAAGCATGGTCAAAGTGTAGATGGGTCATTAATATATAATCGATATCCTCAGTCAGTAACCCCATTGCTACTAAGCCATCATCGATAAATGATTGTTCTGTCACACCATAGTTTCTCAGCTGTTTTTCAGTAAATTTATTGTTCCCAACACCTGTATCGATAAGTATATTCTTGCCTTGATACTGGATTAAAATTGGATCTGTTGAGGTTTCAATTTGGTTGTTGTCATTGACAGGGTATTTGCGTGACCAAAGTGGCTTTGGCACTACCCCGAACATCGCTCCGCCATCTAAAAAAATGGTTCCCCCTTTGAGCCATGTGAATGTCATGTCGTGAAATTTAAATTGATCCATTTTCTTTTCCCCCTTGTTAAAAAAGCTAAAGACCTAAGCATTTCTATTTTTATATAAAAATGAATAATTCTTCATTTGCATTGTAACATGACCAAAAAGGTTGTTCTATTTTTTTGAACAAATAAAAAATGCAGTAGCTCACAATAAGCAACTGCACTTTTAAATTTGTTATTTCTCTTCAGGTAATTGGAACTGAGCTTCTACGCGGTAAATTGGTTGACCTTTTGCAGAGAATTTCTCTTCGTATTCAGTCATAATATTATCCTCAGGCATTTCCACATGTAAATCTAGTGAGACATACTCAAGTTTCATACCATATTGTGACATACTAACTAAAGAATACTCAAATAGGCCACGGTTATCCGTTTTGAAGTGAATTTCACCGTGATCAGGTAAAATATTCTCATAAATTTTCAAGAAGCCTTCATGTGTTAATCTTCTTTTTGCATGGCGTGTTTTTGGCCATGGATCAGAGAAGTTTAAATATACGCAATCCACATCCGTTTTCCCGAAAAATTCCTCTAAATCTGCACCGTTTACTTTTAATAAACGTAAGTTAGCTGGCTGACCTGCAGCTTGTACTTTTTCAACTGCTTTTACGATGACACTATCGAAAAGTTCAATACCGATATAGTTAATCTCTGGATTAGCAAGCGCCATTCCTGTGATAAATTGACCTTTACCTGTTCCTACTTCAATATGCAATGGATTGTCATTATTAAATACTTCATTCCATTTGCCTTTTTGCTCTTCAGGATTTGGAACGACGATGTCTGGGTGACTTGCGATAAATTCTTCAGCCCATGGTTTATGTCGAAGTCTCAATTGCTTTCCTCATTTCTGTTATTTCGTATGTTCAACTTCTCATTATTAAAGAAAGCCGTACATTCGTCAAGAAGTCTTTCTTGCTAGATGCCATGCATGATGCATAACACCGAAGTGAATACGCTGATTTTTTTCCGTAATACCAGCAAATTCACCGTCTGTATGACCAATAACTTCACCGTGAATGTCCACTTCAAATGCCTCACCTGAATACTGTTGCACTGCTTTAATTCCCGTATGTTTGCCAAAAAACACTGTACTAAAAAGTAGCAATAATTTTAAACGTGAAATGTTATAAATAATCGTCAACTCAATGTTGTGATCACTTGGATTGGAGGAAGGCGAAATTTTCATTCCTCCACCAAAATATGGCTGATTACTTGCCACTACAAGCCAAACATTGTCATATACTTGTTCTTCCCCATTATGTATAACCTTAATCGAAAACGTTTTAAAACGATTCAAAGCCTTTAGTAAAAAAAAGACATATGTCAGTTTCCCTAAACGGAAAAAATTAAAATATCGCTTAAGCTTTGATTCATTTGAAATCTTGGATATATATGCATCGAAGCCGATTCCTGCATTATTAATATAATAAAGTGTCTCATCATTCTTTTGCAGAACACCTATATCCATCACTTTAGCATTACTATGTTGCTGGGTGAATCTGACTATTTCTGACGCTTCTGTAAATGTTTCATACCCTCGTCCAAAGTCATTGCCAGAGCCTGCACTGATTGCTCCGATATAAACTTCACCAGTAGTTATAACGCCTTGTACAACTTCATGAACAGTGCCATCCCCGCCAATTGCGATTAATAAATGCTTGTCAGAAAATTTCGTGGCAATGGTTGCATAGCGCTTAGCAATTTCGGTTGCATGGCCCGGATATTCTGTATACTCTAGTTTGTATGGTATTTGTAATGATTTTCTTAGATTCTTCCATTTTCGCTTAGCAGCACCATTTCCCGCCTTTTCATTAATGATAAAAACAACTTTCACTTATCGTTTTCTGCTTCCTTCATATCCCAATCCGTGCGATGGAATGATGTTGTTTGCACCGTGTTTAATAGGGTTTGGGCTGCTTTAAATTGCATATGCTTCATTGGTGAAGGATTTCTTTTCAATTGTGAAAACCATTCAGGAAATTTACGTTTATCAATAAAATTAACCCCATAAGTAGAACCAGGGTAATCGATATAACCGTTGCGGGATAGCACAATTTTATGAATCGGTATATCGATTTGATCATGACTAAATAATTGTTTCAAAATAGATTCCATACGCTTTAAGCTAATTAATGGGCTTAATACTTTTTTATCTGTCTTACCAACCTTTTTAAGCCAAAAACGATCGCCACTACCGATAAATGCAGCTTGATCTTCCTCTTCTAGCACTTGAATACAAAGACAATCTGTCGGAGTTAGTAAAATAATCCCCATCTCAATCGGCGCTTTTTTCAATTGGAAAATAGGATAGTAAAATAATAAATAACTGTCAGGAAGATTTTGAGTTAATGCTCTTAATAATGAATCACGATGGTATTTTGGATCAACATATGATTTTTCTCTTAAAGTGGAACTAGCCCATTTCAATTGAAAATGGAATAGTTGATCGATATACATACGCTTTAATTCTTCCATAGATTGAGGGTGATATAAAATATTCGGCTCAAAATCCAGTGTCGATAATTCCTCAGGTATGTCATCCCCATCCATTTCTTTATGATGCGGAATTCCTTCTTGCCATTCGTCATCCTGCTCATGCTCTTGTTCCCAAGGCTGTTCTTTCTTTTTGCGCGAGAATGAAAACATTTTTTTAAAAAAATGATTACGCGATTTTTCTTCAACTTCCTCAGTCTCATTCTCATGCTTCCAATGTGATAAGTCCTCACCAGATTCCCATTCTTTTTTCATACGCTCCCATTGCATTAGTTTCAATCGTACAAATTGGGTTGGATAGCGTTTTAAATCGATTTGATAGCGTGAAGTATAATCTTGTAGCTTAACTAGTTGTGCCATTCTATGCGTACCTCCCAAATTTATTTCGTTCAAAAGTAGGATTATCTTTACTGCTTTATGTCTTTATTCTACATGAGGATAGCAAAAAAAAATAGAGAAGGCATTTCTTTTGCCTACTCTACCCCCTTATTTTGTAAATTAAAAAGTCACTAGTTGTTGGATACGCGCTTCAAAAGCCGCTTGTAATTTTCTAGTCCACTCACCAGGTGTACCTTTACCTATTTTATAATCATCAATTTGAATAATTGGTGTTACTTCTGCGCTTGTTGAAGACATAAAGAATTCATCCATCGCTACAGCTTGGTCTGTTGTAAATGATTCTTCTTTTACTGGCAAGCCAATTTCCACGCAAAGAGACATAATCACTCTTCTAGTAATACCATTTAAAATTAAATTAGTTGTTGGATGTGTGTAAAGCACACCGTCTTTTATACCATAAAGATTTGATGATGAACCTTCCGTTACGATATCACCACGATGTTGGACAGCTTCAAAACAACCTGCTTGTTGAGCTGTTTCTTTTGCTAATACATTACCGAGCAAATTCAAACTTTTTATATCACAGCGTAACCAACGAATGTCTTCTACAAATTTAGCTTTTACACCTTGCTCAAAATGTTCGAATGGACGCTCCCCTGCCACTGTATAAGCGATAAAAACGGGTTCTGTAGCTGTTGTTGGAAAAGCGTGTGCTCGTGGTGAAGAGCCACGTGTAATTTGAAAATAGACATGGCCATCAACGATTTGATTATCTTCAATCAGATCATACAGCATTTTATGGAGAACATCCTTCGTATATGGGATAACTAGTTTAATTTTATCCGCACTTTCATAAAAACGATCGATATGCTCTGTTACCGTAAACATTAAACTGCTATAAATTTTAATTACTTCATAAATTCCGTCACCAAATTGGTAGCCACGGTCTTCTACAGAAAGATGAATTTCTTCCTCTTTTACTAAACGATCATTCCAAAGTATTGTTGTCATTCAAGCATCTCCTTATGTTGTTTCTATGCATTTGCTGCTCTTAGTTATATGCATCATTATTATCATAATAATCACAAAAGTGCAATGAATACGTACGCTTCATTGCACTTTTTTACATCGGAACCGAGCGACTTTTAATACTCAGTAATATATATTTTCTCAGGCTTTAAGAGATTTTGGAATGCCTCATTCGATATGCGGATGAAGAATTCTTTCATATTATGCCCTTTATTCATTTCTAATGCTTTTTTATTTTTTTCACTTAAGTCATTAAAAATTGGTTCATAATCTTCGCCAGTACCATTATTTTGCCAAACCATAAATTGCATTGGACGGTTCACATTAGTAAATACATTATTTTGAAAAGTTGGATTAACCGCACCGCTAGCTAAAATGCCACGTAAACTTACTTTACCATCATTTATATTTGTAAATGTGTTATTTTCAATGACTGAATTTGACCAGTTCATAACACGAATAGCATCCGAACGTGTATTGGAAATCTTATTATTTCGAATAATAATATGATCATGGTATTTACCACCGGAATATTTATGTGTACCTATTGCTCGATCAACCTTATTGAATGTATTGTTTTCCATTCGAACATTAAAGTTTGGTTGTGCATCGAATTTACTCCAAATTTGACTCCATCCACCTGTTGAAGCATCTGGTGTATCTATATTGATGGCTTCTTTATTGTACCCTTCATATTTTTTCGAACCATCAAATGTACAATTTTCTACAACTACATTTTTGGAAGCATCTAATTCTATAAAGTGGCCTGAATACATATTTTTAAATGTGAGATTACTTATCTCCACATTTTGGTTATGACCCATAATAATTGAGATAGCACCTAGATCATACTTCATATCGATTGTTACTTGCCCTTCTCCAATCAATGAAATATTCTTTTCTCCATTAAATTTCCCGTATGCATCATCTTCTCTTGCTTTCGATGGGCGCACTAATTGGAATATTGATTTTGACGGCTTCATTTTAGATGTGCCGGTTTTTTTTCCTTTTATAATTTTAACACCATCGTTAAATTCTATCGTAACGTTAGATGCTACATACAAAGCATTTGTAATCGTATATGTACCCTTCTCCAAGATAAGCTTACCGCCACCCGTTTTTTCTAACTTTTCGAGATATGATCGTAACATATAATATTGCTCTGTATAATCGTTATATGTAGAATAATTCATCAGATTCTTATTGAGAGGCTCTGATGAAGGTGAAACCGTGTAGACAGGTTTTTCAGTTGCATCCGCTGTCGTAGATGTTATGTATGTTAGTAAACTAAAGAATAGAACTGTTGCTACGATTAAAAGACTGTTTTTTCTCAAATTAGACATTGATTTAATAGCTCCTTTTATCTTAAAAGTAATATTCAACAAACCCCCATCCAAATAATTGAAAGGGGGTTAATAATTAGTCTACTATATTTTCCCGCTTCAAAAAAGGTAAAAATTTATTTTGTTGCTAATTCAACGATAGCATCTGCATAAATGGCAGCTGCTTTTACTAAGTTTTCAACTACTACAAACTCATCCGCTTGGTGGGCGATATCTGGTTCACCAGGGAATAACATACCGAATGCCACACCTGTTTTTAATTCACGGGCATATGTGCCACCACCGATTGATAATAATTCAGCTTTTTCTCCGGTATTGCGTTCATAAACTTTAAACAACTTTTGAATTAGCTCTTCTTTTTCATCTACATAATGCGGCTCAGAGTTTTCTGGGATATCTAAAGCAAATCCAGCTTTTGCAAGGTTTTCTTGAACTGCTGTTATTTTCTCATCATATGGATATGTGACAGAATAGCGCATACTTACTTGCACTTCCCCACCTTTACCCGCAGTAAATTCTATAACTCCCGCATTGAAGGTTGTGTCACCCGACATATCATCATTAAAAGCCAGTCCTAATGCATGACCACGCGTTTCTTCGCCAAAGGCTGTTACTAGAAATTGAACAAATTCTTTCGACTGGGGTGATGTTAATACAGTGTTCAAAAATGCCGCTAATTTAACTGCTGCATTGACACCTGCATCTGGCTCCATTGCATGTGCAGATTTCCCTTTAACAGAAACAGTGAAGACATCTCCTGCTTTTTCAATCACACCTTGTAAATTCTCATTTTGTAAATACGCATGGAATGCTAATTCAAAATCAGCTGACACATTTTGAATCATTGCTTCGGCAAAATCAGGTACCATATTCGTACGGCGTCCTGCTTTTAAAGAAATTAATTGTTCGTTTTTAGACGATTTTTGCTGCTGGCTAAATACTAATACAGCAATCCCTTTTTCTGCATTAATAATTGGAAAATCAGCATCTGGTGCAAACCCTAATGTTGGCATTTCTTCTTTTTCAAAATAACGATTTACACAACGGAATCCTGTTTCTTCATCAGAACCAATGATTAATCGAACACGGCGATCTAATTGGATCCCCGCATCTTTTACCATTTTCATCGCCAGCCAAGCAGCCATTGTTGGTCCTTTATCATCAATTGCTCCGCGTCCAAATAATTTACCATCTTCCACAGCGCCACCAAATGGCGGATGTACCCAATCACTACCCGCAGGCACAACATCTACGTGACAAAGGATTCCAACTAATTCTTCACCAGAGCCCATTTCAATATGACCAGCCATATTGTCGATATTTTTTGTAACTAAGCCTTGATCTTCACCTTTTTGTAACAACCATTTCATCGCTTTTAATGGTCCCACTCCAAATGGTGCATCTTCAGAAATAGTTGCTTCATCTAAAACACTTTCTATTTGCACTAATTCCTGTAGCTCTTTTATTAATTCATCTTGTCGTGCTTCAGCTTGTTTTAACCAGTTCATTTAAATTCCTCCCTACACTTCTTGAGTCTATTTTACACCTTACTCGTTCTACGAAGATAGAAATAACATACCGTTTAACAAAACACGAACATTTTACCAATAGACCCATTAAATAATTCGTTAATAACTATGAACATCCTGTTACAACTTTGTAAATGTAAACAAAATGATGGAAAAGTACAACGTTTTTCGCTATAATTGAATTGTCAGATAATCATATTCTGACCAACAACTAAGAGAAGGGGATGTCTAAGGCAAACGAAAACAAGCCTGAAATACCTCGCAAATATTGTCGTCCGCTAGTCTTTGCCATGAGAATTAAGATGAAGGAGTGGTTCAACCTTGAAACCAACTACTGATCGGATGCTCAATCGTATTAAAGATGTGTATATGTACATTCTTAGCAATGGGACTGTATCGACACAGGATTTAGTCGATGAATTCGGCATCACTCCTCGCACCATTCAAAGAGATTTGAATGTGTTAGCCTTTAATGACTTGATAGAAAGCCCAAGTCGAGGTAACTGGACAACGACGCGTAAAAAAGTGAAAATGACATCTTAGAAAGATTCGACGAGTTTGATCTCACGCTTTTCGTTGAACACGACGTTTAACTAATTGCCTTAACTAGATTTAACATGCTGATGGTAAAACGTCCTCACAAATGAACTTCCATATTTATTAATATGTAAAAAAGAATGACCATGCTGCGTCGCTTGGTCATTCTTTTTGTTTTAAGATTTTAAGCTATTTAATTCTTCTTCCGTCAGCTCTCGGTACTCGCCAAGCGCTAACTCCTCATCTAACTGCAATGCGCCCATTGAAAGACGTTTTAAATACGTCACCTTTTTTCCAACAGATTCAAACATACGCTTTACTTGATGAAACTTCCCTTCAGAAATTGTCAATTCAATTTCAGAGGTAGGGCCTGCATTTAAAATGACTAACTCACCAGGCTTCGTCATATAACCATCTTCTAACATCACACCTTTAGAAAATGCTTCAATATCCTCTGTCGTTACTTCTCCATCAATTTTTGCATAATAAACTTTAGGTACATGCTTTTTCGGTGACAATAAATTATGCGTCAATGTACCATCGTTTGTGATTAGCAGTAACCCTTCTGTATCTTTATCTAAACGACCTACAGGGAACGGTTCAAAATGTGCATGAAATGGTTCTAACAAATCGATTACCGTTTGATCATGCAAATCTTCCGTTGCAGAAATGACGCCTGGTGGTTTGTGCATCATTAAATAAATGAATTCTTGATAATGCACGCGCTCTCCTAGTACGGATACATTTTGTTCAACGGGATCTACATGTTTTGAAACATCTTTTTCTACTACCCCATCGACCGTTACTGCTTTCATTTTTAGAAGTTGCTTTACTTCTTTACGTGAGCCGTAGCCCATATTGGATAACAATTTATCTAAACGCATTTTTTCCTCCTACATACCAAACTTACGTGAAATCCTTGCAATACGTTCCCCTAATAACTTTTGAGCTAAGCCAATTCGTAGTGAAAGGAAAGCATAAACAACTCCCCCTACACATGAACAAATTACTACATATATTAGCGCTAACCCCTTAGAAGGATCAGGTACGATCAATGTTAACCCTTTATGCACGACAATAACAAATGCAGCCATAATAATAGTTAATACAATAATTAATATTGAACGTCTAATGACCATTTTTGATCTATAATCTAGCGCTTTTTTTAATACAACCATATTGATTAGAATAGAAACCGTATAGCCAATCGCAGTTGCTAATATAGCACCTTTTGTTTGCATCGCTTCTATCAAGGGTATATTAATTGCCAGTTTAATCAAAATACCTGTTAATAAGCTAAAGACAATCCATTTTTGATAGTCAATGCCTTGTAGTAATGCCGCAGTTACTTGAAAGAACGCAAATAAAATGGCAACCGGTGCATAGGCAGCTAAAATGCTCGACCCTGCTGCACTATTTGAAAAAAGCACATGGTACAAATCAGTAGATAACAGTGAAATACCAACTACAGCTGGTAATGTTATAAACAATAGTATTTGATACGTTTTATCCATTGCATTTATCAACGCACCATGTTGTTTTTTCGTATAATATTGTGTAATCGTTGGTACTAAAGCCATTGAAAAACCAGTTGCAAGCATAACAGGTATAATGACAATTTTATGTGTATTGAAATTTAACATACCAAGATAAATATCCGTTACTTTAGAAAGTCCAATATTCGTCATCGCGGTATTGAATGTCAGCATATCTACCAATTGGAACAGCGGATTAGCCACCCCAACGAAAACAAATGGAATGGAATAACGAATAACTTCTGAATAAATTTCTTTATATGATAACTTTCCTGAAGAAACACTTTGCGCAAGCTTCAAATCAAACTCCGGCTTCAAGCGTTTCCAATAATAATACATGACTATTAATCCTCCGAGTGCTCCGATAAATGCTGAGAACACCGCAAATGACACAGCCGTTTTGGCCGCACCACTAAATACCTTCATTACTAAAAACGAACCGACTAAAAGTGCAATAATTCGTACAATCTGCTCAACTAATTGCGAAATAGCAGTTGGCTTCATATGGTCATAGCCTTGGAAGAATCCTCGTAATAAACTCATAAACGGCACGACAATAAGTGCAAAGCTGACCCAACGAATAACTGAAGCTATTTGATCAACTGTGAAAATTTGTTCCTCATCTTTAATTACTAAATGTGCAATCGGCGTTGCTAAGAAATAAAGTAATAAAAACGATAAAAAACCCGTGATTGTCATAATGAGCAAACCTGATTTCACAAGCCTACGCCCTGATTCATAATCACCGAGACTATTGTATTTCGATACAAATTTTGAAACTGCAATCGGCGCGCCAGAAATAGCCACTGACAGCATTATTGTATATGGAATGTAGGCATACGAATATAACGCCACATTTTCTTGCCCAATAATGGCATAAAACGGGAATATGTAGACGAGGCCAAGTACTTTCGATAAAAACATACCAATTGTTAATATGGCAGTGCCCTTCATTAATGATGACATAAAAACCTTCCATTCTCCGTAAAACTAATGAACCTACATGATAGTTTACAACTCCAAGAACAATTACTCAAATAGTTTATTTAAATCATGTATAATAAATACTAAAAAGAAAGCGAGTTCACATATATGTATGACGTTATTATAATCGGTGGGGGTCCCTCAGGGCTCATGGCCGCAATTGCAGCTGGCACTGAAAAGAAAAAAGTTTTACTGCTCGAAAAAGGAACAAAATTAGGCAAAAAATTAGCTATCTCAGGAGGCGGTCGCTGTAATGTCACAAATCGTCTACCTGTTGAAGAAATCGTCAAGCATATTCCAGGGAACGGTCGATTCTTATACAGCCCATTCACTGTTTATAACAACGAAGATATTATCGCCTTTTTCGAAGGCCTAGGTGTTGCATTAAAAGAAGAAGATCACGGGCGCATGTTCCCTGTCTCCAATCGTGCACAAGATGTTGTAGACGCCATGATTAACGAATTACATCGCTTAAAAGTGGATATTCGTTTAAGTACGACCGTTAGTAAATTAGTAATGGATGATGACAAAATTCTAGGTGTACGCTTCGCAAATGGTGAAGAAATACGCTCAAATGCAGTCGTAGTCGCAGTTGGCGGTAAAGCCGTACCACAAACAGGTTCAACAGGAGACGGCTATCCATGGGCTGAGAAGGCCGGTCATACCGTAACAGACCTATATCCAACAGAAGTACCATTACTATCTAACGAAAACTTCATCCGCCTGCGCGAATTACAAGGCTTAGCACTACGGGACGTAGCTGTTTCCGTACTAAATAAAAAAGGCAAACCATTAGTAACCCATCAAATGGACATGCTTTTTACTCACTTCGGTTTAAGCGGTCCTGCGATTTTACGATGTAGTCAATTTGTTGTAAAAGAAATGAAGAAAACTGGCGGACAACCTGTCACAGTCCGCATTCAATCACTAATGGATTACAACGAAGAATCCGCATTCCAAATGCTCTTTAAATTAGCAAAAGACGAACCAAAAAAAGCATTAAAAAACGTTTGGAAAGGCATCGTACTTGAGCGCTGGCTGTTATTCTTACTAGAGCGTGCTGGCCTTGACCCACAGTCTATCGGCGCTGATCTTGCTGCCGATAAAACACGGTTATTTTCAAAAGAATTGGTCGCATTTGAAATGACCGTTAATGGTACACAACCACTAGAAAAAGCTTTCGTTACTGGTGGCGGCGTTTCAGTAAAAGAAATCGAGCCGAAAACAATGGCTTCTAAAAAGAAACCTGGGCTATATTTCTGTGGCGAAATTTTAGATGTACACGGATATACAGGCGGTTATAATATTACTTCTGCACTTGTGACTGGGAGAATTGCTGGGATGAGTGCAGCAGGGTTTGTTGAGGAAAAATAATAGACGTACTTATAAATTAGGACTATCTAAAAGTCCCTAAAATAAAATGCGAGAGGAAATACATAATGTTCTTCCTCTCGTAATCTATTTACTTGCTTATCTTGCAACACGACTGAACATGACCATTAATAATAGGACAACTGTTGCAATACTGATAGACATTACTAGAGAAGCGGGAACGAATACTCCAGCTAATAATCCGACTACTGTGACCATCCCCAACAGGGTGAAAACTGGAGAATTCCTGAAAATTAGGATTCCATCAAGTTGATACCTCCTAATTTTTTCAAGATACTTATAGTATAGACACTTAGCAAAAAATTGTTTAATAGTATGTATTTTACTCATTTATTTGTGGTTTTCATAAGTAGCTATACGAATTTCAAAGCATATTTGTGATTCTTACTTTTTACATATAAGTATGATTACTTTAGAATAAATTCCATACACTAAAAAGGTTATTACTATTTTCATTCGTCAATTGATTAGTATAACTATTCAGGAGGTCATGTAAATGTTTTTTATCCCATCAACTATTGCGTTTTTATATGAATTATTACTAGCCATTCCGATTTTAGGTGGCGCTATTATGGTTGGCTCTGGTTATTCAGCTTTAGTAACTGCGCTCATTATTCATGCAATCGTTTTTGCTCTCCGCTTTGTCACTGGTCACTCAAAAGTTGTGCCGATTATGTCGATTCTTTTAACCTTACTCACTTGGATTCCTTTAATTGGGTGGGCGATTCATGTTTTAATCGCAGTAGCTTATTTGATAGATATTTTTATTGGCATAGGCCGAAACCCTAAACATATTAGCATGCAAGATACTTGAGATCTCTCATAAAGAATACACAGTTTCTTTTAAAGTAGAAGCTGTGTATTTTTTTGCGATTATGGGCATTTTATGGCTCATCCTATATGAAAATACAAAAACCACGCCCCTCTTTCATGCTAGAGAGAAGGCGTGGTTTGTTTTTTAACACAAATAGTACTAGGGAACGGCTCCTTAATACCGATGTTTCCATCAGTTTAGATTGCTACAATATTTACAAGTTTCCCTGGAACAGCGATAATTTTCTTGATCTCTTTACCTGCGATTAGTTCCGCAATTTTGTCATCTGCTAGAGCAATTTCTTGTAGCTCTTCACGAGATGCATCTTTTGCCACTAATAGTTTTGCTTTTACTTTACCGTTTACTTGAACAACTACTTCGATTTCGTCGTCAGTTAATTTCGACTCATCGAATGTTGGCCATGTTGAGTAAGTTAATGTATCAGGATGACCCAGTTTAGCCCAAAGTTCTTCAGCAATGTGAGGAGCGATTGGTGCTAACATTTTAACGAAACTTTCAGCGAAAGCTGTTGGCACAACATCTGCTTTGTAGCATTCATTAATGAATACCATCATTTGTGAAATTGAAGTATTAAAACGAATTTGTTCGTTGTTTTCAGTCACTTTTTTCACTGTTTGGTTATACACTTTCTCTAACGTTGTATCATCAGAAGATTGGATTTTGTCTGATAATGTTCCATCTTCGTTGATAAATAGACGCCATATGCGATCTAAGAAGCGGCGTGCTCCGTCAAGGCCATTCTCAGACCATGGAATAGATGCTTCTAGTGGTCCCATGAACATTTCATATAGTCGAAGTGTATCTGCACCGTGGCTTGCAATGATATCGTCAGGATTTACGACATTGCCTTTAGATTTAGACATTTTTTCGTTACCTTCACCTAAAATCATCCCTTGGTTGAATAATTTCTGGAATGGTTCTTTTGTTGGTACAAAGCCTAGGTCATACAATACTTTATGCCAGAAACGAGCATATAGTAAGTGTAGAACAGCATGCTCTTGACCACCGATGTAAATATCAACTGGTAACCAGCGTTTTAGTAGTTCTGGATCTGCTAGCATTTCATCATTTTTTGGATCGATGTAGCGTAGGAAGTACCAGCTTGAACCAGCCCATTGCGGCATAGTATTTGTTTCACGACGACCTTTTTTACCTGTAACAGGATCTACAACATTTACCCATTCTTCAATATTTGCAAGCGGTGATTCACCTGTTCCACTTGGACGAATATCGTCAGTTTTAGGTAGAATAAGCGGTAGTTCTGATTCATCAATTGTCGCTACTTCACCATCTTCCCAATGGATTACTGGGATTGGCTCGCCCCAATAACGTTGACGACTGAATAACCAGTCACGTAGGCGGTACGTAATTTTCTTCTCACCGACACCTTTTTCTTCTAACCACTCGATTGCTTTCGCGATACCATCAGTTTTATCAAGACCGTCTAAGAAGCCAGAGTTAACATGTTTGCCTTCGCCAGCATACGCTTCTTTTTCGATATCGCCACCAGCTACTACTTCTACGATTGGTAGTTCGAATTGTTTTGCAAATTCGTAGTCGCGTTCATCATGTGCAGGAACAGCCATAATTGCACCAGTACCATATGTTGCAAGAACATAGTCAGCAATCCAAATTGGCATTTTTTCGCCGTTAATCGGATTTACTGCATAAGCGCCTGTGAAGACACCCGTTTTTTCTTTCGCTAAATCAGTACGTTCAAGATCTGATTTCATTTTCACTTCGTCTAAGTAAGTTGCTACAGCTGCTTTTTGTGCATCCGTTGTGATTGCTGCTACTAAATCATGTTCAGGCGCAAGAACAGCATAAGTTGCACCAAACAAAGTATCAGGGCGTGTAGTGAATACACGGAAAGTTTGACTCGCACCATCAATTGTAAATGACACTTCTGCTCCTTCAGAGCGGCCAATCCAGTGACGTTGCATATCTTTAATGTTTTCTGGCCAATCAACATCTTCTAAATCATCGATTAATCGGTCAGCATAAGCAGTAATTTTCAGCATCCATTGTTTCATTGGGCGGCGTTCAACTGGATGTCCCCCGCGCTCAGATTTACCATCAATTACTTCTTCATTGGCAAGTACTGTACCAAGTGCTGGGCACCAATTAACAGGTACTTCATCAATATAAGCTAATCCTTTTTTGAATAATTGAATAAAAATCCATTGCGTCCATTTGTAGTAGCTAGGATCTGTTGTGTTAATTTCGCGATCCCAGTCATATGAGAAGCCAAGTTCTTGGATTTGGCGTTTGAATGTCGCGATGTTTTTTGCTGTAAATTCAGCTGGGTCATTTCCTGTGTCTAAAGCGTATTGCTCAGCTGGTAGACCAAATGCATCCCAACCGATTGGATGTAGTACATTGTAGCCTTGCATACGTTTGAAACGACTTAAAATATCAGTCGCTGTATAACCTTCCGGGTGTCCTACATGTAGCCCTGATCCTGATGGATAAGGGAACATATCTAATGCATAAAATTTCGGCTTTGATTCGTCATTGACAGTTTTAAATGTGTTATGTTCTGCCCAATACGATTGCCATTTTTTTTCGATCTCTAGATGATTGAAATTCAATTGTTTCTCCTCCTTAAAATAGCTTTGAGCTAATTGTCACAATATTCGTGTACTTTAGGTAAAATAAAAACTCCCGTCCCTAGAAAAAGGGACGAGAGCTTAGAAAGGTTCCCGCGGTACCACCCAAATTAGTGTTTTACACTCAACTTGATTCCTTAACGCGGAAAACGGCTTTGGTTACGTTTGTATTCACCATTGCAGACTCCAAGGCGAGTTCAATTTATCTCTTTACTAGCTCACACCACCCGCTAGCTCTCTTGAAAATCAAATAAATTTACTATTCCTTATCTCAGTCTTGTTATATTGAATCTAATTCTAATCGAATAGTACGAAAATGACAAGCAATTTAAACAAGCGCGTATTTTAAGGGGTTTGAGTAAATAAAAGGAGCGTCTTTAATACACTATGTAAAGGTGAGGATTTAGTGCAAAAGATAAGAATTCATGAGAAATGCTTTTTTCTATTCATCATTCTATTCGTTTTAACCGGGCGCTCTAACAATAAAACTGCACAAGAAGAAATTTAGATGATTTAACCTTACATTCTATGAAAAAATGGCTCCTTCAGTTCTAATTCTTTACATTAAATGATGGGGGCAGGGGTATATACATTGCCGTTATGTCCTGTTTTATTGATTACTGGCAGCTTCGGTGGTTTTACTGGCAACTTTGGATACTTTACTGGCAACTTTTCATGGTTTACTGGCAACTTCGAGCACTTTACTGGCAACTTTCAAAATAGTCACCACAAAATACATATAGGGGTATACACGCTTTCCCATTTTCACACAGTAACAAAAAAAGGACAGTCTCATAAGTCAATTTTATGACCAAGCGACGCCCTTATTTTTTCAAAGGATTTGCCCTTTTGAGACAATCCATTTCGTTTTTATGCTTTCAAATATTCTTTATCTAACTACTACGTTTTCTTGTACTTTATCTATATTTAAAACTGCTCCAGTAGCTGCAACAACTTCATCTACTGTGTAGCCTTCGAAAACTTCTCGTAGTACTAACCCTTCAGTTGTTACATCGATGACAGCTCGGTCTGTAATAATCATATCAACAACTGATTTCCCTGTTAATGGTAAGTCGCAAGCTTTTTTAATTTTTGGTGAGCCATCTTTTGCAACATGCTCCATAATGACGATAATTTTCTTAGCGCCATGCACTAAATCCATCGCTCCGCCCATACCTTTTATCATTTTCCCAGGAATCATCCAATTGGCAAGGTCGCCTGTTTCAGACACTTCCATACCACCTAAGATCGCTACATCGATATGACCTCCGCGAATCATCGCAAATGATTCAGCATTGCTAAAAAATGCTGATCCAGGAATAGTCGTCACTGTTTCTTTTCCTGCATTAATCAAATCTGGGTCCACTTCTTCCGCAGTCGGATAAGGTCCTATTCCTAATAAGCCATTTTCTGATTGCAGAACGACCGCCTTATCCGATGCTATGTAATTTGCCACTAATGTTGGCATACCAATTCCTAAATTCACATAATTCCCATCAGCAATTTCCTGCTCTGCTCTGCGTGCAATTAATTCTCTAACATTCATATCTCAAAGCCCCTCTCTTTAAGTACGAGTCGTTAAGCGTTCAATTCTTTTTTCCTGATGCGCTTCTAAAATACCTTGTACGTATATACTTGGCGTCTGAACTTGGTTTGGATCAAGATCACCCACTTCTACAATTTCTTCCACCTCTGCAATTGTAAAAGTACCTGCCGCAGCCATTATTGGATTAAAGTTTTGTGCTGTTTTGTTATAAATTAAGTTACCAAAGCGGTCTGCTTTTGCAGCTCTTATTAAGGAAAAGTCTGCATGCAACGCTTCTTCTAATACATATTCCTTACTATTAAATACGCGTATTTCCTTCCCCTCAGCAACAGAAGTCCCCACTCCTGCTGGTGTAAAGAATGCTGGAATGCCTGCTCCGCCTGCACGAATTTTCTCGGCTAATGTCCCTTGAGGAGTTAGCTCCACTTCGATTTCACCAGATAGCACTTGACGTTCAAATTCTTTATTTTCTCCTACATAGGAGCCAATCATTTTCTTAATTTGCTTTTTTTTCAGTAGTAATCCAAGTCCCCAATCATCGACTCCACAGTTGTTTGAAATGATCGTTAAATCTTTCACTTCTTTTTCAACTAAAGCTAAAATGAGTTGCTCTGGAATTCCCACTAAGCCAAATCCACCGACCATAAGCGTCATACCATCTTGAATAGTAGCGATCGCTTCACTTGCTGAACTATATATAGGCTTCATATTCAATACCCCTTCCTTCATTTGAAATTTCTCCCTCTTCTATTTTCTCAAACAAATAACAAATATTCAAATTCTGGCAAATATATATCTTTAAGTATTATTTTCTATTAAAAAAGCTGAAAGTCTTAAAGACTTTCAGCTTCCTTCTTTTTCAACGGTCGATCATAAAGTACATAAGGCACAATCGCAATCGCTAGGAAAATCGTTAGAATGATGAACATGATATGCATACCAAATTGATCTGCCATTACGCCCCCTATGAAAGGCCCAATCATACGACCAATCATCGCTGCACTATTGACGACACCTTGATAAAAACCATCTCTCCCTTTTGGTGCCAATGTGCTAGCAATTGTTGGAATTGCCGGCCATACGAACATTTCACCAAAAGTTAATATGATAATTGCGACCATGAACATTTGGAATGATTCTGCAAAGCTAACTACGATAAAAGACACAGCAAGAATTGCAACGCCCAATACAAGCTGAGCTTTTATTAAATGCTCCAACTTTTTCACAATAGGGTTAATAAGTGGTTGCGCTATAACAATAAGTAAACCATTAACTGTCCAAAGTAAACTATACTGTTTTAGAGAAATACCTAAATCCTGTGTATGGGATGAAATCGTCGTTGTCCATTGCGAATAAGCGAACCAGCAAAATAGAAAGCCTGCTGACAATATTAATAGTGCTGTAAAAGATGATTTGTCTTGCACACGTTTACTCTCACTAACAACAGAACTTGGTGCCAAGGACGGGACACCCATTTTCCGAAAGCCGAAAAAAGCAATGATAAAGAATAAGATATACATGATTAAATTAGCACTAAATAAATAATCAAAGCTATATGATGCTACGACTCCAGCAAGGGCAGGGCCAATCGCCACACCTAAATTTTGGGCTAAGTAAATCGCATTAAAGCCTCGTCTTCCCCCTTCAGGCCAAGCAGTCCCAACCATTGCGAACATACTTGGAAAAACGATTCCACCACTAAAACCAATCAGTGTTAAAAACCACACATAATGCGGCCAACCATGCCAAATTGTCAGTCCAACTAAACCGATGATTGTCACGACCGTACCAAATAGTATTGTTTTATAACCACCGAATCGATCAAATAAAATACCACCTAGTAAATTCCCAACAACACCTGCAGCCGCATTCGCCATTAATACAAGCCCTGCAACAGATAAAGTTTGCCCAAGATGATCGTGCATATAAATTGTATTTAAAGGCCATAAAAATGAGCTACCTGTCACATTCACAAGCATCCCAATAATTAATAGCCAGACACTTTTTGGCATACTGATGACCTCCATTATTTCGGATAACTAAATAATTTTATTTCATTTTCACTATTTCAACAACCCCATTATGCTTTTTATATGAATTTTTTCTTATAGAAACAAAATGATTCGTTGTATAGGTCATTCCCATGTTAAAATAGTTCGTTAGAGGAGTGAAAATGCATGACTGAAAATTTATTTCCGTTCCCTTCCGATGGGAAACGTTATTATACATGGAATCGATATTTACGTGATGAGTTTGGACATAAAGTATATAAAGTAGCTTTAGATGCAGGTTTTGACTGCCCAAACCGTGATGGTACCGTAGCATTTGGTGGGTGCACATTTTGTAGTGCAGCTGGCTCAGGTGATTTCGCCGGTGAGCGCGTTGATCCAATTCCAGTTCAATTCGAAAAAATAAAACATAAGATGGAGCAAAAATGGAAAAACGGAAAAACAATGGCCTATTTCCAAGCGTACACAAATACACATGCTCCACTACCCATATTAAAAGAAAAATTTGAAGCGGCATTAGCTCAAGACGGTGTGATGGGCATTAGTATCGCTACTCGTCCTGACTGCTTGCCAGACGATGTTGTTGAATATTTAGCTGAGCTTAACGAACGTACTTATTTATGGGTCGAGCTAGGCTTACAAACTGTTCATGAAAAAACGGCGACAATGATTAACCGAGCACATGACTTTGCAACATATGTTGAAGGAGTCGAAAAATTACGCAAGCACAATATTCGTGTATGTAGCCATATTATTAACGGGCTCCCACTTGAAACAAATGAAATGATGATGGAGACAGCAAAAGCTGTCGCTAATCTCGACGTACAAGGCATTAAAATTCATCTTCTTCATTTATTAAAAGGCACCCCAATGGTTAAACAGTACGAAAAAGGGATGCTCGAATTTTTGGATAAAGATGAATATATTAAACTTGTAGCTGACCAGCTTGAGATCATCCCACCTGAAATGATCGTCCATCGAATTACAGGTGATGGACCAATTGACTTAATGATTGGACCAATGTGGAGCGTTAACAAATGGGAAGTATTAAATGGGATTGACGCGGAGCTTGAAAAACGCGGCAGCTGGCAAGGCAAGTTTTACAATGTGGAAGTGCCCGCTAAATGAAGCTTCAGCGCGTATTGCAATATACAAAAGCCTTACTAGAAGATACAGTTGTAGCTGGTGATATTGTTATCGATGCGACTGCTGGTAACGGGCATGATACAGCCTACTTAGCAGAGCTTGTTGGCGATACAGGGCATGTCTATGCTTTTGATGTACAGCAGCAAGCCGTAGATGCCACAAAATCAAGGCTAGTAGAGCAGCAATTAGACAAGCAAGCTACCGTTATTTTAGACGGCCACCAAAATGTAAAACAATATGTATCAGAACCTATTAGCGCAGCTATTTTCAATCTTGGGTATCTTCCTGGCAGTGAGCATTCGATTGTCACAAAGCCTGGCACAACGATTGAAGCTGTTTCTGACCTATTAGATTTATTAAAAGTAGGGGGTATGATCATACTCGTTGTTTATCACGGCCATGAAGGTGGCAAGGAAGAACGTGACAAGCTACTAACCTATGTCAGTGATCTGCCACAGAAATACGTTCATGTATTACGCTATGAATTTATCAATCAAAAAAATGATCCTCCATTTATAATTGCTCTTGAGAAAATGAAGAATCTACCAAAATAAACTTTCAATACGAGACTTTCCATCACTGGCAATATAGTTGATGAAAGTCTTTTTTTATGTCTAACACTTCATTCATCTGTAAAAATATGAATAAAAGCTATGGAACATAGTGATACTTGTAGTACCCTACATTATTAAGGAGAATCATGATGCCAAAAATCCATGCCGTTAGTACATATAATCCTCCCGTTTTATTATCACAAAGCGAGGCTGAGCATTTTGTTCGCAATATCTTTTCTAAAAAAGTTACACAGTTAGAACGCTATTTACGCGTCTTCGAAAATGGCGAAATTGAAAATCGCCATCTCACTATGCCTATCGAATGGTATAAGCATGACCATGATTTTGCTGAACGCAACCGACTCTATATTGAACATGCCGTGTCCTTTGGGATGATCGCGATTGAACATTGTTTAGCAAAGGCTGGTGGGGTAAGTACTAAGGATATTGATGCTATTATTTTCATCTCTAGCACCGGTATTTCCACTCCAAGTATTGAAGCGCGAATCATGAACAAGCTCCCTTTTTCTGAACATGTTGTGCGAATACCTATTTGGGGATTAGGTTGCGGAGGTGGTGCAGCTGGAATAAGTCGTGCTAATGATTATTGCATTGCTCATCCTGCAGCGAAGGTTTTAGTCGTCTGTGTGGAGCTATGTAGCCTTACTTTTCAAGCAAATGATTTCTCTAAAAGCAATCTTATCGGTACATCTCTGTTTGGAGACGGCGTTGCATGTGCACTCGTTTGCGGGGACGCAGTTATGGCCCCCTCTCGTAGCCCGCTACCGGCCATCCAAGCAACTGCATCTAAATGGCTCCCAAATTCAGAGGATGTCATGGGATGGGCTGTTGAAAACACTGGACTGCATGTTATTTTTGCCAAGAGTATTCCGAGTGTTATCGAAAATTGGTTAGCACCTTTTGTAGAGGAATTCTTACAAGCCAATAAACATACACTAACAGATCTTGATCATTTCGTGGCACATCCGGGTGGCAAAAAAGTATTAGATGCATATGAAACAGCTTTGCAAATAGATCCGCAATTACTCATACCAAGTAAAACCATTTTGCAGCAGCATGGCAATATGTCATCCCCAACTGTTTTATATGTATTAGAAGAAACAATGGCAGAGTTTGCTAAAAAGGGAGATACCGGCTTAATGGCCGCATTAGGTCCTGGCTTTAGTGGCGAATTATTACTCTTAGAATGGAAGTGATGACTTGCTATTTTTTATCGTCTTTACGCTAATTTGTGTACAACGTTTGGGTGAATTGATGGTTGCACGGTCAAATGAACGCTATCAAAAAGAACGAGGGGCTATCGAAGCAGGGCAAGAACATTACCCACTAATCGTCTTGTTGCATGTCCTTTTTTTATGTAGCCTACTCTTGGAATATATTTGGTTCAAACCTACACTTAGCCTGCTTTGGCCATCTCTATTAATAGCCTTTTTAACATTGCAATTTGCACGCGTATGGGCCATTCAATCACTCGGTCGCTTTTGGAATACGAAAATTATCATTTTACCCGGAGCCAAACTTGTAAAACGAGGACCATATAAATGGATGCCACATCCAAATTACGCAATTGTTGCTCTTGAAATCGCCGTTATCCCTCTAATTTTTCAGGCATATTATACCGCTATTCTTTTTACGCTACTCAATTACGGCATGATGCTTATACGCATTCCAATAGAAGAAAAAGCGCTAGAGCAATATGGTGAATACACTCATCTTGAAAATGATAAAATATCTAGTCAATAAATAAGCGCCACTACTTAGCTACAATTTGCTAAGTAGTGGCGCTTTACTATCAATTACACCTCGGCTTAATTGCGTCCGGAGGCTTAACAGGATTCAGTCGCGTTTGAACGCCCACTGAATAAAAGCTAAATCTCGTATTCATCTCACCACCTATAGACGTGAGAGACTTCTGCTGAATCAAGTTAAAGCAATTCCTTTGCAATTAGCTCAAAGGATTTTAATTTATCTTCGAAATTATATGCAATCGTTACGAGCATGACTTCTTCTGCTCCGTAAGCGGCGGCTAAGTTTTCAATTTGAGCTTTTACTTGTTGTGAATTTCCTACGATTAATCGTTTGCGGAACTCCTCAATACTCTGTAAATCATCAATTGTATAAGGATAATTCACTGCTGTTTCAATTGAAGGTGTTCCTGTAGATGACATACCTTGCGTTAATCGGAGCATACTTAGTTCCTTCGATGAGGCAATTCTCTGCGCTTCCTCCTCTGTCTCTGCACACACGACAAATACAGCAACAGCTTGATTGGGCTGTTGTAAATAATCGGAAGGCTTAAAATTTTCTCTATAGGATTTTGCATAATTGGCTCCACCATCACCATTAATAAATTGAGCGAACATATAGGGTAAACCTTTTTGTGCCGCCAAAAATGCTGAACTTGCACTTGAGCCAAGCATCCATACAGGTGGCGCACTCGTTGTCACAGGTGTAGCTTTTAATCCCCGATACGGATGATCTTCTGGCACTTCATCATGTAAATACATGAGCAAATCATCAATCTGTGTTGGGAACTGATTGACATCACGATAATTCCCATCATGTAAAGCATATGTTGAGCGTGGCATCCCACCAGGAGCTCTGCCCATGCCCGCATCAATACGCCCTGGGAATAACGCCTCTAATAATTTGAAATTCTCCGCTACTTTATAAGCAGCATAATGAGGTAGCATAACACCACCTGATCCGATACGAATTTTCTTCGTTACAGACGCCAAATGTGCTATTAATATTTCAGGCGAAGAACCTGCTAAAGTTGATGTATCATGATGTTCTGAAACCCAGAACCTCGTGTAGCCCCATTCCTCAGCCTTCTGTGCTAAAGTCGCAGTTTCCTGCAATGCAAGGACAGCATTGGAACCTTCAGAAATGGGCGACTGATCTAATATACTTAATCGAATGCTCAAAAAAATTCGCCTCCTACATAAAGAGTAACGAAATTCCCGATAGAAAACCAATAAAAAACACTAAGAGCAAATTACTTGCCCTTAGTATTTACATTGCTATTTTGATTTTCTTTTTTTATTATATTCCACCCAGAAATCTGCATTTTTTATACCTAATGGTTCCGGATCAAAAACTGGATCTTTGCCTTGTTTTTTCTGAGCTTCATAATCTTTTAATGCAAGAAGGGCTGGTTTCATAACGAATAGAATACCTATGACGTTTACCCACACCATCAATCCTAAACCTACATCTCCTAAAGCCCAAGCTATTGAAGAAGTTTTTACTGTACCATAGAAAACTGCGCCTAAGAATACAAATTTCGTAATCCAAATCCATATCTTCTCAGTCCGACCTTTAAATAAATAGGAAATGTTTGTTTCTGCAATATAGTAATAAGCCATAACAGTTGTAAATGCGAAGAAGAATAACGCAATGGCTACAAAGCCTGCACCGAAGCCTGGTAAAGCCGAGTCAACTGCATATTGTGTATATCCCGCTCCAGCCTCAATATTAGATGCCACAATCCCTTTACCAAAGTCACCTTGATGAAGGAATGTTTTATTTGCTTCATCATAAACATTAAAAGTTCCTGTAAATAAAATCATGAATGCTGTAGCAGAACATACTAACAAGGTATCAATATAAACCGAAGCCGCTTGCACTATACCCTGTTTAGCTGGATGAGATACTTCCGCGGCGGCTGCAGGGTGAGCTCCTGTACCTTGACCTGCTTCATTTGAGTAAATACCACGTTTAACCCCCCATGCAATAGCCGCACCGATGATACCCCCAAATGTAGAGTCCATTGCAAAAGCGTTTGAGAATATTAATTTGAACACGTTTGGTACTTCTGTAATATTCATACAGATAATAATAATTGCCATTAAAATATAAGCAATTGCCATAAAAGGCACGACATATTGCGCAACATTCGCGATTGTTTTAATACCACCAATAATAATAATTCCTATTAACAAAACAATAATAAGTCCTGAAATCCACATTTTAATACCGAAAGCATTTTCCATAGCTCCAGCAATCGCATTCGTTTGTACACCCGGCATTAAAACGGCCATAGCGATTAATGCTGCAATTGCGAATATAACACCAAAACCTTTTTTTCCTAAGCCCTTCTCAATGTAGAATGCTGGACCCCCGCGATATTGATCATCTTTTTCTTCTTTATAAATTTGAGCAAGTGTTGACTCTACATAAGCTGTTGCTGCTCCAATAAAAGCAATAGCCCACATCCAAAATACTGCACCAGGACCGCCAAACGCGATAGCTGTAGCTGTACCGGCGATATTACCTGTTCCTATACGACCAGATAAAGCAATTGACATAGCTTGGAATGAGGAAATCCCTTTTTCCGACTTTTCTCCTTTAAACATATGAACAACCATGTCTTTAATCAGTCGAACCTGTAAAAAACGAGTGATGATTGAGAAAAATAATCCTACTGCTAGCATGCCGTAAATCATCCATGGTCCCCATAAAACGTCATTTAAAAACGTAACAATACTCTCCATCCATTCTCCCCCTTTTAACATTCCGTATTTTCATGCTATTTAGCAAAATTTCATTCGCCGTAAAACACTATATGTGTTATATAGCAGATAATACCGATATTTAAATATGATGGGTAAGACTATTTTCAATCTTCAAAATCTGCTAGTGTTTCACAAGTAGCGACAAAATATCCGGTTTATTTTTTTGTGATTCAGAGCCCAAAAAGTAAACACTCCAATAAAGGAAGGCCACAGAAAAAGTCCATATAACTTAAACAAGATAGCCCATTCTCGATAAAATTGAGAATGGGCTATCTGTTTTCCTATATTAGATGCACTGATTAAAGGAAGTATTTTAAATTATGTCCAACAACAATCTCTTAACCTTAGTTCTTTTATGGCGCTTTACTATATTACTGTGCATAAGGACAACCAGCTCCGTCCAATGAATAAACTTGTCGATTTCCTCTTCGTTTATGAGGAATTACATAATAAATAATGTTTCCATAACAATCGTAATGCAGTGCCACAAATACAAAAGCACGTTATAACCAAAAATCACCGAAAGTATTTTTGATGGAGAAATCTAAATTACTTCGCAAAACCTTTTATCAAAAGAAAACTATAAAATTGAAGGCCCTTTTTTGCATAAAACACTCAAAACACTTTACATTTTGAGTATTTTGAAATTTCATATGGAATTAATGCAATGCTAGTAAAACCTCATTTATTATTTTTTTTCGCTTTACGCGCTTTATTGTATTCCACCCAAAAATCTGCATTTTTTATACCTAGTGGTTCTGGATCAAAAACTGGATCTTTACCTTGTTTTTTCTGAGATTCATAGTCTTTTAATGCTATCATTGCCGGTTTCATAATAATTAACATCGCTATGACGTTAATCCATACCATCAATCCAAGTCCTAAGTCACCGAAAGACCATGCAAGATCAGATGTTTTGACCGTTCCATAGAATGTTGCTGCTAGGAACACTATCTGTAAGATGACAATGACAACCTTATTCAATTTCCCTTTCATCATATAGGAGAGATTGGTCTCTGCTATATAGTAATAAGCCATAATAGTTGTAAAAGCGAAGAAGAATAGTGCAATTGCAACAAAGCCAGAACCAAAATTATTGAACGATGGCAATGCTGCATTCACGGCTGCCTGTGTATATTCAGAATACTCCAAGCCTGGTACATTCTCTACAACTGTTGGTCCACCTTTATCAATGGTCGTATTGAAGGTCCCCATGAATATAATCATCAAAGCTGTTGCTGAACATACAAGTAATGTATCAATATATACAGATGCAGCCTGAACTAACCCTTGCTTTACTGGGTGAGAAACTTCCGCAGCAGCAGCTGGGTGGGCACCTGTTCCTTGACCTGCTTCATTCGAATAGATTGCACGTTTTACCCCCCATGCAATCGCCGAACCAATCATACCCCCAAAAGTTGCATCCATATTGAAAGCGCTTTTAAAAATAAGAGCAAATACTGCAGGAACCTCAGAAATATTAATAGCAATAACAATAATAGCCATTAAAATGTAAGCAATCGCCATAAATGGTACAACGTATTGTGCTACGCCCGCAATACGCTTCACTCCACCAATGATGATAATACCAATTAACCCCACAATAATAAGGCCTGTAATCCATTTTTCAAGACCAAATGCACCATTAATTGCAGTAGCAATAGAATTAGATTGAACACCCGGCATTAAGAAGGCCATTGCTAGAATAGCAGAAATTGCGAAGAGTATACCAAACCAACGTTTACCTGTTCCTTTTTCAATATAGAAGGCCGGGCCACCACGATAAACACCATTATGCTTTTCTTTATAAACCTGAGCTAATGTTGACTCTACATAGGCTGTTGAAGCTCCAATAAATGCTGTAACCCACATCCAGAATATAGCACCTGGCCCACCAAATGCGATAGCAGAAGCCGTACCTACAATATTACCTGTACCCACACGACCTGATAAGGCAAGAGACATCGCCTGGAACGACGAAACACCATGGTCAGATTTTTCCCCTTTAAACATATGTATGAACATATCTTTAATCAGTCGAACTTGAGCAAATCGAGTCAAAATTGAGAAAAAAAGCCCGACAATTAAGATTCCATAAATCATCCACGGACCCCATAAAATACTATTTATAAACGTAACAAAACTCTCCATTAAATTTCCCCCTTTTGAATTTTCTTACTATTCAATATATTACACTAGTAACAAGTTGGCAATATTAAATTTTCAAAAATAACTTTATTGCTAAAGCTTCCTTTGTTATATATCAAACTAATATAATTTAAATTACATCGCATTGTTATATAACAAATAACAGCACTTTAAAGATTATAAACATACATCTATTTTATTAATATAATAAATTTAACAATTTTATTTATAAGATAACACATCTGTTAATTATCCAATTTTCTTTACAATGAAAACTAAATAAAACGAGAATAAAACGTCCCATATGTTGATTCAAAACTTACTTTCAGAAGCCGGGCTACAAAGCAAGTTTTGCGAAGTTTCATCACATCGATACAGCCAAAATATGCGGTGTTCAATCAGCTATTCACCGCACATATTGCCTACGTTTTACTGAAATTTCTTTACGTGTAAGTATGTAAGAAAAAGTACGTCAAACTCTTATTATTCGTAGATTTTAGCCTTTTGTTTTTTAGTGCAACCATGCTATTTGAATAGCGGCTTGGCATGAAGGAAATCCTTGCATTTCATCAAGGAATGAATCAGATTGTGATTGTATAAATTAGGTTAATCAATACGCGTGATAAAATAACTAATTACTGCTAATAGATTTTCTTCCACCCATCCATTTTCAATAGCAGATCATTATTTTAAAATAAATTATTATACGAAGGACACTATTATTTTTACGTCCTTATTAATATCCATTGATTGAAAATTCGAATCCTATCATTGCTAGCTTTCTACTTAACTTTCTCAGATACAACTTATGCTGAGTTCAAAATATATTAAAAAACGACACTTAATCCAAAGGACAAGTGTCGTAAAATAGTAGAATTACTATTTTTTTGCGTATTTATTTTTTTGTTCCCAGAAGTCGGCATTCTTAATACCTAATTTAACTGGATCAAATTGAGGATCTATCCCCTGCTTTTTCTGTTGCTCATAATCTTTAAGTGCAATCAGCGCTGGTTTCATCAAGAATAATAACCCAAAAACATTTACCCAGACCATTAAACCAAGACCGATGTCACCTAATACCCAAGCTAAATCAGATGTTCGGACTGCACCATAGAAAGTAGTAGCAATAATGATAATTTGCACGACGCGTATGCCGATTTTCTGACGCTTTCCTTCGAACATATACGCAACATTCGTTTCAGCAATATAATAGTAGGCCATCGTAGTTGTAAAGGCAAAGAAGAATAGTGCAATAGCTACAAAGCCAGAGCCTACCCCAGCACCTGGGAATGCACTATCTACAGCCTCTTGAGTATAAGCTGTACCAGCGGAAATACCTGGCACATTTTCAACTAAATATTCACCTTTACCTTCCTCTAATTGGACATTATACATACCCGAAAATAGGATCATGAATGCTGTTGCAGTACAAACTAAAAACACAGCTAAGTATACAGAAGCCGTTTGTACTAAACCTTGTTTTACAGGGTGAGATACTTCTGCAGCAGCTGATGGGTGTGGCCCCGTACCTTGTCCCGCTTCACTTGCGTAGACACCACGTTTTACTCCCCATGCAATCGCTGCACCAATCATCCCCCCAAATGTTGAATCAAGACCAAATGCACTTCGGATAATTAAAGATAAAACTTCAGGTACTTTCTCAATATTTAAAATGATAATAATAGCAGCTACCAGCAGATATCCCATCGCCATAAATGGTACGACAAAAGAAGCTACTGATGCAATACGTTTTACGCCACCCATAATAATACAGCCTAAAATAAGACAAACAACTAACCCTGAAATCCAGTGCTGTATGCCAAATGCAGTATACATCGAATCAGCAATAGCATTCGATTGAACTGTTGGTTGTAAAAATGCCATTGCCACTACTGCTGCTACAGCGAAAATCATCCCTAGCCAACGCTTCCCTGTACTTTTTTCTATATAAAACGCAGGACCACCTCGGTATACACCGTCTTTTTTCTCTTTATAAATTTGCGCTAATGTTGATTCTACATAAGCTGTTGCAGATCCGATGAAGGCAATTACCCACATCCAGAAGATTGCGCCCGGTCCACCAAATGCAATTGCTGTAGCAGTACCTGCAATATTGCCTGTACCAACACGGCCTGATAATGCCATAGATAATGCTTGGAAAGAGGATACACCTGCATCGGATTTCTCGCCTTTGAAGATTTGAGCAAACATTTCCTTCAAGAAACGAACTTGAACACCTTTTGTTAATATAGTAAACAATAATCCGACTAGCAGAATACCGTAGATCATCCACGGACCCCATAATATTTCGTACATGCCGTTAATAATGGTTTCCATCTATTGTCCCCCATCGCTCAAAATAAATTATTCCACTAATTATACATATTGCTAATTTCTTGTATAGGAAAAATTCATTCTATTGAAATAGCAATGTTATGTATTATATATCAAAACCCCTAATTTGAAAATATATCTATTGTGTTATACGACAATTGGAATCGGTTACATAAAAAAAAAACGGAATTTTGTTAAATTCCGTCCACATTCAAATAATATATCCAACCGACCTAAGTGTATTAAACATAAAACTTTCCATATACACATAAATATCTTCACGTTCTTGTTCTTGGAACAAATCGTGATAACATGCTTTCCATTGTTTATATTGGTACTCTGCTAAGCTCTGTTGAGTGAGCCATTTTCTACTATACATAACATCTACTATCTTATCGTTGCCACCACTCATTAATAAGATAGGAATATCCGGGAATACCGTTTGCTGTGAAATTCCCTTCATAAAGGCATGGAGCTCACGGTACCAATTAACCGAGACAACACAATTATAATAAATGTCGTCTTTTTCCTCTTTAAAAAATTCATAGCTTCTCGTTAAGTGTTTAATATTTATTTCATGATTGATCTTCATATTCCCTGTTAATTTACTAAGCCCTGTTAACGCATTCGATAATTTAGATGGTTGGTGCTTTAAATGCATCCAAGGTGATGTCAAAACGACTCCTGTACATTCATATTTAAATTTCTCAATGACATGGATCGCTAAAGTAGCACCAAGGCCATGACCTATGACAAATATCGGCAAATTATATACTAAAGCTGCTTGCATCATTTGTTTAACAAATGTTTCATAGCTTTTAAAATCTTCATCATGTACACGTTTATGTCTACTGTCCTCACCATGCCCAGGCAAATCACCTGAAATAACATGGATTCCTGACTCTCTTAAGTTTTCAATTAACCATGCATATCGCCTATGATGTTCGTATGCACTATGTATAATAACAGCGACAGCTTTCGCTTGACCCTCTGTTTCCCATTTCCACATAACTAGCTCACCTCATTATTTCCTATGTATATATTTTAACGTATTCTAACTATTTCTGTTCCATTCATAGCTACCATTTGTTACGATAATAATACATAATAACTTGAAATGAGGCGTTTTTCGATGATTTATCCTTTTAAAGACAAAAACCCATCTATTGACCCATCTGTTTTTATCGGTGATAACGTAATTATTACAGGCGACGTTACTATCGGACCTGATTCCTCTATTTTTTATAATACGGTTATTCGCGGGGATGTATCGCCTACGATTATCGGACGGAAAGTAAATGTCCAAGATTTATGTTGTTTACACCAAAGTCCAGCTTATCCACTTATTCTTGAAGATGAAGTGACAATTGGACACCAAGTTACATTACATAGCTGTACAATTAAAAAAGGTGCATTAATAGGAATGGCTTCAATCATTCTTGACGGTGCTGAGATTGGCGAAGGTGCATTTATTGGTGCAGGTAGTCTTGTATCACAAGGTAAGAAAATCCCACCAAATACTTTGGCATTTGGCCGTCCTGCAAAAGTGATCCGCGAATTAACTGAAGAAGATCTAAAAGATATGGACCGTATTCAAAACGAATATTACGAAAAGGGTCAATATTATAAATCACTACAAAAATAATAAAACCCTCCGTTTTTAACGGAGGGTTTTATTTGTTAAATTATGATAAATTATTATTCCTAGTCTTCACTTAATACTTCAATACAAATTTTAATACTTTCAATTAAATCTTGTTGAGACCAACTAGGGATGTCACCATGCTGTATAGCAAGCTCATGTGACGCGGGGATATGAACAAAACCAGATTTCATATGCGGATATTTTGTCTTTGAATAATGCAATCCTTCATACATGATGTTATTACACAAATATGTACCTGCTGTGTTTGATATACTTGCTGGGTAGCCCCTCTCAAGTAATTTACCCACCATCTTACGGATGGGTAAACTTGAAAAGTATCCCTCTTCACTATCTGAATAAATGAGTTCATCTACGGGGCTGTAACCATTATTGTCCGGCCCGCCGTCCTTCATATTTATAGCGATCCTTTCTGGAGTTATTTTATATCTTCCACCAGCCAATCCTAGTGAAATGATTGCATCTGGTTTTAATTCTTCGATCAATGCTCGAAACTGTTTCCCCGATGTATTAAAATCAACATCAAGTACCTTACCTATAATCTGAAAGCTACCAATCTCTAAACCATTTAATGCTTCAACAACCTTCATCGTTGGATTAATCGAATACTTTAAAAAAGGCTCAAATCCGGTTAACAACAATTTTTTCATGGTAATCTCTCTCCTCTTATTAAGACTGAATTATCAATATATTAATTAAATAATAGCATATATATCTATTTCACAGATCTGTACGAAGACATTTATTTACACGAGTTAAATATCTGTATGGTGAAAGGTGGTAGTCGAAGTTAGCAGTAATCTTTGTTTGCAAAATAGTAGAGAAATTAGGTACAATTTTATAAATTAAAATTTATTTGATTCAGAATTTATTGAAAAAACATTGAGTTTCTTCTATATAAATAAAAAACATCCCTTTTCCACTATTGATCAATCAATTTGTAGTGAAGGGATGTTTTATTTTGAACTTGTTTACTAGCCTATTATAGACCTGCTTTTTCTTTTAGAGCGTCTGCTTTATCTGTAGCTTCCCAAGGAACATTCAAATCTGTACGACCGAAGTGGCCATAAGCAGCTGTTTGTTTGTAAATTGGGCGACGTAGATCAAGCATTTTAATGATTCCAGCCGGACGTAGGTCAAATAATTCACGAACCCACTCAACTAAGTCTGCTTCTTTTACTTTACCTGTACCGAATGTATCGATTGCAATTGAAACTGGTTGTGCAACACCAATCGCGTAAGCAAGTTGCACTTCACAACGCTCAGCAAGTTCAGCTGCTACAATGTTTTTTGCAACATAACGCGCTGCATACGCTGCAGAACGGTCAACTTTCGTCGCATCTTTACCTGAGAATGCACCGCCACCGTGACGAGCGTATCCACCATAAGTATCTACGATAATTTTACGACCTGTTAAACCAGCATCACCTTTAGGCCCACCAATTACAAAGCGGCCTGTTGGGTTGATGAAGTATTTTGTTTTTGCATCAAGTAATTCAGAAGGAACAACTGGAACAATAACTTGTGCTTGTAAATCAGCTTTAATTTGTTCTAATGTTACTTCTGGATCATGTTGAGTCGAAATAACAATTGTGTCAACGCGAACAGGATGATTGTTTTCATCATATTCGATTGTCACTTGTGTTTTACCATCTGGACGCAAATAAGCTAACTCTTTTGTTTTACGAACTTCAGATAAACGACGTGCTAATTTATGTGCCAAGCTAATAGGTAGAGGCATTAACTCCGGTGTTTCGTTACATGCGTATCCGAACATTAAACCTTGGTCACCAGCGCCAATAGCTTCAATATCTTCATCTGTCATCGAACCTTCACGTGCTTCAAGAGCTTGGTCAACGCCTAATGCGATATCAGCTGATTGCTCGCCGATTGCTGTTAAAACAGCTACATTTTCACCATCAAAACCATATTTACCACGAGTATAACCTATTTCCATTACCGTCTCACGAACGATTTTGGGAATATCAACATATGTTGAAGTTGTAATTTCTCCTGCTACTAATACAAGACCTGTTGTTACTGTAGTTTCACACGCTACACGTGCATTCGGGTCTTTTGAAACGATTTCATCTAAAATGGCATCCGAAATTTGATCACAAATTTTATCTGGATGTCCTTCTGTTACACTCTCTGATGTAAACAGTCTACGGTTTGTCATTTGGTTTCCTCCTATTATCTGCGAGATTGCCTCGGAAATGATACGGTACTCATTACCCATGTTAGTTCTTTCCAGTCGGATTGAACACCAAGCCGTTGCTGCTTTTAACACGAGGATTCTAGAAAGTGCCACTATATATAAATAGATCCGCTTAAATTACATATACTAATAAAAAAATGTAGGATTTGGTCTATTTTAAATAAAAAAAACCCTTCCGCCCATTATTACTAATGAGTGGAAGGGAATAATTCATAAGCACCTTTCACTCTTATCGTTCAAGGATTGAATCCTTGCATCAGATTAAGCACCAGCGCATCACGTGAAATCATAATGCAGGTTGCCGGGTTTCATAGGGCCTGACCCTCCACCAGCTCGGGATAAGAGTATCCGTTCAATTCCTCATGTTAGAACACTTTGGAATTGTTGTCAATACCTTTTTTGTTATTTTAAAAAAAGTACATTTTTCATAAAATTTATACCTTAATTAGTATAGATTATTTAACTAAATGTGTTATACTAATTTCCGAAATGAATTATAAATACACTCAATTATGAGGAATAATATAAAAAGGATGGTACGTAAAACGATGAATTCAGTAGAACCTACGAATGAACTGAAGGAATTATTGAAAGGCGAAAATATTCTGGAACAACTTTCAGTACCACAATTAACAGAAAAAGCTACTTCACGCGGTGAGGCAATCCTAACTGTTGATGGTGCTGTAAGAGCAGTAACAGGTAAATATACAGGTCGTTCTCCTAAAGATAAATATATGGTAGAAGAAGAAAGTTCAAAAGATAAAATTGATTGGGGTAAAGTAAATAAGCCCATCTCATCAGATATCTTCGACTCATTATACACTAAAGTAGTAAACTACTTAAAAGAAAAAGAAGAATTATTTGTATTCAAAGGTTTTGCAGGAGCTGAACCAGCATCTCGTATAGCTATTCGCGTTATAAATGAATATGCTTGGCATAACCTATTTGCACATCAATTATTCATTCGTCCTACTGTAGAAGAGCTAAAAACTCATGAATCTGACTTCACAATCGTTTCAGCTCCAACTTTCAAAGCGGACCCAGCAGTAGATGGCACTGATTCAGAAACTTTCATCATCGTTTCTCTTGAAAAACGCATTATCTTAATCGGTGGTACTGAGTACGCTGGCGAAATGAAAAAATCAATTTTCAGTATCATGAACTACTTATTACCACAACAAGGTATTCTTTCAATGCACTGTTCAGCAAACGTTGGTGAAGCAGGCGATGTAGCCTTATTCTTCGGTCTATCTGGAACGGGTAAAACAACTTTATCTGCAGATTCAGATCGTAAATTAATCGGTGATGATGAACATGGTTGGTCTGACAACGGTGTATTCAACATCGAAGGCGGTTGCTACGCTAAAACAATCAACCTTTCTGCAGAGAAAGAACCTGAAATTTACAATGCAATCCGTTTTGGTACTGTATTAGAAAACGTAGTGGTAGATGAAGAAATTCGTATTCCTAACTACGATGACGGTTCTCTGACAGAAAACACTCGTGTTGCTTATCCAATCCAAAATATCGATAACATTGTAGACCCATCTGTTGCAGGTCACCCAAAAACAATCGTCTTCTTAACTGCAGATGCATTTGGCGTATTACCTCCAATCAGTAAATTAACGAAAGAACAAGCAATGTACCACTTCTTAAGTGGATTTACATCAAAACTAGCAGGTACTGAACGTGGCGTTACTTCGCCTGAACCAGTATTCTCTACATGCTTCGGTTCTCCATTCCTACCACTTCCAGCTACAGTATATGCTGAAATGTTAGGTAACAAAATCGACGAACATGGCGTAAACGTATTCCTAGTAAACACTGGTTGGACTGGTGGCGAATACGGCGTAGGTAACCGTATGAAACTTTCATACACTCGTACAATGATTCGTGCTGCAATCGATGGTAAACTAAATAACGTTACTACTGAAAAAGACGCTATCTTTGGCTTAGAAATGCCTGTAGCTATTGAAGGTGTACCAACTGAAGTATTAAACCCACGTAATGCTTGGGAAGATAAAGTGGCTTATGATCAAAAAGCTTCTGCACTTGCTAGTATGTTCCGGGAAAACTTCAAAAAATTCGGCGTTGTATCAGAATCTATCGTAAAAAATGGCGGCCCAATCGCTTAATTCATCCGAAAAGAAAAACTATTCTTATGGACTATTAAAAGTCAAAAGTTAATACGTTGATACATCAACATAGTTTCTATAATATGCAACATTATAAAGAATAAAAAAGCGTAACTAAGATAAAATCTTTAGTTACGCTTTTTGTCATATAGAGGATTTATAGTGAATTTATAGAATATTGAGTATAGACTTAAAAAATAAATACTGCTCGTGTTATTAAATCAAAGGGGCAGGTCAGTTGAAGTATAGTATTAAATATATCGGAAAAAGAGGAGATTACTATGAGGTCTAATATATTTGGTATCTGCTTCATTTATTACTTTTCCTTAAGTGTTCCGGGATGCTATATAAAATAATACTGTCAACTAGAAGCAAGTAGAATACATTCCAAGCATTATTTCTTCTCGAAAGAAATCCGTAGTTAGTTTTAAAGGAATGTTCAGCATTTTTTAGAAATTTTAAAAATACTAGTTACACTGTAGTGAGGAGCGGAGAAATCATTTTTAGTCTCAAAAGGAATTTATCTTATCTCATAATCGGCTTTTTAACCATTCTATTTTATTTCGTATTTCTATTATTATATCTTCAAGATGTAATCGATGGAATTGTTTTTATCGGTGGATTATTTGTTAGCTTAATTATCCTAGTAATCGCACTCATTGTGTATCGAAAAAAACGTGCTTACAAACGAAAAATCCTACTCGCCTTGTGTATAATATCGCTTTTACTTTGCTATGAACTACCGCTTTTAGGATATGAATCTACTTCGCATGCCGCCTACATTTATAAGGAGCCATTACAAGTAGCCGAAGGTTCAGGAATCTATTTATTAGGTGTTACTAAAGTAGATTTTAAATTTATGGAAAGTAAAAACGCCGTTACGAAACTTTTAAACGAACAACATGTTGATTTTTTAAATATTATTGAAGTGACGAATCAAATTCGATATGGAAGCAAAAACCGTCAATTATTACAGTGGATTCATCTTCAAAAAAGTGAAGTAGAACAAATGAGAGAAAATGTGAAGCATTATTTAGGACAAGAAAACGAAAATATTAACGAATTTTTAAATAACGACCAAAATGAAGGAAGTAGTGCAGGACTAGGCTTAGTGCTATCTGAACTCATCATGCGGGGCGATTTACAAAACGATTTATCTATTGCAGTTACTGGAGGAATTAGCGCAAAGGGTGACGTAGTATCTGTCGGGATTTTGAAAGAAAAAATTCAAATCGCTGAAAGATACGCTCTTTCTTTTATGATCATCCCAAGCGAAAATGCTGAAGAAGTAGCAGAGATTCAAAAGGAACTGAGCTTAAACATTCAAATTTTTGATGTGGCACATATCGATGAAGCAGTCCAACTGATTAATGAGTTAAACGATAAAAATAAATGAACGGAATCTTTAGATATAACACTCAAATTCATTACATTATCCTGTTACGGTGTGTTACTACATTGAATGATGTATAAGAACTAGACTTTCTAAAACTTCATTGAATTAATTATGGCATCTTATGGCTGTCCAACAGTAATGCAGGACTCTATAACTTAGCTTTTTGGAATTTTCTAATGCAACTAACTGGCTTTTAACCGCATAAGAAATTTAAAATAGACTTGTTAAACGTTAATTAACAAGTCTATCTTTGATTCTAAATAATGTCTTTTTTACAGCTTTAATCAGTATCATTATCATTATCATCAAAAACAACTTCAGTATGTGGATTAGAAAACACTTCGATTATTCTATCGGATTGTTCCTCAGTCACCCGATTAAAACGTAGCTCATTCCCGTAATCTTTAATTTCTAAGCCGCTTTCTCCATTCTCATCAAAAAATCGCATAGAAAACCATTTCAGTTTTCCCTCTTCATCCGCTGATTGATTTATGAAAAATTCACGATTCACATCCGATAGAAATACTCTTTCAATTTTAATTAATCCTTCATTTTTTGAAACAGATGATATACGTTCTAATTCATCAATCGTAGACTTTTCTTCCTGCCAATTTTGAATTTCTACTTCTTTATAATCCTTTATATGGGTGTTCCAAAGAACTGGCCAAAAAGGGTACTTTTCTTCAAAACTCGAACTAACTTTTAGCTTTCGCATATCAATTGTTACTTTTACATAACCTAACATTCATTCACCCCTTTTGGAGCTTCATCCAATTGCATGCGCCCTTAACCGTCTTATAATTCACTGAAGCAGGGAAAAAATGCGTAAAGTCATTAAAATACCATGTTTCTACATGCTTATCGAATGCCTTTAAACTTTCTTCTAATAAAAAAGCATGCTGAATACCGACATGCTCATCTTTTTTACCATGAATTATTAATACAGGTACATTCAATTTCTTTATTTCCACAATCGGTGACCGCTCATTATACGCCTCGGGTACTTTTGTAGGTGACCCTCCTATTACCCTCTTCATCATTCTGCGCATATCTATACGTTCTTCATACGTAAATTTAGGGTTGGACACACCTGACCATGTTACAATAGACGTAATATCATAGCGTAAAATCCCTGTCCAAAGCGCCATTATTCCTCCTCTTGAGAAAGCGAAAATATGAATGCGATGTGTTTGACAAAACTGCTTTAACACATCCACACCATTCACTGCATCAAAACGATCATTCCCTGCAAATTCATCACGGCCCTCTCCGCCGCGATTTCCCCGATAATACGGCGCAAAAACGACAAAACCTTGAGATGCAAATTGCGCTATACGAGCAGGTCGCACCATGCCAATTCCTTGCATACCTCCGCGTAAATATAAAAGCCCTTCATAAACACCTGCTATAGCTGGCTCTGCGAGTAGACCTTTCACACGCAAACCTTCAGACCAATATGTAATTTCTGTTAGACGCACTTGTGGATTCGGAGATGGATAATCACGACGACTTTCAATAACGCCATTTATCTTCACGTTCACTCACCTTCTCCAGCATTTTTTTCATACCTGCATCTTTCATATAAAAGCTTAGACGGTCGCTATTACTTAATTCTTCATCCGTTAGTAATACGACTCCATTGGTTTCAAACTGCGGCTTAATATCTTCGATTGTCTCAACATTTGCTACAAAAACAGCTTTTGTAAACGGACGTTCTTCATGCACATGATAAGTTGCAAGCCACTCGATTTCGTGAATCACCGCACCCGTCTCTTCATATACTTCTCGTTTAGCAGCTTGTTCTAGGGTTTCATCAGCTTCTACTTTGCCACCAGGAAATTCTAGTCCACGCTTTGGATGATCAGTTAATAACCACTGATTATTATATTTAGCTAAAACTAATACATGCTTTGGCAACATAGCAAATGCATTTTTTTTAAAAGATAATTCAACACCATAACCATTTAAATCCGTAAATGTAAACATACCTTCGCTCACTCCTTATTGCTCTAAGTGTAACGAAGGTATGTTTATCAATCAACTATAATATGGCATTTGTTCGATTAATTGTTTCGTTTCAGCGTCTCCAAATTCATGCACAAGTGCGTACATTTTTTTTAGACGTAAGTCAATTTCATCATTTTCAGGATCTAAATGGTATGGCACATATGGTAGCTGCGCTCTCCAAAAATTTTGCTGATCCAGTGTACTCGATTGGTTAAAAAGCTGGTCAAAAACTTTTACATACTGCGGTTCAATTTGAAGCTTAAATTCCCACGGCGAATCATATGGGCTAGTGTAATAGCGCTTATTCGCAATCGATACATAAAGTGTAATTGGCGTCATCGTATCATCCTTTTTAACAGTAGGTTGCCCTGCTTTTGAATAACTATACTCCGCAAATTATGTAGCTATGGATTTTCTTTTTTTTCACGCTATCTTTTGATACATATATACTTTTCTAAATAGAGAAGACACAAAAAGGCTACTCTAATTTGACTTTTTTTAGATTCTTTAGAGTAGCCTCCCTTTTCATTAATAATTAAACTTCCTTAATCACACATTTAAATAACACAACCTGTTACGCATCTTATAAAACTCTATAAACCAAAGATAATCTATTGGATACACTAAATTTTTATCCAACAATATCTAATTGATAGCAAAGATTGAATTTCAACTTTTTGATTATTTTATTCGTTGTACACTTCGTTCTCTCAATAATTTTGCAGTATTCACCATTCTCTCAAGAGCTGCTAAAGTTTCATCTGTTTTTCGCGTTTTCAAACCACAATCTGGATTAATCCAGCACTGTTCAGGTGAAATAGCTTCAAGGCTATCATTCACTACAGCTACCATCTCATCTATATTAGGAATCCGTGGGCTATGAATATCATATACACCTAAACCAACACTATTCGTATATTTTGCATCTTTGAAAGCTTTAATAATTTCACCATGACTTTTCGATGTTTCAATCGAAATAACATCTGCATCGAGTGCACGAATTGGTTCAATAAAGTCATTAAATTCGCAATAACACATATGTGTATGAATTTGCGTTTCATCTTCTACTCCAGAAGTAGCTAATTTAAAGGCATCTACAGACCAGTTCAAATAGTCATCATGTTTTTTAGCTTTCAATGGTAACCCTTCTCTAAGTGCAGGTTCATCGACTTGAATAACTCGAATACCAGCACTCTCTAATACTTTAATTTCCTTTCGTAGCGCTAAGGCAATTTGTTGTGCCACAATACTACGTGGAATATCATCACGAACAAATGACCAATTTAATATCGTAATAGGTCCTGTCAGCATACCTTTAACAGGTTTCGTTGTTAACGTTTGTGCGTAAACTGTTTCATCAAGAGTCATTGGGTTCTCCCATTTAACATCACCATAAATGATTGGTGGTTTTACACAACGTGAGCCATATGAAACTACCCACGCATTTGCTGTAAATACAAATCCAGCTAATTTTTCTCCAAAGTATTCGACCATATCGGTTCTTTCGAATTCACCATGTACTAAAACATCAAGCTCTAAACCTTCTTGGTATGCAATCCATCTTTCAATTTCATCTTTTATAAAATTATCGTGTTGTTCTTTACCAATCTGTCCCTTTTTCAACTGTGTACGATTTCGCTTCACTTCAGCTGTTTGTGGAAAACTACCTATTGTTGTTGTTGGGAATCTCGGTAGTTGTAAAAGCTCTTGTTGGAGATCTTTTCGAATAGCATATTCTGAGATGCGAGATAAAGAAACTTCACTCAATCGTTTAATACTATTCTGTACTTCTTCTTGTTGACGTACTAGGCTGTTGTTTAGTAATTCTCTAGCTAGACGATTGTTTTCGAAAGCTTCTTGATACACATCTCTACCATTTTTCAATGCATTTTTCAAAATAGCTAACTCTTGTAACTTTTCATTAGCAAAAGCTAAGTTATCGTTTAACTCTTTGGGTAAGTTCGACTCTAGTGTTAAGCTAACTGGCACATGCATTAAGCTACACGATGGCTGAATCCACAAATGATTTGGTGTAACTAAGCTTTCTAATTCAACTAGCAAATCTAATGATTGTTGCAAAGGAGTAATCCAAATGTCTCGACCATTAATAATTCCCGCTGAAAGAACTTTGTCTTTTGGAAATCCAAAATTCCTAATATTCGATATATTCTCTTCAAAACCATGTACGAAATCTAACGCAATACCTGCTACAGGTAAATTAATTACTTCTTCATACCACTCTACTGATTCAAAATAGCTTTGTAATAACAATTTACTAGAACCTTTCGTAGTATTAAGCTGATCGTATATTTCTGTGATGATTCTCATATCGTCTGAAGATAACGAAGTTGCTAAAATAGGTTCTTCTATTTGAACCCATTCTGCTCCAGCTAGTGATAGTTCACTCAACAATTGACTATATACATTAGTTAATTGAAGTAAATATGATGGTTTATTCGACGTTTCTACTTCTTTTGTTAAAAGATAAAATGTTGCAGGACCAATGATTGTAGGCTTTATCTCTACATTGAAATTTTCTTTTGCTTCTAAGAAGTAACGTAACGGTTTATTGTCAATTAGCTTTAAATTTTGTCCTTCATACTCCGGTACAATATAGTGGTAATTCGTATTAAACCACTTTGTCATTTCACTTGCAGGAGCAGCTTGATTTCCTCGTGCCATTGCATAATATGTTTCTAAAGAAACCGAATCTGAATTCCACTTATAACGTTTTGGGATGATCCCAAACATAGTAGCTAAATCTAGCATGCGATCGTAGTATGTAAAATCACCTACAGTTATTGAGTCAACTTTTGCATCTATTTGGACTTTAATATTCGCTAGTCGATACTCTTTCATTTGTGCTTCGAATTGTTGTTCACTTATTTCTTCTCCCCAAAATGCTTCAAGTGTTTTCTTCCATTCACGATTCGGCCCAATATATGGGTATCCGACAACTGTACTTTTCATCTTTTCATCCTCCAATTCAATAAAAAAACCACCCTTTTATTATGTAGCCATAAAAAGGTGGTTGATGATTTTAATATAGTAAATATCGAAAAAAATCAGGAATAAATAAAGTTATAGAATATACTATTCCCTTTCAAATTCGCTTATCGTACTAGGACATAGTTGTCCATTGAAAAATCTCTCTAACACCTCCTATCCACGTAGGTTTGTTGGTGTGTACTAAACTAAGGCAGGTCTCCTGGCTTGTCATCATCGCTTACTTCCCCCTTCCCGTTACAGTTATAACAGTGGATTTGAAAGTTTGCTCCTACATACAGTTGCGGGACAGCATCGGATTTTCACCGATTTCCCTTTTAAGCGACTATCTATTATAGATAGCGCACCTTAGCCTACACGATATTCAATTGTTTTCTAAATATAACACAATGGAACGCTATTTGTATGTATTATTCGGAATTTTAAATAAATATTACATATTATTCATAATAACCCTATTAAATTATTATTTTAATTACAGTTTATCCGGGGCTACTTCCAACACTTCTTCCTTATAACCTACTAACTCTCTATAAACACTTTGATATGATTTCTCTAAATCACTTAATGCTTGCTTCTTATTTTTGATTCCACTGCTTTCAATATTTAACGTAATTAATCTCTTTCCCTCTGCTAACGTAATACCGTCGTCATTGAATTGCGAATGCATAACTATGGATTTTAATTGTAACTTATATTAATCATTATTATTTCCCCGTATCTGTTCATTAAAAAACACCTTTTATAAAAATATAAAACAATATTTTTATTCATAATTCCCCATTTTAATGTCTTTCTCTTTTGTTTCAAATTAATAACTAACTTTTTAACACTAAAAACACCTCCAAGTTTATAGTTATAAACTTGGAGGTGTTTAGTACTTCTTACAATATGAGATCTCTTTTTTTAAAAATTTATCTTTATCATTAATTTTCTAATCTTAAACTTCCCCACTCTCATGGCTAAATTGCCATTCGATGCCGAACTTGTCCTTTAAACTTCCATAGCATTTACTCCAAAATGTTTCTTGTAACTCCATAGCTACTTTACCGCCCACTTTTAGTGCTTCATAAGCAGATCTAAGTTCTTCTTCATTATCGCTAACAACGGCTAGGCTTACATTATTACCTTCTACAAAAGGTGAACCAGGGAAAACATCGGAAAACATAACATTGCTTCCAAGGATGCTGAGTCGAGTATGCATGACTAAATCTTTTGCTTCCTCTGGTAAAGTGTATTCTGGACTTTGAGGTGATTCACCAAAAGTCATAATTTGCGGCTTTTCTGTTTTAAAAACATCCGCATAAAATTCAGCTGCCTCGCGACAATTCCCATTAAAGTTCAAGTATACATTAATAGCCACTTTGCACACGCCTCTTTTCTTCATCATATAGTTTGCACAACAAATTTCATCTTTATTCTATATTCCCAACCTAGTGGAGTCAAATATTAAAGCATCACCAAATAATCATTCATACCCTTTAAAACTCTATAAGAAAACCATGCACCTTAATGTAGAAGTACATGGCTTAAATAAATCAAACTTGAACGTCAATAGACGCCCCTTTATAAGGGTGAGCTGCTTGTGCCGGTTCAGGCATCTGTTCTAAAAGCTGGACAGCAGCTGTTGCTTGCATATTCATCGCATTTTGCAAAACGCTCATTTGTACAGTTTGTTGAAGCTGAGCAAGCTCCGAAGACATGATAGAGTTAATATCCATTTGTATCACTCCTTTTCCCTTTTTAATATCGGTATTTCCAATAGAATATTAATCCTTCCAACCGTTAAAAGATGTTACTCTCCAAGACAAGAATGTTCATGCAATACATAAAACATACGTTTAGCCGTTTGTTTCAATAAAAACCCCTTGCGACATAATAATTCGCAAGGGAAACCTAATTCGTATTATTTTGCAAAAAGCTCTGCACTTTCAATCGTTACCGTACAACCGGTTTCTCCATACTTTCCATAAGCCGCATGATAAGTAGGGCCTACACCTTGTTTAAAGCCGAATGAATGACGGATCGCTGCTGAAATGAATTTCTTTGCCTCAATAACCGCTTCTGGTACTGTTTGACCTTTTGCTAAGCCAGCAGTAATAGCCGCCGAATACGTACAGCCTGCTCCATTCGTATGGATTGTATCGAATCGAGGTGCTTCTAATAAATAAAATTGTTTGCCGTCATATAAGATGTCAATTGCAGGACCTTCTAATCGTCCACCTTTTACAAGCACATATTGTGGGCCGAGTTCATGTAATTTTTTTGCAGCATCTTTTAAATCCTCTACAGAATTCAGCTCCATATTATCCAATAAATAAGACGCTTCTGGCATATTTGGTGTGATAATCGTTGCAAGAGGTAATAATTGCGTTCGCATTGCCTCCATAGCATCCTCTTTTAATAACGCCGAACCAATTTTTCCAATCATCACGGGATCCACGACAATATTCTGCACACCCGATTGTTGTATCCACTGTGCCACATTTGTGATAATTTCATGCGTGAAAAGCATACCCGTTTTAATCGCATCCGCACCGATATCTTCTAATATTGTATGTACTTGTGCTTCGATCGCTTCTACTGATTGTGGGAAAATCCCTTGTCCTGTTTTGGGATTTCTTGCCACAATCGCAGTAACAGCAGAGGTTCCAAATACATCTAGTTCCTGAAATGTTTTTAAATCAGCTTGAATCCCAGCTCCGCCACGTGCTGCTGAGCCCGCAATTGTTAATGCTCTTGAAATTGTCATGAACTTTCTTTCCCTTCATAATCTATCTACTAAATCTACTTTGCTAAAAACATTTTTTCTCTCTATAACTGCAACCATTGCTATTCTTACGATAAAGACACCTACTAGCACCCAAAGTGTATGTCCTAGTGGAATCGGATATTTTAATGAAACATGATAAATGACAACACCTAACAGCCATAGTAATGCACTTTGCCACGACCATTTCTTCTGCGGATCAATATGTCGGCGTTTTAATAAATAATAATCTGCAAACAATATACCATAAAGCGGCGCAAATACCGAACCAATGAAATACAAAAATGATTCATATGCAGAAACACTTGCGGCAATTGCAATTACTACTGCTAGCAAGGTGAAAATCACCGATACAAAGCGTTCATTTGCCATTGGTACAAGGTTTTTAAAATTTACCCCTGCAGAATACGAATCTAAAAACGTCGTTAATACAGTAGATAATAAGACAATCATTAACGCTACAACACCAAGTCCACTTGCCATTAAAATCGCACTAATGTCAGACGAACCGACGTAAAGACTACCACCTAGCCCAATAATAAACATAAATGTACTACCAACACTGTAACCTAATACACTCATTACTGTTCCCATTTTTTGATGCTTTACATGACGTGTGTAATCTCCAATAAGCGGTAACCAAGAAAGAGACATAACCGCGCTCAACTCTACAGCCGTACTAAATTTCATCGTCGCATCAGGTATAGTTCCGACTCCACCCCCACCAAAAATGACAGAAGCTAATACGATTGTAAAACCAAATAAAATCGTCACAGCAACAATATTTAGCTTCGAAATTTTCTTCAAGCCAAACAGTACCCACATCACGAGTATAGCGCCGATTAAAAGACTCCACAGCGCTTGAAAATCGAACGCAAACAGCTCTTTTGAAATACCATTTAATGCGATAGAGCCCGTCGCAATCATAACGGATGCCCATCCAACAAGCTGTAACATATTCAATGTCGTTAAGCCGTAAGAACCATATGTACCAAAGGATATACGTGTCGCCTGTAAAGCCGTCACTCGACTATTCGCACTAATCCACGCAGATAAAAATAAAATAATTGCTCCAATCACATGACCGATAAGAATGGCCTGAATCCCCTTCGTTAAACCAAGCGGAGCTAAAAGTGAGCCTGTAACAATCTCTGCAATCGACACAGAGGCACCTACCCAAAGGAAGAACTGGCTAATGGTCGTTGTATTATATGTATTATTCATGCTAACCCCTATTCTTCGAACAATTTATTTCCAGAATTATTCGCTATTGTAACCTAGTAAATGAGTATATTAAAAGGACCAATATTGCATAATTTGATAAGGTCAGTTTTAGAATAATTAAAGCTTTCAAAAAATTCCCATTCCCTCCTTGCATAGATAATAAAAGCACGAACCAGCTTCAGCCAATTCGTGCTACTCTCTATTAACAACAATAGCTTTTAAAAATGCTCTAATTACTTTTCAATGATTATTTCACCTATTATCTAATTCCAATACATTAATAATCTCTGGCATGAGTAAATGTAAAGGATTTAGTATGTTTCCATCTACATTCTTACTTGCGCCTACCATAGATAATTGGGCTACTGCAATTATTCGAGTACCACCTTTTACTAGTCTCTCTAATTCGGAGGTGACAATCCTGTTGTGTTCTTCAAGTCGTCCCTCCATCACTAAATTGAATGCACCTTCAATAATATGTATGTCAACATCTAATGATTTACCTAATTTGATTGCAAATTGGTTCAAACAATGCTGCTAAATCAGACATTTTGACCTATTAACGTTCCTTCTCCACCAACAGGCATATTATTTTTAATATATCCTGCCATTTTAGAAAGTCGTGCTAAACCAGCTCCGTCATTAAAGGAATCTTTTCTCCATAGTGCTGGGCCTGTATTTGGACCAGTGCCAGATCCATCTGCTGCGCGACATGCAATACATGAACTTTGATGAATTTTTTCATCATTATCTGTACATGAATAATAAAGTCGTTTAATTCTACTCTAAAAAATATTATATCCTTCTCTCCATTAAATGATAGGAGGATATTATAGTTATTGAAAAATCGGTTAGTTGCTTTAAATTTGTTATTTTAACAAATAATAATGTTGTTTAATTCGGTAAGCGAATAATGAAGATTCGCCCCCATTTAATTATTATTTTTAGCTTTCCCTCTATCCAGATAGATTAAAAATAAGTAGCCTACAAAACTAATTCCTAAGAGAACAACAGCCCATGTTGTTTCGTAATTCACTAAAATTCCAAACAAAGCAATAATTGCTGACAGTATATACATATGAGTTTTTTTGAAAAATACCATTTAACTTTCACCCTTTTCTTAACTATACGAACATTGAAATATTCTTACTCTTACTATATAGGATAAAAAGAAAAGATGGTATGAAGCTCCAATTCAAACCATCTTTTTTAAACAACTATTTTTATTTTTTAAACAATTTTATTATTCGTAAACAGTATCGACACTAGGAACTGGTACATCATCCATTGAATTTTTCATACGCCATGGCATGTCTTCTCCGACTGGAATATCTTCAGAAATATTTTTAAAATAAGAAACAATCGATTCAAGTTCATCGCTGTTTGCTTCAAACTTTTTGCCATTCATACTTCTAACCTTACAACCATTTATACGCTCTTCAATCGTGACAATGCTTCCAGAACGCTCAATATACTGTGGATAAACTGCTGTCATGCCTACTAATGACGAAGAGTTTTCGTCTAATCCAGCTCCTGCATGACAATTCGTACAAGTTAAGTTGTTACCCACATATTGCTCTGTTCTGTTGTTTGTATCAGTAATAAAGTTGTCCGGGAATCCTATCTCATATTTTATTAGCAAATAGAAAAAGCCAGCAGCATCAGCCACTGACTTTGTTATTATTTTTACTAACCTAAAAAGGCTTTTAACATCCAAACATGTTTTTCAAGGCTTTGATAGATGGCATTTAGTAAATCTTCCGTCATATCATCCTCTTCTTTGGCTGCTTCTTCCATACCTGATTTTAAAGATTTCATCATTATTTCGAAATCGCTAATGAGAGCGGCGACCATTTCAGTTGCTGATTCGCTACCAGCCGCTTCTTTTACATCTGATAGTGCTAGATGCTCTTTTAATGTTGCAACAGGTTGTCCGCCCAAAGACAAAATACGTTCGGCAATCTCATCTAGATGTGTTGCTGCTTCATTGTATAATTCTTCAAACTTTTCATGTAGGGTGAAGAAAGAGGGACCTTTCACATACCAATGGTAGTTATGTAACTTCGTGTAAAGTACTGACCATGACGATACAAGCTGATTTAATTCTTTTTGTAAAGCTGACATAAAACTTTCACACTCCTCTTCATGCTTTAAGCACTATACTGTTAATATACCGTAATCTTAAGTAAAATAAACATGAAGTTATACTAGAGGTGAAAAAATGTCGATTGCATGGATTGCCATTATGCCCGTTGTCGTTATGACAGTAGCTTTGGCAGGTTATTTAATTTACTTTATCGCAAAAAACAATCAAAAAGATTCACATAAAACGATTGATCCAAAACCAACGCAGCCATTTTATACTGCAGAGAAAGAAGATAAGTAAATGAAATACATTTTCAAGTTTTTCATTCGTTTTTATCAAAAGGCAATTTCCCCCTTAACTCCACCAACTTGCCGGTTTTATCCAACATGCTCAAATTACGGGCTTGAAGCCATTGAAAAGCATGGTGCATTTAAAGGTACTTATTTAGCAATTCGTCGTATTTTACGCTGTAATCCACTGCATCCAGGTGGATACGATCCAGTTCCAGAAGAAAGGCCTCCGAAAAAAGATTAATTTCGAGGCTTTTTTTTATTGTGTTTTTCTTGAAACTCTTGTATGATAAAACATGTTGAATCAACAAATCGTAATGATTACTATTTAAGAGGTGCTTATATGAAAAAGACTATATTCATATTTTTAATTGCTATACTTACAATATTTACTGCTGCATGTGGTGCAGATGACAAATTGAATCAGGATAAAAGTAAAAAAGATGTACTTTCTATTTATACAACCGTTTATCCATTAACGTATTTTGCAGAGCGTATTGGTGGCGAGCATGTTGAAGTATCTTCTATTTATCCACCTGGCTCAAATGAGCATACATTTGAACCAACTCAAAAGGATATGATGAACTTAGCGGATGCTGATTTGTTCTTCTATATTGGTTTAGGTCTTGAGGGCTTTGTCACAAACGCACAGAAAACATTAAAAAACGAAAATGTTGATTTTGTTGAAACTGCTGCTGATGTATCTGAGGAAAAATTAGATGTTAGCACAAGTGCTGTGCATGACCACGATCACGAGGAAACTGAAGAAGATCACGACCATGCACATGGCGAAATTGACCCACATGTATGGCTGTCACCTATCATCAGCCAAGATTTAGCGCTTTCTATCAAAGATGCTCTAGTGAAAACTCAACCAAATAATAAAGACGAATTCGAAAAAAACTATGAAGCGCTAGTCACTGAATTACAAAATTTAGATAAAGATTTTAAAGAAATGGCGGATGCTGCCCCTTCTAAAACGTTCTTTGTATCCCATTCAGCATTTGGCTATGTCGCTGGGACGTACGGATTGGCGCAAATTTCGGTAGCAGGCTTGAATTCACAAGACGAACCTTCACAAAAAGAATTAACTAAAATTGTAGACCAAGCAAAAGAAAATCATATTCATTACATCCTGTTCGAACAAAATGTATCTTCCAAATTAGCTGAGGTAATTCAAAAGGAAGTAGGAGCAGAAGCACTAACCCTGCATAACTTGAGTGTGCTAACAAATGAAGATATAAAGAATAATGAAACATATTTTACCTTAATGCATAAAAATACTGAAACGCTAAAAAAAGCGTTAAGTAAAGTAAAATAAATAAAACTGACAAACCCGCAAATAGAGCCTCTATCTGCGGGTTTTGTTTATTTGAATCTAAGTCGTTTTTTAATCCACCATACGCTTATTAAATGCAATGATTGTTGCAATAGTTGCTACAACAATCCATCCAATAATTGCTGCAAAAGGCTGCACCAAATCACCTAATGTAAAACTTTCTTCAAGTATTTCGGCCAAAAGAATTATTTGCGTACTCGGAAGCCACTCAACAATCTTTAAAATAGGATAGCTATCGACAAACGCCATTGCCATTGGACCTAATGAAAAAATACCTAGTACTGGTAAAACAATTACAGATGATTCCATAACAGACTTCGCATATAATCCAAGAAATGTTCCAACAGCAAGATAAAATACCGCTGATAATATCAAAGCAATCGCCATCACTGCTACATTCCCTGGCATATACTCTGTTAAGATCATACAACCTACAATCACAATCATAGTAGATAAAAAAGTAAGAGAACTTTTGCCTATTAGTATTTCTGGCGTTGATGCTGGAGATAACATGAGACTACGTAAAGTATTCTTTTCCTTTTCTTCAGCAATCAGACAGCATTGAATATACGTGCACACCATTGTAAATGTAAAGTTGATCCCCATAAAGTGCCCTTGTATCGAATCAAAACCTGCGCGACTATAAAAGGCTGCCAAAATAAGTGGTAAGAAAAGCATAGATGACACTGCCATATTCCGCGAAGTCTCTTTATAATCTTTGATTAATATTGCTTGAATTCTTTTAACTGATGTACTCATAGTAGTTTCCTCCCCGTTACCTGCACGAAAATATCTCCTAAACTCGGCTCATTTGTCATGACACGATCAACTAAATTATTTTGCATCCATTCGAACATTTGTTTCGCATCCTCAGCGCCTTTTCCAATAACTTCCTTGCGTCCATCTGTCAGCTCTACAGTTAGTGAATCATCACCAAACTGACGTTTCAGCTGGCTAGGTGTACCAATGGCACGTATTTCCCCTGCATCTAAGAAAGCTATTCGATCACAAAGTATTTCTGCTTCTGCCATGTCATGTGTTGTTAAGAAAATAGTCGTCCCCATTTCATTTAATTTGCGTAAACCTTCATAGATATGTTTCGTGTTGACTGGATCAAGTGCTGAAGTTGGTTCATCTAAAAAGAGTAACTCTGGTTTGTGTAAAATTGCACGTGCTAATGTAACACGTTGAATCATTCCTTTTGATAGAACACTAATACGTTTTTTACGTTCTTCGTATAAGTTCACAAAAGTAAGCGCCTCTTTAACAGATGATTCAGGTAAATTATATAATTTACTATATAAAAGAAGGTTTTCTTCTACTGATAACCTCGTATATAAACCGCTATTATCTGTTAGGATTCCAAATCTGCTACGTGAAGCAGGTTGCTTTAAAGCTTTAGCATCTTCGTTAAAAATACGTACTTTCCCACCAGAAGCTAACAGTTGAGCTGTTAATATTTTAATAGTTGTTGTTTTCCCTGATCCACTCGGTCCAAGAAACCCAAATATTTCTCCCTTTTCAATTTTAAATGATACATCACGAATTGCACTCTCATTTTGAAAATCCTTTTTCAAATGGCTTACTTCAATTATTGTTTCCACCTTAATTCCCCCTACATATGATGTTGGCTTAAGCATACGCAAGGATTACTAATGGTGCATTATAAATTGGTTGAAAGGAGATATATAGTGCTGAATGATATCAAATTATGCGTGAATGGAGAACAATTATTTCCTGAGAAATAATTTATATTCCGACTATTTTCTTTAATTCGACTAATTTACTTTTAGATAAAGGGACGTGCGTTCTATCGTTGCCGGATAAAATTAGGCTATAGCTATTTTTTGTCCATGTAACAATTTCTCTAACCTTTTGTAAATTTACAATGTATGACCGATGACAACGGAAAAAACCAAATACCAATAAACGCTGCTCCAGTTCATTAAGAGTTAATGTACATGGAAATGCATCCCCAGCAACATATACATTGATTAAGCCATCTACACTTTCAATGTAATCAATTTCAGGTGGATTAAATAAAATGAATTTATCATTTAGCTTAGTAGGAATTTTCTCTAACTTAATAAGTCGACTCTCAGTTTCTATCCCTTCTACTGCTTTAGTCGGTTCCTCCTGTAAATCTAATGGCTGTAAACCTTGCGCATCTAAGCGATAAACTTGATCTGACGAGATGAGCAGACCTTCCAAATTATTTGTCAGAAGATAAACAGTACAGCCTTTCTCCTTTAATGTTGTAACGACCATGTCAACAATGCGTTTCGTTTCAATATCTAAATTTTGAAATGGCTCTTCTAAAATATGTATGGTTTTTTCATGAATAAGTAACTTTGCTAATCGTACACGTTGAAGTTGTGAATCACTCAAATCTTTCATCTTCACTCTTTTTTTATCCATTAATCCTGTCAGTTTTAAAATATCTTCAAGTATTGCATTAGAGTCATATAAACGCTGCTCAAATTTTAAATTCTCCATAACAGTAAGCCGTTCATAGTAGCCTTCTTTGCGAAAATGTAAATGTAATTGTTGATGATGCTGAAGTTGCTGGACTATATAGTCAATGTGCTCCACATCAGAGTATATTCCTGTCACTGCACCAGTTTGAAGTGGTAATACAAATGATGGACATATGGTGACACCCCCTATTATAGATTCTGGAATAGAAATCTGCTGAAGTTCTTTCATATCATTAAACTCCCCCTTTGATGTAATAAAATTATATAATATCGTGGTATTTAATGCATCTACATCAAAATAAATACAATAAAAGCCACCTAAAAATTGAGATAGATGGCTTCTAATAATGTCGTTGTATACTTATTTGCAATTATTCTTTTATTAATAACTCACACAATTTACGTCTTAATAATTTATTCGATCCATTTCGAGGTAACTGCCCGACAATATGAATCTGATGCGGCACTTTATATGCGGCTAAATGTTTTCTGCAAAATGCCAGTAACTCGTTTGACTCTACATCTTCACTCAAAACTACAAATGCATTAGGCACTTGCCCCCACTTTTTATCCTCTACTCCACATACGCCTACTTCGCGTACCGCTTCATGAGAAGTAAGTATATTTTCAATCTCTGCAGGGTAAATATTCTCACCCCCAGAAATGATTAAATCTGAACGTCGATCGACGACATATAAATAACCTTCATCATCTAAATAACCAATATCCCCACTATGCAACCAGCCATTTTCCTGTGATGGTTTATCTGTAAAACGGCCTATATATCCCGGTGTTACATGAGGTCCGCGGATTAAGATCTCCCCTTGTTCAAAGGGCTTTTTCGCTTCATCAATCCGAATTTGATTGAAAAACAGTGCTTTGCCAACAGAGCCTATTTTACGCAATGCATCTGCACCGGATAACGTCGCTGTTTGAGAAGACGTTTCAGTCATACCGTATGTTTGTGCAACATTTAGGTCTAGCTTTGCCGCCCGCTTCAAATAATCTACAGGGACTGGCCCTCCACCTGTAAGCATTGTTAAGAATTTTGGAGAAGCTTTTGCATTTCTAACTTCTAGCTCCGTTAAAATTCGTTCTAATGTGACTGCAACAACAGACATTCGTGTAACTGTACCTGCTACTAATTCATCTACAATCTTCACAACATCGAATTTGGGATACAGATTAATTTTTACACCGTGCAATAACGACTTTGCTAGCATCGAAAATCCACTAATATGAAATAAGGGCATCGTACAAAGCCAGCAATCAGTATCCACTAAGCCCATATTGTAGACGGAAGATGTAGCGCTTGAGACATGATTCCCTACCGTTTGACGGACTCCCTTTGGAAATCCTGTCGTACCTGACGTATACATTATCGTCATCGTTTGATTTTCAGCCCATTCAGTTGCAACAATAATAGCCTGCTCGGGACTTGCATTTATTTCACTAAAGCTTAATATTGATACTTTTGTTATCGGTAGTTTTTCCATTAGTAAATCTTCGACTAATATAAAATCAACCGCTGCATCATCAATTTGATAAGCTAACTCTTTTCCCGTTAACCGTAAGTTTAATAGCACCATCTCACATTGCAAATGCATGCAAGCATACATCATCCATATAATCTGTGGGTTAGAAGATGCATAAATCGCAATGCGTGTATGCTGTCTCACTCCACTTGCAGTTAACTTTTTTGCAAGAACGAGCGCTTTTTCATTCGCTTCTTTAAACGTCCATTGCTCATCTTGAAAAAGAAGTGCAATACGATCAGGCGTTAGCGTACTACGCTGTAAAAGCCAGTTTGGAATCATTTTTTTTCACCTCCTGATTTATTTTATTGATAAAAAAAGCTGCCCAAAAGGACAGCTTAAAATGACAACTTGATAGAGCCGCCTTTTTTATAAAATAGTGTCTTCAGCATTGAACAAACTATCCTTCGAACTGTGGAATTTACGCTTCGAGCCTAAATCTCCAAATAAGTTTGAGATTCTATGCTCGAAATTCTAAGTCCTATGTTCATTTATACACTATTCCCTATTTAAGGGAAACGTGGGAACTGTCCAAAGTCTGGTTCGCGTTTTTCTTTGAATGCGTCGCGGCCTTCTTTTGCTTCGTCAGTTGTGTAATAAAGTAAAGTTGCGTCTCCAGCAAATTGTTGAAGACCTGCTAAACCGTCTGTGTCTGCGTTGAATGATGCTTTTAGGAAGCGTAGTGCAGTAGGTGATTTAGAAAGCATTTCTTCACACCATTGAACAGTTTCGTCTTCTAATTTTTCTAGAGGAACAACTGTATTTACTAAGCCCATATCCAATGCTTCCTGTGCATCGTATTGACGACATAGGTACCAAATTTCACGCGCTTTTTTATGGCCAACGATACGTGCTAAGTAGCCTGCACCGTAACCCGCGTCAAATGAACCTACTTTAGGACCTGTTTGTCCGAAGCGAGCATTTTCTGCTGCTATTGTTAAATCACAAACGATGTGTAACACATGTCCGCCACCAATTGCGTAGCCAGCTACCATTGCTACTACTGGTTTTGGAGTGATACGGATTAAATGTTGTAAGTCTAATACGTTTAGACGAGGAATGTTGTCATCGCCAACATAGCCACCGTTTCCACGAACTTTTTGGTCTCCGCCTGCACAAAATGCTTTGTCGCCTTCACCGGTTAAAATAATTGCACCGATTTTAGAATTATCGCGTGCACGTGTAAAAGCGTCGATTAGTTCCGCTGTTGTTTTAGGGCGGAATGCATTGCGCACTTCTGGACGATTAATCGTAATTTTCGCGATACCATTGTAAGATTCATACTTAATATCTTCGTATGTACGCTCTGTTACCCATTGACGAGTCATATATATGATCCTCCTACCTGTAATTTTAAATTTGTTCCTTTATTATTGTAGCAAAAGTTTCGGGATTTTCCACATGAATTGCATGTCCAACTTTCGGTACGATTATATGCGTACAATTTGGCAATGATTTTTTCATGTCCGCTGCTTTTTCTTGGAATTTTTCATCCAGCTCACCTGTTACTAAAATGACTGGTTTAACAAAGCTTGTAAGCTCGTCCCAATAAGAGTTCTGCTGCCCGGTGCTCATACCTCTTAAACTATTTGCTAAACCTCGTGCATTTTGCGATAAGCGTTCTGCACGAATTTCCTTTTGTGCGTCTAAAGGTAAACTTTTTTGCGTTGCGAATAACGGGATGCTCTCCCAATAGTCAACAAACGCTTGGATGCCTTCTGATTCAAGACGATCTGCCAAAACGTTATCAGCCTTCGCTCTCGCAGCACGTTCATCAGCCATTTGCAAACCTGGAGAAGCACTTTCCAAAATTAGTTGTTCGACTGTATCAGGATATTGTAAAGCATAAGCTAATGCGACGCGACCTCCCATTGAATAGCCGACTAACGTGAATACATCGACATTACGCTGTATCAGCAGTTCATGTAAAACTGCTACTTGCTTTTCCATTGAATAATGGGCTACATTTTTCGGGCTATCTGTATACCCATGCCCCATTAAATCAATCGCAATAATACGAACTTGCTCACCAAGTAAATGCATTACTTTATTCCACGTTGCTGAACTCCCCGTAAAGCCGTGTAATAATACAACTGTTTTTTCAACACGTGGATTGATGATTTCATAATGTACATTTATGCCGTTTACTGTCATCATTACACTTGCCATTTCGCATCTAACTCCTCACCAATTGCGCTCCATAATTTACGATGTGTCGCAACATTCTTTTGACGATCCGTAAATACTTCAATTAAGCGCAGTGGTTTTTCTTTCGGTGCTTGTAACACTTTTGTGAAGTCCTCTTTTGCTTCTACAGCTTTATATTCTGCTCCGTACATTTGCGCGATATCTTTAAATTCTAGTCCTGAAGGCGTTCCAAACAATTCTTCATAATGAGCTTCCTCTTTAGCTTGCGCTAAATATGAGAAAATACCACCGCCATCATTATTCATCACAACAATTGTCATATTACAAGCTTGATATCGTGTCGCAATTAAGCCGTTCACATCATGCAAAAATGACAAGTCACCGATCAATAAGTAAGTCTCACGCTGTCTTGCAAGCTGTAGTCCAAAGGCAGTCGATACAACACCATCAATTCCATTGGTCCCACGATTCGCAAAAATTTTTATGTCCTTCGATGTTTTATTGAAAAATGTATCAACATCTCGAATTGGCATGCTGCTACTCGCAAACAAATCGCTCGCCTCCGGTAAATTTGCAAATAACGTCGCCGCCATTGCTCCTTCATCCGTTTCTTCAGCTAAATAGCACTCAATATGCTTCGTTGCAATGTCATTTGCAGTCATCCAATCTGCTACATAAGTAGCATCGCCAGCCGCTTCCACAGCTACATCTTCTAACCAGTCGCTTACATTAGCATGCACATGATGTGTTGCAATCGCTAAAGAATCACGAAACATCGAATCCTCATCCACTACGATATAGTTAACAAGCTTAGCCTTGGTTAAAAAAAGCGTAAGCGGTTTTGATACCGGCTGTGCACCAAAGCGAATAACTGTATCAGGTGCCATTGCAGCTTTAAACGATTCGTTTTTCAAAATAGCATCGTACTGATCAATTATTAAACCCATGCAGTCAGCTGGAATATTCGTACGTAAATGAGACAGACTCTCTACAAGAACTGGCCATTTCAGCTGTCGAATAAAGTTCCAGACTGCTTCTAGATCCGTACCTTGATTCATCTCGCCAAATATTAAAAAACCCTTTTTCACATCATTAATTGCCCCTTCTAACGCTCTAAATGCATTTTTAGAAGGCCGTAACTCAGCTGCATAGCTTTCCACAAAAGTCCCGACTGGTAACTCTTCTTGGAAATCAATGAGTAAAGGCTCGCGGAATGGTACATTCACTTGTACAGGTCCAGCAGGTGCAGTTGTTGCGATCGAAACGGCACGTGCTATATGACGCTCGATAAATGGTAATGTCCCCTTCGAGGTGTCTGGTAATGGGAAATCCACTGACCATTTCACATGCTCACCATATAAATGTATTTGGTCAATGGCTTGTGGTGCTCCTACTTCACGTAATTCATGTGGACGATCCGCCGTTAATACGATTAATGGCACCCGTGCATAGCTCGCTTCAACAATGGCAGGAAAATAATTCGCTGCAGCTGTCCCTGATGTACAAACTAACACAACAGGTCGATTACTTGCTTTCGCAATGCCTAATGCTAAAAATGCCGCAGAGCGCTCATCTACTTGGCGATACATATTGTACTCCTTCGAAGAAGCAAACGCATAGGCAAGTGGTGTCGATCGTGAACCAGGACTAACAACAACATCGCGCGCTCCTGCACCGTATAATGACGCCACAAGCTTATAGACATAGCTCGTTAAAGTCGCTTTCTCACTCATGTAAATGTCCTCCTAAAGCTCGTAACATCGGGCGTAATTTCACCAATGTTTCATCGTATTCACTAGCTGGCTCTGAATCGGCCACAATGCCACCACCAGCATATAAAAACGCCTGATCATTAGCTAATAAAGCCGAGCGAATTGCCACAGCAAATTCACCGTTACCTTGTGCATCTAACCAACCAATTGGTGCTGCATATAGACCACGATTCATCGGTTCATATTCACGAATGACTTCCATCGCCTTCACACGAGGTACGCCTCCTAGAGCTGGTGTTGGGTGCAACGTTTTAACCAACTGTAAAATAGTAGCCTCTTTTTTCATAGGTCCTTCAACCGGTGTAAACAAATGCTGTATATCTCTAATTTTCAACAACTTAGGTGCATGAGGTATTTCATAGCTTGCACAATTTTCTTTAAATGTTTGTAGAATCATATCTACAACATATTGATGCTCCGAGCGATTTTTTTCATCATTTAATAAGCCTTGTCCAAGCAATTCATCTTCTTCCACCGTTTCCCCACGCTTCACAGAACCTGCGACACATGAAGAATACGCATACATATCCGAAACCTTCACTAAGCGCTCAGGAGATGCTCCGAAAAATAATTTCCCTTGTTCCTCTAAGCCAAATAAATAACTCTCAGGCTGCTCCATAATAACTTGTGACAATACATTTGGAGATGATACTTGCTCCTCAAATTGTAGTGCAAGTGAGCGTGCTATGACAACTTTATCCGCTTCTTTTTGGCGAATTAAAGACGTCACCTTACTAATAGATGCCAAATATTCTTCTTTATATGGCTCATAGCTACTCTTAATTTGTGGCTTCGCATATGTTTTTAATGCTTTTACCTGCGCTGTATGAATTAACTCATCACGCTCTTTACGTAAAGCTTCAAGCGCGTCCACGGTGTTTTCTTCATCTGTGATTAAATGAATGCTCACATAAGCTTGATCATTTCGCATCACAAGCTGATATGTTGCCACAGCAAAAAAAGCTTCTGGGAAGCCTGTCCATTCACCCGATACTTTATTTTCCGTATCAAATGTAAAGCCACCAAACAAAATTGGTTGTAAATTATGTTCATCATTAACCACATTTTGCGTTAACCTTTTCCATTGCTGTTCAACATCATCAAATCTTTGTTCTTTTGCATTGCTTGTAATGGTATGAGCTTGACCCAAGCCTACAAGCGTAAATGTTTTTTCACGATTTTGCCAAAAAAATCGTTGTCCAGCAAATGATTGCTCACCTGCTTCAAAAAAGGTGAGCGCTGACAATCGACTTACTTCTATTGTTTCTGTATGAAAATGTAATATCGATTGATCCGTTTCAATTCGGTCGCCGGTTGTTGCTGACAACTTCCGATTCATGAAAATTCCCTCCGTCAACGGATTCCACCAATTACTGGAATCCACTCGTACATACTTAAATATCCTATACTATCATACATCTTTCTCGCCGATTCGGCACTTCATTTGCAATGTTCTATCGCAATTTTTACGCACTTTCGCCAATAATTTACAAAGAAATCCAATACAACAAATATATAAACCTCAATATAGCTTGTGTCATGATGTTTTACCTATTAACATATATTGTATATGTTAACTACCATGCTTGAGTGATGAATTAAAATCGACATGAACATGAGAGTTAAAGACACTAGAAGAAAAGGGGTTATCACTATGGGAAAACACTTTGGTAACAAGCCACTAAAGACATTATTTATAAAATTAAAACGAAAACTGTTGAAAAAGCCACTTATCACGGCGGGCCTTGCAATTGCCTTCTTTTGCTTTTTAGTAAGTAGTGCCACTATTTCTCCTGTAATGGCTAATGGTGTAAAGAAATTAGCTCCTATTCAATTGGATTTGAATGGCACTAGCTTGACAACGGAAATTTTTGAAACCCTAGACAAACTCGGTTATTCAGTCGACAGTGCAGGACACATGACGAATCCTTATACGATAACTGTTTCTCTTAATTCAACTAAAGAAGAATTGAAAAAAGAAAAACTAATCATCACAAAACAAATAGAAAAGATTCTTGCGAAACGTCACATTGATAATTATAAAATTGAAATTGAACAATCTAGAAAATCCCCTCCAAATGAGACGTCTAAAAGTAAAGAAATCAATAAAAAAAGGATGAACATATTCCCTGTCATTTCAAAAACCATGAAAAAATTCGGTTATGATACATTGGGCATTGGATATAATAATGATGTAATCAGTATATATTTACCTAATACTGAGAAGAGAAAAAAGGCTATTAAGCAAGCTGTAGAAAAAGCGTTAATGAAGGAAAAGTTTGAATTTAAAAAAGTTGAATTTAACCTGTATAACGAATCAAAAAGATTACAAGAATCGAGATGGAGTTCAATTATAAGCATTATATCTGATAATCTTATTGGGAAAAGTGATTACAAACTAAAAGGCGTAGGCTATAGAGTAAAGGATGGAAAAACTTACATTTCTTTAAATACGGGGTTAGACAACTCTAAGGATAAAGCTGAAAATGTCGCTTATTTAAAAGAGTCTTTCGAGAAATTTTTCGCCTTAAATTCAACTAAAGAACAGATAAAAAAAGACACATATGAACTTATTATTTATGGTAAAAACAAACAAGTGCTAGTAAAAATAAAAAAGGATTAATTTTTATTTTGCAAACAGTTTTAAAATAGTAAAAAACGTCATGAAATTACTTCATGACGTTTCTTTATGCTTACTTTTGCATTTTTTTCACGTAAGATAAAAAGTTATTACTTGCAATACCTTTCACTTCATCTTCAGAAAAATGTTCTTGCAACTTCCCTATCAAATTTTGAGCCTGAGATGCATTATGCAAATTCTCCACAAAATAGGGAATACCATCAAAATCAGAGCCAATCCCTAAATGCTCAACACCCACAACATCTGCTAAATGGATAAAATGTTGAATAAACGCATCCATTGTAACTGATTTATCTCCATCCACAATAAATCCAGGATAATAAACTAAATGGATATGACCACCTTGTTCTATAAGAGCCTTTGCTTGCTCATCCGTTAAATTACGGGGATGATCACATAATGCACGTGCATTCGAATGGCTAGCAATAATGTGGTTAGCTATCGGTAGTAGATCCCAAAATCCTTGCATATTTAAATGTGAAACATCTATCAGAATGTCACGCTCATTTAATAAAGCTAATACCTCTTTTGCAAAATCCTTCAAACCTAAATTAGGGTCATTTTGTGCACCATAAGCAACTGCATTCTCATTATTCCAAGTGAGCCCTACTAGTTTTACGCCAGCGTCCAATATCGCCTGTAATTTGAATAAATCCGCTCCGATGGCATCACAACCTTCTAAACTAAGAATAGCCCCAATTTCGCCATCTTGAAGCCTTTCTAGCTGATGCCAATCTGTTATATGTACCATTTCAGGATTTGGTGCTAATACCTGCGTTTGAAATAATTCAATCTGACGAATCGCCTCTAAATATTTTCTACTTTGCGGCACTGTCTCATCGACGAAAATTGCAAATACTTGAACCTTTACTTTGCCTTTCTTCAAACGGTCCAAATTTGCCTGTAATTGTGGTGCATTTTTAAAATCTAATGGTTCTTCAGCATCCGACATTTTAAACAACACATCACAATGCAAATCAATAATATCCATATGTCGTACCTCCTAAAGCTATCTGCTTGCACATATTATACATTGTTACGAACCTTCAGCATAATATGTCTTTTTCGACTTTTGGAATACTTGTGTACACAATATCAGCGCCAACAATACTGCTATTGCTGCAGTTGATCATGCAATTAAATAAATCCAGTTACCAAAAGAAGAAACACCAATTCCACTAAGCGATAATGAATATTTCTTCCACATCCTTATGTATACACCTCTTAGTTGTTAATCGAATGATGCAACTATCATTAACTTCTTAAACACTCTATTTACAATAAAAACTATATTTCCCCATTATACATTTACTAAATATTTATAATTGCTCCTAATAAATTCATATAATTGTCATCTCTATTGAGCACAATAGAAATGGAACTGCATCTCTACAGTCCCATCCTAACATTATTCTATTTGATCTCCTGGTGAATCTGAAGAACCAAAAGATTCTACTTCTAAAAAGCTGTCCTCATAATCAACAATCGCTCTTGTATCATTTACAGGCTGTGCTGTAGAAGCATTCAACACTTCTTCTTCAACAGGTCTGTCTGTTGGTAACTTATCATCTGGTGCATGTTCAACACATGTTAAAGCAGTTGGCATTACTTCCAATCGACCAAATGGAATGTCTTCTCCACATTCGCTACATTTTCCATAAGTACCATCATCTATGGCATGTAATGCGGCCTGGAGTTTTTCCATTTCCACATCATTATGATCTTCAATTGCCATTTCTGTAACCTGATCAGTTAAATCAGTCGCTTTATCTGCAGGGTGATTGTCATAATTGGATAACTCCGTTGATTCTGGGAGCTCATGTGTATATTTTCTTTCCTGTAAAACAAATAATTCTTTCACCATCTGATTTTTTAAACTTTGAAAATTTTGATTCGTCATTTTATTCCTCCCATCAATATAACCTATCTATAATTATTTCCTACTTTTTTTAAATCAAACATAAAAAAGAGCACTGCTATTTGCAGTACTCTAATTACTCTTCCCTGTATAGATTAAAATGGCATCTCTCAAGAGTTTCGCTATTCCCGGTTGCTCAATATCATAGTAGCTAGTAAAACGTTCATCTGCTACATACATTTCGGCAAGTCCCGCATGTGCCTCTTTACTATACTGTGGCCAATAATACATCAACCAGCGCTTATGCGTATCCGCAGCACGCTGAGCGATCTCACTATCTGCTTGCCCATCTGCCATTGCTAGCTTTAATAAATCTTTCACTTCTTGCTCTAAAGCTTGCACCTCTTCATATTGCAGTTCTGTCATCTGTTGCACTTTTTTATTTGAAGCATCAACAGTACCATCCCCGTAATTTAGGCGAATCTCTTGCCCATATTGCTGTTCATTATCTGCAATCATATTATTCTTGAATCCTTCAAATTTTTCTTTATTTGACATTTGAACTCCTCCATTCATAGCATCAATTGTTTTGTTTACCGTCGTAATCATGACGTCCAACTGCTGACGTTTCATCATTAAAGCCTCATGATGCTCCGCCAAAGCTCTCTTATAGTCAAAGTCTTCAGCAGTCACCATCTCTTTAATAACTTCTAATTTAAAGCCTAATTCACGATAAAATAAGATCTGCTGTAATAAATCAACCTCCGCTTGCCCATATATCCGATAACTAGAAGAATTAACCCGCGCAGGCTTCAATAATCCAATATCATCATAATAACGTAGCGTCCGCGTACTAACACCCGACAATTTTGCAAGCTTCTGAATTGTAATCTCTATCGCCATTCACCTCCATACTACTACTATATAGATTGACGTAACGTCAAGGTCAACACTATATTAAATAAAAAAAGCCTAGTAACAGCAAATAGCCTTTACTTAGATTCACAACTACTTTCATTCATTATCACCTTCGAAATCGATTACCTGACCGTAGCTTTAAATAAGCCATATAATCAAAACGTGCTAATTTCTTCAGCCAATAAGCTTCTTCTACTATTGCAGAATCTTATATACACCATATTATGTATGAAAAAGCACTCCTTCATAGATTATCTACTAACATATTTATAAAAGTTAAAAGAGCAAAACAAAAAACCTTTAGAATCAATATTGATTCTAAAGGTTTTTTAAGTATGACCCCTACGGGATTCGAACCCGTGTTACCGCCGTGAAAGGGCGGTGTCTTAACCGCTTGACCAAGGGGCCTATATGGCGGAGAAGGAGGGATTTGAACCCTCGCGCCGCTTACGCGACCTACACCCTTAGCAGGGGCGCCTCTTCAGCCACTTGAGTACTTCCCCATATGGCTCCGAAGGTAGGACTCGAACCTACGACCGTCCGGTTAACAGCCGGATGCTCTACCACTGAGCTACTTCGGAAAAATTTTAATGGTGGGCCTAAATGGACTCGAACCATCGACCTCACGCTTATCAGGCGTGCGCTCTAACCAGCTGAGCTATAGGCCCATAAAAATTGGAGCGGGTGAAGAGAATCGAACTCTCATCATCAGCTTGGAAGGCTGAGGTTTTACCACTAAACTACACCCGCATCATGGTGGGTCAGGACGGAATCGAACCGCCGACACTTAGA
>NZ_JAEOAH010000024.1 GCF_016612995.1 Viridibacillus soli
CCATCCTTCAAGTCAGCCGTTAAACAAGCATTAAATCGACCTTTCATTATTGCAGACCGTTTCCATTACTGCCGTTATATTTACTGGGGGATGGATGCCGTTCGCCGTCGCATTCAAAAGGAATGGCATGCTTATGATCGTAAAAAATGTAAACGAATGCGCTATGTATTTTATAAAAGAGAAAGCGCACTTAACGAGGCAAAGACTTGGTATTTAGAACGATATAAGAGTATGTCCCCCGAGCTCAAAAGAGCTCATGAATTAAAAGAAAGCTTCTGCGCTTGGTTTGATCAAGCCAAAGAAAATGGCCCTGCTTTCATAAGCAAGACCAAAGAAACACTCTATGCATTTTATAAAGAAGTAGAGGAAGCTAATATTCCAGAGTTTAAAAAGGCCATTAAGACGCTTCAAAATTGGCAGCCTGAAATTTTAAACAGCTTCATTTATCCCTATTCCAACGGGTTTTTAGAAGGCATTAATAATCGGACAAAAGTACTTAAACGAAACGCTTTCGGCTTTAAGAGTTTTGAAAGATTTCGTGCAAAGATCTTATTATCAAATAAATTTAAAGAAATCGGGGTTCACATCGGTAGCGTGATTTTTTAGTCACCCCAACATTTGACGTTGAACCTTTTTTCTTATTATAAACAAAAGTACCCCATAGAATAGACTTTTTTAAAGTGTCTATTCTATAGGGTACATTTAAAAAATCAGCGGTTTTTTTATTTTAGGGTAAATGAGGAATGTAGAGGAGATTTGAGCAAACTCTTGTGTTTTATACCATGACAAGAACACATCTTTAATATGGTTCGAATAACATTTCAAAATTTTCTCAGAATCCTGAATATCTATTCTTAATAGTTCATAATAATTTTTTCGAGCTTTTGTCTTTTTTTAATCACTATACTGTTTTTAATTCTTTTACCAGTTTAAGAATCGAATACTAGACTTGCTCTAAAATAGTAAGGATAATATCGTTCATCATGGTTAGTCCTCCTTGTTGCCAACGTCTAATATTTTTGAAAGTGAAAATTTAATAAAAAGAACCCTAGTATCCTTTATTTAAAAGGAATCTAGGGTTTATTTTTTATTTATTGTTGTCTCAAATCAATCCACCATCTGTCGTTACCCTCCAGATTTTCCATGCTAGTTCCATTATTAAAGATATCTAAAAAGGCAGTGCCCAATTGATCCTCATCTACAAAATAACCAATATGTACAACACGTTTTTCATTTGGTTCCAAATCAGGTAGCTTGTAATATGACTTGCCTTCTCCATTTCCATCTAGATAAGCGACTTCACTACTAGTTTCATCAGAAGTATAGGTCTCTAATTCGAATCTCCAATTCTCACCATTGTCTTTGAGAGAAATAAAGTTTGGTGAAAAATAAAAATCAGATATTTTTTTGTCTTCTTTATTTTCTATAGTTACGGTCAAATATAAGAATTTTTTCTGAATCATAGATGTATCAATTAATTCATCTATAGTATTTTTTCCGTCACCGGATTTATAAGTTTCTCTTTCATAAAAAGGTAATTTTCCAGAATTATTTTGGCTCTCTTCCAACAAATCTGAATGAAAATCATTAAAATCTTTAGAATCAAATTGCGAAATAGAATCCATTACTTTCGCGTTATTTACAACAAAATCTAATTTATGTTTTTCTCCTCTATTACTAATTTCTACTGGAACTGTTGAACCAATTGAGAAAATTCGTTTACTGTCTTTGGACAACTTTTCGGATTTTAAAGCTGCTGCTTCTTCGCCTTCATTCATAAAATTTTTAGCATTATAAACAGAACTTGGTGTTGCCTGATCTTTTTCAGATTTTACTAAGAAAATCGATGCCAATACTTTTTCCATAACTTGATTGTTAACATCATCACCTACAAATGTTTCTAAAACATAACCTTCTTCTTCAAATAATAAAAATACTTGTCTGTTATATTCTCCTTCTTTTTTAATTAATGCGCCTTTATGATTTCCGATTTCTATTTTTTCAGCTTCTAGCGAATTTAAAACTGAAAAATTTGCTTCATCTTCAAGCTTCCATAGAGAAAATGAAAGTCCTCCTTCATTTAAATTATTTTTATAGGAGTATTTCATACCATCCGAATGCTTTACTTCCACCATATTATCAGGTAAATAACCAATTTCCATTTTTACGTATTCGTATGCATTCTTAGTTTTATCCTCTTTTTTAATCAAATAATTTGTCTCATAATTTTCTTTATTAATGATTGTAGAGTAAATACTTACTCCTGCATATGTTGTTGTCGGAACAACAATAAATAATACTGCTGCCGCCATTATAAGGCGCATACGCTTTTTATGTTGTTTACGTTTCATATTGCCTTGCATTTTAAGTTCATTAAGGAAAATTTGCTTTTTTAGATTATATTCCTTAGAAAATTCATGGTGTTCTTCGACATTTTCAAATTCTTCCATAGCAATTTTTTCACTTATTTTTTTCCATTGCTTTTGCTTACTCTTCCAATGTCTCATATGTTTTTCCTCCTGTATTTTTAATGATTACTTTTTTTGCTCTTTCATATCTTTTCCGGACTGTTCCTTCACTTATCCCTAATATTTCGGCAGTTTCTTTTGTCGTTAATTCATAAAATAAAAGATACTTTATTATTTCTTTGTGAATCATTGATAATGTTTCTAATAGTTGATATTGTTGTTCCTTCGTAATTAATCGTTGAATTTTTTGCGTCACGTTATCACATGTATCTTCTTGTGGAACTTCTTTAAATTTATTAAACATCTCTATGGATCGTTTATTTGAACGATAATAATCAATGGCTTTATTTTTCGTGCTTTTTAATACAAAGCTCTTAGTTTTATGATCTTCTATATCGTTGATTTTATGGATATTTTCCAATAATAAAATAAAAGTTTCTTGAACAACATCTTCTGCTTGTTGAACATTATGTAAAATAGAATAAGCTACTTGATACATTTTTTGCTCGTATAAATTGTAAAGTTCCTCCATAATTTCATAATCATTTGCGGTTGCTTTCAACTTCTCACATCCTTAATAGTCTTCTCCATTATTCGTTCTAAACTATATAACGAATCTCACATCTATTTTGTGACATTTTTTATCAATCTTTTTCGCGCCTTATTTAGCATTTCAACATCATTCATTTTACTTTAAAAGATAATATTCTTTGATCATTGGATCTTAACTAACACTTGAATGACAAAAATCAATCTCAAATCTTACAAATAATAGTTTAGGAAAGTGTTCTTTGAGAAGGGCAGAATTGAGTCAAAAAGAACTTCAATTATTGAAGCGAGGATGCCAGATAGATGAATCAATAGTGGGTATACTTATAAATTTGGAAGTACCACACCCCCCCCCGACACCACTAGGTTTGAAAACATATGCATGAATCCATTTCTTTGCATGGTACACGGATAGAAGCTTGAGTGTTGGAGTTTATGGAAGCGGGTTCGACTCCCGCCATCTCCATAAAGAAGAAATGAGAAATCAGCGGTTTTTTGTTTTGGGGAAAATTAGGAGTACAGAGGGGGATTACTTTAGTACAATATCCCATTATGATTCGTAGAAACTTTTTAAGTTAATGTGATTTTTATATAAAATTTGATATTTTATAGTAAAGTCCAATTGTTTATTAAAAAAATTGAACAAACCTATTAAAAAAACTGTTCTTTCTTTAAAAATTAAAAATCCATTTTGAAAAAAACTATTTCAAAATGGATTCCTTTTTATTAGTCTGTAATCAGAGAAAGAGTTAGGTTATTGAAAAAGCATTACTCAATTAAATAGCGGAATTAAGGAGAATTCCACTATTTGATTGAGTTTCTCTTAATAAAACTTCACAACATCTTCAAAAGGTAAGAATGTTCTTTCACCAGGTTGTTCGTTTGGCTCACCAAATGGCATTTGTGCTATTAAGCTCCATTCTCCTGGTATACCCCAAGTTTGTTTTACTTCTTCATCTATAATTGGGTTGTAGTGCTGCAGTGATGCGCCAATTCCTTCAGCCGTTAAAGACATCCATGTTGCGTATTGCAACATTGCACTGCCTTGGTGGGACCAAAATGGGAATTGATCTTTATAGGATGGCGCATTTTCTTGCATTGTTTTTATTGTTTCTTGGTTTTCGAAGAATAGTACTGTTCCTACTCCATCGCGGAACCCTTGTAATCTTTCTACAGTTGCATCAAAATTCTCTGCTGGTACACGAGAGCGTAGTGTTTCTTTTACGATATCCCAAAATTTTTCATGTTCATTTTCCATTACTACGACGATACGTCCACTTTGCATATTAAATGATGACGGTGCATGTAAAGCTGTTTTTAATAGTTCACTGATTCTTTCTTTTGTAATGTTTTCATTTTTTTTCACCTTACGAATAGAACGACGGTTAATAATGGCTTCTTTTAAGTTTGTTGTAGTTAATGACATTTTAATTCCTCCAAATAAGTTTAATTTTAAAATAATACAAAAAAATATAGATTTTTCTGACAGAGCAATCTGTTATTTTAAAGTAAGGAAATACTTTGTTTAAATCTAGTATTAGCAATACCCATTTATATCGTATTGCATGCCATCAAAGTCATTTGTTTTCTTTTTTTAATTCTTTATCAATGACTTGTGCTAATCTTTCTTTGCTGGCTAATCCTTGAATCACTTCATCACCAATAATAACTGTTGGAACAGCCATAATTTGAGCTTCTTCATAAGCATGTTTTAACGCCTCTTGATGCGCTTCACGATATTTTCGAGATACTAAGGCTTTTCTAAAGTCATCTTTAGAGAGTCCTACTTCATCAGATAATTGTGTTAATACTTCAATGTCCTCTATGTTTTGTTCCTCTTGGAAAAACGCAGTAAATACTCTATGGTGAAATTCATTTCCTTTGCCATGTTCTTTTGCAAATTGATATCCCTCGAATGCTAAGTTGGTATATGGGTGAGGAGAAACACGTGGTAAACGCATGTCAACTCCTAGTTTTTTTGCAGTAGGCAGGATAAAGGAATCCCATGAGCCTAATTTATCAGGTTCATTCCATGGATCAATTTTGGAAGAAGGGCTTGGGCGTAATTCAAATGGCATCCATTCTACTTCTACATCTTGTTCCTTTGCAATTTCATCTAAAGGACCTTTTCCTAAAAAACAGAATGGACAAATAAAATCCGAATATACTTTAATCTTTACAGTCATCTTAAATTACCTCACTTTTTTATTATTAGCACAAACATGTAACCAATTAAGTTACATGTTTATTAAAAAAATATGCTTAACCTATAATATAGAATACATTTGTATTCTTACACCTTTACTGAGAATAATGTATTTGATCTTGTAGTGATGTAACAAAGTATTCCATCACTTCCTACGATATTCTGGAGTATAAACAGACAATGATTTTGTTCAAGACAGATAAAATATGAACAGCAATTGCAAATCGCCTACTAATATTAAAATTTAACCTCCCTGTTGTAACTATTATAGTTACAACTTAAACGAAAGTCAAATATTTATTTTTGTGTCTAAATAGTTCTTTAGTGATCACACCTCTTATTGTAGGGGAAATAAAAAGTCTCCATTAGAGCGATTAAATTGAGTACATATAGAGAAAGCTGTAGACACGATTTAAACCGACTAAAGAGGAAGGTTAGGTGGCTACCTATGGAACTAGAGAAAATATTATATTGCTACAATTGCAAAGAGGAAACAGTGTATCAAAAAAAACGGAGTAATAATACGTATATGGATAGTCATTGCCGTGAATGCGGATGTTTTGAATGGCAGAATCGAGCAGTAGAAAGTGAAGCTAAGAAATGGGCAGAGTTTAATTTAGAAAAAGGGATACCAGATTATGAGGAAGTACAGAAAATTATTTAATCGGATTGGTAAAGTAGAGGGCAGACATTGCTTTATATGGAGTAATGTTTTCGTAAAGATTGTTGCTTCTATAAAGAATAGGGTTCAACACAACAGAAAACCAGAGTTAATTACAAAATAGGTACTTGTAGATTAACTCTGGCTTTTATTATTTGTAAATCCTAGAAAGAATATTTATTTCAAATGTCGTTACATCAAGTTCTAACTCTATTTTACTGTCCACGATTCCAAGTTCCTCACAACTTATAGATAATGTATTTTCTGACCAACCATTAAATTTAATCATATCAATTGCTATTGGAATGTATAAGAGTTGCCTATCATTAATAGTTTTACCTATTATTTCAATATTGTAATAATCAGTAATTATGAAATCACCAAAGGGTGTTACTGTTAAATCTTGATATGTGTTTATTGACTCATATTCAGTCATTTCGCCACTTACACAATCAATTTGAAATAGATAATCAAAAGTAGCAACTAGAACCTTATTATGCTTACTAGATAATGCAACTGCTTGTTGTGCCCCTCTAAATTGACCGCACCATTCATTATAATTCTCATCTTCGAATTTGATCCAAGTCCAATCTTGAGAATTCCACGGATTTGAAATGTCATAAATCCTTTCTTTGAATTGTCCCGAATATGGTTGTTCTATTATTTCAGCTTTGGTTATCAATCCGTTCACCTTCCAAAGTAAGTATGTGTTATCCCTTATTTATTTTGACTGTCCTTTATTGCAATAGCAACAATCTTTGAGAAAACAGCCTTCTTTTTTTAGCGCCTGAAGCCTCGAGCTATTTTTTATTTACATAGATTGTATGTGGGGAAAGATATACATCTTGTTTGCTTAAAACAAGAACATCTTTCAAATGATCCTTTTTTAACAAGGCGGATACTAAAGAAAAAGTTGCCCTATTCGATATTTTTGTTATGCCAAAAGCCTATTATTAAAGTTCAATGTTGAATGAATCAAAATCATTTATTTCAATAATAATTAAATCATTTGAATGTGACTTAAAGTCCATAAGTGATTGGAAGCGTTATCTTTAAAATATTGATTGTCAACAAGCGAAAAAATCCATACAATTAGACAGAACGGAGGTATCTCTACATGAAACAAGCTTATTTATCCAACGGTTTTCTGTTCAGTTTAGGCAATCTATTTGTCGATGGAGTAATTAAACAGAATGATATAATTGCCACTACGGAGCAAGAAGTAGCGGAGGCTTTCGAAATGCACTATTCTCCATAATTTTAATGGTTTTTACCTCTTATAATTATTTGAAATTACTAGGTTACCATTAAAAAGGAGTTTATTTAGATTATGTGGTTTTTATTTGCAATATTAACGTGGCTAGCATGGGGAGCAGCGAATTTATTTTACAAAAAAGGCTCTGACTCAAATGATAAAAATAGCCATACGAAAATTACTATTATGGTTGGTCTTGTCATGGGGATTCACGCAACGATCTATATGTTTGTGAAGGGTTTAGAATTCCATCCGCAAGATATGTTAACGTATCTACCCGTGTCAGCATTGTATATTATTTCAATGATTTTCGGTTATATTGGTTTACGTTATTTAGAGTTATCAATTGCAGCACCAGTGCAAAATGCATCAGGTGCGGTGACAACTCTGTTATTATATATGTTCTTTCCGCAAGAGGTTACTTGGGTTCACTTTGGAGGGATTATTGCCATTATAGTAGGTGTTTTCTGGATTGCAGTTATCGAAAAACAACAGGATGATGCATTATTACGTGCTCAAAATGTTAAAATCGACCGCAAATACCAATTTGGATTTATCGCCTTGTTATTCCCAATATTATACGCATTAATAGATGGCGTAGGGACTTTTGCTGATGGTATTTACTTAGATGAGATGAAAATCATGGGTGAAGACGCCGCTCTTTTAGCATATGAATATACATTCTTTATCGTAGCAGTTGTATGCTATATTTATCTTCGCTTCTATAAAAAAGTAAAATTCAATGTCTTTAAAGAACGTGATCGCACATACGCTGCAGTATTAGAAACAATTGGTCAGTTCTTCTATGTATACGCAATTTCATCATATGCGTTTATCTCCGCACCAATTATTTCGTCATACTGTATTTTCTCAATCATACTATCTCGTATTTTCTTAAAAGAAAAACTATCAAAAAAACAGTACTTAGTCATTGCAATTATTATGATTGGTATTGTAATACTAGGTCTTGCCGACGAACTGTAAGCAATATAAGATAACGATTATACTCATTGGTAAAAAGAAATTGAATCACAAAAAGTCACCAATCCAGTAAAAGTATACTTCAAAGCCTATCCAAATTAAATAAACAAAATGCCTAGCTCACTCATTAAGAGAAAGCTAGGCATTTTCTATTCAGTACGTGCATCTAAAAATTGGATAAGTTCTTCAAATGTATGCTCAGCTTGCTTTGTGTTCATCATAAATTGATATTCATGTCCTAAAACAGCTTCGTCTTTTTCATAGAAGATACTAGTTACAGGGACGTATAGAGTTGTTAATTTTTCGGTTAATGCTTTGCCTTGCTCTTCAAAGGAGCCTTCATTGCCATCTGTGATGAAGGTGGGTACGTAATCTGCTGACACGTGGTCAATTGTTGAAGCGAGCTTTGTTGTTGGATGGTCGAGCCAGTTGCGTTCACCGATATAAGCCCAGCCCACACGTTTGAAAATAAAGTTCATTAATTTACTATCGCTAGACTCACCAAATGCTTGAATATCGTATGGTCCACAGAATAATAGGGCACCTTTAATGGTATCGGCAGGAACAACAGCTTTAAGCTCTGTTTTTTCAGCGTAATTAGCATTAACTTGAATGTTGATATACTGACTTGCTATTTGTGCGCCAGCAGAGTCACCCGCAATATAGAGCTGGTCTAGATTTAGCTTATATTTTTCAGCATTTTGTTCAATGAACTGATAGACTTCATCGATTTGTTGAAGAGGTTTTGGATAGTTGCCGCCCGGAGCGAGCTCGTAATTCATATTGACAACGGCGTAACCGTGGCTAGCAATTTGTACGGCATACTCCGTAATATCCTTTTTGTCACCACCAACGAATGCGCCGCCGTGAATCCATAAAACGACGGGTACTTTTTCTGAGTTGTCTTTGGGAACTATGATGTCGAGGAAACCGTCACCATAGTTAGAGGCATAATCGAGATCATTCCAGCTCTTTGTCTTTTTCTCTATGTCATCATAATTGGCCGGCTTTATAGCAACGCCGCCTTCGAACATTCTTTTCACAAATATAGCAGTTGGTTTAGGGGAAAAGAGAATATAGAGCGAGAGCAATGTTATAATAGCTGCTAAAATGGTAACGCCAATCCGTAGCATTTTCAATATAGTTACCTGCTTTCCTTCTATCAATCTTGATTTTATTATGTCATAATTTGTCGTGGGCATCGAATGCTTATTTAAGGATTTAGATTTATAAATTTTCTGAGGTGAAACATAAATGGTTAAGAGAAAACGACTTTTACAAGGGATCCTTGTAATTTCAGTATTAGAAATGCTGTATTATTATTTTATAGGAAAAAATTACATTTTCATTAACGGTCTAGGAGATATGCTGGTATATATTATTGTTGGTAACGTATTATTATTCGTTGCTTACTTTTTATTAGTAGAGAAAAGTAATATACGAAAAAAATATGCACTCATAATAACAGCATATGCACTGTTAGTAGTTGCTCCTTTCTATTTCCAAAAGCATGTACCGAGTTTTAACGTGGACGATGCCGGGCAAATTATTTCAAGAACAGAGGGTGGAAAAGTCGTGAAAGACCGCAAGTTTAGCGGTACGATTGTCGATTACTCTGGATTAGAAGTGTATATTATTACACTTGAGAAGAAAAAAGTAATTTCACGTTATGCATTTGATCCATATACTGAAAAATATTATTCATTTGCAGATTAGAATGGGGTTTTGTCATGGCAGAACATATTTTTTATTTGGCTGCAAATTGGCCAGGTGGTCGTAATGATGTTGGAACAATTGTATCGGGTCAATTACAAACCAAAGTATCGATTCCATCCGAAATGGATGGGCCTGGTATCGGCACAAATCCAGATGAGATGCTGTTAGGAGCGGCAGCGACTTGTTATATTATTACGTTAGCTGCGATGCTCCAGTGTTCTAGTATAAAGGTAGAGAGCTTAACGATGCAATCAGAGGGAATTGTTGATGTGACAAATGGTGTCTTCACATATAAGAAAATCATTCATAAGCCGGAAATCCTCTTGGCAAATGGAACAACAAAACGCGTAGCGAATTTAGCACAAAAGCTCGCAGAAAAAGCAGAGAAAACATGTATGATTAGCAAAGCAATTCAGGGCAATGTAGCACTTGAATTGCAAGTACAACTTAAAATAGAAGCATAAACTGAGTTGCTGATGAATCGACAATATCGATTCGTCAGCAGCTTTTTTATTTGAATTGGAAGTTTGTTTAAGAGGAAAAAGTTACTTTATCATGCTGAAATACTACTCTGTTAGCACGTGAGAAATTTTTACTTTTTTTCTAAAAGTACTTAATTTAAGCTGAATTTTATGTAGAATGAAGGTAGTATCCGAGGAGCATTTCGTTATCAGAAAACTAGTTTGAGGTAGTTCATGGTAGGTTACATAGTATGGAGTGTTTTTCCGAAACTTACATAAATCATAAAGAAGGAAGTGACTGTTAAATGATTACATTGAACGGAAAGAATCTAACATTGAAAGAATTACAGGCCATTTTATATGATAATGCCACAGTTGATTTGGACGAAAATGCGAAAATGCTCGTTAAGAAAAGTCGTCAAGCTGTCGAGAGAATTGTAAGAGAAGGTCAAACCGTCTATGGGATAAATACGGGATTTGGAAAATTTAGTGATGTGAATATTGCAGAGGAGGATACACGTCAGCTGCAGTATCATTTAATTCGCTCACATGCTTGTGGTATAGGTGAGCCATTTGCTGAAGTTGTTTCTAGAGCAATGGTCGTCCTCCGTTTGAATGCTTTATTGAAAGGCTTTTCGGGTATTCGTTTAGAAGTACTTGAGCGTCTAGCTTATATGGCAAATAACCGCATTCATCCAGTAATTCCGCAACAAGGATCGCTTGGTGCATCGGGTGATTTAGCGCCCCTTTCACATTTAGCATTAGTACTGATTGGTGAAGGTTATGTCTGGAGCAATAATGAACAGGTGCCGGCCGAGGAAGTATGGGCATCGCATAATTTGAAACCGATTACATTAGAGGCAAAAGAGGGGCTTGCACTAATTAATGGCACACAAGCGATGACAGCTCAGGGAGTCGTGAACTATTTAGCAGCTGAAAAATTAGCTTATGATAGTGAATGGATTGCAGCAATGACGATGGAATCTATGTTTGGTATTGTGGATGCTTTCCACCCAGCAGTCCATGAGGCACGTGGCTACAAAGAGCAGATGGATGTAGCAGAGCGTATGCGTAATTGGTTAGCAGGTAGTCAATTAGCGACAAAGCAAGGGGAAAAGCGAGTGCAAGATGCTTATTCTCTTCGTTGTATTCCACAAATTCACGGAGCAAGCTGGCAAGTACTAGGTTATGTGAAAGATAAACTTGAAATTGAAATGAATGCTGCTACAGATAACCCGCTTATTTTCGATGATGGAGATACGATTATTTCGGGAGGGAATTTCCACGGTCAACCAATCGCCTTTGCAATGGATTTCTTGAAAATCGGTATGGCTGAATTAGCAAACGTTTCAGAGCGCCGTATAGAACGTCTTGTAAATCCTCAGTTAAATGAAGGATTACCGGCATTTTTAAGTCCACAACCAGGTTTGCAATCCGGTGCGATGATTTTACAATATGCAGCGGCAAGTCTCGTTTCAGAAAATAAAACGTTAGCACATCCAGCTTCAGTCGATTCGATTCCATCTTCAGCCAATCAGGAAGATCATGTGAGCATGGGAACAATAGGTTCTAGACATGCCTACCAAATTATTGAAAATGCTAGAAGAGTACTAGCAATTGAAGCAATCTGTGCAGCACAAGCTGTTGAATATCGCGGTGTAGAGAAAATGTCAGAAGCATTGCATGAGAAATGGCAAGAAGTGCGAACGGTTGTACCAGCTATACATGAGGACCGTATTTTTAGCAAAGATGTAGAAAAAATGGCTCAGTTGTTATCACCAACAAGAAATTAAGTATACATAATGCGTTTATTCAGTGGCTTATAGCTACTATGAATAGACGCATTTTTTTTATATTGAATGACACCATAATTACGATCTGGGCATTTTTACTTTCATCACCTTGTATCAAGTCTTTTAAAATAGTGGAGCATAGCGTACTATAGGCCGTACCGTTTTCACCATAACTTAGCAAATAGAAATAATTTGGCCTTGTAGGAAGTTCACTGATAAATGGTCTTAATATTTGTTATAATGAGTGCTTAATAGAAATTACAGTTAACAGATTGAGAGGATACAAGTAATGAATCAGCAACCACATATTTTAGTAGTAGATGGAATGGCTCTGTTATTCCGTTCGTTTTTTGCGACAGCCCCAATGAATCAGTTTTTTAGAAAGGCTGATGGTACGCCGACAAATGGTGTTCAAGGTTTTGCACGCCATGTTTTAACAGCACAATCGATGATGCAACCGACACATTTGGCCATCTGTTGGGATATGGGCGTACACACATTCCGTAATGACTTATTTGATGGCTATAAAGCGAATCGTCCGAGTCCACCAGATGAATTGAAGCCGCAATTTGATATGGCGAAGGACGTTTCAGAAATGATTGGATGGAAAAACTTTGGGGAAGTTGGGATGGAAGCAGACGATACAATCGGTTCTATCGTAGAGAAGTGGAAAAATGATGCTAAAATTACAGTCGTTAGTGGCGATAAGGATTTGCTGCAATTATTAAATCCTTCCACAACTATTGCATTAACGAAAAAAGGTTATACAGAATATAATATCTATGATGTCAATCGCTTCGAAGAAGAGTATGCTATTGCACCAGCTCTATTTGCAGATGTTAAAGCATTTATGGGTGATTCTAGTGATGGTTATCCTGGAGTGAAGGGTATCGGCCCCAAAACCGCGTTAAATTTAATTCAAACATATGGTTCAGTTGATGGTGTATTAGCAGCTATTGATGAGCTTAAACCGGCGCAACGTACGAAGATTACTGAGTATGAAGATATGTTAAAGCTTTCTCATCAACTAGCGAAAATTCATACAGAAGTACCGATAAATGCAACAATTGATGATTTATCTTTACCCTTGTTTACTCAAGATAAACTTGATCAATTAACGATGGATGGCTATTCACTTATTTCACGCCATGCAAAATCATTGTTCCCGAACGGATGACGGTGACATTTTCACAAAGCTTAACACCTTGCGATTAGCCTGAAATGAAACTTCACGTATTTGGCTATCACGGTTACGCCCGCCATTATCGTGGATAATAAGGACGACATCATTTTCGGTCTCTTCATAGCCAATAAGAGGAACCCAGTGATAGGCAAAAGTAGGTTTTAAGAAAAAATGAAATGAAAAATATCGATCAAACTTTATTGCAACAGGTCTTCCCTCACGCAATTCCAATAAAGCATCATCTAAGCTACAGCCCTCAACAGACCAGGTAGGCCCAACTATTTTCCGCAAATTACGAATGAAGCGGTATTTAAAAAGGCCAATTCGTGTTGTTCTAAGCTGTTTATAAAGCTGATTGATGCTTTTTGGTGATTCATGGGGTAATAAATAATCGAGAATGATGGCAGCAGTTGTTGGCCCACATGCTGAATTCTGCCATTTTTTCCGTACATTATCGGTATATTGTGATTGCCCATCTACTGGCAATTGGATGCGCATTATATCAGCCTCCGAAAGGGGATTTGTTTTTCTACAATAAGAAAAGGTGACTTCATTCAGCGAGTCTATGCTTGAAATCCATTATTCCATGCTTATTTGGGGTATTTTAACATAAAAAAAGCAGATAGACATAACTTATCTATCTGCTTTAATGTATTATACATGTTTCATTTGGTCGTTTAAGAATTCAGTTACTTGAGCTGGTGATTTCGCATTTGCACTGTGTAGGTGAGCTAGTTTTTCTCCCTCGTTGAAGATCAATAAGCTTGGAATACCCATAACATCGTATTTTTCAGCAAGCTCAGGAAGCTCGTCACGGTTTAGTTCATACCAGTCGTATTGGTTGTATTCTTCAATAATTGGATCGATAAACATGTCCATGCGTGTGCAATCAGGGCACCATCCAGCGTAGAATTTTACGATAACAGGTTTTGAAGCTGCAGTTAGTTCGTTGAATTGTTCGATAGTTGTAATTGGTTTCATTAGTAAATCCCTCCTATTGAAATAGTGTACACGTTTTTTGTGAGCCCTGAAAGTAACTTGTTTTAGAAAAGGCGATTACTGTGTTTTTCAAAGCATCAATAAAAAAATAATACTATTTTTTGCATTTTTTGTGAATTTGATTATTGCGAAAAAATAGAAAATGGTCTAAACTAAGAGGCAGATAAGAAAGTTTTATTTTTTTTACTCATAAAATGAATGAGCATTCATTCAAAAAGGGGAAAAGGGAGGATTTGCTCATGGCTTATAACATTAAAAAAGCAGCCGTATTAGGTTCAGGGGTAATGGGTTCGGGGATCGCAGCCCATTTAGCAAATATCGGTATTCCAACAATTTTACTTGATATTGTACCAAGAGAATTGACGAAAGATGAGGAAATAAAGGGGCTTATTTTAGAAAATCCTGTAGTTCGTAACCGATTTGCAGCAGGGGCAGTACAAAAACTTTTAAAACAAAAGCCGGCTCCGCTAACTGCTAAGAAAAACTTAGCATTATTATCAGTAGGGAATTTCGAAGATGATCTTGAGAAGCTAAAAGAAGTAGACTGGATTATCGAAGTTGTCGTAGAAAATTTAGATATTAAAAAGAACTTATATGAAAAAATTGAAGCAGTGCGTAAACCAGGGACAATTATTAGTTCAAATACATCGGGCATTAGCATTGATGCAATGGCAGAGGGACGCTCAGATGATTTCCAAAAGCATTTCCTAGGCACACACTTCTTCAACCCGCCACGCTATCTGAAACTTCTTGAAGTGATTCCGGCAAAAAACACTTGCCCGGATGTCGTCACTTTTATGAAGGAGTTTGGTGAAGATAAACTAGGGAAGGGCGTTGTCTTAGCAAAAGATACACCTAATTTCATCGGTAACCGTATCGGCACTTACGGTTTACTCGTTACACTCCGTGAAATGAAAGAGCGCGGATATTCGGTTGGTGAAGTCGATTCAGTGACAGGTCCTTTAATCGGCCGTCCTAAATCAGCAACACTTCGTACATTAGATGTCGTCGGTTTAGATACTTTTATCCACGTAGCGAAAAACGTGTACGATCAAACAACTGGCGAAGAGCAAAAGGTATTTGAAGTACCGGCTTACGTTCAAAAAATGGTCGATAATGGCTTACTTGGAGCGAAGTCAGGTCAAGGATTCTTCCTTAAAAAAGGAAAAGAAATTTTAGAGTTAAATACAGAGACATTTGAATACGAGGCAATGAAAAAGCTTCGCACTCCTTCTATTGAAATGGCAAAGCAACAAAAAGGTTTAGCCGCTAAAGTGAAATTGTTAACATATGCCGATGATCGTACAGGCGAATTATTGTGGAATGTGTTAGCACCGACTTTACTTTACTCAGCACAGCTTCACGGTGAGATTGCTGATGATATCGTTGCGATTGACAATGCGATGAAATGGGGCTTCGGCTGGAGACAAGGGCCATTTGAAATTTGGGATGCAATCGGTGTCCAAAAATCTGTTGAGAAGATGACAGCAGAAGGTAAAGAAATACCTGCATTCGTAGAAAAATTACTAGCAAAAGGCTATGAATCTTTCTATAAAGAACTAGAGGATGGTTTAGCTTACTTTGACGGGGAAAATTACAAGTTAGTACCAGTCAACGAAAAAGCAATCGACTTGAAGCGCTATAAGAAAAAGCATGGTGTTATTAAATCCAATTCAGGTGCTAGCCTAATAGATATGGGCGATGGCATTGCATTACTCGAATTCCATTCGCAAGCAAATGCCATTGGGTTAGATGTTATACAAATGATCAACTACGCCATTGATGAAGTAGAAGCAAATTATAAAGGGCTTGTCATTGGTAACCAAGGCAAAAATTTCTGTGTTGGTGCTAATTTAGGGATGATTCTAATGGAAGCTCAAGATGACAATATTTTCGAATTAGATTTCACGATTCGTGGTTTCCAAAATGCGATGACTAAAATTAAATACAGTTCAAAACCAGTTGTAGCAGCCCCATTTGCAATGACACTTGGTGGCGGTTCGGAAGTATGCCTACCAGCAGCACATATTCAAGCGACAATGGAAACGTATATGGGACTTGTGGAAGTAGGCGTAGGCCTCATTCCTGGCGGTGGCGGTAATAAAGAATTGTACATGAAGTATTTAAAAGGCTTACCACAAGGGGTGCAAGTCGATTATCAAAATATCGCCAATAAAGTATTCGAATCAATCGCAATGGCGAAAGTTTCAACATCAGGTGAAGAAGCGAGAGAAAATAATTTCTTGAACTTTGCAGATGGCATTAGTGTCAACCCAGACCACCAACTTTATGATGCAAAACAAGCAGCATTAGCACTTTATGAAGGTGGCTATACAGCACCAATTAGAGCCAAGGTGCCGGTTGTAGGTGAGCCAGGCTATGCAACATTATTACTAGGTGCACAAGGGATGTTCCAATCAGGCTTCATTAGCGAACATGATTTGAAAATCGCGAAAAAGCTTGCTTATGTACTAGCAGGTGGAAAAGTTCCATACGGTACATTAGTAGATGAACAATACTTACTAGACTTAGAGCGTGAAGCGTTCTTAAGCCTTGTAGCAGAGCCAAAATCACAAGCTAGAATGCAACATATGTTAGTGAAAGGAAAACCACTTCGCAACTGATTTTAGCGAGGTGATTAAGGGGGAATCTATTATGCGTGAAGCCGTTATTGTAGCAGGTGCAAGAACACCAATTGGAAAAGCAAAAAAAGGATCTTTAGCAGCTGTAAGACCCGATGATCTTGGAGCATTAGTAGTGAAAGAAACATTGCGAAGAGCGGGTTATGAGGGAGCAATAGATGATTTAATTCTTGGGTGTGCTATGCCGGAAGCAGAGCAAGGCATGAATATTGCTCGTAATATCGGTGCACTTGCCGGATTACCAGATACAACACCAGCCGTTACAGTAAATCGCTTCTGTTCATCAGGTTTACAATCAATTGCCTATGCAGCAGAACGAATTATGCTTGGTCATTCAAAGGCCATTATTGCTGGCGGAATTGAATCAATGAGTTTAGTGCCAATGATGGGCAATGTGATTAGACCAAATGCAACTTTAGCAGAAACTGCCCCGCAATATTATATGGGGATGGGACACACAGCTGAAGAAGTGGCGAAGAAATACGAAGTAAGCCGCGAAGATCAAGATGCCTTTGCTGTTCGTTCACATGAACTAGCTGCAAAAGCAATTCAAGAAGGTAAATTCGTCGATGAAATCGTGCCGGTAGAAGTTGTGCAACAATATGTAGACTCAGGGAATAAGTTGCAAGAAAAGAAATTCACTTTTGATATGGATGAAGGTGTACGTGTTGGTACATCGACAGAAACACTTGCGAAATTACGCCCAGCGTTTTCAGTAACCGGTAGTGTAACAGCAGGGAATGCATCACAAACTTCCGACGGGGCAGCAGCGGTACTTGTTATGGATCGTGAAGAGGCTGAAGCACAAGGATTGAAACCAATGGCGAAATTTTTATCCTTTGCAGTAGGCGGAGTGCCACCGGAAATTATGGGTATTGGCCCAACTGTTGCTGTACCAAAAGCGCTGAAAATTGCAGGACTATCTATTGAAGATATCGATCTTTGGGAAATTAACGAAGCATTTGCTTCACAATCAATTCAAGTTGTCCGTGAATTAGGTATCAATCTTGAAAAAGTAAATGTCAATGGTGGAGCGATTGCATTAGGTCACCCACTAGGTGCAACAGGTTCAATCTTAACGTTGAAATTAATTCATGAGTTAAAACGCCAAGGCAAAAAATATGGTGTCGTAACGATGTGTATCGGTGGCGGTATGGGAGCTGCTGGCGTATTTGAAATTCTTTAAATTATTAACATAAAAGGGGATGGATTAGTATGACAGAAAAAACAATGAATATCATTAAAGGTGGTAGCTTTTTAACTGAAGACGTGGAGCTAAGCCGCGTATTTACTCCAGAAGACTTCACAGAAGAACATAAAATGATTGCAAAAACAACCGAGGAATATGTTCAAAATGAAGTATTACCAGTTGTTGAGAAATTAGAAAATCATGAGTTTGAGCATTCAGTACGTTTATTGAAAAAGGCAGGGGAGCTGGGCCTTTTAGCTGCCGATGTACCTGTAGAATATGAAGGACTAGGATTAGATAAAGTATCATCGGCATTAATTGCTGAGAAAATGTCAGTAGCTGGGGGCTTCTCGATTACACACGGTGCCCACGTTGGAATTGGTTCATTGCCAATCGTATTATTCGGTAATGAAGAGCAAAAACAGCAGTACTTACCAAAGCTTGCATCCGGTGAATTAATTGCGGCTTATGCATTAACAGAGCCAGGTTCAGGATCAGATGCACTAGGTGCCAAAACGGTTGCAAAATTAAATGCAGAAGGCACACACTATGTATTAAACGGTGAAAAACAATGGATCACAAACGCAGGCTTTGCTGATGTATTCGTAGTATATGCGAAAATCGACGGCGATAAATTCTCAGCATTTATTGTAGAACGCAATTATTCAGGTGTATCTGTCGGTGCAGAAGAGAAGAAGATGGGGATTAAATCATCTTCAACTCGCACACTGATTTTAGAGGATGCACAAGTACCGGTTGAAAACTTACTTGGCGAAGTAGGACGCGGTCACATCATTGCATTCAACATTTTGAACATCGGTCGTTACAAATTAGGAGTCGGCTCAATTGGTGGATCAAAACGTGCATTAGAATTAGCGATTACTTACACAAACCAACGTCAACAATTCAAAACGCCGATTTCATCTTTCAACTTAACGAAAGAAAAATTATCAACGATGGCTTCAAAGCTATATGCAACTGAAAGTTTGATCTACCGTACAGTAGGATATTTCGAAGATCGTATGGGCCAATTAAGTGAAGAAGAACAAAAAGATGGTAAAGCTATTGCTGCATCGATTGCAGAATATGCAATTGAATGCTCTATTAATAAAATATTCGGTTCTGAAACGCTAGACTACATTGCTGATGAGGCAGTGCAATTGCATGGTGGTTATGGATTTATGCAAGAGTATGAAGTAGAACGCATTTACCGTGACTCACGCATTAACCGTATTTTCGAAGGTACAAATGAAATCAACCGCTTCATCATACCAGGCACATTTATGAAAAGAGCAATGAAAGGTGAGTTACCTTTATTGCAACAAGCTCAGAGCCTGCAACAAGAGCTATTAATGCTAATGCCTGAAGAAATCGGTGATGAACCTTTAGCACAAGAAAAATTCCTTGTAAAAAATGCGAAGAAAATTGCTCTATTAGCAGCAGGTCTTGCTGCACAAAAATACGGTCCGAAATTAGATGCTGAGCAAGAATTATTAGTGAATATTGCGAATATCGCAAATCAATTATTCGCAATGGAATCAACTGTATTACGTACAGAAAAAGCAATTTCTCGTGATGGTTTAGACAAGGCGAGCCAAAAATTACTATACACTCAAATCTTCTGCCAAGAAGCATTTGAAGAAATCGAAAAAGAAGCGAAAGAAACAATCATTACTGCTGTAGATGGCGATAATGCACGTATGATGTTATCTGCACTTCGCAAATTAACGCGCAACAATCCTTACAATGTGATTGCGAAAAAACGTGAAGCTTCCGTTAAACTAATCGATGCTGAAAAATATATTGTCTAAAATAAGCTAATGAGAATCCGAACGCATCTTTTGCGTTCGGATTTCTTGCTTGTAGATAATACTCCTACTACAATAGAATTAAATAGTTTCGAGAAAAAGGAGCATATATATGTCGATTTTATTGATTCAATATCCAAAATGTACAACTTGTCGCAAAGCGAAAGCATGGTTAGACGAAAATGGGGTAAGTTATACAACGAAACATATTGTAGAGGAAACACTATCTAAAGAAGAGTTAAAACAAATTTGGCAAGCTAGTGGTTTACCATTGAAGAAATTTTTCAACACTTCAGGTATGAAGTATAGAGAACTTCAACTAAAAGATCGTCTTGCAGATATGTCGGAGGATGAGCAATTAGAATTATTAGCTTCTGATGGTATGCTGATCAAACGTCCAATCGTTACAGATGGTAAAAAAGTGACATTAGGATTTAAAGAAAAAGACTTTGAAGATGTCTGGAAATAACAATGACATATGCTTGTTTTTACGTTCAAAATATGTCAAACTTAAAGTGAATGTAATTACATATTTGGAGGGGTATTCATGAACACACCAAAAGACTTACGCTATTCTGAAGAACATGAATGGGTAAAAACTGAAGACGGAAATGTACGTATCGGTATTACACATTTTGCACAATCAGAACTAGGCGATATCGTATTCGTTGAACTTCCACAAGTTGGAGACGAATTAGTAGCAGACGAGCCATTCGGCAGTGTTGAATCTGTAAAAACTGTGTCAGAACTTTATGCACCAATTTCTGGTAAAGTAATTGAGATTAATGAAGAGCTAGAAGAGAGCCCAGAGTTCGTTAACGAATCTCCATACGAAAAAGCGTGGATGGTTGTTGTTGAACCAGCTGATACTGCTCAAGTAGATGCATTATTGACTGCAGAACAATACGAAGAAATTATCGAAGAATAAGTTTCTCTAAAACGCCGCGCATTTGTTCGGCGTTTTTTTTAACTTAGTAAGCGACAATAAGTATTTGTTAGGAGGTTGTCTATGACTTTCAACAAACTGATCATCGTAGAAGGGCGTCAAGATAAGTTGAAAATCGCGCCAATTTTAGCAGAGGATATACCGATAATTTGTACGAATGGAACGGTAAGTGCTAGTCGATTAGAGGAGATCTTGGCACCATATGAAGACTTTGAAATGTATGCATTCTTTGATGCGGATGCATCGGGCGATAAGCTCCGTGCTCTTTTTAAGAGAGAGTTTCCAGACGCGTATCATCTACACACCTCTCCTTCATATAAACAAGTAGAAGCTACTCCTAGAAGACATTTAGCAAGAATCTTATTAGCAGCAGATATTAAAGTCCATAAAGAATATCTTATAGTATAGGAATGACATAAATGGAAGAATGGTCACGTGAACAATGGGAGACGACGATGAAAGTGTCTTCGCTTACAGCATTTTATTTATATACGCCATTATGCGGGACTTGTGCAGTTGCATCGAAAATGATGGACGTTGTAGAGCATGTAGTAAGTGATATTCCGATTGGTAAAGCGAACTTAAATTATATACAAGATGTAGCGTTTGATTTTGAAGTGGAAAGTGTTCCATGTTTGATTATTTCAGAGAATGGCAAAATCCGCGATAAAATCTATGCATTTCAATCAGTACCTTATTTATTTGAGAAGTTACGAAAAAACAATTGACGTTAGAGCCATAGCATGATAAAGTATCAGTCATAACTAATTAAATATAGTCGTTACTCTTATTAAGAGCGGTGGAGGGAAGTGCCCGATGAAACCCGGCAACCGTCATATTTATATGACATGGTGCCAAGTCACACAAAGTATTTACTTTGGAAGATGAGAGAACGGTTTTACGTATAGTAATTGCGTTGAACCCTTCTGTTTATCTACAGAAGGGTTTTTTTAGTTTCATAAAGATGCTAGCAGAAAAAGCATACTTTCAAGTTTTAACTTGATTTAGCAGAAGTCTTTCACTTTTATAAGTGGTGAGATAAATGTAACAGATGTATATAAGTCAGTGGTGGGCAAACCCTGGCTGAATAAAGTTAAAGCCTCTGGCGGATGCCACAGATTTTTTAGGGAATTTATCGAGTAACTCGATAAAAATCAGGGCGCAAAATCGCCGAGGTGAATTTGATATTGAAGGTGGTTATGACAGTGATTCAGTTAGAAAATGTATCGAAGAAATATAGAACCGCTAACGGTGAGTTAATAGCTGTCAAAGATGTGAATTTATCTGTTGAGAACGGAGAAATATTCGGCATTATTGGCTACAGTGGAGCAGGTAAAAGTACGCTCATTCGCTTATTAAACGGTTTGGAACAACCAACATCTGGTAAAGTAATTGTAAATAGTCAGGAAATTTCATCGATTAAAGGAAGTGCATTACGTAATGCACGCCAAAAAATCAGTATGATCTTCCAACATTTCAATTTACTTTGGTCTCGTACAGTTGAGGAGAATATCTCGTTTCCATTAGAAATTGCAGGTGTTTCTAAATCGGAGCGTCAGAAGAAGGTATTAGAACTAGTTGAGCTAGTTGGCTTAAAAGGTAGAGAAAAAGCATACCCTTCTCAACTTTCAGGTGGTCAAAAACAACGTGTTGGTATCGCTAGAGCATTAGCAAATAGCCCAGAAGTTTTGCTTTGTGATGAAGCAACTTCAGCACTTGATCCTGAAACGACAGATTCAATTTTAGATTTACTTGTAGATATTAATGAGAAATTAGGATTAACCGTTGTTCTTATTACGCATGAGATGCATGTAATCCGCAAAATTTGTCATCGTGTGGCTGTAATGGAAGCTGGACAAGTCGTAGAAAACGGTGATGTTCTACAAGTATTCCAATCACCACAAGCGAACGTTACAAAACGCTTCGTATCTCAAATTACAGATACAAACGAACGTAAAGAATCGATTGGACAAATTATTAAGAATTATCCATCAGGAACGCTTGTAAAACTTCTATTTGTAGGCTCTTCAACGGGGCAGCCTGTTATCTCACATTTAAGTCGTGAGCTTAATCTTGATGTGAATATTGTACACGGTAATATTTCACAAACGAAGAGTGGCCCATATGGCACGCTCATTGTACAACTAGATGGCAATAAGGATAATGTACAAAAAGCAGTTGCATACATGAATGAACATGGAGTAAAAACGGAGGTGATCGAAAATGCTGAATGATCTATTTCCGAATGTAGACTGGGAGAAAATGTGGGAAGCAACGCAAGAAACGTTATATATGACAGGTGTTGCGACTGTTTTCACATTTGTTATTGGATTAGCTTTAGGTATTTTATTATTTTTGACAAGCCCTCAGCAATTATGGGCAAACAAATTAGTCAGTTGGTTAACAGGCTCGATCGTGAACATTTTCCGTTCGATTCCTTTCATTATATTAGTTATTTTATTAATTCCATTTACGAAATTACTACTAGGTTCAATCCGTGGTCCAAATGCTGCTTTACCGGCATTAATCATTGGAGCAGCACCATTTTATGCACGTATGGTATTAATCGCTTTGAAAGAAATTGATAAAGGTGTCATCGAAGCGGCACGTTCTATGGGTGCAAAGACATCTACAATTATCGGTAAGGTACTAATACCAGAATCATTACCAGCTTTAGTTTCTGGTATTACTGTAACTGCTATTGCACTTGTTGGTTACACAGCAATGGCAGGTGTTATTGGAGCAGGTGGTCTAGGGACCTTAGCGTTCTTGGACGGCTTCCAAAGAAGTCAAAGTGATGTAACGTTTGTTGCAACAATCCTCATATTAGTTGTCGTATTTGTAATTCAATTTATCGGCGACTTCATTACAACGAAAATAGATAAAAGATAATTTGGGTTTAACGGTATAACCGATCATATATAACTAATCAGTATAAAAGGGGAGTTAAGAACATGAAGAAACTTGTAGCAGGAATCCTAACGGGAGTACTAGCACTAAGCCTAGCAGCTTGTGGCAGTGATGGTAAATCAGATGAAAAATTAGTAATCGGTGCAGCTAACGTACCGCATTCGAAAATTTTAGAAAAAGCAGCACCACTACTTGAAAAAGAAGGTATTGAACTAGATATTCAAACATATCAAGACTATGTTTTGCCGAACCAAGATCTTGAAAATGGAGATTTAGATGCTAATTATTTCCAACATATACCTTATTTAGAACTTGAAATAAAGAATAAAAACTATGATTTCGTTAATGTTGGTGGAGTACACATCGAACCAATCGGTATCTATTCTAAAAAATATAAAAAACTCGAAGATCTTCCCAAAGGAGCAACAGTTCTTCTAAGTAACTCGATTTCTGACCATGGACGTATGTTATCTTTACTTGAAGCGAAAGGCCTTATCACGTTAAAAGAAGGTATAGATAAAACTGCAGCTGAAATTAAAGATATTACAAAGAACCCAAAAAACTTGAAATTTGATGCAAACACTGCACCTGAAATGCTTGTACAAATGTACAAAAATAACGAAGGTGACGCTGTATTGATCAACTCAAATTTCGCTATTGATGCAGATATTAACCCGCTGGAAGATTCAATTGCATTAGAAGATAAAGAATCTGTATATGTGAATGTGATCGCTGTTCGTAAAGAAGATGAAAACGACAAAGCTATCAAAAAATTAGTTGAAGTTCTTCGCTCAGAAGAAATTCAAGATTACATTTTAAAAGAATGGAAAGGCTCTGTCGTTCCTGTTTCTGAATAAGAATACTGAAACTGCCCAAGTTGTTTATTCAGCTTGTGCAGTTTTTTTGTTATGGTAATATATAAGTAGTATGTAAGGATTGAAAAGTTAAGAACAGAAGATTTTGGGAGTCTAAATTATTAAATAAAGAAACAGTATTTATATATAATAGTACAATGTTATTATAATTAGTCAGAAAATACCCAATCTTTCGGATTATTAATATACTATTCACTTTACTAAATGAGTGTGATAGAGTGTCCTTATACTAAAAAAGACAACTGTATTTATGAGGAGGACAAAGTATGAAAATCAAGTTTGGTTTGCTCCCTCAAATTGTCGTAGCAATTATATTGGCGGCTTTATTGGGGACTATCATGCCGAAAGATGGCGTTCGCATATTCGCAACATTTAACGGTATATTCGGAAACTTTTTAAACTTCGTTGTACCATTATTAATCGTGGCATTTATTGCACCAGGTATTGCGCAATTAGGTAAAGGGTCAGGGAAGCTATTGGGATTAGCAACTTTCTTTGCATACTTCTCTACTTTAATCGCTGGATTCTTTGCATTCTTCGTAGCGTCAAATGTTTTACCTAATTTAATTTCTACTTCAGGTAGTGAGAAATTTGCTAACCCTGAAGAATCTTTGGCACAAACATTCGTAAAAATTGATATGCCACCACTTATGGATGTTATGACGGCTTTATTATTAGCATTCATCCTTGGTATTGGGATGGCAGCTATTAATAGTGAAGTTATGAAGAAATTCTTTGATGAGTTTAATGTAATCATTGATAAAGTAATTTCGAAAATTATTATCCCGCTATTACCATTCCATATTTTTGGTATTTTCTTGAATATGACTTACGCTGGTCAAGTTGCAAAAATTCTTTCAGTATTTGCATTAGTATTCGTACTTATAATTGTTATGCATTTATGTATTTTAGTTTTACAATATGTAGTGGCAGGCGCTATTAATAAGAAAAATCCATTCTATCTTTTAAAAACAATGGCACCGGCATACTTCACAGCTCTTGGGACACAATCGTCAGCTGCGACGATTCCGGTAACATTAAAGCAAGCACGTAAAACAGGTGCTTCAGAACGTGTAACAGGCTTCACAGTTCCGCTATTTGCTACAATTCACTTATCAGGTAGTACAATCACATTAACAACATGTTCAATTGCTGTAATGATGTTAAATAATCAAGCTTATACTTTAACTGAAATGATACCTTTCATCTTCATGTTAGGTATTGTGATGGTTGCAGCACCTGGTGTACCGGGAGGCGCAGTAATGGCAGCTACAGGTGTTCTTCAATCGATGCTGGGCTTTGATGAAACAATGGTCGCGTTAATGATTGCTCTATACCTTGCACAAGATAGCTTTGGTACAGCAACAAACGTAACTGGTGACGGTGCACTTTCTATGATCGTAGACCGTTTTAGTCAAAAAGAAAAGGCATAATAGAAAAACTAATATTTGTTACATGAAATAAGCCTTCCGAGCAAATCGGAAGGCTTATTTTTATTTAAATTGAGTCAGTAATGAGAAGAAGTTGTTGACGAAAGTTAAGAAAACTTGTTCAGAAGGTGCCAACTCACGATTGGTAGGTGAGATGATACCGACTGTTCTTGTGAATGTTGGAGCAGCTATAGGTAACTTTACAGTGTGTCTAGGTGTGGAATCATAAAAGGTGCTTTCTGGTAACAAGCTTACGCCAATTCCAGCAGCAACCAAACCTTTTAAAGCATCCATATCCTCCCCCTCAGTAGTGATTTTAGGTGTGAACCCAACAGACTTACAAGCTTCAACAGCAACTTTATTTAAAATATAGCCTTCAGGGAAAAGGACGAAATCTTCATTACGTAAATCAGATAAATGAATGGATTCCTTTTTTGCTAATGAGTGAGTGGCTGGCAATAATGCTGCAATGTTTTCAGTAAATAAAATGGTCGTATTGATGGAATCGTCCTGTTGTGGAACTGGACCAAGGAAGGCTAAGTTTAACTCTCTATTTTTTACTGCATTTATCAAATAGCGATATGAGCCTTGGCGTAAATGGAAGGATACATTGGGATGTTCCTTTTTAAATGCCGAAATGACAGTTGGTAATAAGAAGCTGGCTAAGCTTGTAGGGAAGCCGATTTTAATCGTTCCTTTTTCGGGATCCAAATATTCATCGACTTGTTTTTTTGCAAAATCGATTGCTTGTAAGGCTGCAATGCTATGCTCGAGAAATATTTTACCAATAGGTGTTAGTTTGACGTTTCGACCTACTCGCTCAAACAGTTTTGTACCGAGTTCTTCTTCTAAATTGGCAATTTGACGACTTACCGCAGATTGAGCAATATGTAAATTTTCAGCAGCCTCTGAAATATGTTCGAGCTCCGCAACCTCGACAAAATAGCGTAATTGGCGTAGTTCCATCGTATGTCATCTCCTATTCATCTAATTTTAAGATTAATAATATATAAATTATATATTGTTTATATTAATTTGGGAAACTAAAATAAATTTAAGTCACTTTTAAGTGAAGAGGGGGGATTTACATGGCATTTCATCAACTTCCAACAGCACAGGGACTATACTCCCCACAATTCGAGCATGATGCCTGTGGTATTGGTTTATATGCTCATTTAAAAGGAAAAGCCACGCATGACATCGTGATGAAGGGTCTAGAAATGCTTTGTCGTCTTGATCACCGCGCAGGTCGAGGCAGCGACGGCAAAACGGGTGATGGTGCCGGTTTAATGGTGCAAATTCCGGATGCATTTTTCAGAGCCGTTTGTACAGATTGGACGTTACCGGAAAAAGGACGCTACGGTGTCGGGATGTTATTTTTCACTCAAGATGATCATGAACGACAAAATATTGAGAATAAGTTGAATGAATTGATTGCTGAAGAGGGTCAAGAATTAGTAGGCTGGAGAACAGTTCCGATCAACATAGCTCCTTTAAGTGACACTGCTAAGGAAACAGCACCGGTTGTTCGCCAAGTGTTTATTAAAGGGGCTAATGTCAGTGATTCCCTTGCCTTTGAGCGAAAATTGTATCTCGTACGAAAGCAAACAGAGCACTGGGCAACAAAAAATGACAAGAAGTTTTATTGCGCAAGCTTTTCAAGTCAAACGATGGTTTTCAAAGGTTTGCTAACACCACAAGAAGTAGATACGTTTTACATGGATTTGCAAGATGAGCGCTTTACATCAGCATTTTCACTAGTTCACTCACGTTATAGCACGAACACATTCCCAAGTTGGGAACGCGCGCATCCAAATCGTTATATTATTCATAACGGGGAAATAAATACATTACGTGGCAATATTAACTGGATGAAAGCACGTGAGCAACAATTTGTATCAGAAGCATTTGGGGATGATTTGGAAAAACTTTTACCGATTGTTGACCAAAGTGGTAGTGATTCATCGATGCTTGATAACGCCTTTGAGTTTTTCGTTTTAGCAGGGCGCACGCCGGCTCATACAGCGATGATGATGATACCAGAACCATGGACTGAAAATCCGCATATTTCAGAAGAGAAAAAAGCGTTTTATGCGTACCATAGCTGTTTAATGGAGCCTTGGGATGGGCCAACAGCGATTTGCTTTACAGATGGTAAGCAAATTGGTGCGATTTTGGACCGTAATGGTTTACGACCAGCGCGCTATTATGTCACAAAGGATGACTACATCATTTTCTCATCAGAAGTTGGTGTAGTAGATATAGAGGAAGAAAATGTCGCTTATAAAGAACGTTTAAGCCCGGGGAAAATGTTGCTTGTTGATTTAGAACAAGGAAGGATTATTTCAGATGAAGAACTAAAGTCAGATATGGCTGGGGGTCAGCCATACGCACGATGGTTAGAAGAAAACCTTGTGACTGTGAAGACGAAAGAAGATCAGCCAGAGGATATGATGGATTTGTTATTCCGTCAAAAGGTTAATGGCTATACTTACGAAGATATTCACAAATATATTGTACCAATGGTAACTGAGGGGAAAGATCCCATTGGTTCAATGGGGAATGATACACCGTTAGCGGTATTATCGGATCGCCCACAATCATTATTTAATTATTTTAAACAGCTGTTTGCGCAAGTAACGAATCCACCAATTGATTCGATCCGAGAGCATATTGTTACGTCGACGATGACGATGTTAGGTGCGGAAGGTGACTTGCTACAACCGACGGCTAAAAATAGTCACCGTATATTTTTGGACACTCCTGTACTTACAAATAGTCAGCTGCAGCAATTAATCGCCAATAACGATGACTATTTCAAAAGTGTGCTATTGCACTTGGATTTTTCTGAAGATTTAGAAAACAACTTGAGTAGACTGACAAAAGAATCGGATGAAGCTATTTCAAATGGCGTGCAATTACTCGTCTTATCAGATCGTATCTTACATGCCGAAACGCCGACGTTACCCGTGTTACTTGCGGCAAGTAGTTTGCATCAGTATTTAGTAGGAACAGGCCAACGTACGAAGGTAAGTATTGTTGTAGAATCGGCAGAAGTACGAGAAGTACATCATTTCGCTGCATTAATTGGCTACGGCGTAGATGCGATTAACCCATATTTAGCATTTGCTTCAATTCATCAAGCCATTAAAGATGGACACCTTACACAAACATACGATGAGGCTGTTGCTAAATACACAAAAGCGATTGCAGATGGCGTTGTCAAAGTAATGTCTAAAATGGGGATTTCCACTGTTCAAAGTTACCGCGGGGCTCAAATTTTTGAAGCCGTAGGTATTAGTAAAGATGTTATTGCAAAATATTTCACAGGTACAGCTTCGCAATTAAGTGGTATCGATTTAGAAACAATCGGGAAAGAGGCCCTTCGTAAGCATGTCGAAGCCGTGCAATCTACTGAGCAAGTATTGCAATCGGGTAGTGATTTTCAGTGGAGAAGTACGGGTGAGCATCATGCCTTCAATCCGAAGACAATTCATACATTACAATGGGCAGCGCGTAAAGGAGATATTGGACTTTATAGACAATATGCTGAAATGGCGAATGAAGAGCGCATTGGTTTCTTACGTAATTTATTCTCATTCAAGAAAGCAGATCGTCGTATTCCGCTAGAAGAGGTAGAATCAGTTGCATCAATCGTCAAACGCTTTAAAACTGGTGCCATGTCATTTGGTTCTTTAAGTCAGGAAGCGCATGAAACGTTGGCAATTGCAATGAATAGATTAGGTGGTAAAAGTAATAGTGGTGAAGGCGGAGAACATCCGAGTCGTTATGAAGTCGATGCTAATGGGGATAACCGCCGCAGTGCAATAAAGCAAATTGCTTCAGGGCGTTTCGGTGTAAAGAGCCATTATTTAGTGAATGCAGATGAACTGCAAATTAAAATGGCACAAGGGGCTAAGCCGGGTGAGGGTGGTCAATTACCTGGTAATAAAGTATATCCATGGGTAGCAGATGTCCGTGGTTCGACTACAGGTGTAGGTTTAATCTCACCACCACCTCATCATGATATATATTCAATTGAAGATATGGCTGAACTGATTCATGATTTAAAAAATGCCAATCGTCATGCACGTATTAGTGTGAAGCTTGTATCAAAAGCGGGGGTCGGTACAATCGCGGCGGGTGTTGCGAAAGGTGCTGCTGACGTTATTGTCGTTAGTGGTTATGACGGTGGTACAGGTGCTTCGCCAAAAACGAGTATTAAGCATACAGGATTACCATGGGAGCTTGGTCTTGCGGAAGCGCATCAAACTTTAATGTTAAACGGTCTTCGTAATCGTGTCGTTTTAGAAACAGACGGTAAATTAATGACAGGGAAAGATGTTGTAATGGCTGCTTTACTTGGTGCTGAAGAATTTGGTTTTGCAACCGCGCCGTTAATCGTTCTTGGTTGTGTAATGATGAGAGCGTGTCATTTGGATACGTGCCCAGTCGGTATTGCCACTCAAAATCCAGAACTTCGTGCTAAGTTTATGGGGACTGCCGATCATGTAGTCAATTTCATGCAATTTGTTGCTGAAGAAGTACGTGAGCATATGTCAATGTTAGGTTTCCGTACGATGGAAGAGATGATTGGTCGCACAGATGTATTACAAATTAGCGACCGTGCTTTGTCTCATTGGAAGGCAGGTCAATTAGATCTTTCAGCTTTATTGTACCAACCAAAAGGACCTCGCACACATCAGGTAATGCAAGATCATAATATCGATGAATCACTTGATTTACGTAAAATTCTTGGAGCAGTTGAAAAAGCGATTACAGATGAAAAACCTATTGAACTACATTATCCGATTAAAAATACAGACCGTGTTGTCGGTACAATCATCGGTAGTGAAATTTCGAAGCGTTATGGTGAAAAAGGTTTGATTGACGATACAATTTCTCTATATTTCACAGGTTCAGCTGGTCAAAGTTTTGGTGCATTTATTCCCAATGGGATGTCGATGTATGTAAATGGTGATGCGAACGATTACTTCGGTAAAGGATTATCTGGCGGTAAAGTCGTTGTCAAAGCACCTATTAAGGGCGCTGCCGAGAAAAATGTTATTGCTGGTAACGTTTGCTTATACGGTGCGACGAGTGGTAAAGCATTTATCAATGGCCGAGCTGGAGAACGCTTTGCAGTACGGAATAGTGGTGCGGATGTCGTTGTTGAAGGAATCGGTGACCATGGTTGTGAATATATGACTGGCGGCCATGTCGTTATTTTGGGGTATGTTGGTAAAAACTTTGGGGCAGGGATGTCAGGTGGTATTGCATACGTTCTTGTGGAAGATGAAAAGTCTTTCAAAGAAAAATGTAATATGGAAATAATCGGTTTTGAGGATTTAGATAATGAAGAGGAAGCAGCGTATGTCCATGTATTACTAGAAGAACATATTCATCATACAAATAGCTCTTATGCGAAAGCGATTATAAATGATTGGACACAATCTGTAGCGAAATTCGTGAAAGTTGTACCAGCAGATTATAAGAAAATGCTCAATCGTATTAGTGATTTTAAAGCGCAAGGTTTATCTGCAGATGATGCGGCAATGAAAGCATTTTTGGCTACTTCTAAAAAAAAGACAGTAGTGCTTTCCAATAAATAATGGAGGAGGAGTTCTAGATGGGAAAACCAACTGGATTTATGGAATATAATCGAGAAAAAACGAAGGAACAACTACCACTAGAGCGCATTAAGAATTGGAAAGAATATGCTTCTAGATTAACCGATGAAGCTCTTCAAATCCAAGGGGCTAGATGTATGGATTGCGGTACGCCATTTTGTCATATGGGTATTGAAATTCGTGGAACAGCTGCGGGTTGTCCGATTAATAATGTAATCCCAGAGTGGAATGATTTAGTGTATCGCGGCAAATGGCAAGAAGCACTAGAACGTTTATTACTCACAAATAACTTCCCGGAATTTACAGGGCGCGTTTGTCCAGCTCCTTGTGAGGGATCTTGTACATTAGCAATTACAGACCCTGCAGTCGCTATTAAAAGTATCGAACGAACTATTATAGATAAAGGATTTGAAAATGGCTGGATTCAACCGCGTGTTCCAACGTTCCGTACGGGAAAAAGGATAGCTGTTATTGGATCTGGCCCTGCAGGACTTGCTGCAGCGGATCAATTAAACCAATCAGGACACTCTATCACAATTTATGAACGTGCAGACCGTGCAGGCGGCTTACTAATGTATGGTATTCCAAATATGAAACTTGAAAAGGAAGTTGTAGAGCGTAGGATTCAACTGTTAATGGAGGAAGGAATAGAGTTTGTCTTAAACACTGAGATTGGTAAGGATATTACTGCAGAGCAGTTAAAAGCCGAAAATGATGCTGTTATTCTTTGTACAGGTGCAACAAAGCAACGTGCACTCCATATGGACGGAAGCGAGTCAGAAGGGGTTCATTTGGCAATGGACTATTTAACTTCTACAACGAAAAGTTTACTCGATTCAAATTTTGTAGATGGTCAATTTCTAAATACAGAGGGTAAAGATGTAATTGTAATTGGTGGTGGGGATACAGGTGCTGACTGTGTCGCTTCAGCAATACGCCAAAATTGCAATAGCGTCGCTCAATTCGGCAAGCACCCACAGTTACCGATGAACCGGGCGGATAATAATTTATGGCCGACAGATCCTCATATTTATAAATTGGATTATGCTTATGCTGAAGCTGATGTAAAGTATGGCAAAGATCCACGAGAGTATTGCATCCAGACAAAGAAAATTGTGGCGGATGATGGGGGGCGTGTGAAAGAATTGCATACAATCCAAATGAATAAAATTATTAATGAGGAAGGATATACGTATTTTGAAGAAGTAGCGGGCACGGAAAAAATATGGCCTGCACAATTCGTTTTTGTCGCAATTGGCTTTGAAGGTGTAGAACATGCACTGCCGGAACAATTCGGTATTAAAGTAACGAATAATAAAATAGCAGCATCAGCTAATAACTATGCGACAAATATAGAAGGTGTATTTGCTGCTGGTGATGCACGTAAAGGTCAAAGTTTAATCGTTTGGGCGATTAAAGAAGGTCGCGGCGTTGCAGAAAGTGTTCATGCTTATTTAGCAGAACATGCCATTGCACAATAATAGAATGTCGAAAAAAGCCTGTTTACAGGCTTTTTTTATTGCTAAAAAGATCAATGTATAGCAATCAATTAAACAGGACACGATAATATTTGTTGATAGAATGTGTCGGAAATACATAAATTCACAGAAAAATAAGGTTATCACTACGATAGGAGTGAAATCGATTCTCAATTAGGGTATCTGAATTGAAAATGAATTTATTTTTAATAAATAGCAAAAAATTGCTTGGTTACTAGATAAAAACCTATTGAATATCAGCTGTTTACAGCGAGAATGAGAATTAGTTTCAAAAGATTTGCAAGCCACTTCTTTTTAAGTTAAGATTAGAATGATATTAAATTAGAAATGGGTAACCATTCATTGAACTTTAAATGGAGGTAATGAAATGTCAACATTAGTAATCACAGATCTTCATGTCGAAATTGACGGAAAAGAGATTTTAAAGGGTGTAAATTTAACACTCAATACAAACGAAATCCATGCAATCATGGGTCCAAATGGTACGGGTAAATCTACATTAGCATCTGCTATTATGGGTCATCCAAAATATGAAGTAACTTCAGGTTCTATCATGTTAGATGGCGAAGATGTACTTGAAATGGAAGTAGACGAACGCGCTCAAGCTGGTCTTTTCCTTGGTATGCAGTACCCATCAGAAATTTCAGGTGTAACGAATGCTGACTTCTTACGTTCTGCTATTAACGCACGCCGTGAAGAAGGCGATGAAATTTCATTGATGAAATTCATCCGTGAATTAGACAAGAAAATGGAATTCCTTGAAATGGATCTAGATATGGCTCAACGCTACTTAAATGAAGGTTTCTCTGGCGGTGAGAAAAAACGTAACGAAATTCTTCAATTAATGATGATTAAACCGAAATTTGCTATCTTAGATGAAATTGACTCTGGTCTTGATATCGATGCATTAAAAGTTGTTTCTAAAGGAATCAACGAAATGCGTGGAGAAGGCTTTGGATGCTTAATGATCACTCACTACCAACGACTACTTAACTACATCACTCCAGACCAAGTACACGTTATGATGCAAGGTAAAGTCGTGAAATCTGGTGGCGCTGAATTAGCTCATAAACTTGAAGCTGAAGGTTATGACTGGATTAAACAAGAATTAGGCATTGAAGACGAAGAAACTGCTGAACAAGAAGCATAAGAAGGAGGACGAGCAGAATGACGGTTGAAACAAAATTGGCGGTAACCGCTCAAGACGTACGCTCCTTCTCTGAAGCGAACAATGAACCAAGCTGGTTAACAGAGCTTCGTGAAAGTGCACTAGCGAACGTAGAAACGCTACCATTGCCAAAACCAGATAAAACAAATATTTCAAAATGGAATTTCACAGAATTTCCATCACATGTTGTAGAAAGTACAACATACGCATCACTTGAGGAGCTTCCAAAAGAAGTGAAATCAATCGTAGATGCAGAAAAACAACATAATATCTATATCCAACATAACAATACACCAGCTTATCTTGAACTTTCTGAAGAGCTAAAAGCACAAGGTGTTATTATGACTGATATTATTACTGCTGCTCGCGAACATAGCGACTTAGTGAAAAAATATTATATGACTGAAGGCGTAAAAGCTGATGATCATAAACTAGCTGCATTACATGCTGCATTAGTTAACGGTGGTGTCTTCGTATACGTACCGAAAAACGTAGTTATTGAAGAACCACTACAAGTTGTGTTCTTACATGACAATGCAGATGCTTCATTATTCAACCATGTATTAGTTGTTGCTGAAGCGAATAGTTCAGTTACGTATGTAGAAAACTATCTTTCTACAATCGAAGAAGCAGCTGGACAGGTAAACATCATTGCTGAAGTAATCGTTAACGATAACGCAAAAGTAATTTTCGGTGCTGTAGATGTACTTGCAAAAGGCTTAACTACTTATGTTAACCGCCGCGGTATTTTACATCGTGACGCTACTATTGAATGGGCTGCTGGTCTGATGAATGACGGCGACACAATCTCTGAGAACATTACACATTTAATCGGTGACGGTTCAAATGCTGATAGTAAATCAGTTGTTGTTGGCCGCGGTGACCAAAGCCAAAACTTCACAACTGAAATTAGACATTGGGGTAAAGCTTCAAACGGCTATATCCTTACACATGGCGTTATGAAAGATTCTTCTCGTGCTATTTTCAACGGCATCGGTAAAATCGAGCATGGTGCTACAAAAGCAGATGCTGTACAAGAATCACGCGTGCTAATGTTTAGTGAAAATGCTCGTGGTGATGCTAACCCAATACTATTAATTGAAGAAGATGATGTAACTGCTGGACATGCAGCTTCTGTTGGACGCGTTGACCCAATTCAATTGTATTACTTAATGAGTCGCGGTATTTCAAAAGAAGAAGCTGAACGTTTAGTAATTCACGGATTCCTTGCGCCAGTTGTAAATAAATTACCTATTGAAGGTGTTAAAAAGCAACTGACGGAGGTAATCGAAAGGAAAGTTCGCTAATGATCAAAGATGACATTCGGAGCTATTTTCCAATACTAAATCAAGAAATTAATGGGCATCCGCTCGTTTATCTTGATAGTGCCGCAACTTCTCAAAAGCCAATTCAAGTAATTGAAGCAATCAAAAATTATTACGAATTCGAAAATTCAAACGTTCACCGTGGTGTTCACACACTCGGGAACAGAGCAACTGATTCATATGAAGGCTCTCGTGAAAAGGTTCGTAAATTTATCCATGCTAAGTCAACTGAAGAAATAATCTTCACAAGAGGGACTACTACAGCGCTCAATATCGTAGCTCAAAGCTACGGTCGTGCAAATGTAGGTGAAGGCGATGAAATCGTCATTACTTATATGGAACACCATTCTAATCTAATTCCTTGGCAACAACTTGCGAAGGAAAAGGGCGCTACTTTAAAATATATCGATTTAGAGTCAGACGGTACTTTATCTTTAGATAAAGTACGTGAAACAATTACGGACAAAACGAAAATTGTTTCATTAACATTCGCTTCAAACGTTTTAGGTACGATCAACCCTATTAAAGAAATTGCTGCAATTGCTCACGAGCATGGTGCTGTATTAGTCGTTGATGGTGCACAAGGCGTACCGCATTTTAAAACAGATGTGCAAGATTTAGACTGTGATTTCTTAGCATTTTCTGGACATAAAATGTGTGGACCTACAGGCATTGGTGTATTATATGGCAAAAAAGCGCATCTCGAAAATATGGATCCAGTTGAATTTGGTGGAGAAATGATCGATTTTGTAGGACTTTATGAATCTACGTGGAAGGAACTACCTTGGAAATTTGAAGGTGGTACACCTATCATTGCAGGAGCTATTGGTTTAGGCGCTGCAATTGATTTCCTTCAAGAAATCGGTTTAGACACTATCGAAAAACATGAACATACTTTATCGCGTTATACTATGGACCAAATGCATACAATTGAAGGTCTAACAATGTATGGACCACATGATCCTGCTAAACGCTCAGGTCTTGTAACATTTAATTTAGATGATGTTCACCCACATGATGTAGCAACTGTTCTTGATATGAATGGTATCGCTGTACGTGCTGGGCATCATTGCGCACAGCCATTGATGAAATGGCTACAATGTACAGCAACGGCACGTGCCAGCTTCTATGTTTATAATAACGAGGAAGATATTGACCGTCTTGTTGCAGGGTTGCGCACTGCGAAGGAGTATTTTGCTGATGTCTTTGAATAATTTAGATCAACTTTACCGCTCAGTTATTATGGATCACTACAAAAAGCCAAGAAACAAAGGAGCTCTTGAAGGTAGTAATGTCACTATCGATATGAACAACCCTACTTGCGGCGACCGTATCCGTTTAACTTTACAAGTAAATGATGGCATCGTTGAAGATGCTAAATTTGATGGAGAAGGATGCTCCATTTCAATGTCCTCTGCATCCATGATGACGCAAATCATCAAAGGAAAAACAGCAGATGAAGCTCAAAAACTTGCACATATTTTCTCTGATATGATGCTTGGAAAAGACTATGACGATTCAATCGATTTAGGTGATGTAGAAGCACTTTCAGGTGTTTCAAAATTCCCAGCTCGTATTAAGTGTGCAACTTTAGCCTGGAAAGCGATGGAAAAAGGCGTACAAGACGAATCTGAAAATAAATAATTAATGAACTCTGAACGGAGGAGAAACGATGGCTAAAAAAATGCCTGAAATTGGCGATTACAAGTATGGATTCCATGACAAGGACGTATCTATTTTCCGTTCAAAACGTGGTTTAACTGCTGATATCGTTAAAGAAATTTCTAAAATAAAAAATGAGCCTCAATGGATGTTAGATTTTCGTCTAAAATCACTTGAGATTTTCTATGAAAAACCAATGCCTCAATGGGGTGGCGATCTATCTGAGTTAAACTTCGATGAAATTACGTATTATGTAAAACCATCTGAAGCAACTCAAAAATCTTGGGATGAAGTACCAGCTGAAATCAAAGAAACTTTTGATAAACTAGGTATTCCTGAAGCAGAACAAAAATACCTTGCGGGTGTTTCTGCACAATACGAATCTGAAGTTGTTTACCATAACATGAAGCAAGAACTTGAAGATATGGGTGTTGTCTTTAAAGACACAGACTCAGCACTTCGTGAAAACGAAGATCTTTTCAGAGAGTACTTCGGTAAAACAATTCCATCACAAGACAACAAATTCTCTGCACTTAACTCTGCAGTATGGTCTGGTGGTTCGTTCATCTACGTACCAAAAGGTGTGAAATTAGAAACACCTCTACAAGCGTACTTCCGTATTAACTCTGAAAACATGGGTCAATTCGAGCGTACACTTATTATCGTTGATGAAGGTGCAAGCGTACACTACGTAGAAGGTTGTACAGCACCAGTTTATACAACAAGCTCTCTACACAGTGCTGTTGTTGAAATCATCATCAAAAAAGATGCATATTGCCGTTATACAACAATCCAAAACTGGGCTAACAACGTGTATAACCTAGTTACAAAACGTGCAGTATGCGATGCTAACGCTACAATGGAATGGATTGATGGTAACATCGGTTCTAAAGTAACAATGAAATACCCAGCATGTATCCTTAAAGGTGAAGGTGCTCGTGGTATGACTCTATCAATTGCCATTGCAGGTCGTGGTCAAAACCAAGATACTGGTGCGAAAATGATTCACTTAGCACCAAACACATCTTCTACAATCGTTTCAAAATCAATTTCTAAACATGGTGGTAATGTAACTTACCGTGGACAAGTGAAATTTGGTAAAAAAGCGATTAATGCACGTGCGAATATCGAATGCGATACATTAATCATGGATAACGAATCTACTTCTGATACAATTCCATACAATGAAGTGATGAATGACCAAATCTCTTTAGAGCATGAAGCAAAAGTTTCAAAAGTATCTGAAGAGCAATTATTCTACTTGATGAGCCGCGGTGTTTCTGAGCAAGAAGCAACAGAAATGATCGTAATGGGCTTCATCGAGCCATTTACAAAAGAACTTCCAATGGAATATGCAGTAGAAATGAACCGTCTTATCAAGTTTGAGATGGAAGGTAGTATCGGATAAAAGTCCGATAACTCTTGATGTATAAGGATTTGCGAGGTGTTGAATCGGTAAAGAAAATCGATTGTGCCGATTTCGTGCCGATTCAAATTTTGTTCTTAACGTAGGAGGCGAACTTTTTGAGTTCGTCTTCTTCTATTTTTTCAGTGATATACAAGTACGTGTCTGACGTTGTTTTAATTGTTTTGTGTCCAAGTTTTTGGGGAAAATATTTAGATAAGAATTCTGCTGTTTCATCAGTTGAAAATATTGAATTGTTACAAAAAATAAAATGAAAATGTAAAATATATGTTAGTGAAATAGATATATATATATCATTAAAAGTAATTAATTATAGAGATGTCAGAGTGATAAATCAAATAAAAGACCGGTTTCTTCATTGTTAGATATGAAAAAGGTAAGTGAGTATTTCAGTGACCCGACTGTCACAAGACCAGGCAATGATGATGTATTTCGCTATGTTAATCAAGCGTTAAAAACACAGGTAGAAAAATTAATTATTAATCATATAAACAAATAACCAAGCGCTCATAAAAGATGAGTACTTGGTCATTTTTAATTGTAAATATAAAAAGCCACTCAGTGAGTGACCTTTGGTGTGCCTTCCACAATATTTAGTGTGGAGGGTATTACTTATTCTAAATTATCAATGGCGTATTGCGCTTCTTCTGTGGTAAATTTTTCCCCGTGTTTTGAAATCAATTGGTCATAAATAGCCGAATCTGACATGCTCATAGTTTCTGCGTATGTTTGTGCTTTTTTCAATGCATTATCTTTCCAATCAAATACAATGTTATCTATAGCATATTGAGCTGCTTCTACAGGGAAATTCTCTCCATATTCCGATGTTAATTGGTCGTAAATACCTTCCTTTGACATATGCATAGTTTTAGCGTAGGATTCTGCTTTTTTTAACGCCGACTTATATTCTCTAGGGACACTTTCCTCTTTAGCTTTCGCCTTCGCTTTCTCTTTTGCTTTCTGTTCTGCTAATGCTTTTTCCTCAGCCGCTTTAGCTTCACGTGCAGCCTTTTCTTCGGGGGTTTCTTCTACCTTCTCTTCAACTTTGGCTACAGTTTCCACTTTTTCTTTATCCTTGTTTGATGTTTCTGTAGGTTCAGCAGTAGCTCCAACACCTATAGCCGTAACAATTATAGCAGCAAAAGAAATACCGCTAAATTTCAGCATTTTTTTACCTTTCAATCCATCCTTCTTTACGAACGAAATAACAGACATAATAACAAAAACAGGTAAAGCCAACATGCTAACTAACAATAAAATCATAAATAAATTATCCATATGTAACAACTCCTTTTGTTTCTATTTTAGGTAATTGGTAGGAGAATGTACATAGTGAAAAACAGACAACCATAATTAGTTATCTGTTAGTCCCACTCCAATATATCGTCAAAGCTTGTTTTATAATTGTGGCTCGAATTGGTGCTGAAGCTTTTTTATTGATGAACTTACTGAAAAAAGCAGAGGAGAAATTAAGATTAGTAAATGTATTGCTCATTTCGGATTTGGGGAAAGAGGGAAAATATATATAAGAATAGGTCATGAAATACTTTGCAATAATAAGCAATTTCAAGGTCTATTTTTTATTTTGTTTAATGAATGTAAAGGTTTGGTTCAATCTGTTCTAAGACAGTAGAAGGTTATGATATCATGAACTATATGCTTGGATAGTGGGGGATGCTTGATGATACATATTGGTTTAACTGGATGGGGAGATCATCCGGCTCTTTATAGTCCATTGTCTACAGCGCGGGATAAGTTATTTGATTATAGTGGGCATTTTCCGGTTGTTGAAGTGGATACTTCATTTTACTCTATTCCATCTGAAACCAATGTTCAGAAGTGGATTGATGAAGTGCCTGAGCATTTTCAATTTGTTGTAAAAGCATATCAAGGAATGACGGGTCATTTGAGGCAGGATAACCCTTTTGAGACACGTGAGGAAATGTTTGAGACATTTAAAAAGGCAATGGCATCTTTTCAACAGGCGGGTAAACTGGCGATGATTTTAGTGCAATTCCCTCCATGGTTTGATTGCCAAACGAAAAATGTTACGTATATTCGCTATGTGAAGCAACAATTAAAGGATTTTCCTGTAGCAATTGAGTTTCGAAATCGTACTTGGTATAGCGAGAAGTTTATGGATAGTACGTTAAATTTCTTACGGCAAGAGAATTTGATCCATACTGTTTGTGACGAGCCGCAAGCTGGTGAAGGTTCGGTGCCACTCGTGCCGAGAGCGACAAGCGATTGTGTACTTGTTCGTATTCATGGTCGCAATGTCCATGGCTGGCGTAATCCCGGCAATAATGAAGAGTGGCGCAAAACTCGTTTTTTGTATAATTATAATGAAGAAGAATTAAAGGGATTACATCAACATATTGTAGCGTTACAACAGCAGGCGAAGGATGTTTTTGTGCTGTTTAATAATAACTCTGCGCATGATGCAGCGAAAAATGCAAAACAGTTGCAGAAAATGCTCGGTGTACAATATGAGGGATTATCCCCAAAACAATTAGATTTCTTTGAAGGGGAATAGTGATGGAGTATATTTTAATCGCTATAATTGGCTTGTTTTCAGGTGCAGTTGGTGCCTTAGTAGGTCTAGGTGGTGGCGTAATATTAGTACCTGCTACTTTATTTGTTGGATTGTCACTCGGATTTATACCAGATTTGACACCACAGAAGGTAGTTGGGTTGTCGGTAGTCATGATGATTTTCACAGGGCTAGCATCTACATTGTCTTATATGAAAACGAAAACAGTCGACTATAAAAGTGGAGCGATTTTCTTTGCTGGGAGTATACCTGGGACCATTTTAGGCGCATGGGTGAATAGAGGTTTAGATCTACCATCATTTAATTTATATTTTGGTATTTTGCTAATTATTTTAGCGACAATTTTGATCGTGCGGGATAAATTGAAGCCTGTAAAATGGTTTGTAGAACATGGGACGAAGCGAACTTTCACGGATCAAGATGGAAAATCATTTGTATATGGCTATCCGATTTGGTTTGCTCTTATATTAACATTTGGTATTGGTTTTTCATCAGGCTTATTCGGTATTGGTGGAGGATCAATGATTGTACCTGCTATGATTTTGTTGTTTTTATTCCCTCCACATGTAGCTGTTGCAACATCGATGTTCATGGTGTTTTTATCATCCATCGTCAATTCAGCAAGTCATATTTATTTAGGAAATGTACCTTGGATATATACGATTCCGGTAATTCCAGGGGCTTATATTGGGGCGAAAATTGGAGCAGCCCTAAATAAGCGTATTAACTCAGATACACTAGTACTTGTTTTACGAATTATATTATTACTACTAGGAATTCGTTCGATTATTGATGGACTATTCTGAATGTAAAGAGGTGATATTGTGTTTGAAACAATCCATTTTTATCATACAAATGATGTCCATAGCCATTTTGAGCATTGGCCTCGTATACACAAATTTCTTGTGACCAGAAAAGAATGGCATATAGAAGCGGGTGATAGTTGCTTTGTTTTTGATATAGGGGATTATATGGATCGCTCGAATGTTTATTCTGAAGCCACGCTTGGCAAAGGGAATGTGAAACTATTAAATGATGCCAAGTACGATGCCGTAACAATCGGTAATAACGAAGGCATCACTTTATCAAACGAGGATTTGAATACATTATACAATGAGGCGAACTTTGACGTCATATTAGCAAATTTGCGTAATAATGATGGTAGTATGCCTACGTGGGCTGAACTCTATCATATATATACAACAAAAGCTGGAACAAAGGTAGGGGTTATTGCAGCCACTGCTCCTTTTACGCTATTTTATAAACAGCTTGATTGGGAAGTAATGGAGCCGATAAAAACTTTGCAAAAACAGGTAGTTGAGTTGCGTGACAAAGTAGATGTACTTGTTTGTATGTCTCATCTCGGTTTGTCAGAGGACACGTTATTAGCAGAGCTCTGTCCTGAAATTGACGTGATATTTGGTTCACATACGCATCATATTTTGCATGAAGGTAAAATAGTTAATGATGTACTGTTAACTGGTGGTGGGAAATTTGGTTTCTTTGTTGGTCATACCGAAATACAATTTGATACGGATGCATTAAAAGTTGTGACGAAAAAAACGATGCTTCACAGATCTATAGAACTTGCACCTGTAGAAGGAGAAGTTGAGCTAGTAGCCTCACTTGAACGACAAGGACATGAACTATTGGATATACCTGTATTCTATTCGGACAGATATTACAATAAAGAGTGGTATCATCATTCTAATATATCAAGACTTTTTGCAAAAGCATTGCTACAGTTTGCAAAAGCAGATTGCGCTCTGTTTAATGCGGGTATCTTTTTAACTGGACTTCCGAAAGGGCGAGTGACAGCAAATGATATTCATAGTATGCTTCCCCATCCAATCAATGCGTGTGTAATAGAGCTAACAGGTGAACAGTTGAGAGAAGTTTATTTCGATGCACAAAATGGAGACTGGCCAAGACGTGAACTTAAAGGGTTAGGTTTTAGAGGCGTTGTGTTTGGGAAGATGCTAAACTACCGATTTGAGATGGATGATAGGGGGCAGTTAGTAATAGAAGGTAAGGTTGCAGACTTAAAGAAGAGTTACAAACTCGTGACTTTAGATATGTACACTTTTGGTTATTTCTTTCCCAATTTCAAAAATACACCAAAAACATACTTGTTACCTCAATTTTTACGTGATATTCTAATTCAGTATGGACTTGAATTTTTCAAAGGGGAAAATTCAAAGTAACCTAATTATAAATCTGTATTAATTTAGAATATAGCGAATAGATTATGCTTATGAATGGGGAAATAGTATGAGGCTGATTTCAACTAAAGTATTGCAACCAGGAATGGTGATTGGCAGGACAATTTGGAATGAGGCTGGAAGACCTTTATTGCATGAAGGGGTTGTAGCGTCAAGTCAAATAATCAACCGACTTTCACAATTAAATGTTCAATATGTATATATTAACGATAAGATTTCACAAGGTATTGAAATAGTTGAAGCTGTACCGTTGCATGCAAGAAGACAAGCTGTAGAGAAAATTACAGGTTCCTTCACCATGCTAAAGGATCGGAAAAACGTAGATTCAACTTATTGTTTAGACCAACAGTCCAAACATTTCGTTTCCATTATTGATCAATTACTTGAAAGTATTGTAAATAGCGAAGAAATTATTACAGTATTGAGTGATGCATTCATTTATGATGAATATATTTATCAGCATTCATTGCAAGTAGCGATTTACTCCATTGCTATTGCGAGAGAACTAAAGTATACATCTGATGAAGTACGTCAAATTGGAATTGGTGCAATGTTGCATGACGTTGGTAAGATGCTTATTCCACAAGAGATTCTAAGTAAACCTAGCCGCTTAACAAATGAAGAATATAATACGATGAAATTTCATGCAAAATACGGCTTTGATTTATTAAGAAATCTTCATACTATTTCTTTACTTTCAGCACATTGTGCATTCCAACACCACGAAAGGCTTGATGGTAGTGGCTATCCACGTGGATTGATCGATTTTGAAATTCATCCATATGCTAAAATCATTGCTGTTGCCGATGTGTTTGATGCAGTGACATCAAATCGTGTGTATCGTAAGAAAATGCTACCTTCTCAAGGAATGGAAATTATTAACCAGGGGATAGGCACGTTATACGATGAAAAAGTTGTGAAAGCATTCCAAAAATGTATAGCGGTCTATCCAAATGGGACGGTTGTTCTATTATCTGATGGTCGACGTGCAATCGTTTCAAAACAAAATCGTATGGCTCCTGAAAGACCTTGGATTCGAATTTTCGAGGAGAACGGTGAGCTATTGTCAGCGACGTATGAAAGCTGTTTGGAAGACGAACCAGCAGTTAAAATACAGCAGGTTGAAGTGGAATATCTTATACATAGTGAATAAAGAATACCCCTTAATCATAGCATATGGTTAGGGGGAATTTTTTTGCGTTTACCGAAACGAAGACGTAGATTATTAGTGCAAAAAGGGCGAAAACGCTCTCGAGCATTACCGATTTTTATCGTTAGCGTGGTATGCATGATTGCGCTCCTATTTTATACGGTGAATGTAAAATTGATGCCAACATACTTGCGATATGCAGAAGTACAAACAAATAAAATTGCATCTCATGTTATTAGTCAAGCAATTAATTCAAGAACCGCCAATGTGCTAGACGTCAATGATATAATGGAAGACGTACCGTCTAATAACTCAGGGGGCGTAACAACAAAATTTAATACGGAAATTATCAACCGTGTTATGGCAGAAACGCATAAACTTGTACAAACACATCTTGAAGAATCAGAAGAAGGTAATTTAAGTCATCTGCCTCAATTAGAAAATATTGAATATGATGCCGATGCAATGCAACAAGATGGAGGGGTTGTCTTTTTTGTTCCAATTGGGCAGGCAACAAATATTCCATTGCTAGGTAATTTAGGACCGAAAATTCCAATTCGTTTTCATGTCATCGGTAGTGTACATACAGATGTTGAATCATATATTCAAGAATTTGGTATTAATAATGCGTATGTTGAAGTGCGTATCCATATAACAGTAAATGTCCAAATCATTGTGCCACTCGCTACTAAATCAACAACTGTAGAGCAGCGTATCCCAGTTGCTATTGGTTTGATTAACGGAAAAGTACCTAATATTTATACGAAGGATGGTGGGACACAACCATCAATCGAGGTGCCGGTTAAGTTGGATTAAAGGGATACTATATCCCTTTTTAATTTTTTTTAGTTAATAGTGGATTATAAAGATAGGTATTGCGAAATATTTTGACAACATCAGTATTCGAAGGTTGTTTGAAGCTACTTATTATGTTACATTGACAAAAGAAAAACAATATATAAATAAGCTTAATGATGGGAGCTGTATCTTCGATGACATCATGTAAACCTACAAAAGGGGAACATTTAAGAAAACCGGAGTGGCTAAAAATAAAACTGAATACAAATGATGACTACAAAGGCCTCAAAAAATTAATGCGTGAAAAGAATTTACATACAGTTTGTGAGGAAGCTAGATGTCCGAATATTCATGAGTGCTGGGGAGAAAGACGTACCGCTACATTTATGATTTTAGGAGCAGTTTGTACACGTGCATGTCGTTTCTGTGCGGTTAAAACAGGTCTTCCAACGGAATTGGATACAGCAGAGCCAGAACGCGTAGCAGATTCAGTTGAAATCATGAACTTGAAGCATGTCGTTGTAACGGCAGTAGCCCGAGATGACTTAAAAGACGGAGGAGCAGAAGTTTTTGCGGAAACTGTCCGCGCTATCCGTCGTAAAAGTCCATTCACATCAATCGAAGTTTTACCTTCAGATATGGGTGGATTGGAAGAAAACTTACGTATTTTAATGGATACAAAACCCGATATTTTAAACCATAATATCGAAACAGTACGCCGTCTAACACCAAGAGTTCGCGCTCGAGCAAAATACGATCGCTCTTTGGAATTTTTGCGTCGTGCAAAAGAAATGCAACCTGATATTCCTACTAAATCGTCATTGATGCTTGGCCTTGGTGAGACAGAAGAAGAAATAATCGAAGTAATGGACGATTTACGCGCAAACAATGTAGATATTATGACAATTGGTCAATATTTACAGCCGTCGAAAAAACATTTACCGGTGAAGAAATATTATTCACCATTAGAATTTGGTAAACTGCGCAAAATTGCGATGAGCAAAGGCTTCTCACATTGTGAAGCAGGTCCACTTGTGCGTAGTAGTTATCATGCCGATGAACAAGTAAATGCTGCAGCGAAACAAAAACAGCTGCTAGGCGAGGAACAAGGCGCTGTCACGAATAACTAACGGATGGTGGTAACATGATCATTGCTGAACGCATGGCCTATGATGTATTGACAGATTATCGCGAAGGCTTCCAAGAAGAAGAATTTCTTGGACGCTTCAGCGATATTTTAACCAAATATGACTATATAGTAGGCGACTGGGGATACGGTCAACTACGTTTAAAGGGCTTTTTTGATGACAAAAATCAAAAGGCTTCTTTCGATACTAAAATTAGTACGTTACAAGATTATCTATACGAGTTTTGTAATTTTGGATGTGCATATTTCGTATTGAAAAAGACCGGTAAGGCACCGATCCCTGTAAAAGAGGAAGTGTCAGAATTGGTCGTACTAGAGGCTGAAATTGATACAGAAATCATCGTCACCGAAACATTTGAAGAACCACAAAAAAACATCGATTCCGAGCTTCAATAGTCGGGATTGATGTTTTTTTGTCAGGTTCGTAGCTAGGGTTTAGTTAATCAGGGTGTGGAATAAAAGCTCCATTTTAGTGATCTATGTTCGTTCAAGTGGAATTTACAATATTGTGTAGGACAATTTTTGCGAATTAGACAGGTGACTATGCTTAAAAATCGCTAGACGACGTTCTTATATTTCAATAAAAAGCCTTCTCTGAAATTAGAGTAGGCTAAGTCGTAGAAGTAGAAGATTGAGTCATAATAGATGAGCACTCAGTCATTAAAGATAGGATTTGAGTCATTACAGTTGGTCTGAGTCATAGAAGCTGAGCTCTGAGTCATCAAAGCTAGTGCTTGAGTTATAAAAGTTATGCTCTCAGTTATCGAAGTTGGATATCCAGCTTCAAGCGCTAACGGCTCGAGGTCGTTTCCGTTCTCTCGGTCAAAAGCTGAAAGTATGCTTTTGATTCGAGAACTCCAACGCTTGTCGCCGTTGCACGAGCGCCTTCAGCATGAAGCATCTCCAGCTTCAGCGGCCAATCCCTCGAGGTCACTTGGGCCCACACGATGTGGGTCATGCAACCGTTGCGACAGGACGTCGCGAACTTAGGTTGCCTTCCTCTATTCTCGGACAAAAGCTGAAGAGATGCTTTTGTTTCGAGCCCGCACGATGCGGGTCACGCAGTCGTTGCCACCGGATGTGGCGTTCTTAGACTGTGTTCCTTTTTACAGTGCTTGTCGGGATTAAACGGCCCGCTTCAGCATTAAGTGTATCCAGCTCCAGGCGCTAGCTGTTCGCGACGTTTCGGCCGGGCGCTCAAAGTCAAAGGGCGACTTTGGCTTCCGTCCTCCAACGTGCTTCACAGCTAAACGAGCGCCTTCAGCATTAAGCGTATCCAGCTTCAGGCGCTAACGGCTCGAGGTCGTTTCCGTTCTCTCGGACAAAAGCTGAAAGTATGCTTTTGATTCGAGACCTCCAACGCTTGTCGCCATTGAACGAGCGCCTTCAGCATTAAGCAGATCCAGCTTCAGCGGCCAATCCCTCGAGGTCACTTCCGCTCTCTCGGACAAAAGCTGGAGTGATGCTTTTGTTTCGAGAGCTACAGTGCTTGTCGGGATTAAACGGTCCGCTTCAGCATTTAAAAGATCAATTCTTGCAAGTACTCTCTTAGTTCTTGTGCTTCGTCTTCTGGGCGGTTATATATTTGCTCTAAGTATCCTGGCTCTTCTAGGTCATCTGAGCCGACAATAGCGAAACGGCCGTGCTGCATATCTAAAACGAGCACTTTTCCGAAAAAGCGAGCGCTCTGTAAAATAGCTAAATCATAGCGTTGCGATTCGCCTGTGAAGCTGACAAAACGTGTTTTTGTATCCTCGACATCGTCGTATAAGAAAAATCTTTCCATTGTGCGCGCAACTCCTTCCGATTCTAAAGATATGGTACTATATAAAGGAGTAGACTATCAACTTTTACAATTTGAATGGAGGAAGTACTGTGTATTTCGTTGACCGTAAAAAAATTATAAAAAATCTTGAATATATGAATTCATTAATTGCAACATTTGAAAGCCAGAATGACTGGTTGTCAGATGATATCCGCAAACTGGCTGTGGAACGTATTGCGAATACATTAATCGAATCGATTATTGACGTTGGTAACTCGATGATTGATGGTTTTATTATGCGTGATCCTGGTAGCTACGAAGATATCATCGATATTTTAGTTGACGAAAAAGTAATTACTCTTGAAATGGATCAGCCATTAAAAGAATTAATCAGCTTACGACGTGCTCTTGTTCGTGATATTTTAGAAGTGAATGATGAAGAAATCGTTACGGTATTAAACAATAACTTAGAAGCTCTTAAAGCATTTGCTCCAAAAGTAGATTATTATTTAGTGAATGAACTTGGACCAGTATCAGCATTTATACCTGAGGAAAATGAATGAAGGCATATAAAGCCTATTGTTTCGATTTAGATGGCACTGTGTACAAGGGGAGTGAGCCGATACCTTCAGCTGTGACATTTATACATGAATTGCAAAAAAACGGTGTAGAGCCCTTCTTTGTAACGAATAACGCAAGAATGACACAACGACAAGCACAGCAGAAGCTACAGAAAATGGGCATCGTGACATCTGAAGCGCATATTTTAACCTCAGCAATTGCAGCAGCTAAATATGTTAGTAAACACTATCCAAATGCAACGGTGCAAATGATAGGTGAAGAGGGCTTAAAAGCGGCTTTGCTCGCTGAAAATATTAGGATAACGAAGGAGCAACCAGATGTGCTAGTGCAAGGTATTGATTTAGAAATAAATTATTCTAAAATAGAAAATGCTTGCTACGTTGTGCAAAATGGGGCGCAATTTATCGCAACAAATGGTGATTTAAAATTCCCGAATGAAAAGGGCTTTGCACCGGGAAATGGTTCGATTGCGGAGTTAATTCATACAGTGACAGGCGTAGCACCTACATATATCGGGAAGCCACAGCCTCATATGTTAGCCATTTTACAACAATTGCATGGGCTTGAAAAAGAAGATATGCTCATGATCGGTGATAATTATGATACAGATATATTAGCAGGTATCAATTTTGGTATTGATACGTTGCATGTTAACACAGGGGTGACCCCTACTGATTTAGTGCTAAAAAAGGCGCAAAAACCAACATTTACGGTTAATAGCTTACTTGATTGGTTATAATATAATAAAAGTCGCAAATTATGTAGTTATAAACATAGTTTGCGACTTTTTTCTTTAGAATAAAGGGTTGTCTTCAATAAATTTATAGATTTTTTTTGTTAATTCTTCCGGTGTTTCAGCTTCGACCATTTCGCCATTTACAAGTGCATATAATGTATCAGAGCATTTCGTACAATAGCTCAAGCAGCCATATTCTAAAACATCTATATTCGGATCCATTTCTAGCACTTCAAATGTATCTTGGGAGCCATTTGCTAAATTACTAACACAAAACTCAACAAGTGGATTCATGTGCGCCTCACCTCACTACTCGAAATGCTACTATTTTTTTTTTCATTCGTCAATTTTCGAGTCTATATTGTGAAACTTCTCACAATCGTTTATACTCGGTATTGGAAAGATTTGAAATGCAACGAAATGTAATACTGTAATAAGAAGGAGATTACTATGAGAAAATTAGTCTTATTAGGCGGTGGCTACGGTAATATGCGTATTCTTTTGCGTTTATTGCCAAATAATTTACCAGAAGATGTACAAATTACTCTAGTAGACCGTGCACCATTCCATAGCTTGAAAACTGAATTTTACGCTTTAGCTGCAGGTACAACACCTGAAAAGCATATTCGTGTAGGTTTCCCTGAACATGAACGCTTATCTGTTGTATATGGAGAAATTGAGAAAATTGATAAAACAAACAAAGCTGTACTACTAGAAGGCGGCAAAAGTGTTGAGTATGATGATTTAGTTATTGGTCTAGGCTGTGAAGATAAGTATCACGGCGTACCTGGTGCGGATGAATATACGTACAGCATCCAAACAATGGCTAAATCACGTGAAACTTATAACACACTTTGTGGGCTTCCATCGGGTTCTGTCGTAGGAATCGTTGGTGCGGGCTTAAGTGGAATTGAGTTAGCAAGTGAATTACGTGAAAGTCGCGCAGATTTAAAAATTAAATTATTTGACCGTGGCGAGCGTATTTTAAAAGACTTCCCAGAACGCTTAAGTAATTACGTAAAAAAATGGTTCGACAAAAATGACGTCGAAGTAATTGCAAATTCTAATATTACCAAAGTAGAGAAAAACGAATTATTTAATCATGATGAACATATTTCAGTTGATGCAGTTGTCTGGACAGCTGGTATTCAACCAGTAAAAGTTGTTCGTGACTTAGAATTAGAAGCAGATCGCTCAGGTCGTGTAGTTGTTACTCAATATATGGACTTACCAAATGATGAGAATGTCTATATAGTTGGTGACTGTGCTGCTTCACAATTTGGACCAAGTGCTCAGTTAGCTGAGGAACAAGCAGAACATATTGTACGCGTACTAAAATTACGTTGGAAAGGCGAAGTACTACCAGAGAAAATGCCGGAAATTAAGCTGAAAGGCTTTATGGGCGCATTAGGTAAGAAACAAGGGTTCGTCTATTTAGCAGATAAGACTGTAACAGGTCGTATCGCTCGTTTGATGAAATCAGGCTTACTATGGATGTACAAGCGCCACAACGGATAAAAAGAAGCTGTCTCTTTCGCAAATAATGCGAGGCGAGACAGCTTTTTTATGCTTCTTTTTCAATTGGTTCAAATCCTAATTTCTCAAGCTCTTTGAAAACGGGCTTTAATTGAATATAGCCTTCTCCAATGACTTCGTTATTTATTAAAACTAATGGATAGAAAAATTCATCTTCATTTATTCGGTCTGCCCATTGCTGATGGCGTTCATTTTGCGTAGGATGTTCGATATCAATATAAGTGATATGATACGGCTGTTCTGGATATTTCCGATTAATCGCAGCTTGTAGCCATTCATAAGTATCTTTTGAAGAAGGTGCATTGACACAGCTTGCACACATGATGCTAGCTCCGTATATTTCGATTGCAATTGTACATTTTGTCATTAACAATTCATCCTCTCGTTTTCAGTAATAAATTTTTTACCATATGTATATACATTTAAATATAAAGATAAAGAGTGCAATTGTCACTGTCAATTTTAATAGCTCCTTTGTGAAAATAAAAAAACGTTAATTTAGCGGGCTAATAAAATGAGAAGGTTGTCAAAACCTTCTCATGTAGTTACCCATCTTGACGTTCGTCTGATATTATAATGATGAGAAAGAACAAGAGCGATCGGCACTTTGCTTCAGCTTTCACTTGTGAAGGAAATAAAAAAGACCGCTCGATTGAAGCGTATCTACAGAAAAACAAATTATTTCTCACACAAAAAACCTGAGCAAAAAGCCCAGGTCTTCATCATCTAGTATGCATTTTTTTCATAATGAAACTTACGATAAAAATCAACAAGATGGAACCAATCAAGGATGGAATAATATAGAAATCACTAAGCGTTGGACCCCATCGGCCTAATAGTTTTCCTCCTATCCAAGCTCCAATAATACCTGCAATTATATTACCAATAACTCCACCTGGGACATCCTTACCTAAAATAAATCCTGCTAACCATCCTAAGATCCCACCGATAATAAGAAACCAGATAAAGCTAAACATAAGTAAACCTCCCTTCAAGTTTTGAAACTTATGATTCCCATAAAGCTGAAAATAAAACATTTATAATATAGATATCACAATGATCAACACGTCCAATAAATGGTGATTCTATTCATTTTTACTATCCATAAGCTCCGATATGGTTACAAATTTATAGCCTTGTTTTTGAAGTTCAGGTAATATTTTGTCAAGCGCTTTTATAGTTTGAGTCCGATTACCACCTCCGTCGTGGAACAAGATAACATCACCGGGTTTCGTATTATTCAATACCTTTTTTACAATCTTATTAACACCTGGACTTTTCCAATCTTCCGTATCTTGGTGCCAAGACCATATGACTACTTTATAGCCGTTTTTCACAGCAACATTTATCATATTGTCATCATATTGCCCACCTACAGGTCGAAATAACACTGGATAAAAGCCTGTAATCTTGTGTATAAGGTCGTTTGTCTTTTTTAATTCTTTTTCCAGAACATTAACTGATTGGTTATACGTATGTGTATACGTATGATTTGCTAATTCATGTCCTTCGTTATATTCCCGTAGGACTAGTTCAGGCTGTTTCTCTGCATTTTCTCCAATAACAAAAAAAGTCGCTTTAACTTTGTGTTTAGTCAATAAATCCAAAATTTGCTCTGTGTACCTTGGATGTGGACCATCATCAAATGTTAAAGCAATAATTTTCTCATCCGTGTTAATATCCCAAAGCATTTGCCCTGATTCTTCATAGTATCGCCTTCCTTTGTCAGAAGCATTACTAAAACCAGCGTAAAATACTAAGATGGTTAAAACACATACAGTTAAAATTAATAAATGGTTAAGCTTCAAAACATCACCTACCAAGCTTTATAATTTTTTAAAGGACACCATTGTTTTAATATTGACCGAATGCGATTAATTATACTTTTTAACAATATACAGGGAAATATATCCTTTGTGAGGGTAAATAAAAAGACCGCTCGGATGATCGGTCAAAAAAAGTGCGTCTGTTCGCGTATTTATTTTAAAATTCTCCAAGATATTTACATTTATTTATACGCCGTTACAAAGTGTCCATTCGACATAATTACCTAAAATACTGTTATACCAACAAATGAGCGTATAAGTACTTTCCTTTGCGTTCGTCTGATATTATAATGATTATAAGGAAAGGAGTCGATAGAAAATGCAAGAACAAGTACAAGAAGTTTTAGATAAATTACGCCCGTTCCTTCTTCGTGATGGAGGAGACTGTGAATTAGTTGATATAGAAGATGGTATCGTAAAATTACGTTTACTAGGTGCATGCGGTAGCTGCCCGAGTTCTACAATCACTTTAAAAGCAGGGATCGAACGCGCATTATTAGAAGAAGTACCAGGCGTTGTTGAGGTAGAGCAAGTATTCTAAGCAACTACTTACAAAAGCATTAAAAAAGAGCCCTTGTAGGCTCTTTTTTTGTTGAAATGAAAAGTTAATGTACTTCCGAATGCTCTTCCATTTCTTTTTCATGACGCATTATTTGCCATTGTTCTTTTGCCATTTCGATAATCTTTATTTCATTTGAAGTACGTTGCTTCTCAATTACGCGAGAGAATTGACGAATGGCTTCTTCTCGGTCTCCTAATCTTCTAGACAACTCTGCAATTAAATAGAGTACGCGAACTTCGGACATTGAAGTACCGTTATAATCACCATTAGAGTATGCATCTATATATTGATCGCGTGCAATTTGTATAAAACGGTCTTCCTGCTCCGTATTTTTAATAGTGCGGTATAACCAAGCCGTCCGAAGAGCAAGTCCGGCTAATGTAATATGCTTTTCCTTTTTAATTTGTCCACAAACCAGTGCTAATTTATATACTTGCAAAGCATCATCAAGTGTTCTTTCTTTGCCAAATGAATGCTTGTGCCATTGCGCACTAATTTGCGCATCGATAGCTTCGTATGTCCCTGGTGCAAAGTATTTCGAAAAGTCTTCAGTGAAAGAAAACCCACAGTGTTCACAAACGAAGGCATTATAAAATAGAGGATTCACATCATTTTCATAAATCGGGTGAAAATCACTTTCATTATTACTGATTTTAATAAATTTTGAGCGCACTTTTGTTGTATTGAATTTCTTTTTACAATGAATGCAGTCAATTTGCTTCTCGTAATAAGGTGAAATTTCCATTATATAGTCCCCATTTCCTATTAAAGTATACGGACCAATTATATCAGATAAGAGAACCGAAAGAGTGTCTATTTTTCGAGTATGAGTTGTTTTACTCCAACATAAAATATTGTTATGATAGTAATACGAAAGAAGGTGACACGGATGACGCAAGTAATTGAAATTACTAAAGCTGCTGCTATCCATGTAAAAGAAATGATGCAGCATAACGAAGAAGAAGGCGCTTTTTTACGAGTTTCTGTAAAAGGTGGCGGCTGTAGTGGACTGACTTACGGTATGGGTTTTGAAAACGAAAAAACAGAAGCTGATTTTATACAAGAAGAATACGGTTTACAAATGCTCGTTTCCCGTGAAGACGCACCAATCCTTAAAGGAACGAAAATCGATTATAAACAATCACTAATGGGTGGAGGATTTACCATCGAAAACCCAAATGCTATAGCATCATGTGGCTGTGGTACTTCATTTAGAACAGCAAAAACTGAAGGTACGCCTGAGTCTTGCTAATCCGTTGAGTGTCCGGACAGTGTACCGTTATGCTTACGTATTTACTTCTGATAGTTGTTAGTAGACTATCCGCGATTATTTGAATATCAGCGCTAATTATAGACGCTTCCTCACGTATTTAACGATACGTAAGGGGGCGTTTTTTGTTTTGGAAGAAAATAGGTCGATTAAAAAGCGAAGAAGTAAGGTAAGTGAGCGTGCTACTTCTGCCGAACGAATACACACGATTGGATTAACAGATGCTTGGAGTTACTTTATTATCGCGAAAGTGGGCGAAGGTATCCGCCAGCGAACACAAGATGATTATTCGAATACTTGGCGCTATTTTACGGACTGGCTTCTTAAATGCGTTTTCAAGTAGATTAATATATCGCCTATTTGAGAACTAAGCAGACAAATTATCGCCGAGCCTGTACCAAGCAATCAGTTTTGTGTCAAAGTTCGTAAGGCAAAGTCAAGTAATTAAGTGATTAAAAGATAAAAAATATTATCGTCCATCTAGCGCAAACGACGCCAATTAGCCACGAGAATCGCACGAAAAAAAAGGAGGTTTTGGTCAAGACGCAAGAATTCGCATTATCAACGGAAATCAACGTAATTACCGCAGAAATAAACGCGTATCAACGTGTCGCCGGCGAAGCTATATTCGAGATTGGTAAACGCTTGAAGCACGCTAAAGAAAAAGACTTAGTTCCTGGGAAATGGTTGAAATGGTGTCAAGAAGAAATCGGAATAGATAGGGCACAGGCGGATAAATTCATACGTATTGTAGACGAGTTATCTGACGAGTGTACGTACACTCAACTAGGTATGCAAGCACTATATGAAATCGCTACACTACCGTCAGAACAACGAGAACAACCGCATACGTTAAAAGGTGGAGCTACTAAAACGGTCGATGAAATGACTAATAAATCATTAATCCCCTTGTTAAACCTAAAACGTAGTATAATTTAAATTAACATAATATTACAATTAAAAGGTGGGTATACTATTGAGTAAAGAACTTTATGTCTATCATCTAGTGACTCGTAAAAAAATGAAATTAGGTCAAGTCATTCATTTTGATGAAAACCAACCAAATACGCTCTACAATTTCTTTTTCGAAAAAAATCAAGTAAACACGCAGGGGGAAGATTTTATTCAAATATTGCAGAAAAACTTTAATTGTGATGGTTTGCAATTAAATGCTGAAGATACAGAGGTTACAGTCAAATACGTAGACCAAACAATTAGGGCAATACGTGAAACTATAGTTGAAATGGTTCGTCTACAGGAGTTTCCTGAATATCCTTCAAGATTATCTTGCCTCTATGCTGCAAAGACTTACGAAGAAGTATTGAAATGGAAAGCAGTTTTTGAATCATATAATCGTAAAATCCTACAAATTGTAAAACTTAAAGTTAAAGGAAATTATTTCGAGGGAGATGGAGAATTATTACCACAAGCGGATGCAATCCCATTCTCTCAAAAAATTGAACAAGCAAAAGCGTATTGGAATGGTAATAAGAATAATGAACTTCCTGAGTTACTTATTAACGGAAAAATTGAAGTTATAGAAATATTACAGAACAACTAATAAAACATACAACAAAAACACTTCCGATATCATGAATTGGGAGCGGAAGAGGAAGAGGCGATACGTAGACGAGACAATCGCTTGAAATAAAAAAGACGCTAACCTATTTGGTTGCGTCCTGCTGCAAAAACTGAAGGTACGCCTGAGTCTTGCTAATGTTTTTAAAAATAAAACAATAGAATTTTATCAAACCTTCTCAACAATTGGCACTTAAGCAATGAGAGAGGGTTTTTATTATTTCTCGGATACTTTTATTGTTTCAGGGTATAAATAAAGTAAGCTTAAGCATCAAATTAGTTGCTAACAATTACTATTTATGCTTGTCTCGAAAGAACATAAAGTTGATGAAAATAATCAAACGATATTAAAAAGGGATTTAAAGTAAAAAAATGACCTTAAAATAGTAACCTAATTCGCTTGTTCTATCAATATTATTCTATTGAAATCAATTAACAAAAGGTCTAATATAGTATGTAGGTATTTTGTCGAAAAATAGACAAACTGATGGAGCAGATGAAGTATACGATATACTTCTTTTTTATTTGTCAGCAGAATAAAATAATTAAAGGTGGTTTCGATTCTAGTGAATAGACCGAAAATATTAATATTGGGCGCGGGTTATGGCGGCTTAACAACAGCTGTAAACTTGCAAAAGAAAATTGGCGTTAACGTTGCAGATATCACTATTGTAAACAAAAACTCATACCACTATGAGTCAACTTGGTTACATGAAGCTTCAGCGGGTACTTTATCTCCAGAAAGAGTACGCTACGAAATTAAGGACGTTTTAAACAGCAAAGTTAACTTCGTACAAGCTAGTGTCGAATCTTTAGACGTTAACAACAAAAAAGTAATCACAGACGCTGGTGAAATGTCTTATGATTATTTAGTAGTAGGTCTTGGCTTTGAAGGTGAAACTTTCGGAATCGAAGGTTTAGATAAATACGCATTAGGAATTGCGAACGTGAACGAAGCTCGTAAAATCCGTGATCATATAAATACTCAATTCGCTGAATGGGCTACACAAGCTCCAGCTGAAAAAGACGATTCATTATTAACAATTATTGTTGGTGGAGCTGGATTCACAGGTATCGAGTTCCTTGGTGAGCTTGCTAACCGTATCCCAGAACTTAGCAAAGAATATGATGTGCCACAAGAAAAAATTCGCATAATCTGTGTAGAAGCAGCTCCAGTAGTATTACCTATGTTCTCTCGTGAACTAGTAGAATACGCTGTAGGTCACTTAACTAAAAAAGGTATCGAATTCTCAATCGGTACTCCTGTAGTTCAAGCTACTGAAGAAGGCGTTAAAATTAAAAAAGGTGAAGACGAATTCGAATTCATCAAAGCTGGTACAGTTGTATGGGCTGCTGGTGTTCGTGGTTCTCGCATCGTGGAAGAATCAGATCTGCCTTCTAACCGTGCTCGTATCGCAGTTGAAAAAGACTTACGTGTACCTGGATACCCAGAAGTATTTATCGTAGGTGACTGTGCATTTATGCTAAACGAAGAAGCGGGTCGACCTTACCCACCAACTGCACAAATCGCTATGCAACAAGCGGTCGTAGCTGCTGAAAACCTAATTGCTTTAATCGAAGGCAATGATACTAAAGAGTTTACTCCAGAGCTTAAAGGTACTGTATGTTCTCTTGGTGATTCAGATGCAATCGGTGAAGTATTCGGTAAAGAAATCACTGGTAAATATGCTTCGTTTATGAAAAAAGTAATCGACAACCGTGCACTTTACATGGTTGGTGGCGCAGGCTTAGTGCTTAAAAAAGGTAAATTCAACGTACTATAATTGTATCTTTCTTACTCCCATCAGTTATTATAACTGTAGGGAGTTTTTTTATTGGGAGGTAATGCTATTGGATAAAAAGGATCATATGAAAGTTTGGTTAGGTGTAGCTGGCCTCGTAGAGAATAACAATGGTGATTGGCTCGTAGTTATGAAACGCTATGGTGGACTTGATGGCAAATGGTCATTACCTGCTGGGTTTGTACAGCCAGCGGAAACAGTAGATCAAGCAGCAGTGAGAGAAATAAAAGAAGAAACGGGAATTGACGCTACAATACAGGGCTTAATCGGTCTTCGAACAGGCGTATTGAAAAATGATATAAGCGACAATATGGCGATTTTCCATTTAATAGCAACCGATTCGTTGCAACCGATTATTGCTCAATTAGATGAGTTGTATGAAGCATGTTGGATGCCTCCATCGTCATTAAAGAAGGACGAGCGTTCATCTTTAATAATATTAGAATTACTAGAAACGCAAATAAATGCGCGCAAAAGTGCATTAAATAATTTAGAACCAGATAATATATTTGGTTATACAGAATATAAACTATTTTTCTAGTAATATGTGAATTATGACAAAGCATTGAAATTAAAGACTAGTCGTTGAAAGCATTGGTCCAATCATGTACACTTATGAGAGGAAAAATGGAGGTTTCGAATATATGGCTAGTTCATTTTCAATTATTCAATTGGTATTATCAATGTTACTTTTCCTCGTTATGTTCTTTGGTATCGGGTTTTTAATCAATATGTTACTCCGTTCCACTTGGTTCATGGCGTTTGTCTATCCGATTGTTGTCATCTTCATTGTTGATGATGTTAGCTTTTTAGATTATTTCTTTAAGCCAGGAACAGCATTCCCAGCATTAGGAGACAAACTAGTATCATTACAGTTAGTAGATATTCTTATTCTAGCAAGTGGCCTAGCAGGTGCTATTATAGCAGGCTTAGTTATGAAGGGATTAAGAAAAAATGGCTATCGAATGTTCTAATTTGAACAATCGATTCACAATAAAAGCAGTGTCACGAATCAAATCGGACACTGCTTTTTTGTATACCTATAAAACGACTGTATAGACGATGACGGAGATGAGTATTCCTGTTAAACAACCAAAAAACACTTCGCTTGGTCTATGGCCTAGCAACGTTTTAAGTTCCTTCATTTTCTCTTCTTCTTTTTTCTCAATCCAGCCTTTTGCTTCATTAACGAAGATTTGAAAATCTTTGCGTAGCTGATTAATAATGACGGCTTGTTGTCCTGCTTGATAGCGAATACCAGTAGCATCGAACATAACGATGATAGCGAATACAGTAGAAACAGCAAATAAGGGGGAATTTAAACCAGTCTCAAAGGCAATAGCTGTTGTAAGAGCAGACACGGCAGCCGAATGTGAGCTAGGCATGCCACCCGTAGAGGTAAAAAGTGACCAATCCACCTTTTTAGTAACGATAAAATGAATGGGAATTTTGACGAATTGTGCAAAAATTATTGCAAAAAGAGCGGATAACAGGGGGACATTATGAAGAAGCTCCATCAAATCAGCACCTTTCAAGCCTTAATTATTTTAGTAATACTATATCATATGACGTAATATTGAAAAACTTCTGAGTAAATTCGGAATACGAAAATTTCGTATAATGTATTATTTTTGCTATAATAAAACTGACAATTTAACAATGGGGGATTCCAATGAACATTATTAGCGAAAAACAATCATTTCAATCGGCTTCAGCAGAAGTATTAGTTGTAGGAGTATCAAAGCATCAAGAACAAGTAGCAGGATGGTCAGATTTTGTGGGATTTTTCGGCAATCCAATTACAGAGTGGATCAAAGAGGGCGACATCGCCTCTGAGCTAAAAAGGTTAACGAAAATTCCAACTTTTGCGCCATCAGCTAAAATTAAACGCATTTTATTTGTTGGGCTTGGAGACCGTAAAAAATTAAATCCAGAAGATTTACGTGAGGCATTTGGTTTAGTTGGTAAAGAGCTACATAAATTAAAAACAACATCGGTTACATTATGGGTAGATTCATTTGTAACGCCTGAAATGGAACCAACTGAAGTAGCAATTATTGCTGCTGAAGGTGCTGGCTTAGGCTACTACTCAGTAAAAGGTTATAAAACAACATCAAATGCAATAGATGTGAAAGTAGAAGAAGTCAGCTTTATTACTGCAACGGATATCGAAGAAATAATCGCCGGTATTGAAGTCGGGCAAGTATATGCAAATGCAGTGAACGAAGCACGAACTTTAGTGAACTTACCAGGTAATATGTTAACCTCAACAAAATTAGCGGACTATGCAGAAAAACTTGCTGAGCAATATGATTTCGACATTGAAATTTTAAACAAAGCGCAGCTTGAAGAGCTAGGTATGGGTGCTATTTTAGCAGTTAATAAAGGCTCTGTAGAAGAACCGCGTGTTATTTCGATTAAATACCAAGCAACAGACAAATGGGAAGATGTCATTGGTTTAGTAGGTAAAGGCGTTACATTTGATACAGGTGGCTATTCAATTAAAACCAAAACTGGATTAGTCGGTATGAAGGGTGATATGGGCGGAGCAGCGGCAGTTCTGGGCGCTATGCAAATAATCGGCAAATTACGACCAAACAAAAATGTGATCGCTGTCATTGGTTCAACAGATAATATGATCTCGGGTGAAGCATTCAAGCCAGATGATGTTATTACAACCTATAGCGGTAAAACAGTTGAAATATTAAATACTGATGCAGAAGGTCGCTTGGTATTAGCTGATGCTGTAACATATGCCAAACAACAAGGTGCAAACTATTTAATTGACGTTGCAACTTTAACAGGAGGCGTCATTACAGCTTTAGGATATGATAAAACAGGTGCTTTAACAAATAACGAGTCATTCTTTGAGTCATTCCTTGAAGCGTCAGCAGAAGCAGGAGAATTCGTATGGCGTTTGCCATTAACAGAAAATGATAAAAAACGCATCCGTAAAAGTGATGTAGCTGATTTAAATAACGCACCAGGTTCAGATGGTCATATGATTTTCGGTGGTGGCTTTGTCGGTGAATTTGTTGATAATACACCGTGGATCCACTTAGATATTGCTGGAACATCTGATACCAATAGTGCACATGATTTAGGTCCTAAAGGCGGTACAGGTGTCATGGTCCGTACACTTGCTACATTTATTGAACGCTTAGCAGAAGAAGGAGAAGAAGAAAACTAACAAGATAGGCCAAGACCTAACTGTTATTAACTATGATACATAGTATAGAGCAGAAAGGAGGAGGCGTATGTTCCCAGTTCGACCATTTCCAATTCGCGGCGGATTTTTCGGCGGCCCTTTTTTTGGTGGTTTTCTAGGTGGTTTAGTCGGCTCATCCATCAGACCACGCCAACCATATAATCAATTTTATGGACCTAACTATGGACCAAATTTCGGACCAAGCTTTGGACCAAATTTCGGACCAAGCTTTGGACCTAACTTCGGATCAAACTTTGGCCCAAACTTTGGCCCACAATGCGGACCACCTTTCGGACCTCCATGTGGTGGACCTTACTGGTAAATAAAAAAGCTTTTGTCCTCACATAATGTGAAGACAAAAGCCTTTTTTTATTCTTTTATTTTTAAAGAAGTTTCTTTTACTTTACGTTCATATTCTGGTTTTAATTCATCTTTTACAGTACCTTTCCAAGTTTTGACGCCTGAAAAGTAAGCTGCACGGGACATGACATGCCCACCAACAGGACCTGTGATGAATAAAAATAAGATACCAAGTAAAATCCGTGGATTGAAATGATCTTCTATTAACCAAAAATGCAAGAAGACACCGATTAAAATACTCATAACGCCTAATGTAGCACTTTTAGAAGCCGCATGAGCGCGGGTATATACATCAGGTAGTCTAATTAGTCCAATCGCTGTAATCAAGATGAAAATAGCCCCAAAAGAGATCGTTAAAACGATTAATATATTAGCGAGAACTATCACGTTCAATAATCTCTCCTTTCTCTATAAATTTAGAGAAAGCTACAGTACCGATAAACGATAAAATCGCTAACAGTAATATAATATCTAAATAGAAGGTCGTTTTGACGAAAATGGAAAACAATCCGATAAGTGAAATGATAGAAACTCCGATTGAATCTAGCGCTACTACACGATCCGGTACAGAAGGACCTTTCACAAGACGGTAAACTAAACCAATCAGTGAAAGTGTAACAATGACAATAATAGCCCAAATGAAGTACATCATGAGCGGCTCACCTCCATGATTGCTTTTTCAAAGGAATTTTTGATCGAATCAACTGCGGATTCTACATCATCAATATCAATCGCATGAATATAAAGTGTTTTCGAATCATCTGATACATGGACAACAATAGTACCAGGAGTCAATGTGATCAAGCTTGATAGTAAAGTAATTTCCCAGTCATGCTCCAACTCAGTTTGCATAGCGAAAATTGCTGGGCGCATATCGAGCTTCGGCTTAATAATCACCATAAATACCTGAATATTAGCAAGCATAAGCTCCTTCATAAACAACATAGTCAACTTAACCAATGCCCATACGCGGCTAATATAAAGGCGCCCTGGGAAGAAGTTACGCATAATATAAATCATAAGCATACCTAACATGAAGCCTATTACAAAGCTGCTTGAGGAGAAACTAGAAGATAAAAACATCCATATAAATGCGATAAAGAAGTTTAACATGATTTGAAATGCCATCGTCATCTACTCCTTTAATACCGCATCTGTATACACAGACGGATTATTTAAAATATTTGCTGCATCTTGCATAAATGGTGTAATCCACTCTGAACCAACGCCATAAAATACTGTTAACATTACAAGGATAGCAGTAGGGATGAACATCATACGATATTGACCTTTATCGATTTGCTGCAATGAACCCTGCTCTTTACCCCAGAATGCATAGATGAAAATGCGAATAACAGATAGTAGAACAACTAAACTAGATAATAAAATCCATATGCTTGCCCCTAGATTTCCTGCCTCAAAACCACCACGCACGATTAATAGCTTACCAACAAATCCACTAAGTGGAGGGATACCGGCAAGTCCGAATGCTGCGATTAAGTAAAACCAGCCAAGAGCAGGATGTGTTTTCATAAGACCGCCCATTTTTCGTAAATCAGAAGTACCCGTAACTGCAATGATGATACCAACTAAAAAGAATAATGCTGCTTTAATAAGCATGTCGTGAATTAAATAAAACATTGATCCCATTAATGCATTGTCATTCATTTGGGATACGCCAAACAAAATAACGCCAACAGCAATAATAATGTTATAAATAATAATTTTTTTCACATCGAAGTAGGCTAAAGCTCCAATACAGCCAGCTAAAATCGTTAGCACGGATAAAATCATTAATAGTTCATGTGTAAAGCCCGTATCATGTACGAAGAATAGTGTATACGTACGAGTAATGGCATAAACCCCAACTTTCGTCAGCAACGCTCCAAACAGTGCGAGCACTGGAATTGGTGGAGCAGCATAAGAAGATGGTAACCAGAAATATAGTGGGAAAATCGCCGCTTTTAAACCGAATACGATTAAGAATAAAACCGCAATTACCGTAATAATACCTGGTTGCCCAATCGCCGCAATTTTCACTGCAATGTCGGCCATATTTAGCGTTCCAACAACAGAGTATAAAAACGCTACTGTAATAACGAAAATAGCAGATGAAATAACATTTACTAAAATATATTTAATCGATTCACGTAATTGTGCTTTCTCGCCACCAAGGACTATCAATAAATATGAAGACATTAACAACACTTCGAAGAATACGAATAGGTTGAAAATATCACCTGTAGTAAAGGCACCATTTACACCTGTTAGCATAAATAGGATACCAGGATAGTAAAAGAACGACTCACGCTCTTTACCAATTGCTGAAATACTATACCAAACCGTGAAGAAAGCAAGTATGACAGATGTTAGGACAAGTAGTGCAGATACAGTATCCGACACCAATGTAATCCCAAATGGAGCGGGCCAGTCCCCAAATGTCACAACTTGAATTCCTTCATTTTTCACTTTAAATAACAAGGCAATAGCAGTAACTAATGCAATTGTTAATCCAGTCATTGCTCCAATTCGTTGATAACGTATGTTTTTTGGCGCAAACATCAACAGCATTCCAAAGAAGAACGGGATGATGATTGGCAACAATAAGAAATTACTCATCATCTTCATCAGTTCCTCTCATTAAATTCATATCATCTGTGCCAAGTTCTTGATAAGCTCTATAAGCTAATACGAGGAAGAAGGCAGTAACACCAAAGCTAATAACAATCGCAGTTAAAATCAATGCTTGTGGGATTGCATCGGCCATATCAGTAACACCATCTGCTAACACAGGAGGTGCACTACCACCTAGACCACCCATTGTTAAGATTAGTAAGTGAGCACCGTGGCTTAGAAGGCCAGTCCCAATAATAATGCGTAGCAAACTTTTGGATAACATCAAATAAACAGCTGCCATAAATAGAAAACCAATGACAAAGGCCATTATGACTTCCATCAATCATCCCCTCCAATCGATTGAATGATTGTCATTGTAACACCAACAACAACGAGATAAACACCAGTATCAAAAAGCATTGCTGTATGCAATTCAGTATCTCCGATTAACGGTAGATAGAAATGATCGAAATAATGCTTGAAAAATGGTCTGCCTAAAAACATCCCGATTGAAGCAGTACCAAGTGCTAGCACTAAGCCGCTTGCAGTCATAATTGTATAGTTGATGGGCAATAATGTTTGGACCGTTTTTAAATCATAAGCTAATAGTAAAAGCACGAGGGCACTAGAAGTAAGTAAACCTCCGACGAAGCCGCCCCCAGGTGCAAAGTGACCGGCTAAAAAGATATGAATTGAAAAGAGAAAGATGATGAAAAATACGACTTGAGCTGTCGTTTTTAAAATGACATCATTTGTTTTCATGCTCATTCTCCTTTCTACTTAGGCGAAGTTTAATCATACCTAAGATGGCCATGCCTGCAATAGATAACACCGTAATTTCGAATAATGTATCAAATCCACGATAATCTACTAAAATTACGTTGACGATATTTCCACCACCAGCTAAAGTATTGACGGTTTCTTTATAGTATTCCGTAATAGAAGGCACGAGCTTTTGAGATTGTGCAGATAGAGCAACGAGTGTCACCATAATACCAACACCTAATGCGATAATGAAGTTGTTTAAGCGGAAGCCAATTCGCTCTTCATGTCGACTAACTTTTGGTAAGTGATAGAACGCAAGTAAAAATAGAGCGACAGATACCGTTTCAATAACGAGTTGTGTCAATGCTAAATCTGGTGCGTTGAAGATCACGAAGAACAACGCTACTGTATAACCAACTGATCCTAAAGCAATAATTGCAGTTAAGCGTGATTTTGAGAATAATACAGTAATCGTACTAATGACTAATACAAGAATGATAATAATCTCATAAAAACGAATTGGTGCAGTGCCTTCCATGGAGAATGTAAAGGCATCCTTTGCAAATAGAGTCCCTATTGTAATCGCAACAATGAATGCGAACATATAGATTAGGTAATTACGTATTGAACCTGTCATATATAATTTAGAGAAGCGATTTAAATCTTTATCTAAAAATGTCATGAAGCGGTCGTATAGTCGATTGAGTGACAACCAATCAGGCATAATTTTGTATAGCTTTTGCCATTTTGCAATAGTTAAGTAAAGCAAGAAACCAACGACAAAAATGCCAAGTGTCATAAATAACTCAGGTTTAAAGCCATGCCAAGCTGATACATGAATCGGAATATCACTAGCAGAATCATATAAGAATGGCTGAATGGCAAGAACGGCCGGTTTTACGAAAACATCCCCAATAATATTAGGAATAAAGAAAATAATCACAACGAGTGAAGCTAAAAGTATCGGTGAAATTAACATACCAATTGGCGCTTCATGAGCTTTTTTCGGTAATAATTCGGGTTTGTATTTACCTGTAAATGTTTTAAATACAAAGTAGAAGCTATAAACAAAAGTAAAGACACTTGCAATCCATGCAACGATTGGGAAAACAGCCCCCCATGTATCCATTGCCAAAATATTAAAATCCTTCATAGCAAGCATAGATGTTAAAAACATTTCTTTACTTAAAAAACCGTTAAATGGAGGTACACCAGCCATCGATAAACTACCAATTGCAGCGACAGTAAAGCTAATTGGCATAATACTCATAAGCCCACCAAGTTTACGAATATCCCGTGTTCCCGTTTCATGATCAACAATACCTGCGATCATAAATAGGCTACCTTTGAATGTTGCATGGTTTATTAAATGGAATATAGCTGCAAAGGCAGCAAATTTAAATACAGTATCCTGCGCTTGGTCAACATGGAATGCAACTGCACTCGCACCAAGCAAAGACATAATTAATCCTAATTGACTGACTGTTGAAAAAGCTAATATGCCTTTTAAATCTGTTTGCTTCACAGCAAAGAAAGAACCCCAGAATAATGTAAATAAACCGACTCCCATAACGAGCCAAACCCACGTTTCTGAAATAGCAAAAATAGGTGTTAAACGTGCTACTAAATAGATGCCCGCTTTGACCATCGTCGCTGAGTGTAAATAAGCACTAACAGGTGTAGGCGCTTCCATTGCATCTGGTAACCAAATGTAAAAAGGAAACTGAGCGGACTTTGTAAAAGCCCCGAGTAAAATAAGCACGAGTGATAAAGTAAACCATTCATGAGATGCAAGTGTAGGTGCTTGCGCAATGAGTTCACGGATAGAGTAAGTTTCCCCCATGATGGATAATAGTACGAAACCTCCGAGCATCATTAGACCGCCAAAAACAGTAATCATCATTGATTTTAAAGCACCGAATCTAGAGCGATCACGATCATACCAGTAACCAATTAGCAAGAAGGAAGAAATCGAAGTCAATTCCCAAAATAGATATAAGCTAATTAAATGGTCTGATTGTACAACGCCTAGCATGGCACTCATGAACATTAACAAGTAAACATAGAAATTATGTAATTGTTCACGGCTACGATCTAAGTAGAAGATAGAGTATAGAACGACTAAAGCGCCGATTCCCGTAATGAGAAGAGAAAATAAGAGGCTTAAGCCATCAATATAAGAGATAAATGAAATACCGAGTGATGGAATCCAATTGACCTCTGAAACAATTGTTTCACCATGCATCACCTGCGAAATATAAGAGGCATAAATGGCTGCTAACACAACTGGAACAATAAGTACAAACCAGCCAGTATGGAGACCTCTTACCTTCTTAAAAAGAACAGGTATAAAGATTGCAGCAATAATTGGTATGAATATAAATAATACTTGTACCAAACAAATCCTCCTTTCAGAAAAGTCTTAAGATGCAGTCAACAAATCATATTATAGCTCATAATTAATACATTTGCATGGCATATTCCGCATTCTTGCTCTTGATTGTATAGGTATTTATTCGATATTATAAATAGGAAATAAATAATAAAAAAATCGAGGAATTATGATGAAAAACCCCTATGTTTATGGCTATTTACCATTTATTACGATAATCCTTTTTAGTTTAACTTTTGGATTATATACGGTAACAGAATCCATTGAAATCTTCAAATCCATCGGTGTTTACACTGGTATGCGAGAGTTTTTATCGGAAATACAGCTTCGTGTATTTCTATTAATTGTTTTTGCACTTTGTTATTTTATGCTTTTCTCTGCGCTAAAATTGATCGGAGAGACAATCCATGAATTAGCTATGTTATTCTTTTCAAGAGATATAGACGGAAAAACAGTTGCAGAAGCACGAGGAGGAAATGTGGTTTTCTTCTTTGGAGCACTTGCCTCTGCCTTCGGAATTCAAATGTTTATGGTACTTATGATTATTTTCATAGTGTCGGTTATTGTTTACTTTGTATTTGTCATTTATAAAATTAGTAACCATATGACATTAGGTGCAACAATCGGTGTATTAGTATTCGAGATTGCCCTTTGGAGCGTCTTTATTACTTTAATCGTTTATGTAGTTTTTAAATTGTATAACGGCATTTTAGCGAGTTTACCAATTTAAAAGTTTGGAAACGAGAAAAGCTGTCTTGAACGAGAAATCGTTCGAGACAGCTTTTGTTTTTATTGCATAATACTTGAGAAAATCCGATGATGGATTTTCGCATTTTCAAGCCAATACATATTTCTTGGGCGGTCATAACCAATCCATACAGCAGAAGTATAACGATCAGTTAAACCTGCCAACCAATAATCACGATAATCATTTGTAGTCCCTGTTTTGGCCCCGACATATGGAGCATTCACATGAATTCCGACGCCCGTGCCATTATGGACAACATCACCTAATAATGTTCGCATATGCTGGGTGGTGCTAGCAGACCAAACTTGCATTTGCTTTTGCTCCCATTCATATAGAACTTTGCCATCTCGGCTCTTCACTTGACGAATAGCATGGGCAGGTTCATAGTCCCCGTTAATAAAACTAGTATAGGCGTCTGCTAATTCTAGCGCCGTTACACCATGTGTTAGACCACCAATAGCAGCAGAGTAAACGTGATCGGCGTTAGTTATTGACTCAAATTGGAACGGTTTCAAGAAAGAGAATGCCTTTGCCGTGCCAATTTGATGGAAAAGACGCATCGCAACCGTATTATAACTATAACGGAAGCCTTGCTGCAGAGAAACATTACCAATTACTTGCCCACCGTAGTTTTGCGGGCAGTAAGAGCCGATACAGAAAGGGGAACCGCTAACGATTGTATTAGGTGTAGCTGAAGTAAGTTCAAAGTAAGGTGCATAGTCGATTAGCGGTTTGAATGCAGAGCCAGGCTGACGCACACCTTGAAAGGCACGATTAAAATCGAACTTTTCATAATCTTTCCCACCGTAAATACTGACGATTTCTCTACTAGTGTTATCAATAACGACGGCAGCTGCCTGTAACTCGGAAGTATAGGAAACAGCTTGATCAATAGCGTTCTGGTCTGCTATTTGCTTCGTAGGAGAAAGGGCAGTATCAATAATAAGACCTTCATTTAACAATGTATTGACACGTTTTGTCAGCTTCTTATTAATAGCCTGTTTATCAGCACTTGTTTTAGCTGCTTTTAGTTGTTTTGTAAAGCCTTCTTTGTCTGAGATCAATGAATGTAACTCGTTTAATACATAGGTGCTATAAGCTGGATATTGTTGCTTTTTCTTCTTAATAGTCAGCGTTATGTTCTCTTTTTTTATGTTCTTACCTTGTTTAGCAGTAAGAACACCCTTATCCACAAGTTTGTTAATAAGGCGTTCCTGTCTTTTTTTCGTATTGTCGAAATGTTTGACAGGGTCATATAAAGTGGGGTTGTTTGGAATGGCAGCTAAAAAAGCCATTTCAGCCTTCGATAATTTGCTTACAGGACGTTGGAAGTAGTATGTCGATGCGCCTCCAATACCGTATGTGCCGTTACTAAAGTACATTTCATTTAAATACATATTTAAAATTTCATCTTTAGCTGTTTTTTGCTCCAACTCATAGGAGTAGAAAAGTTCTAATAATTTTCGCTCGTAAGATTTTTCTTCTGATAAATAGCGCATGCGGACGAGTTGTTGGGTAATTGTACTACCACCTTGCGACGATTCTCCACTAGCAGAGTTTACAACAGCGGCTCGTGCAATGGCACTTAAGTCAAAGCCAATATGGTCATAAAAATGCTCATCTTCACTATATAAAAACAGCTCTTGGACAAACTCAGGAATATCTGCAAGCTTCATAGGTTTGCGCCATTCCGTATATTCCTCTGAAAAAGTTTCCTTGTTTTGGTCTCTTAAAACAGTCGGAATAAGTGAATTTGTTGCCTCTAGTTGAATGGAAGATGCGAACTTTCCATCTAATGTATTCGCTGTTTTTATTTCTAAAGCAATTTTATCGAATAGAAAAAATAGCAGAGGAAGACTGATAATAATGATAAAACTACCAACTACTTTTCTCAAAGATACCCTCCTAAATTCAAAGCTTATGTAAAAATAGTATGATAAAAAAGTGCAAACTACCATAAAAAAGAATAGCACATTTTAAGAGAAGGCTGTTAAAGAATAAAGAAATTTCCAGCCATTTTCTAATAAAAATGTGCTATTGCTTTTCAAAATCATAAAATATCTTCTAAATGTTGTCTTGGTAATTTTCTTGTCCATTTTAAAATAATAAAAGCTATAAAAAATAACGTACCCGTTACGTAGAAAACAGATGAAATACCAATAAAACCACTGACAATACCGCCAAATAAGGGACCGATAATATTTCCTAGGAAACGGAAACTTGTATTGTAACCCATCACTTCACCTTGAATATCAATCGGTGCTTCTCGTCGAATAAGGGCAGTAGTCGTAGGAATTAAACCACCCACTGCAATACCAAACAGTAGCCGTAGCCCAATTAATTGCCAAAGAGACGTTACAAACGCCTGCGGAATAATGAAAATAACGGCTATTGCTAAAAGAATCGTCAACACTTTTTCATAGCCAATTTGGTCCCCAAGCCTTCCCCAGAACCTTGCAAACAACAAATTCCCTATGCCAGCAGCACTAAAGGTTAGGCCCGCTAAAAAGGCAACTTGCTCACTAGTTGTTAAATCGGATACATAAAGAGAAAGTAAAGGCTGGATACTAAAATTTCCGATTTGAATTAGGGTTGTAATCATCATGACATTAAATAATAAGCGATGATGGATAATGCCTTTTAAAACGTCCATGCGGGAATAAACAATCGCATTTTTCTTCTTCACTCTTTGTAGTTCATTGACGCCAAAAATGACGAGTAGGGCGGCTGTTGCAATGGAAGCAGCTGTAATAACAAATGTATACTGAAAACCAAATTCATCTGCTAATAAGCCACCAATGACAGGTCCAAATAGCGTACCTGTCACACTACCCATTTGCAAAGTACCAAGTGTTTTCCCTGCAATTTCTTTCGGTGTTTGTCTACTAATAAAGGCAAGGGATGTTGGGATAAATCCCGTTACAATGCCCATAAACAAACGCAATAAGAAGAACTGCTCCACGTTTTGTACATACCCCATGAAGAAAATACTGATGGATAAACCGAAGCCATTAATAATTAAAATTGGTTTGTAGCCATATTTATCTGCAACACGTCCCCAAATCGGTGACATTAAAAAAGCAGATACAAATGTAGCGCCAAAGATTAAACCTGCCCATTTTTGGACATAACTTTCGGTGAAATCGCCCATCGTTTCAATGTATAATGAAAGAAAGGGCATAATCATAGTAGCTGTTCCTGCAACTAATAAGTTGGCAAACCAGATAATGATGAAATTGCGTTTTTGCTGTGGATTCATGAGATCACTTTCTTCCGCTATATTATTTGGTCTATTTGTAGTATAAAGCATTATAAATTTCGGATGAAGTTCAGCAGCCAGAGTTTCTAACTGAAAAATAATGCGAATTATGATAGACTATGACGGGGTATGCAAGTATCTAAGCAATCTATATGCAACAGCATGTTTGAAATCTATGAAGGTTGCGGTGACAGGGTATACTTACCTGGCGCATTACTATTATTTTCCCCATTAACAATTGCAACTAAACATTCACGATATTAAAGGAGATTATATTATGTATCCACAATTAACAGCTGAAGTTTCAGCTAATGAAGCACTAGTCGAAATGAAAACTACTTTAGGTTCAATCAAAATTAAATTGTTCCCAGAGCTTGCGCCTAAAACAGTTCAAAACTTCTTAACACACGCTGAAAATGGCTATTATGATGGCATCATTTTCCACCGTATTATTAAAGATTTCATGATCCAAGGTGGAGACCCAACTGGTACAGGTATGGGTGGAGAAAGTATTTATGGATCAACATTCGAAGATGAATTCACAAATGATTTATTCAACTTACGTGGTGCGTTATCAATGGCAAATGCAGGTCCTGGCACTAACGGAAGCCAATTCTTCATCGTTCAAATGCCATCAATCCCTGCTAACATGATCGACCAAATGAAAGACGCTGGCTACCCAGAAGAAGTTATCGCCGCATACAAAGAAAATGGTGGTACACCTTGGTTAGACCACAAACATACTGTATTTGGTCATGTAGTAGAAGGTATGGACATCGTTGACAAAATGGCTGATGTTGAAAAAGATATGCGTGACAAACCACTAGAAGACATTTCAATTCAAGCAATCGAAATTCTTCAAAAATAATAAAGGGAGCGTTGTCGGATGAAAACTTGGATTTTGAATGAGTTTCTCTATTTTCCTGAAAATAAATCAGAGTATCTTCCAGCAGCAATTGAATTTGCAATTATCCTTGTTCTTTGTGTAGCTGTTTTTATCGTAGTTAAAAAAATGGCTAAAAAGCAAGAGCTAAAAACAAAAATGCTAGAAGAAGAGATTCTTCAACAGCGTCAAAAAAACGAACAGAAAAACCAGTCGATTTAGATTCGACTGGTTTTATATTATTTAAATGCTTTTATAAATCTTTCAATACCATCCTCAAGTGTTGCTCTTGGACAAGCTATGTTCATACGAAGGAAACCACGACCAGATTCACCGTATTTAGAGCCTGGATCTAAAGCAAGCTTGCCAGTATGTAAAAGACGCTCCATCACTTCTTGTTCCTCTAGACCTGTCTCACGATAATCAATCCATAACAAGTATGTACCTTGAGGTTTTGTAATGTTAATACCCGGAACGGCAGCTGGAATCTTCTCTATAACAAGATCCATATTAGCTGAAAGATACGCCAACAGTTCAGCTAACCATTCTTCGCCCTCTGTATAAACTGCCTTCATAGCAGCGATGGCAAAAGTATTAGGCCCCATCTGCCCATGTGAAGCAGAATTTTCGGAAAGTTTGCTGCGCATTGCATCGTCAGAAACAATCATCATAGCTATTTGGACACCTGCTAAGTTAAATGTTTTCGTTGGCGCCATACAAGTAATAATGCGAGCATCCTCTTCACTAGCAATTTTAGCAAGTGGCGTATGCTTATGCCCATCAAACATTAAATCAGCGTGAATTTCATCCGCCAAAATGAGTACATTGTACTTCGTGCAAAGTCGGAGCATCTCACGTAAATCATCCTCACTCCAGACGATACCTCCAGGATTATGTGGGTTACATAAAATGAATAATTTTACTTCTTCTTTCGCAGCACTTTTTTCAAAGGCGTCGAAATCTAATGAGTACTGACCATCCTTTTCTACCATCACACATTCTTCCATACCACGATCAAGTGCAGTCGGCACAATAGAAAACGGAGGATAGACAGGAGGAGTAATTAAAATTTTATCTTGAGGCTTTGTAAATGTCTCCACAATTGACGCAATAGCAGGTACAACACCACTATGATAGAGTACCCAATCTTTATTAATCGTCCAATCATGTCGCTTTTTAACCCAAGAGACAAAAGAACCCGTTGTAGAGTCATCCACAATTGAATAACCTAAAACAGCATGATTCAAGCGCTCCCCGATGGCTTTTATTACTACTTCAGGGGCAGCGAAGTCCATGTCTGCCACCCACATTGGTAAAATAGTAGAAGCATCCTCAATTTGATAGATAGCCTCCATCATATCCCATTTTAACGAGTTTGTATTGCGCCTATTTATAACTTCATCGAATCTACTCAAGCATATTCCTCTTTTCTTTTTTTATATCTATGTTATCATAACGGTTAAAGATGAAAAGTAATTAGGTGAAAAAATATGGAGAATATTGCAATGAACCGAAAAGCTGTACACATCCTTGAAGGCTGGGACCCGTTTGAAATGGGAAATTTCACATATGACACGGAGGCTGCCGATGTCGTAGCTGAACTACAGCATATCGATGATCCAACAGTGCTCGGTAAGAAAATCCAAGAAATTTACGAGCAATCATTTGAAAGATGGATTCCGATTGAAAAGTGCGTCGAAATATCCTATAAGCTATTAGCGGTGAAATTCGAAGCAAAATGCATAGTGTAAAATAGAAAAAGCCTTATTGGTCGACGTAAATCGAGCAATAAGGCTTTTTTTGTTTAGCTAAATTGTAAACCATCCGTTAAGTTAGACAACGGCACTTCCAATGTATTTGAAAGTTTTAAAATAGTCTCTCTTGAAGGAATATCTTCTCCAGTTTCATAGCGCCCTAATTTTTCGGCACTAATACGAATTTTTAAAGATAATTCCTCGAGTGAAATATTACGCTCCTCGCGAAGTTGGCGAAGCTGAGTATGAAAATCTTGATTCATCATAATAAATAAAGCACTCCTTTCAAATCGTCTACAATAAATGTGTTTTAAATTATAACACGGCCCGAACGAAGAAATTCCTATCATTAGTGACAGAAAAAAGACAATTTACTATTTGAAGAAAATACCTTGGATAAATACAATAATAATTGCAATAGGTGCTACAAAACGAACAAGAATATGCCAAGTTGTGAATATCCAACTCTTTGTATCTAATTCAGATGCGGCATCTGCTCTTGAAATTTTATAACCAGCGAAAATTGCTACTAGTAATGCTCCTATAGGCATACCAATACTGTTTGTGAGGAAATCGGCAAAATCGAAAATCGAACGATTGAAAATTTGTATATCCGATAGCACACCAAATGATAAAGCACTTGGAATACCGATTATGAAAATGCCTAGGCCACATAACCATGAATACTGTTTACGTTTATCATATTTCGGACCCATCGCAGTTGCTACAACAATTTCTAACATAGCAATTGCAGACGTTACTGTCGCAAATAATAATAAGATAAAGAAGATAATCATGAATAGTGCACCGAATGGTATTTGCTGGAATACAGCAGGTAAAATGATAAAGACAAGCCCTGGTCCTTGGTCAGGTGAATAACCTAATGCAAACACTGCAGGGAAAATCACTAAACCTGCTAAAAGTGAAATACCGATATTCAACCAAGCCACGTTCATCGCTGAGCTACCGATTTTCTCTTCTTTCGATAAGTAAGAAGCATATGTCATCATGGCCGCAACTCCAACACTTAATGAGAAGAACGCTTGTCCTAAAGCCATTAATAATGTTTTACCAGTTAAGTATGACCAGTCTGGAACGAACATGAATTTAATACCTTCCATAGCACCATCCAATGTTAAAGATCGGACAACTAACACGATAAAGAATACGAATAGTAAAGGCATCATCCATTTACTTGCTTTTTCAATGCCGTTTTTAACTCCGCCTTGTACAATCCAAACCGTCAAGAACAAGAATGCGCCTTGTGCAATAACGACTTCCCATGGATTTTGTGTAATGGAGTTAAATAACTCACCATAATAATCTTGGCTACTACCAGTTAATTTGAAAGCAACTGCGCGAACAATATAACTTAGAATCCATCCACCAACAACGCTGTAGAAGGATAAAATAATAGAAGAAAATATAAAACCAGCCCATCCTGTAAAATACCAGCGTGTTCCTGGAGCTTGTTTTTTAAATGAAGTAACAGCATCCGATTGGCCACGTCGCCCAATCATAAATTCAGCAACCAATATAGGCAGTCCGATGACTAATGTACATAAAATAAATAGTAAAATGAAAACACTACCACCATTAGTACCAGCCATATATGGAAACTTCCAAATAGCCCCTAAACCGATGGCACTACCAGCTGCCGCTAAAATAAATCCTATCTTTGACGCAAATTGATCCCTATTAGACACTTTGTATGTCCTCCTTTTTGTAAGGATTGTTCTATTCTACAACACCTAGTAACAAAAAAGTATAGTAATTGTGAAACAATATTGAAAGTTCTGTCGTATCACCTACAGAACAACAGAGAGCGAGGGGGAACAATGACAGATAAGGAGTTAATAACGCAAGCGCAAGGTGGAGATATAGAAGCCTATACAAAGCTTATGCAATTACATCATCGAACCGTTGAAAGGTTTGCCTTTCAGTGTGGTGTCCATAGCACAGATATACCGGATATCACACAAGAGGTATTTGTTAAGATATACCGCTTTTTGCATCAATTCAATCAAGATCGGTTCACAACATGGCTCTATAAAATCACATTAAATGCAACGCGCGACTATTATCGCAAAGAATCACGTGAAAAGTCGAAGGAAGAAAAACTCACAAAAAGCAGCGCACGCCATACATACACACCATCTGCTGAGGAGCGAATTCTAGTCTTTGAAGAGGATCAGACATTACACCAAGCCATCTTACAGTTAGACGAAAAATATCGTTATCCCATCGTGCTCTATTATTTTCATGAATTAACATACGAACAAATTGCAGAAGTATTAAATACACCATTATCAACAGTGAAGACACGGCTACTCCGCGCCAAGGAGCAGCTAAAAAGAGTGCTAACAACAAACGGAGGTGCTGAAAGTGGACGATAAACAATTTGAAGATCGTATGAGGCTACTAAAAAAATCTTATGATCGTGTACCATCACAATTTCAGCAGGAAGAAATAATAGAGCAAATTGAAATTGAAAAACAATCACAAACAGTAGACCTAATAAGAAAGCCACGTAAAAATCGCCAAAAGCTAACTATATGGGCTATTAGCATCGCGAGCATTTTTGTTATAAGTATTTTAGGTGCCACTTTTATACTTGAAAGTGACAAGGAAAACAATCAAGGTGGAAAAGGACAATATACTTTGGCGGAAGTGTTTAAAGATGTAGAAAAGGATTATCCAATTACTAGAGAAAAAAACCGGAAGCTTTTAAAAATGAAAGAAGAAGATTTTGCTGAATTAGATTTTGTTAAAGTGGCGGACTCTAAATATAATATGTATAAAAATGCAGCAAAAAAAGATGCTGGGAAATACTTAATGTCAGCAAAAGAAAAGGCTAATATATATGATCAAATAATTAAGCGTATCCAGTTACCATTACCATTAATTGTTATAGCAGCATCTAATCCAAAAAAATTATCGGAATCTGAAGCTAAGAAATACATCTCAGATTATTATTTTCGTACAGAGGATTTGGTTAACTACTATGAAAATTTATTTTCAGATTATAAAGAGGAAATAAAAGCGTTAAGTAAAGATGGACAATTAAATGAACAAACCATTCCAATGAATAGAGAACGATTGCCACAGGAGCTGCAAGATGCCATCGAAGGAGCTCGGAGTCAAAATCTACATTTGAAAGTAGTAAATAGTAAATTTGTTTTTGCCTATTTAAATGATTTTGCAGTGAAAAAACTGCGAGATAAAATATCTGATAGACTATTGGGCTACTTAACCATTATTGAAAAGGCGCCCTATTCATATGATGCAACTCTATTACATCCTGTTGAAGAAACAGGAAATATTTTGAATACAATTGAACGTACATTGAATTTAGTTGATAAAGAAGAAATTACTTTTTTTAATGCCATAGAATATGATTATGCTGAAATGGCTTTTTATTTTTTAATCGGTTCAAATGAACATCCTGTTTTTGATAAGAAAGGTAAGGTTAATCAGGAATATCGTGATGCATGGCAAAATGTATTAGCAAGGAGCCCTAAATATTCCCCACTAGCTGTGTATTTAGAACCTATCATAAGGGATTTTCAATCAACAAATTGGACTACTTCTGAAAACTGGGAAAATGTCTTATCTATTGATATAAAAAAAGTAATGGAAAATAAGTTGAAGGAAGCATCTCTCGATAATTTTGGAGATGAGTACTATGAGGATTTAACAATAATCAATTCGGAATTTGAATCTCAAAATCATATGTATTTAAAAAATACTCTAGGTCCAAATGCTAAAGCTTTGTTCAAGGAGGCTAAAGCAACTGATATTGTTGGTTTATATTATAACAGCATGCGTCTTAAACATTTTGATACAGTCCTTGAGCTGTATGCTAAAGGTAAGCAATATGACATACCTTCAGAAGAACAAATAATGAAAAATAGATTGGAGTCTTTTGAAGATGTAACTAGGCTTAGTGATATTATGGAGTATATGATTTTCATACAAAGTAGCACGGAAAAAGGAGAACCTGAAAAGGGTATTGTTCGAGTAATAATGAAGAAAGAAGCAAAAGAAGATTCAATAAGAGTTGAGGAATTTCAACTTATTAAGGAAGATGTTGGTTGGCGCATTCTCTACACAGAAGCTCAGTGAATTTTGCCCGTATTATACCACTATGTTATAATTTAACATGAATATAGTGTATATAGTTACAGAAGGTAGGAAGGGCTTATGGCGTACAAATATGAAGTAGGAGACGTGTTAACCGGTAAGGTCACAGGAATACAGCCGTATGGGGCGTTCGTCGCTCTTGATGAAAATACCCAAGGATTAGTGCATATTTCTGAAATTACTTACGGTTTCGTAAAAAATATTACGGATCTTTTATCGGTTGGTCAGGAAGTACATGTAAAGGTACTTGAAATCGATGAACATGCAAGCAAAATCAGCTTATCTATTCGTGCACTGCAAGAACGCCCAGTAATGAAACGTAAAGAAAATGCGCCGAGAAAATCTTTACAAGCGCGAGTTGACGAAAAAGATGCGGTGGGCTTTAATTCGTTGAAAGAAAAGTTACAAGATTGGATCGATCAATCAGGTATAAAAGGATAATGGAAAAGAGGGCTCACAAAAGTGAGACCCTCTTTTTATTTCTTCATTTTACGAATACGGTATTGTAAATTTTGTCTACTCATCCCAAGCGCATTAGCAGTTTTCGTAATATTACCTTGATACATATTCAATGCCTTTTGCAAATAATACTCCTCGGCCTCACGTAAATATTCATCTAGCGGTAATAATTCCTTCGCATTTTGTACGACAAAGTAGGAGGCATCATGTGAAGAATCACGGAATGCTTGGACTTTCCATTTAAAATGGAGCGGCAACATTTCAAACGTAATCAATTCCTCCATCGTGACCATCGAAGCAATTTCATCGAGTAATATTTCTAATTCCTTTAAATTTCCCGGCCAATCATATAGATGGAAAAGTTCATCTACCTCACTAGATAAACCTTGAATATTAGAGCTAAAACGTTGGCGATGGCGTATTAAATAATCTTTTACAAATGGTTTAATATCTTCTTGTCTTGCGTGTAGTGGAGGCACATTAATCGTTACAGATGCGAAAAAGTAATATAGTTCTTTCAATAGCTGCCCAGAGGCAACTAAGTCAATAGGATCGCCACCGATACTGGCGATGAACATATGACTTTTCGTTTGACTATCCTCTAATAATTGTAATAATTTCTCCTGCAATGCTAAAGCTAAAAATTCAATACGCTCGCAAAAAATTGTGCAGTTAGTAAGCGAATGTGTACTTTCATAAAGTTTATCTAAAATGGATGAATCTGAACGCTGACAGAAAATCGTAATGAAATGTTGATTCGTCGGAGCTAAATTGTGATGGATGCCTTCAGCAATTAAATCTTTACCAGTGCCAGATTCCCCAATTAAAAGTACAGGAAGCCTTGCTGTTGAAGCTTTTTCTGCTGTTTGTATGACCACTTTCATCGGCGCAGATACAGCGGTAATAGACGAAAAAGTAATCGGTTCTCCGTAACGTCTTAATGGCTGGTAAACGAGCTTTTCAAGTGTTGTAATATCACGTGCAAACTCGATAGCCCCAATTAACTCATCATTTTCAATGACGGGAAATGTATCATTGATTGTCGTTATTTCTTGGCCATTATGATTCCAATAGGTTTGCTTAACATTAAGTACCTTTTCCCCTGTTTGTAGAACATGCAGTAATGTACTTTCTTCATGCTCAAATTGAAAGAGTTCCAAAATGGAGCGGTCGGTAACATCCTCCAAATTTAATCCTTCAATATCCTTCATTTTTTCGTTATAAATAATCGTCTGACCTTGTGCATTTACAGCGTGAATCCCTACAGAAGCATGTTCTGTCGCATAGCGATAAAAAGGTGAAAAATCGTTGTCAAATCGTTTCATATTGTCACCACTTTGAATTTTTTTATAATTTTAAATATTTTTACTTGAAAAACGCAACAATCTTTTGCATTATTATAAGTGTAAACAATTTAATTATGCAAATAAATTTTGCACTTACATCACAAAGGAGGATTTCAAATGATTCCGTACAAACATGAACCATTTACAGATTTCTCAACAGAGGAGAACAACAAAGCGTATTTAGAGGCTTTAAAAAAGGTGGAAGGATATCTTGGGGAAGAATATCCGTTAATCATCGGTGGAGAACGCATCACAACGAATGATAAGATCGTGTCATATAATCCAGCAAATAAAGAAGAGGTCATCGGCTCAGTATCAAAGGCTGACAAAGAGCTAGCTGAAAAAGCGATGCAAGTGGCAGATGAAACGTTTAATACATGGAAGAAAGTAAAACCTGAAATTCGTGCAGATGTTCTATTCAAAGCAGCAGCAATTATTCGCCGTCGCAAACATGAATTTTCAGCATTATTGTCGAAAGAAGCAGGTAAGCCTTGGAATGAGGCCGATGCAGATACTGCAGAAGCAATCGACTTTTTAGAATACTATGGTCGCCAAATGCTACGTCTTAAAGACGGCCAACCAGTTGAAAGTCGCCCAGGCGAATTCAATCGCTATGACTATATTCCACTAGGAGTAGGAGTAATCATTTCACCTTGGAACTTCCCATTTGCCATTATGGCAGGGACTGCAGTGGCTGCTGTTGTAACAGGAAACACGGTGTTATTAAAGCCAGCTTCAACGACTCCAGTAGTCGCTTATAAATTTGTGGAAATTCTTGAAGAGGCCGGTTTACCAGCTGGCGTTGTTAACTACATTCCAGGATCAGGAGCGGAGGTAGGCGACTACTTAGTAGATCATCCGAAAACACGCTTCATCAGCTTCACTGGTTCTCGTGATGTTGGTTTGCGCATTTATGAACGCGCTTCAAAACTAAATGACGGTCAAATTTGGCTAAAACGTGTAATTGCTGAAATGGGCGGTAAAGATACGATTGTAGTTGATAAGGAAGCAGATTTAGAATTAGCTGCACAGTCAATCGTAAAATCAGCATTCGGCTTTAGTGGCCAAAAATGTTCTGCTTGTTCACGTGCAGTCATTGTAGAAGATGTTTACGATGAAGTACTAGCTCGTGTTGAGGAGTTAACAAAAGGCTTATCTGTTGGTGACCCAACGGATGTATCGAACTTTACTGGCCCAGTAATCGATGCAGCAGCATTCAAGAAAATTACTAACTACATCGAAATTGGTAAAGGAGAAGGTCGCATTGTTGCTGGTGGTACTGCAGATGATTCAAAAGGTTTCTTCGTAAATCCAACAGTAATAGCGGATGTGACTCCTGAAGCGCGTGTGATGAAAGAAGAAATCTTTGGTCCGGTGGTTGCTATTGCAAAAGCAAAAGACTTCGATGAAGCATTAGCCATTGCAAACAATACTGAATACGGCTTAACAGGTGCAGTAATTACAAATAATCGTATGAATCAAGAAAAAGCACGTGAAGATTTCCATGTAGGTAATCTATATTTCAACCGCGGCTGTACAGGTGCAATTGTTGGTTACCAACCATTTGGTGGTTTCAATATGTCTGGAACAGATTCTAAAGCAGGTGGGCCAGACTACTTACAACTGCATATGCAAGCAAAAACAACTTCAGAGACATTATAACAAAATTGTATTTATCACTGATATTTGATATCACTGCATGCAACGTGGCAGACCATCCCATAGGTGTCTGCCGTTTTTATAAAGAGTAAGCTTTTTTTAAACCAAGGGGGAATTTATAATGACAAAAACACAGGAACTTATTACGCAAACAGAGAAATTCGGTGCTCCAAACTATCTACCACTACCAATCGTTATCTCGGAAGCAGAGGGAGTTTGGGTAAAAGATCCAGAAGGAAATAAATTTATGGATATGCTTTCTGCGTATTCAGCTGTAAACCAAGGTCATCGCCATCCGAAAATCATTCAAGCGTTAAAGGATCAAGCAGATCGTGTGACATTAACATCACGTGCATTCCATAGTGATCAGCTTGGGCCATGGTATGAGTTAGTATGTGAAGTAACAGGAAAAGAAATGGCATTACCAATGAATACAGGTGCAGAAGCGGTTGAGACTGCATTTAAAGCAGCGCGTCGTTGGGCTTATGATGTAAAAGGTGTGGCAGAGGGGCAAGCAGAAATCATTGCATGTAATGGTAATTTTCATGGCCGTACGATGACGGCGGTATCTCTATCTTCAGAAGCAGAGTATAAAAGAGGTTTCGGACCAATGTTACCTGGTATTAAATTAGTAGATTACGGTGATTTAGAGGCTTTACAAGTAGCTATTACACCGAATACTGCGGCATTTTTAGTGGAGCCAATTCAAGGGGAAGCGGGTATTGTTATTCCGCCGGCAGGATATTTAAAAGCGGCACGCGAGTTATGTCGTGAAAATAATGTATTATTTATCGCTGATGAAATTCAAGCTGGTCTAGCACGTACAGGGAAAATGTTCGCATGTGAGTGGGAAGATGTAGATCCTGATATGTACATTTTAGGTAAAGCACTTGGTGGTGGTGTATTCCCAATTTCTTGTGTTGTTGCAAGTAAAGAAATTTTAGGTGTATATAACCCAGGATCGCATGGCTCTACTTTTGGAGGAAATCCAATTGCCTGTGCCGTTTCAATTGCAGCGCTGAATGTATTAAAAGAAGAGAAACTTGCGGAACGTTCTTTAGAGCTTGGAAATTATTTTATGGAACAACTGAAGGAAATTGGAAATGATGCGATAAAAGAAGTGAGAGGTCGCGGTTTATTCATCGGAATGGAGTTGAATGAATCAGCACGTCCATACTGTGAAAAGCTTATGGCTCTAGGGTTATTGTGTAAGGAAACGCATGAAACAGTGATCCGTTTTGCACCACCTCTTATTATTTCAAAGGAAGAGTTGGATTGGGCAATTGAAAAAATTCGAAAAGTGTTTGTAAAATAAACTAAAAAACATCCCACAACGCTGAGAACTATGTTACAATGTTTGCGATATGAAGTATAAAAACACTACGAATAAAGAGGCGAGAAAATCAAATGGCAGAAAATCTTAACCTGTTTACATCAACGCAGGCGGTTATTCATGAAGCACTTCACAAGCTAGGCTATGATGAAGGAATGTACGAACTTTTAAAAGAACCATTACGCATGTTAGAGGTACGTATACCCGTTAAGATGGACGACGGCAAGGTGAAAGTATTCACAGGCTATCGTGCACAACATAATGATGCAGTAGGTCCTACAAAAGGTGGTGTGCGATTCCACCCTCAAGTTTCTGAAGATGAAGTTAAAGCGCTTTCAATGTGGATGACTTTAAAAGCAGGTATTGTTGACTTACCTTATGGCGGAGGTAAAGGTGGTATCATTTGTGATCCACGCCAAATGTCTATGGATGAGATTGAAAAACTTAGCCGTGGCTATGTTCGTGCAATTAGTCAATTTGTTGGGCCAACAAAAGATATTCCAGCTCCAGACGTTTTCACTAACTCACAAATTATGGCTTGGATGATGGATGAATATAGTCGAATCGATGAATTTAATTCTCCAGGTTTCATCACAGGTAAACCAATCGTGCTTGGTGGTTCACAAGGTCGTGACCGTGCAACTGCACAAGGTGTAACAATCGTGATTGAAGAAGCAGCTAAACGTCGTAACATCGATATTAAAGGTGCACGTGTTGTTATCCAAGGTTTTGGTAACGCAGGTAGCTTCCTAGCTAAATTCATGAGTGATTTAGGTGCAAAAGTTATTGGTATTTCAGATGCTCACGGTGCTTTACATGATCCAGAAGGTCTTGATATTGATTATTTATTAGATCGTCGTGACAGTTTCGGTACTGTTACAACTCTTTTTGAAAATACGATTTCTAACCAAGAGCTACTTGAATTGGATTGTGATATTTTAGTTCCTGCAGCCATTGAAAACCAAATTACTGCTGACAATGCTCATAATATCCGTGCTGGTATTGTGGTAGAAGCAGCAAATGGACCAACAACTTCAGAAGCAACGAAAATTTTAAATGATCGTGGCGTTTTATTAGTACCAGACGTACTTGCAAGCGCGGGCGGTGTAACAGTTTCTTACTTCGAGTGGGTTCAAAATAACCAAGGTTATTACTGGTCAGAAGAAGAAGTAAATGAAAAACTTCTTAAGAAAATGGTCGATGCATTTGACAATGTCTACACAGTTGCAACAACTCGTGGCATTGACATGCGTCTAGCAGCATATATGGTCGGTGTACGTAAAACAGCTGAAGCATCTCGTTTCAGAGGTTGGGTATAATAGTAGATCAATAATATTGAAAGCCCAAGAGTCATACTCTTGGGCTTTTTTTGTACATATTGAAAATTACGTCGTACGAGCAACTCGATGCTCTGTTCGTACTATTTCTTCTGATGGCTTGAAAAGTATTCCTAAATTCACGAGTCCAGCAATTCCAACTACAGTATAAATGATTCGTGAGACAACACTTCCTTGTCCGCCGAAAAGGCTTGCGACAACATCAAATTGAAATAAACCAATGACGCCCCAATTCAAAGCGCCAATAATAGTGAAAAATAAGGCCGTTCTTTGTAAAACACTCATAATCACACCTCCTCTTACTGTTAGATTGTGTTGTGATGAGGAAATTCATACGATTATTATTTTATAAAGTAAGTGTTTTTATTAGGTAGCTCTAAGCAATTTAATTGGCCACCATAAACTGCCCCGCCGTCAATCCCAATTAAATTATTTTCTCCAAAATACACATTATAATTATGTTCCATCTGATGCAAATTAGGTGTGGGCGTATGACCAAACACAACTGTTTTCTCCCCATTGTAACCATTGTGGAATTCATCACGAATCCAAATAAGCGTATCAAGATCATTTTCGTTTAAAGGAAGTTGTGAATCAACCCCAGCATGAACAAATATGTAATTTTCTTCTTCTATATATGTATGTAATGTTTTGATGAAAGCTAAATGTTCATCAAGCTTGGCAGATAGTAACTGTGGTGCAGTGAAATTCTCCTTTTCACCAGTTCCTTGTATTTTCTCTTCAGAAAAGCCATAGCTTTGTAAAGTTTCTTTACCGCCACATAGTTGGGTCCAATGCTTCCAAGCTTTCTCTGTTTGCTCAGTAAATGCTTTTTCCATTAAGTGTTCGTGATTGCCAGTTAAAACAATTGCACCGTTTTGCTGTAATTCCATAACGAAATCTAAAACAGAAGATGAATCTGGTCCACGATCGATATAGTCACCAAGTAAAAACAAACGATCTTCGTTTGGGGTATATTCTGCAAGTGTTAAAAGGTCTTGAAACTTTTTGAACTCGCCGTGAATATCGCTAATTATTAATGTTCTTGTCATCTTCATCACTCTTTTCTGGGGAATAGGAACAAAAAGAGACGTTCGTCACTATGTGGAAGCAGACAAGACGTCTCTTTTTTTTATCTACTTCAGTGCATCTGGGCGTTCACCAACATGATTCCAGTTCGTAACACCATCATCTTCATCAAAAGCAATCGTCACTTTCGAAACACTTTTTTGTGCTAATAAAATATCCATTAAATGATCGCGAATATCATCAACATAAGCAAAACTTAGCGTAGGATCAACTTCGGCAAGACATTCAACGTGTAAAAACTCACCTTCCTTAATTACTTCTAGCTTTTTAATATCGCGAATATTCGAATCATCCCAAACTAAATAGGCAATGTGATTTAACATCTCTTCATCCGTTTCGCCAATTACGCCGCGTGCATTTTCTAAGAACACAACGCCGACAACATAGAACATCATGAGACCAATCATTACAGAAGCAATACCTTCAGCTTGTAAAAACCCAGTGAAATGCGCCATAAGAACTGCTATAAAAGCCAACATGCCACCTAAAGTTGCAACTAAATCTTCCATGAAAACAAGTTTTGTTGCCGGTTTTGCACGATTTAAATGTGCAAAGGCTTTTGGCAAGGCAGTTAAGCCATTAGCTGTTATACCTGAATCATGAAGGATTTCCTTTGCAGCTTTCATTAATACAATACTTTCTAAAATGATGCCGATTGCTAAAACGCTTAAACTAATCCACAGCCCACTTGAAGTAGTGGGATGCATGATTTGATGCCAACCTTCTTTAATCGTTTCGTAAGATAAAATTCCTACGATAATAACGGCACCTAGACATACTAAGTTAACAACTCGACCAAAACCGGTTGGGAATTTAGGAGTTGGCGCTTTTTTTGATAAAGCAGAGCCAATAAAAACGAAAAACTGATTGGCAGAGTCACCTAACGAGTGCATCATTTCTGCAAACATGGCTATATTTCCTGTAAAGAAGAAAGCGACACCTTTAAGAACACCTAAAAACAAATTGACAAACGCCGCTAATAGCGAAGGTTTATTACCTTGCTTTAGTAAGCTCCATAAATCACCCATAAAACGCCTCCTTTAAGATAGAATTTCAATTTCTATTTCATCGATATAATGAAGTTCCCGAACACCTTTATATAAGGAAATAGTATCTTTTTTTGGAAGAGATGAAAAGCGTAAATCAAGCTCATGCTTTAATTCATTATTCGCAAGACGTATATCTTTAATACGCATATTATCCACATCCATATCATTCTTCTGTAAATATACTAATATATCATTTATATACTTTACATCTTTTACCAATATTTTTAATGAAACTTCGCGCATACGTAGACGCTTAGGACCAAATCGCATAAAAATAGGAGCTAGGATTTCTATACCAATCATAACAATAATAACTGCAATGATTGCTTGCCCATAAAAGCCAGCGCCAACAGCGATTCCAATGCCTGCTGCACCCCAAATCATAGCGGCAGTAGTAAGACCGCTTATACTGTCATTATCTTTACGCAAAATGACTCCGGCACCTAAGAAACCGATCCCGCTGACAATTTGAGCTGCTAAGCGTAACGGATCCATTGTGACATTAATGCCTGGTACGGGCTTTGCGTTATAAACAGACTCAATTGAAATGATTGTTAACAAACAGCTGAATGTAGCAATAACTAAACTTGTTTTCAATCCAACTGGTTTCCTTTTTAGTTCCCTTTCGATCCCGATGACTAAACTTAAAGTTGCTGCTACAATTAATTTAATAAGCATTTCATGAGTTAAAGAGTTATTCAGTAAAAAATCCATTTAAGAAACCTCCTGTTATTTAGTCTTCCTTATTGCGAATGGCATCCGTTCGTGTCAAAATGAAGTACATCTAGTATTCGTATTGTACACTATATAGATGGATAAATTTACTTTTTATAGGAAGTGCAGCGCAGTGGAAAAACCTAAGATCCATCCGTACATACCCATTATAATTGGGGTGATTTCGGTTTCTGCATCTGCTATTTTAGTGAAGCTTATAGCGGGGGTTGATTCGGGTGTCATTGCCTTTTATCGAATGCTATTCTCAATTTTAATCATGTCTCCATTATTCTTTATGAAATATACACATGAATTACGCCAATTAAAAAGAAGAGATTGGCTTTTTTCAATTATTGCGGGTATATTTTTAGCGTTTCATTTCATTCTATGGTTTGAATCGTTACGTTACACATCAGTAGCGAGTTCAACTGTTCTCGTCACATTGCAACCAATCTTCGCTTTTGCAGGAACATATTTCTTTTTTAAAGAAAGAATCTCTTTTAAAACACTAATGTCAGGTTTCATTGCAATAGTAGGAAGTGTATTAATTAGTTGGGGAGATTTAAAAGTAAGTGGCTCAGCTTTTTACGGTGATATGCTTGCACTAATCGCTTGTGCATTAGTGACAGGGTACTTATTATTTGGACAAGATGTTCGACAAAGGTTGTCGTTAATGACTTATACGATGCTTGTCTATACAGCTAGTACGATTACTTTATTTGTCTATGTTCTTATTAAAGAGGAATCATTTGGTCCGTATCCTACAAATGATTGGTTTTGGTTTGTATTATTAGCTGTAATACCGAACTTGCTTGGGCATAATCTTTTTAACTGGTCATTAAAGTGGGTGAGTACGAACGTGCTCTCGATAGCTATTTTATTTGAACCAATCGGAGCAGCAATCCTAGCTTACTTTATTTTTAACGAACACCTAATGCTTACTCAAGTAATTGGTGGAGCGATTGTAATAGCGGGTATTATGCTATTTGTAGTTGATGAAAAGATGCTTAAAAAGTTATTTCAAAAAAACAGTTGATTTTTAAAATGAGATGCTGTATAGTAATAAATGTCGCTAAGACGTGCTACAAAATACGAATACAGCATCTAAAAAACTTTTTCAAAAAAGTGTTTGACAAAGAAAACAGATGATGATAAGATATTGAAGTCGCTAACGAAGCGGTAAACAAAATGAACCTTGAAAACTGAACATGCAAGACGTTAATCAATAAATGTTTTGAACGCCAACTTTGGTTGGTGGATTAAAACGAAATAGATATCATCTTCGGATGATACGCTAGCAAAGCAAATGAGCTTTCAAACTAACTTTTA
>NZ_JAEOAH010000025.1 GCF_016612995.1 Viridibacillus soli
TGCTAGCGTATCATCCGAAGATGATATCTATTTCGTTCTAATCCACCAACAGGGTTGGCGTTCAAAACATTTATTGATTAACGTCTTGCATGTTCAGTTTTCAAGGTTCATTTCGTTCGCCACTTCTTTAGCGACTCACTTATTATATCAAGATAACATTTCGTTGTCAACAACTTTTTGAAAATTTCTTTTCTTCTAAGTTATCGTCCTGACTAATTTAGTGTTGCTCAATCAGCAACTTTTATATCATATCAACTTAACATCACGTTGTCAACAACTTAATTCAAAGTGTTTAACCAACTATTTAAGTTGTAAGTTGCTGTCTTAGTGACAACGTTATTTACTATATCATCTTTAGTAATATGTTGCAATAGTTTTCTAGTAAAAAGTTAATATACAATGTAAACATCTTTGTTAGTTCTTACTATAAAGAAAGAAGCTCCCTACCATTTAGAGGGAGCTTCTTCTATATAATACTGTTTTAATTATCGTACCCAGATGAAGTAAGCAAGGAAAACAAAGAACAATACATACATCAATGGGTGAATTTCTTTCTTTCTACCTGCTAATAACATTGTGATTGGATAGAAGATGAAACCTACTGCAATACCTGTTGCGATACTGTAGCCTAATGGCATCATAATCATTGTTAAGAACGCTGGTACTGCGATTTCGAATTTATCCCATTCGATTAAGCGTAATGATGAAACCATTAATACCCCTACGATTATTAAAGCTGGTGCAGTTACTGCTGGAGTAATAACACTTAATAATGGAGAGAAGAATAATGCAAATAGGAATAAAACCGCTGTAACAACTGCTGAGAAACCTGAACGAGCTCCGGCAGCTACACCTGATGAAGATTCAACATAAGCCGTTGTAGTTGAAGTACCGAATAAAGAACCAACTGTTGTTGCAAGTGCATCTGCCATTAAAGCACGACCTGCACGTGGTAATTTATCATCTTTAACTAAACCTGCTTGGTTTGCTACAGCCATTAATGTACCTGCTGTATCAAAGAAATCTACGAATAAGAATGTTAATACAACGATTAAGAATTTAGTATTAAATAGTGAGCCCGGATCATTAAAGATTGGATCTAACGCTACACCAAATGTTGACGATACGCTTGGAATACCTGATACAATTGCTGTAGGTACTGCTACTAGACTGAAAATCATACCAACAATTGAAGTAATGACGATACCTAAGAAAATAGCACCTTGAATTTTTCTAGCCATTAAAATGACTGTTACAACAATACCAAACACTGCTAATAATGTTGCACCTGTAAATTCACCTAATGTGATTAGCGTTGCCGGGCTAGCGATGATAATTCCTGCACCTTGTAAACCAACAAATGTGACAAATAAACCAATACCTGCTGATACTGCATATTTTAATTGCGTTGGAATTGCATTAATAACTGTTTCACGAACACCTGTTAACGATAAGATAATGAAAATTATACCTGAGAAAAATACGCCTGTTAAACCTGTTTGCCATGGAATACCATATGTTAATACTACTGTGTAAGCGAAGAATGCATTAAGTCCCATACCTGGCGCTAATGCGATTGGGAATTTTGCGAGAATACCCATAATCAATGAACCAACTGCTGCTGCTAATGCTGTAGCTACGAACACAGCACCTTTATCCATACCAGCGTCCCCTAAAATCCCTGGGTTCACCGCTAAGATATAAGCCATTGCTAAGAATGTTGTAATACCACCTATAATCTCGCGGCGGTAATTTGTTCCAAGTTCTTCAAATTGGAAATACTTTTTCATGATAATCCTCCGTATGTCGTCTCATACATTTTTGAGAATAAAAAAGACATGCAACTAATTAAAAATAGTCGAATGCCTACGATTCCTTGCTAAGTATTCATACTCACAAGTTAATAAAAGTATCGGCAAAGCCAATTCTTTTAATCGTAGTCAAGTTTTTTAAGGTAACTTGGTAGATACTCTCGGGCCATATTCCCGTGATTATACGACGACGTTATTTATTTATTTATTTATAGTAGATAATATATCATGCTTCCCCTTCACTTACAATACATTATCCGAACATTTTTATCTTTTTGGATATTATAGTTCGTGTATTAGCTATTTTTTTCTGTAATTGTTATATCTTTAGCTACCATATCATTACAATAGGTACTCTATTTAATGATTTTATTAGTATGTGAAGACAACGTTTTACTGATAAGATGGTATAAACGGGACTGGAGAGGACATATTATATGACTAAAATCATTGAACCTTCACAACATTATGTAACAACAATAGAACAACAAGAGATTCTGCTAGAGGAAATTGAAGCGAACTCATTTCTAAAAGGATGCCAAATTGATTGCCGCTTTGGTACTCGCCAAGTAAACGAAGTTAAATTTGAAAACTGCATTTTTTTAACAGATGATTTTACTAATATGGAGTTTTTGGATGTCATTTTCGCGAAATGCGATTTATCCAATTGTAATTTTGCCGGGTCGGTTTTCTATCGCGTCCAGTTCGACACTTGCAAACTAATTGGTTCAAGCTTCTTCCGCACACAGCTCAAAAATGCCGAATTGCTCGATTGTCTTTTAAACTACGGAACCTTTTCCGACTCGAAAATGAATGCCGTCGCTTTTAAAGATGGTCAGTTAAATGAAAGTACTTTGCAAAATGTAAAGCTGACAAATGTAAAGTTTCAAGGAATGGAGTTAAATGGTGCTGACTTTTCAGATACAATTTTAAAAGGAATCGATTTATCAACTTGTTATTTTGAACAGCTTAATTTAGATCCAGACTTAGCAAAAGGTTTATCCATTCGTCATGATCAAGCTGCCGCAATTGTCTCCGTTCTTGGTATTAATATTAAATAATGCCAGGCGGGTTGATTTCCGCTACAATCAATTAAAAAAGGTAGTAACATACGTTAATATTGAACATAAAAAAACATTTTAACGGTAAATAACAACCTAATATCCCCCTAATCAACACACCTGAAATAGTGTATATAAAATAGCCGTCCCTATTAGTTAAGAGGTACGGCTATTATTATTCAAACAACTCTATAATATTGCTTTGATCCTACTTCTTTCACAGAAACATTGAGCTTCCACAATTCTATTACTATTTGTAAAGCCTCTTCCTTATCATCGTTCTCGATAGACATTTCTCTTGACTTCAACAATGCATTTGCTTCAAGCGATAAATCCGTTAACCCTGGCACCCATTTCTTGAACTGCTCCTTATATGGATTGCCCTCGTTAAAAGTATAACCGTGTTCCCCTAGCTCTTCTTTCAAGATTTTATCGCCAATTTCTTTTTTATATCTAAAAAGCTCTTGGCCATCATGACCAATAACCACTACATCTTTTTGATCCACATAAATAAATTCAATATCTTTTTTGTTATAACTCACATCGATTTCCCCAATTTTAAATACTAATGTTTCCTCGTTAATATAAATATTCAAAATTTCATCGAAAATGAATAGTGTCAAAATAATACCTCCTACAAACCCTAATGCCATCGTTGCAAAAATAACCCATCCCGCATTGAGACTGGCCACAAGTTTAAATGGCCCCTGGAACGGAATCCATTCTAACTTACTTGCCCAATCTGAAATCGACGGTAAAAAATAACCGATTACTAAACCAATTAGCGGCAGAATAAGCCATAAAAATATTTTATCCCCTTTAGAGAAATTTAAATGCACGGTTGACTGATGCATCGCTATCCCCTCCCATTACTTCATGACATCTGTAATCGTTTTTCTCCAATTAGTCAATTTTCATATCTAGCATTTTGTAATTAAATAGATAATCTAAAACTAACGCCAAAACCCTGACCTGCTCTTTCTACTAAGTTGAACCCCGCAGTCTTTTGTAAAATATGTATAATACATCATTAAATAGTTGCTGCACTTCTTTTATTTTCCGTATAAATGTTTCATCAGTCTCTTTCTAGCAATTCGCATGCAAAGTATATTCACTTAATACATTTAATAATATATCCTGTTCTTGAATCTCTTTTAGATTGTAATTAGCTTCTCTACTCCTAAATGCTGACACGACTGAATATACAGTTTGATGTAAATATGCTTTATTTATTTCAATAACCCATAATTTTAAAAATGGTTCTACTTGATTAAGGTGCATCTTTATACTAAATTATTCCTTCGTCTTTTGTCTATAGATACACAAAAAGTATCCATATATGTAATTAATGCATATATATAATAAAAATTTACACTCGATATACTGTGCGGTACGATATACCATGTAAGAGGCAGGTGACAATGTGAATATTAATGAATGGAAATCACAACTAAAAAGGGGTATCTTAGAATATTGTATTTTACTATTAATAAATAAACAGCCTCGTTATGGATATGAAATCATTCATGAAATTAGCCAGTGGAATATTATAGCCGCGAAAGAAAGTACTGTATATCCGCTGTTAAGAAGATTGCAGAAGGAAGATTATCTTGAGTCATTTTGGAAAGATTCATTAGAAGGATTACCTCCAAGAAAATATTACGAACTTACAGATAAAGGAGAAGAATATTTGGATTTGATGTCTAATGAATGGTTTGATTTAGTAGCAGTTATTTCTGAACTTCAATTAAGAGAGGAAGAGTAGCGTGGACCAAAAAGTAGAGAAATATTTACAGACAGTTTTTCATCACCTAAAACCACTATCACTTTCTGAAAAAACAGATATTATCAACGAAATTAAAAGCCATGTAAATGAAATGCACATAGACCAACAACTAGATATAGATACTATATTGAAAAACATGGGCGATCCTATTAACTTAGCTAAATCTTATGTAGGTGAAACATTGGCTAAAAACACAACGTTTAATTTAAAACAGTTATTTCGCTTAATTGCTTTTTATAGTATCACTGGTTTTTCCGGTATGATTGTTATCCCATTTCTTTCAATATTATCAGCAAGCTTATATGTATGTGCCTTTATCACACCTATCGCAGCAGTCATTAAAACAGTCGGTACATGGTTGGGATTCAATGTTCCCTTTGCTATAATTAACCTTGGATTTTGGGAAGTTCCAGCAGCTCTTAGTATTCCTGCAGCTATCCCGTTTACTTTTCTGTTTTATGTTGCAAGTAAAAAATTATGGATGATTTTGAAGAAGTATTTAGCTAACGTTTCAAAAAACTATCAAACACTACATTAGTCTTGCATTGTATACTTCTTATAAAAACCGTTTTCTATCATGACTTTCTTTATGTAAGAAAAATATATTAGCGATACAAATTGTACAAACAACTTCCTTACTAAAATTTTTCTGAGGAGATAAATTTCCTCTGCACTGGAGTCAAAAGGAGCTATCTAGATAAAAAAAGCTATAAACCTTATAAATTAAAGGTTTATAGCTTTTTCCCATTATTCCCACTCGATAGTTGCTGGTGGCTTAGACGTAATGTCATACAGTACACTCACCAACCATTGATACACATGGGTTTTACGCTTTTTATCAAAACAGAAAAATCCGTTCAAATCATGTAATTCTTGTCCTCAATAGTAGCTGGTGAACCCCCTGTTTACAACGTTATTATTTTGAATAACGGCTATGTCGTTTCAATGTCAAAATCAATTAGTGAGGAATGGATATCTGATGACGAGTTTTTTGTCACCGAATCTGAAATTTAGGAGAATAATAAACTCTATCATCAATTGAAAAAAAGAACTTCGAATAAGAAAAACATAGGGTGATTTTAGTCTTCCTATGTTTTCATTCATATTATTTATCTGTTTGTTTTTGCTTTTTTTCCAAATACTCCGCACGTATTTTTTCAAGTTGCTGCTTTTTATCAAATTTGGCAGGCTTGTGTTTTTCATGATACTTTGCCACAGCCACCTGACCTTTGGTATCCAATTGATATTTTCCCACTTTGTTCACCTACTTTTCTTGTCTTTAAAGAGAATCTATTCAACAAATATAATATACCTTATTTTACTGAAGTAAACCTTTTTACTTTATTAGTGTACTGCCTAACCTTGCATATATCAGTAAAAACTTAGTAAAATAATTCATTGCCAAATGGTATTCATTATACTTATCTTTACGACCTTAAATTTGCTGATTCATTTTAAAGTCATCAATCAAGTCGCTAATTTTAACTAAAACAAAAAACTCTTCCAGTTATTTGTTTTAAATAACTAAAAGAGAGTTTAATTTTTGAAATATCAATAGTTGTACGTTAATCATTGATTTAGTTCTTAACAAACTACGTTAGACATTGATATGACTGCGTTTATAACCTGTTTAGTTTATATTACTGAACAGTCCTATTCCCACTCGATAGTTGCTGGTGGCTTAGACGTAATGTCATACAGTACGCGGTTGATATGATCAACTTCGTTTACTAAACGTACTGAGATTTTTTCTAGGACGTCCCAAGGGATACGTGCCCAGTCAGATGTCATGCCGTCGATTGAAGTTACAGCACGAATACCGATTGCGTAATCATACGTACGTTGGTCTCCCATTACACCTACACTGCGAAGGTCAGGAAGTACCGTGAAGTATTGCCAGATGTCACGGTCAAGACCATTTTTAGCGATTTCTTCGCGTAGGATGGCGTCTGATTCACGAACGATGTTTAATTTTTCTTCTGTTACTTCACCAAGTACGCGGATTGCAAGACCCGGACCTGGGAATGGTTGACGCCATACGATTGCATCAGATAGTCCAAGTTCTGAACCTAGTGCACGTACTTCGTCTTTGAATAATGTTTTTAATGGTTCGATTAGTTCGAATTGCATATCTTCAGGAAGTCCACCTACGTTATGGTGAGATTTGATCGTTTGTGCAGTTGTTGTACCTGACTCGATAATATCAGTATAAAGAGTACCTTGAGCAAGGAAATCCATACCTTCTAATTTAGACGCTTCTTCATCGAATACATAGATGAATTCGTTACCGATGATTTTGCGTTTTTTCTCTGGGTCAGAAACGCCAGCTAATTTACTCATGAAGCGCTCACGAGCATCGATTTTGATGACTTTCATATTGAAACCTTCAGTGAAAGTTTTCATAACTTGTTCAACTTCACCTTTACGGTTTAAGTTGTGATCAACGAACATACAAGTTAATTGGTCACCGATTGCTTTATGAATCAGAACAGCAACAACTGATGAATCTACGCCGCCTGAAAGTGCACAAAGAACTTTTTTGTCGCCAACTTGTTCGCGGATTTTTTGAATTTCAATTTCTACGAAGCTTTCCATTGACCAGTCGCCTTTAGCGCCACATACATCGAATACGAATTGACGTAGTAAGTCATTTCCGTAAACTGAGTGACGTACTTCTGGGTGGAATTGAACTGCGTAAAATTTACGCTCAGTGTTTGCCATTGCAGCGATTGGACATGAAGCGCTTGTTGCGATTTTTTCAAAGCCTTCTGGTGTTTCAGTTACTAAATCACCATGACTCATCCAAACAACTTGTTCTTTTGGTAATTCGCCGAATAAAGCATTATCATTTAATACTTGAATTTCCGCTTTACCATACTCACGGTGTGAAGCTTTTTCAACTTTCCCACCTAAAGCATGCGTCATTAATTGCATACCATAGCAAATCCCCAAAATAGGAAGACCTAAATTGAAAATTTCTTGATCTATGTGGAATGCATTTTCATCATATACAGAGTTAGGGCCACCAGAGAAAATAATACCTGTTGCGTTCATTGCTTTTAGCTCTTCTGCAGTTACAGTATGTGCATGCAATTCACTATAAACTCCGAACTCACGAATACGGCGAGTAATTAACTGATTATACTGGCTACCAAAGTCAAGAACGATAATTTTTTCTTGATCCATTAAAATTGAACTAGCTGACAACGTTTCCACCTCTTCTAATATTAATAACTGTCTACCTTCTCATTTTACACTACAATACGAAAAAAACGCGTCTGAAAGTTTTTCTTCATACGCGTTCTTATGCTCTACATCAAAAGGTGAATTTTTGCACACGAAATATTCGCGTCTTCATCCACCTTCATAGTCCAGTCATTTACGGCAACTTGGTAGAGACATCCGAACCTTATTTTCGAATATATATGAGGGTAACTCAGTCATTATAATTTTTCTCAATTTTACAGGTTGTAACGGTTAAAATCAACCGCTTGTACTATTGATTAAATATTCCCAACTTTCTTTCAGTTCTAACCAATTTATTTTACTTTTTTCATTACTATAAATTTGTTGCTCATATGAAGTCGTTATTTTACTCATATGCGTCGTACTATATCGCTCATCTACATAGCGTGCAAAGTCTTGTAACGTTTGTCCATTCCCTTTTTTCAAGCCTACATGCTCTAATTGTTTCAGAAGTAGATGGTATGCATGATCTAATGATATCTGTTCAGGTTTCTTCATACGATAAAACGCAATGATTGCTTTTGGAATCCACTTTCTGCGCAATAAGAATAGCAGACAAGCTATCACTACCAAAGCACCAACTATAGCCGCTACTATTTTCGTTGATAACATATTTGGTGCTGACTTTTCATCTTGCTTTTTCTTCGATTGTTTTTTCTCTTCTTCTTGCTTTGCTTTTTCTTCTTTTGGCTGTTCTTTTTCCTTCTTTTTTGCCTCTTTTTGCTTCGCATTTTCTTTTTCTTTTTTTGGATTGATCGGTGTAGGTTCTTGTTTTTCATCTACGTCATCCAGCACATTATCAAAACCATCAAAGCCGATTGTCGGTTCAAACGACATCCAACCAACTCCAGGCATATACGCTTCCACCCATGAATGTGCATTATTATTTGTGATGACAAATTCCTTCTTATCTCCGTCAGCATCTTTAATTTCTTCACCTTCAGAAAATCCTTTTACCCAACGTGCTGGAATACCAACAGAGCGTAGCAGAACGACCATTGAACTTGAGAAGTTATCACAATAGCCCACTTTAGTATCGAACAAAAACTGATCGACATAATCATCATCTTTACCCGGAATTGCTACATCCTCGCGATTATAAACATATTTATTATTGCGGAAATAGCTTACTATAGCATTCGCTTTATCGTATAAGCTCTTTTCATCCTCTGTGATAGAAATCGCGAGTTTCTTCACACGTTTCGGTAATTTTTTAGGTAATTGTAAATACGCTTCATAATCCTTTGATAACTTTTTCAAATCATTAGTATGTGTGTTTTCTAACGTCTTCAAACTATATTTTGGTGAACTATAAGATACTGCGTAGGCATCTAATGCAATTTCTTTTTTGTCTTTTAACGGACGAATTTTTTCTCCGTCAATTTCTCGATAGAAAGAGATTCCTGTTTTTTTGCCCTCAACTGCTTTCAAACCATATGGCTGCATGATGAATTTGAAATCTTTATGCATCTTAATTCCTGCACTAGTCTGATTGACATTACTTCCTGGCTTAATGCTTAAAGGAATATTCTCACCATAGTCAAATATCTCAACATATACATCACCTTTTTTACGTTCCCAACCTTTAGATGTATAAATATCTTTCGTTTCCACTCGCCAATATTGTTTACTCTCTGCTGTTGCATTGAAGACGATACGGCTATCTTCTTTAAATGGTCCTCCTAATTGTTTATCATCTTCGACATAGCCAATCTTCCCGATAGTGGAATCATTTTTACCTTGTTGGTCAATTAATGTAGAAATTGACTGCGGCAACGTTGCCATCGGTCCTTTTTTCGGCATTGCATAAGCAAATACAGTACTCGCAACAAGCATGACCCCTAACGGAATGAGAACAGCGATATACTTCGCCCCTTTTCTCTCCACATCATTTGATTCAAATAAATTATTAACATATAAAGTCCCTAATAGAAGTAACCCTAAAATCATGATTCTAATAATGGCAAATTTAGCATTATAATCACTTAACGTATCCAATAATGCTAAAAAAATAACTGTTACGATTAAGAAATGAATAATCGTATGCTTCACGGTCACCCAGTAATGAATTAAATAAACCGTCATCCACAGTAAAATGAAAAATAATATACTACGAAACGAATTCGTCACACCATCCCATTCTCTATGAATCAAAGCTTGCCAACTGATTTGAATATCACTTCCTAATGTTGTGATACTCTCAACAGAGAATACTTTTGTTCCTGTGTACACGTACATCAAAAACCACAATACAAAAGCGAGTTTAATACTAGCCGCTACCCAACCATTTAAATGTACTATTTTTGCTACTAAACAAATGCCAACGAATAATAAAAATAATTTTAAATGACCTGTATCAGTCAATTCAACAACAGGCACAAGCCATTCCCTTAGCATAAAGAAAATCATTGTATACATCGTCAATAAACTAATCGTTTTCGTGGTGGGGGTTTTTGTCATTTCAATACCCCCATAAAAGCATCTGCGAATTGTTCTTTGGCAATCGTAATTACTCTAATACCACGTACATGAGCCAATTTCTCCATAGCCTGCTCCTGCATAGACATTACTTGTCCTTTGTTGCGAACGACAAAGCATACACAGCCACGAGATGTTGTCAAAATATCCAACCAATCAGCTGTCAGCTCACTTGTCACAAATAGAATTTGAGCAGCATTTGCTAACGTACGATCTTGACCATATAGGGGTCCTACCGAATCCAACAGTTCGTCTTGCACACCTGCTAAATGGAACATCGCCTGCTGCAACTGACTTTCTGTTTGAATCGAATCAAAATACACGCGCTCTCTACCTGCTGATAGAAAAGACAATGTTATTTGCTGACGGACAACAGCGTTCAAAATGGAAGCAACTAATTCAACCTCATCCTCAAACAATGATGATGGCGAACAATCTAATACAAGGCATAGATCCTGTGATTGTTGATCCTCAAATTCCTTCGTACGAAGCTCTCCTGTTTTAGCAAATGTTTTCCAGTGAATCCAAGACATGCGGTCGCCGGCTTGATATTCGCGCAAACCTGTCACCATCGTCGTATCTCTCACAATAGCTGATGACACTGGGCTATTCCCTGTTTGCATACTCATTTCGAGTGGTCTAAAAATCATCTTCGTCACATTAGGATATACGACAACAGTACGCTTCGCCGGTATCAGTTCTGTTTTTTGAATCCATCCAAAGAAATCACTTACCGTCATTTCAATACCTTGTAATTGATGCTCCCCACGTGGTATTTCCTCAATTTCATATGTCCACTTAACTTGCTTTTTAAAACCAATTAACAATAATCTTTGCATCGGTTCCGTTGTTGCATTTGCCAATACTTCACTTGGCATCGCTTCATGAATTACTGCATATGCAATGGGCCAACTCATTTTTCGTTTTAAAGTCATCGTCATCTTCAACGAATCACCGTTTCTCATACGTCCCGCTTCAAGACTACGCTCCACTTCCATTGTTTTCAATGGGGTGAAAAATAACAGCAATGAATAACTAGCGAAAGGCAAAATCATGAAGAAGATAAACCAGCTTACAAAGCCGCCTTCTATAATGCCAAATGCCAATGTGCTAAGCAGTAGCAAAACGAGTAGCATCAGGCGTATTATTTTCCCTGAAACGTATCGTAATCTACTCCTCGTCATTGGTTTGTAGACCTTTTAATGGGCACAGCTGTATTAATCATAATGCGCCCTATGATTTCTTCAGGTGAGACTCCATCATAACGCGCGTCGGGGCGTAACATTAAACGGTGTGAGAACACAAATGGTGCTAAAAATTGCACATCATCAGGTGTTACAAAACTACGTCCACGAATTAGTGCATAAGCTTGCGCAGCTTTCATCAGTGCAATCGAACCACGTGGACTAACACCTAAATAAACATACTGGCTATCCCTCGTTGCACGAGATAAATCAACGATATAACCTTTCACAACTTCATCAACGAAAACATCTTTCACCTGTTTTTGCAAAGTGATTAATTCCTCTAATGTAATAACAGATGTTAATGAATCAATCGGTTTGCCCTGTTCTGCACGACGAAGTACTTCAATTTCATCTTCATAAGATGGATACCCCATTTTCATCTTCAATAAAAATCGATCGAGCTGTGCCTCCGGTAATGGATATGTACCCTCATACTCAATCGGATTTTGCGTTGCCATAACGAAAAATGGTTTTGGAATGCTGTATGTTTCCCCATCAATTGTCACAGCTGCTTCTTCCATACCTTCAAGTAAAGCTGCCTGTGTTTTTGGTGAAGTCCGGTTAATTTCATCAGCTAATACGATATTACCCATAATCGGACCTGGCCGGAAATGGAATTCCATATCTTTTGGGTTATAAATGGATACACCTAACACATCAGAAGGTAGTAAATCTGGCGTGAATTGAATGCGCTTAAATTGCGCCCCTATCGATTTCGCTAAAGCACGTACCATCATCGTTTTGCCAACGCCAGGTACATCCTCTAGTAAAACATGACCTTGTGCAAGTAATGCAACTACGCTCAATTCCGCTATATGCTTTTTACCTATCATTACTTTTTCAATATTGCGTACGATCTCTTGAAGCTTTTCTTGTGTCTCCATCAATTGAACCTCCACTTTACAAAGTCTATTATTTTAGGTATTAGACAAAAAATAAGTCTTATGCACTGAATTTATATATATAATTGGCATTATTATACCATGCACTTCTGGTCTCGTTCGATTACAAATCATTAACAAAATAAAAAGCATGACTGCGATGAGCCACACTTTCATTAGTATTACACATTTCTATTCTTTGTTAACCCTACTTTCTTCATAAATAATTCTTCTAAATGATTGCATTTCGCCTGATCTAAAACTGTATGAATCGAACCTTCCAACAACACCTTCCCCTCATACAATAGAAGCACATCATCCGCTAACTCTTCAGCAAAGGACAATAAATGCGTTGAAAATAATATTGTTCTACCTATTTGTTTTTGTTCTTGTAAAATCGTTTTCAATTCTGCAATCCATAGCAGGTCTAACCCATTTGTCGGCTCATCTAAAACAATTAACCGCTCGTCTCCAAGTAAACTCTGTGCTAAGTTCAAGCGTTGACGCATTCCTTTTGAAAATTGGCTCACCTTCTGCTTACGATACTCCCACAAGCCAACACGCTTCAATACCTTTTCACGTTCAGCTGCCGACACTTTTTTCAGCCCGGCTAATAACTGCAAAATTTCTGCTGCTGTAAGTGCAGTTGGAAAATTAATATCATCCGGCATATAACTAATAGACCGTTCACCTGCCCAACAAATTTCACCGCTCGATTGCTTTTCTTCACCAATTAACAGTCGAATAAGCGTACTTTTCCCTGCTCCATTACCACCAGCGAGTGCAATAATCCGACCTTCATTCAAAGAAAAGGTTACATCTTGAAGCCCTTGATTCTCGGAATATTTTTTCACAAGCGCTTTTCCTTCGACAATCATGTTTGACACCCCCTTTTATTTAATAAAGATCGTGCAAGCACTAGTGGCAAGGCAATCCATAACAGCGTTACAACAGCATAAACAGCAAATCCCGTTGCTGAACTATAAAAATTCGTAAAGTCATAAAATGATGGTCCTAAAACAGACGGCTGTCCTGAGAATATAAAATAGCCAAAGCGAATCCACTCAGCAGGATTTAAATGAATCATAACAATCGTTAACTTTTGCAGAATATGCCCCGCAACAAGTGTTCCAACGGCCATTAACATGTACGACAACAACAACAATGCAAATGCCCAGACAACTAATGACAACGCCAATGCATGCAAGCGACTTTTCGCAATGACACCACAGAGTATTGCAAGTGCCGCAAAAATAAACACCGTCATAAAAGATAACCCTACAAAAACAAGAGGCAACCTCACTTGCCCTGTAAATCCACTCATCGCTAGCACAACACTAAATGCCAATATCAAAATCATAAAAAAAGATAGAAGCAATGCGATATATTTGCCAACAATATATTGCGTCACTGTCATTGGATATGTTTTCAACAGCGAAAACCAGCCAGACTCAAGGTCACTCGCCACCCCCATGCTACCAATTGTTAAAATAAACAAGGGTATTAGGAATAATAATAAATTTAAAAAACTTGCCGTCTGTCTAGTAAAACTTGACCCATCTGGTAAAGCAATTTGCTGAATCAATGAAATCGCTGCGAAGATCAATACAAATAATACGGCGACTAACTGCATCCAACGACTTCTCAACATTTGCTTCCACTCTAATCTTATAAAAAGTGCATTCATTAGTGATGAACTCCCCACTTGAAATCTTCTAAATCAGCGAAACTTAGAAGCTTACCAACCTTTTTCTCAGACATCCAATCTTTTGCCGCCCCTTCAGATTTGAATGCGATAACCCCATAAGACATCGGCGTCCACGTTTCTTTATCATAGACATAGCTAGCCGTCTTCACATCGACCCAGTCCTTGCCCCCTCCGTCTTTAATAAAAGCTTGACCTAGATTGTCATTATCCATGTCCTCCATATACTCAACTAAGCAACCTAAGTCATCAAACATTTTATAATCGCCATTTTTCAGCGCTATTTGCCCTGCATAATCCTCATGTACAATACTCATATTACACACTTCGCATACATCCGTTTCACTGACGATTTCTCTTGGTTTATATTCTTTATTACCACATGCCTGTAGCATTGCAACCAACATCACTACTAGCAGTATCCATCTCATTTTCATATCGCCGCTTCCCTTCTCCATAGCCATAGTCCGCTTAAGACAATTGCAATGCCAATTACAATTTTCCCTATATTCCGTTTTTGAGGTTGCTCTACACTTTGCAAACTCATCATTCTCGGTTTTTCATCGACTAATTGATCCGTTTCTATCGCATTCGTTTGTTTATCCATTTCGTTTAATAAAACGACACTCGGTGATTCGACAAAATATTGATAAGCTGGCTGTCTGACCATCCATTGGCCAAAACTCTGCAAAGCCACATAAGAACAATCACCAATGCCATCGTCATCTACATCGATGCCATCATAATCATCGTAATAGTTATGTTGTATCGTCGTTTCCGAACCATCTGACCGCAAATTAACGATATTGCCAATGAAATCATTTTCTATGACGCTATTCTCAGCATTAGAACGAATAAGTTCTACAGCACTTTGATTCATCTGAAATCTATTTTCTTTCATAGTAGACCGTTGTAGCTTTTGTGCTGAAATGGCCGTTCTATTTGATTGAAAAACATTGCCTTCAACGTCAATGTTTTGCCCATCGAACAATACAACACCAAAGCCATTCAAGCCATTTTGCTCGTTTATTTCATTACGCTGTAAATCAGTATTTTTTGTCATCATAAGCATTATGCCCGTTACATTTTTATTGAATTTATTTTCAATAGCCTTGGCATTTTCCGTATACATGAAATGAATGCCATAGCGACTATTTCTTATCACGTTATTTTGCAACTCAATCTGCGAAACATTTTCAATGTATAGACCGTCTTGCACTTGATTAATTTGAAGGCCGTTCATCTGTAGTCGCTTGCTATTAAAAGCCGCTACACCATTACCTTTTTTAGAATAATGTCCATCTATTCCTTGAATTATTGTTTCCGCTATCTCAACATCCTCTGCATAGTTAAGTTGGACACCGCTATACATAGACGTTAGCTTTAATCCACTCATATATAGATGGTTTACCTTCTTTACAGCTATACCAGTTTTAGCTGTTTTTAGTTGCAAATTTTCAAGTGTTACATCATTACTATTTTCGATTTGTAGCAATGTTTCTTTTGCAGTTCCTTGTAGAATCGTATTTTTTGAACCAATCACTTTAATAGGTTTATTTATCCGGAAAGAGCCTTTATAGATACCATCTTGAAGTTGTAGCTCACCACCAGCTGGTGTGGCGTCGATTAACTGCTGTAAGTCCATCGTTTCTGCTTTAGCAGGGAGTGCCACTAGCAGGAACAATGTGCTTAGTAAAAGCCACTTTTTCACCAAGAACAATCCACCTCCATTGAAACGACAAAAAGGCTAGAGATCTCCCTAGCCTTTGACGCATTATTAATGGTTATGTTTATCGGAATCTGACTTAGAGTCATCATGTCCGTGAGAACCCTTATCCATTTTACTTTCAGAATCCTTATTTTTCATTTTTTCCATTTTCTTTTTATAGCGCTCGTGTGCTATTTCATCAATTACTGAAACGTCAACAACTTTTGCTCCTTTGTTATCAGCGATAAACGCATCAGCACCTTCTTGATCTTTAAAGAAAGCAAAACCATAACTCATTGGTGTTTTTATATCTCCTTGTACGATAACTGCTTCATCTAATTTCAACCAATCTTTTGACGTAAAGTCTCTTACGAATTTATCCATCTTAGCACCATCGACGCGCTCTTGATTTAACATACAACCAATGTCATCAAAAAATGCTGTTGCACCGTCTTTTTTAATACCTTGCACACTAAATGCACCATATTCATGTGTTGCTTCATAAACTTCCATATTGCAGTATTCACAAAGTGAATCTTTAGTTGGTTCTTTCAAACGCTCGTCCACGGCATTACTTGCTGTAACCGTAATTTCTTTGTTAGTTGTTTCTGCTTCAGTAGTCTCCTTCTGTTTCCCTGAATCAGAATTAGATGCCTTGTCATCCTGCCCACATGCAGTCAACACCGCTACAACTAATACTAATAATATCCATGATAATTTCTTCACTTAACTCTCCCCCTTAAATATACCTATAACTATATATAATAAATGTGAGAGAAGATGAAAGTAACTGTGAAAAATCAGTAAAATAAGTGTGACATTTAGTGCTAAAAATGTTCATATCAAAGAAATTCATCCAATATAAAACCGAATACCCACAAAGGCATTCGGCTCGTCTATCCTATTCAATTACTTCCAAAAATCATCATAAACCGTAATCGGTAAATGGCGTTTATGTTGTGAACGTAAATAATACTCTTCTAACATCTTGCGTGCAGCTTCAGGAATTTCTTCACCTTCCAAATAGTCATCAATTTGATCATATGTAACACCAAGTGCCTCTTCATCTGGCAATGAAGGACGATCTTCTTCTAAATCTGCTGTTGGCGTTTTTTCATATAAATGCTTTGGACATCCTAGCTCACCAAGTAATGCCTTCCCTTGGCGTTTATTTAAACGGAATATCGGTACAACATCCGCTCCACCATCACCAAATTTAGTATAAAATCCTGTAATTGCCTCTGCCGCGTGGTCAGTTCCGATTACAACACCAGCATTTGTTGCTGCAATAGCAAACTGCACTTTCATACGTTCGCGTGCTTTTTCATTTCCTTTAACAAAATCAGAAAGTATGACTCCGGCATCGGCCAATGCTTTGACACCAGCATCTACAGCTCCTTTTATATTCACTGTATACACTTTTGTCGGTTGGATAAAATTAATTGCATCTTGGCAATCTTGTTCGTCTGCTTGCACTCCATAAGGTAGGCGAACAGCCCAGAAAGAATATTTGTCGCTACCTGCTTGTATATTTAATTCATCGACAGCTATTTGTGCGAGTTTGCCACTCAAAGTGGAGTCTTGGCCACCTGAGATACCTAGAACAAAACCTTTTACAAAGGAATGCTTTAAGGCATATGCTTTTAGGAAATCAACAGAGCGACGAATTTCTTCTTGCACATTAATTATTGGTAACACTCGTAATTCCTCAATAATTTGTTGCTGTAAATTTGCCATACAATTTAGCTCCTTAGCCAAGCTCAATTTCTTCGACCATATCTTTGACTTCTTGAATATTGCGCATTTTATTATCCCAACATTTTTGGCTTAAATCGACCGGGTATTCCTCTGGATTTAGAGAACGTTTGTATTCATCCCAAAGTAACTCTAAATTACTCGCTGCATATTCACGCATCTCTTGAACAGAAGGACTATCATAAATGATTTGTCCATTTTCAACGACTTTTGTGTGCAAGTTTTTCGCTTCAAAATTAGTGACGAATTTCGAGATGAATGTATGTACAGGATGGAACATTTTAATGCGCTCCTCTTGTTGTGGATCTTCATCATACATCGTAATATAGTCACCTTCTGCTTTACCATTTTCACGATCGATAATGCGATACAACTTTTTCATGCCCGGTGTAGACACTTTTTCTACGTTGGCAGAGATTTTAATTGTATCTTCCATTTTGCCATTTTCTTTTTCAATAGATACGATTTTGTACACCGCACCTAGAGCAGGTTGATCATAACCGGTAATTAATTTTGTTCCAATTCCCCACATATCAACTTTTGCATTTTGAGCTTTTAAATTCAAAATAGTATATTCGTCTAAATCATTCGATACAACTATTTTTGCTTGCGGGAATCCAGCGTCATCTAACATTTTACGTGCAGCTTTTGATAAAAACGAAATATCACCACTATCTAAACGGATACCTATGAAGTTAATTTTGTCACCAAGTTCTTGCGCTACCTTTATCGCAGTTGGTACACCCGATTTTAATGTATTATATGTGTCGACTAAAAAGACACAATCTTTATGACGTCTTGCATATGCATGAAACGCCTCGTAGTCATTTTTATAAGCTTGAACAAGTGAGTGTGCGTGTGTACCTGAAACCGGCAAATTAAATAACTTACCTGCACGTACATTACTTGTAGATTCTAATCCACCTATAATCGCTGAACGTGTACCCCAAATCGCAGCATCCATTTCTTGCGCACGGCGTGTACCAAATTCCATTACCACTTCATCTTTTACAATCTGCTTAATACGGCTCGCCTTTGTGGCAATCAATGTTTGGTAATTGACAATGTTAAGAAGAGCAGTTTCAACTAATTGCGCTTCTACTAATGGCGCTTCAATACGAGCAATTGGTTCATTACCAAAGACAAGTTCGCCTTCAACCATTGAATAGATGTCCCCAGTAAAACGTAAATCTCTCAAATACTCGATAAAATCTTCGTTATAACCTACATCATTTTGCAAATATTCTAAATCACTTTCACTAAAACGGAAATCACGTAAATAGTCCAGCATTCTTTCTAAACCAGCAAAAATTGCATAACCGTTGCCAAATGGTAATTTTCTAAAATACAGCTCAAACACTGCTTTTCTATTATGTATACCATCGGCCCAATACGATTCTGCCATGTTGATCTGGTATAAGTCTGTATGTAGCGCTAAGCTATCATCTGGATATTTCGATTTCATACTTAGTCCCTTCTTCCACCATCGTAATTAGTCATAGTATACACTATTTACCTGCAAACATGTTTTCATAAACACAATTCTATATTGGCATCTATTTTCTCATCATTTTTTAAGTGGAAATTACCTATTTTATCCAGTAATCCATAAATTATTGATTTGAACATTTGTTTTAATGGTGTTAACATTGTTTCTAAATCGAATAATCCCGTATAATTTCAGTAATTTGTACTGAAATTATCTACAGAACAACCTTAAATGGCCCTATTTTGGAATGTGTCACGTTTTTTTGATGATTTAAAATGAAATGACTTAAATCATTTGAAAATGCAGAGACTATTAGAAACCCATTTCTTACAATTCTATCGGGTATTTTTTGAATTTGTTTCATTAGTCATTTTTTAAAAAATCGGAGGATTTTATTCAATGAAAACGTACGAATTACATGTTGCTGGATTAAAGCGCCATTTACCTATTATTCAAATTAAAAGAAATCTATCCATAGCTAGCTTTATTATTTTAGGTGACACAGAAATGGTCGATACAACCGCTGTAGCCCTCGCTAAAAAGCTACCCGATATAGATGTAATCATTACAGCAGAGGCAAAAGGAATTCCTCTAGCATATGAACTTTCAAAACAAATGAACTTACCACGCTATGTTGTAGCACGTAAATCATTAAAATCTTATATGAACGACCCTCTCATCCATGAAGTACAATCTATCACCACAGAAGAAAAGCAAATCCTTTGTCTCGATTTTCAAGATATGGCCTTTATTAAATACAAACGTGTCGCAATCATTGATGATATCATCAGCACCGGTGAATCCATCAAGATATTAGAAGAGCTAGTATCAAAAGCAGGTGGTCGAGTTATTGCAAAAGCAGCAATTTTAGCCGAAGGCGCCGCCGCAGAAAGAGATGATATCATCTTTTTAGCGGAATTGCCTTTATTCGTCCATGAACAATGAATACAAATTGTACAGGCCAGTTCAATATACTTTGAATTGGTTTTTATTTTGTCAAAATTAAAAAATATGTTTTCTTTTGATATTAGGTTTCATATTAAAAATAGAGATGCTTAGGCTTCTTAAATTTATGAGTTATCGTTTGAGGGAAATCTAGGCAAATAAACTACAAAGAAGCCAAAAAAAATTAATTACTTACAAGATTACTAGCAACTTAAGATTCACCAAACAATCATACAAAATTAGCCGATTCAACAGAAAATGACTTGTTATGCACAATAGAAAACGCTTGTAAAGTGATGGTAATACTTTTGCAAGTGCTTATCATGTTAATTAACTACTTCTTTTATATAGGAAGAAACTCAATTTTTTTTCATCATTTTGGTAATAAATAAAATACACTTACCAATGTCCTATTTGCATTATCGTTCTAACGCAAGTAGTGCTTTTTTCATTGGAATACCACTACGGAATCCTGTTAGTTGGCCATCTTTTCCGATGACACGGTGACATGGCACAATGATCAAAATTGGATTGGCACCAATTGCGGTACCGACTGCTCGTACTGCCTTTGGATTATTAATTTGATTGGCAATCGCTGAGTATGTTGTGGTTTCACCGTATGGAATTTCCTTTAATGCTTGCCAAACGGACTGTTGAAATTTCGTACCCCCTGCATCAAGTCTCATCATAAACTCTTTTCTCTCACCTTTTAAATAAGCTAATAGCTCTTCTTTATATGCGGCTAGTTTTCCATCATCCTCTACTAGACTGTACTCTTTGAATCGTTTTGCAGAGCCAGCATTTAACTCGTCCATACTAATCCCTACATAGTTTAGCCCCTGCTCTGTTGCAGCCAAATAGATTGTCCAATCTTCATATTCTAAAAACGTCCAATAGATTTCCATAGTCATGTTAACATTCCTCCGTTGTTGTCTCAAAAACGCTTTGGCGTTTCATCAATTATTATTTAAAATTGTCTAGATATATTTTGAAGTTCCGTATTTTTATACGTATTTGTTGCAAGTATTCTATAGGTATAATACCTATCACTGTCCCTCATTCGGACGTGATCTATTATCTTTACTCACCTTCAGATTACTCCTTACTTTTTATTATAGTTATAGTATTCGGCTTTTTCTTGTTTGAAGTGCTGATTTAGAGTATAAAAGCAATATATTGAAAATCTCACTCGAGATTCTATTCATGCGCTTTCTTATTAAAAAATAACACCCCTATACATAGTAGAGACAGCTTCTTGAACTATGTTACAGTGGTAGTATAGATTTCTTTTCAGGAGGCTTACAAATGGAAAAAGTATATGAGCCCGCCATCCATCTCAATCACGTTGACTTCCAAATTGGTGATTCTAAAATAATTCAAAACATTACAGGATCTTTTCCAAAAGGAAAAATCACAACGCTCGTAGGACCGTCTGGTGCCGGCAAAACAACTTTGCTGAAAATGTGCAATGGCTTAATCTCCCCTACCGCTGGTGAAATTTTCATTCATAATGAACTCATTTCTACGTATAATCCGGTGGATTTACGTAGAAATGTAGGGATGGCATTGCAGTCTGCACCTATGATTAAAGGTACTGTTTACGAAAATTTAGAACTTCCATTAAAATTGCAAAATAAGAAATTAGCAGAAACCGGTGCTATTTCTTACTTAGGAGATGTAGGGTTAGATCGGTCATTTTTAAATAAAAATGCAGTTGATTTATCCGGTGGGCAACGTCAAAAAGTTTCGATTGCGAGAACACTAGTCAACCAATCTGAAATTTTATTATTAGATGAAATCACCTCTGCTCTTGATCGTGCTTCAGTGAAGGAAATCGAAGAACTTATCGTTAAAATCAATAATAAATATAATGTAACGATGATTTGGATTACCCATAACTTAGAGCAAGCATTAAAAATCGGTCACTACACTTGGGTTTTAATGAAAGGCGAAGTTATTGAAACCGGTGAAAGCAAGCTATTGGAAAACCCTCAAAACGAACTTGTGAAACGCTTTGTACAGGGGGTTATGGAATGAGCTATTTAGCATTATCCTTAACATTGATATTCGTATTGATTCCGTTAATTTTGTCCAAAACATTAAATCTCGGTTTAGAAAAAGATACTTTTATTGCGACGGTACGCTCCATTATTCAGTTGCTCGCTGTCGGGTATGTATTAAAGTTTGTTTTTGATTCGGAGCATCTCATTTATATATTCTTAATGATTGCTTTAATGATTGGTACAGCTACATTAAATGCACGTAAAAAGGGCAAATCAATAGACGGTATTACGTGGAAAATTGCTTTTACTTTACTGACTGTTGAAGTGTTGACACAGGGCATTATACTCGGTTTCCAAATTGTCCCTGCAACAGCGCAATATATTATTCCGATTAGCGGTATGATAATTGGGAATTCCATGGTATTATCAATTTTATTTTTAAATCGTTTTACTGCTGAAATGAGTGCTCATCGCGATCAAGTCGAACTTATTCTATCATTAGGCGGCACACCAAAGCAGGCTACTCATCACCAACTTATTAGTGCGATTAAGGCCAGTATGATTCCAACGATTGAAAGTCAGAAAACGATTGGGCTTGTACAACTACCCGGAATGATGAGTGGTCAAATCATTGCTGGTGCTGACCCCATTCAAGCTGTACAATTCCAATTACTAATCGTTTTCATCTTGCTAACAACAGCTGCTATGTCGAGTATTTTCCTTGGATTTTTGTCCTATCCAACATTATTTAATGACCGTATGCAAATGTTAAAGGAAAAATTTTAAATAAAAAGCTTCTTCTCTATTCGTTCTAGAGAAGGAGCTTTTTGCGTCATATTAATTGTACAGGGGTACTATTAGGCGTGTTGATTAACCTTGCATTTCCCGTAGGAGTCGAGCACCCTCGGCTACAATCAACTAAAAATGTAGTAACATACGTTAATATCGAACATAAAAAACCATTTTAACGGTAAATAACAACCTAATATTCACCTAATCAACACACCTGGGATATTATAAATTATTTAGTGTGCTTGTTGTAAAATGCTATAAAGTTTTCTACTACAGAGTCAAGGAACGCAATTGTACCATCATCTGTTAATTCACCAGCTTCGTTTAGCTTCGTGTGGACTGCTCCGATATATACTTCATTTCCTGGAAGTAATACTGGCACTAAAGCTGGGTTTGAAAGGATATCACGTAAATGTATTTGAGCACGAACACTACCTAAAACACCCATTGATGAACCTACAATAAATCCTGGTTTGTCTTTGATTGTGTAATCACCACCACGAGATAACCAGTCAATTGCATTTTTTAATGCACCTGGAATTGAATAGTTGTATTCCGGAACTGCAAATAATACAGCGTCAGAATTTCCAACATCTTCTTTGAATGCTCTTGCACCGGCTGGTGGGTTATTTTCGATATCTATTGAGAACATTTCAACATCATTAATTAGAACTGGGATTATATCCAGTTTATCTGCATAACGTGTTTTCATAAATTTTATAAGCTTTAAATTATTTGAAGTCGAGCTAGTGGAACCTATAATCGCTTTTACTTTTATAACCATTTATACTCTACATCCTCTTCTTTTATATATTTTAAAGCAATTTAAGCATATACCCTAAAAATAGGATATTCAAATAATTTGCCTTCTCAGTGAAAAATCCGTTAATTGTGAGAATATAATGTTTTTTGTAAAAATTGTGATATAATTTAAAAAAACTACAACAAGGGGAAATGGCATATGTCACTTAAAGATTTCTTTATCGAATTATCTGAAAATCAATTTTTAAATAACAATGCTAAAAAATACGGTTTAAAACTTGGTGCTCAAAGCGTTGTAGCAGGAACGAGTATTCCAGAAGTAATCGAGAGTATTAAGGAATTGAATGCGTTAGGTATTTCATGTACTGTAGACAATTTGGGGGAATTTGTTTACGACAAGGCAGAGGCAACTGCCGCAAAAGAGCAAATCTTAGCTGTAATCGATGCTATTCACGAAAGTGGAGTAGACGCTCACATTTCACTTAAGCCATCTCAACTCGGCTTAGATATTGAGTATGATTTCTGCTTCAATAATTTAAAAGAGATTGTTGCATTAGCAGATACATATGATATATTCGTCAACTTTGATATGGAAAACTATGATCGCCTTCAACCATCATTTGATTTGTTAAAAGAGCTTTCTCAGGACCATGACAATATCGGAACAGTTATTCAAGCATACTTTTTCCGTGCTGAAGAAGATATTGAGAAGTTTAAAAACTACCGTTTACGCATCGTAAAAGGCGCTTACAAAGAGCCTAGTCATGTTGCTTACCAAACGAAAGAAGAAATCAATCAAAACTATATACAATTACTTGAGTATCATCTACTAAATGGTAAATTCACATCGATTGCAACACATGACCATAATGTCATTAATCATATAAAACAATTCATCAAAGATAATAATATTCCACATAACAAATATGAGTTCCAAATGCTTTATGGCTTCCGTCGTGATATGCAAGTAGCACTTGCAAAAGAAGGCTACAACTTCTGCACATATGTACCATTTGGACAAGATTGGTACGGCTACTTTATGCGTCGCTTAGCTGAGCGCCCACAGAATATGGAGCTTATTGTTAAACAAGTATTTAATAAAAAAACAAATACGATATTAGGTGTTGCAGCTGCTGCATTTGCCATTGGACGTTTTACGAAAAGAAGAAAATAAAAATGAAAAAGCGTGAGGCCGGTCTACGAAACCAACCTCATGCTTTTTTAATAAGGTTCTGCATCATGTCCTTTTTCAATAGCTATTTCAGGTTCTTTATCACCATCTATATTTGCTAGTGGCCTTTGAGTAGACGTGTGCTCTTTTTCATTTTGTAGTCCCTCTTTTAATCGGCGACCATAGTCTGTATCAGCTTCTTCAGCTAATGCTATCATCGCCTTTTGAATCTTCTCATCACAGCTTGATAAGTCGCCGATAAGATTTCCTAGAAGTTCATCTTTTTCCCATTGCTCGAAATTACGATACGTTTCGCCTGCTTGCTTCGTATTACTTTGCCGGTCTATGGATTCATGTACCAGATTACCTTCTATAAAAGGCGTGTATTCTTTTGCTGTTTGCTTAGCCTCCTGCAAGCCACCAAGCATGGAAGGTTCATAGTTAATATGCGGATTTTGCCCTTGCGCTAAATCTCGTTTATACAACATTTGTCCCCCATTTTGATTTGTCGCAACGCGTTTCTTAGGCGCATTAATTGGTAGCTGTAGATAGTTTGCCCCGACACGATGGCGCTGCGTATCTGAATAAGAAAAGGTTCTACCTTGCAGCATTTTATCATCAGAGAAATCTAAGCCATCTACTAATACCCCTGTTCCAAATGACACCTGCTCTACTTCCGCAAAATAATCTTCAGGATTTTTATTCAATACCATTTTCCCTACAGGTAGCCATGGGAACTTGTCTTCTGGCCACAACTTCGTATCATCTAATGGGTCGAAATCAAGTTCAGGATGATCATTATCAGACATTATTTGAACATTCAATTCCCATTCAGGATAATCTCCACCCTCAATCGCATCATGTAAATCTTGCGTTGCATGGTTGAAATTTTTCGCTTGAATTTCTTCCGCTTCCCTTTGCGTTAAGTTTTTTATACCTTGTTTCGGTTCCCAATGGTACTTAACTAAAACAGCCTCTCCAGCACTGTTCACCCACTTATACGTATTTACCCCAGAACCTTGCATCATACGATAATTCGCAGGAATACCCCAAGGCGAGTAAACGAATGTTACCATATGAAAAGTTTCAGGCGAACTTGCACAAAAATCGAAAAATCTCTCCACATCTTGTATATTCGTAAGCGGATCCGGCTTAAATGCATGAATCATATCAGGAAATTTCATCGCATCACGAATAAAGAAAATCTTTAAATTGTTACCGACTAAGTCCCAGTTGCCATCCTCTGTATAAAACTTCACCGCAAAGCCCCGTGGATCACGCAATGTCTCAGGTGAATGACCCCCATGAATAACAGAAGAAAAACGCACAAAAACGGGAGTCTGCTTGCCCTTCTCCTGAAAAACTTTGGCTCTCGTATATTTAGTAACAGGATCCTTCCCTGCAGTTCCATAAGTCTCAAAATAGCCATGTGCACCAGCACCCCGTGCATGCACGACACGCTCTGGAATCCGCTCCCTATCAAAATGACTCATCTTCTCAAGGAAATCATAATTTTCTAAAGTAGCCGGTCCCCGATTACCAACCGTTCTTAAATTTTGATTGCTCGTAATCGGATGCCCTTGCCTATTGGTAAGCGTATCTTCCTCTTCAACATGACTATCATTATTGTGGGTCATAAAATAATCTCCTTTATGCTGTAATAAGACTATTTTGTCCTGTATTGGGTTGAATTAAACATACTAGGAAGCTCATTTGATATACTCGAGCTTTCATTTAACTCACTCAGCCTTCCATTTAACTCACTCGAGCTCATTTGATACACTCGAGCTTTGATTTAACTCTCTCAGTCTCCCATTTAACTCACTCAAGCTTTCATTTAACTCACTCAGCCTTCCATTTAACTCACTCGAGCTCATTTGATACACTCGAGCTTTGATTTAACTCTCTCAGTCTCCCATTTAACTCACTCAAGCTTTCATTTAACTCACTCAGCCT
>NZ_JAEOAH010000026.1 GCF_016612995.1 Viridibacillus soli
CTCCCATTTAACTCACTCAAGCTTTCATTTAACTCACTCAGCCTTCCATTTAACTCACTCGTGCTCATTTGATACACTCGAGCTTCCATTTAACTCACTCAAGCCTTCATTTAACTCACTCAGTCTTCCATTTAACTCACTCAAGCCTTCATTTAACTCACTCAGTCTCCCATTTAACTCACTCAAGCTTTCATTTAACTCACTCTGCCTTCCATTTAACTCACTCGTGCTCAGATGATACACTCGAGCTTCCATTTAACTCACTCAAGCTTTCATTTAACTCACTCTGCCTTCCATTTAACTCACTCGTGCTCAGATGATACACTCGAGCTTCCATTTAACTCACTCAAGCTTTCATTTAACTCACTCTGCCTTCCATTTAACTCACTCGTGCTCAGATGATACACTCGAGCTTCCATTTAACTCACTCAAGCTTTCATTTAACTCACTCAGCCTCCCATTTAACTCACTCGTGCTCATTTGATACACTCAAGCTTCCATTTAACTCACTCGTGCTCATTTGATACACTCGAGCTCCCATTTAACCCACTCGCACTTCCTTTTAACTCACTTACGCCCGCATTCAATACTCTCGTGCTCTTTGTTTCTCTACTCATCAAATTCCCTAACAAAAAAAGCATCTCACAAGGAGATGCTGACTAATTTATTATTTTGATTTTAATAGGATTAATTTGCGCCGGGAGAGACTCTATTATACCTTCCTATGTTATTTCTATGTGATCACCAAGAGTTAGAGTAAGGGTCTAATCGATGCTCGGCAGCTATGCGGATATTTTTAAAATATCGCACCTTTGTTCATTTGCTCTATTTATTCCATCCCTTTTCCTTAAAGCGAGCAATTGCTTCAATACGATTGCTTACGTCTAGTTTGTCTAAAATGGTTGAAATATAGTTTCGCACGGTACCAGGCGAAAGAAAAAGCTCCCCCGCTATTTCTTTCGTCGTTTTACCCTCCGCTACTAGCTCCAGTACTTCACTTTCACGTTCTGTGAGCGGATTTTCGGTGGCATCTTCATACACGATATCGATTAACTCAGGTGCATACAAACGTCGTCCCTCCATAATAACGCGGATGGAATTCACAAGTTCTTCAATTGGGCTATCTTTTAACAAATAACCACGCACCCCAGCTTTACGTGCACGCTCAAAATAACCTGGGCGCGCGAAGGTTGTTAAGATGATAATTTTACAGTCATTGTTCTGTAATTCTTCGGCAGCATCTAAACCGGTTTTCAGAGGCATTTCGATATCCATAATGCATATATCGGGTCTATGCTCCTCGACAAGTGCAACGGCCTCTGCACCATTTTTGCCAATGCCGACTACTTCCATATCATCTTCCATATTGAGTAAAGATTTCATAGCACCAAGTAACATACCTTGGTCCTCTGCTATGACGATTTTAATCATTTTGGTCACTTCCCTTTTGATGTGTTATGACGATTGGTACAGTAATATCTAGCTCTGTGCCATTTTGTTCAGTAATTTCCAAATTGCCATTTACGAACTCTAAACGCTCCCTCATGCCATTTAAGCCATTACCTGCTGGCTTCGCTTTACTTGTTGAAAGACCGACACCGTTATCTGCAATTTTAATTTTTAACTCATTTTCATTTTGGATAAACTTGATTTTACATTTTGTTCCACAACTATGCTTTACAATATTATTAACAGCTTCCTTCAAACACATGCTCAACACATTTTCGACAATCGTTGGTATCTTATCAAAGTTTGGATTTCCTTCAATCGTCAATTCCATTTCAGCTGCATTTAAAATTTGTTGAATGCGAACAAGTTCATCACACAACTTTACTGTACGCATATCTGCTACAAGTTCGCGCACTTCCTTCAAAGCAATGCTTGCTGTTTGGCGTATATCTTTTAATTCGGCTACTGCTGCCTTTGGATCTTTTTCTACTAAGCGTGCAGCTAAATCGCTTTTCAAACCAATCATGGAAAGCTTTTGTCCGAGTGTATCATGCAAGTCACGTGCAATACGCTGACGCTCCTCATAAACACTTAACTCAGAAATCCGTTCTTTCGCCGACTCCAACTGCCCTGCAAGCTTCTCACGCTTATTCCAATTATATAAATTAAACGGCAATAGCACCGTTCCTATAACCGAACTAATGATGAAGTGAATTTGAGGTAAAAATAATTCAACTTCAATAAAAAAACCCGCTACAATTGCCCCTATCGTAAAGGCAATATGTAAGCCATACATAATGTAAAACCCAACTGTATTACGAATATTCCCAATAAAGAATGCCGTAAACAATGATAAATAAACATAACCAAAAAGTAGCGTCATTCCCACATTTATGAGTATCTCAAAGGATACCCACATGTACACAAGCCCATTGTTTGCACTATGCGAAAAACGATATGAGATAAAATATAAAAGTAAAATTGCAATACCAATCGCAATTTCAAAACGCGATGATGCTCTAAAAATAAAAAAGAACGGCAGTAAACAGAAAATAACCCAAGCATAAATACTTAGCCACGGACTTTTTGGGAAAATACTAAACCAGTTCAGCATAACTTCATTCACCGTCCTATCTAGTTACCCCTATTATATCAAATGCCTTACAAACAAAAACAGCCATCTCCTTTTGTAGAGATGACCATTTTAGAACTCAGCTTGCTTTTTTCATAGGTACATCTGTTTTTCTTGATGAACGATCATGTGCATCTACTAAACTCTGTACAGCCTTAAATGTTACAAATGTTTTATGCGATGGATCATATAATTTATAGCGTAATGATTCAAAACTAGTTTTTAAAGTAACTGTTGTTGCTGTTTGAAGTGGTGGTACTTTCTCATGTGCTTCTTCTAATAAGTAGTTTGGTACACGAGGTGATAAATGATGCACGTGATGGAAGCCGATATTACCTGTTACCCATTGTAACAACAGTGGCAATTTATAATATGAGCTACCTTCAATCGCAGCTTTCACATAATCCCATTCAGACTCTTCTTCAAAATAAGAATCTTCAAATGTATGTTGAATGTAGAACAACCAAATTCCTAGTGAAGCCGCTACAAACATCGTCGTACCATGTACGATTAAAAGTGCTGGCCATCCAGCTGTCAAGACAATACCTGCTACAAGCGATACGATAATCATGTTTGATAAATACGTATTCAAACGCTCTTTTTTTCGTGCATCTTTACGATTAAAACGACTTGAAATTAACACTAGGAAAATTGGGCCTATTCCAAACATTACAAGTGGGTTACGGTATGCACGATATTTGAAACGCTCCCATTTTGAAGCTGCAATATACTCATCAATTGTCATTACCCAAATGTCACCAACACCACGTTTATCTAAATTCGAGCTAGTTGCATGGTGAATTGCGTGCTCACGTTTCCATTTTTCATAAGAAAACAATGTTAATACACCTGTCATCGTACCAACAATATCATTTGCTTTTTTATTTTTAAAAAACGAACCGTGTGTACAATCATGGAAAATAATGAATGTACGAATAACAAACCCTGCAGCAATCACGCTCAAACCAACCGAAGCCCATACCGATACCGGGATTAACATGTAAGCTGCTGTCCATAAAAGTATCAATGGTAGGATTGTGTTAATCATTTGCATAACGCTCTTTTTCACTTCTGACTTAGCAAACGGTGCGACATCTTTACGTAACTGCTTCGTCTTTTCTATATTATTCATGTGAAGTCCCTCACTTTTCTTCGCTTTGGATATTTTCATTTTACGACTTGCAGAAAAATGACAGTAGGCATAGATGTCATGATTACTATATGACATCTGTCATATAGTAAGTGTTAGTAGTTGGTCATAGGATCAAAATACACGGAATCAAATCATCGATTTTACCTCTACTTTCCAATTATTTATATTGATTAAAATTATCCTTCTCACTATAAAGTCAGAGTGTCATATGCCATTATTAGAATTTATATATCAAACGCAAAAAGGTGAGATGGCATAAATCCACCTCACCTTTCTTTATTCTACATTGAAATATCGCGCATCAGGGTGTGCAAAGACAATTGCTGAAACGGATGCTTCTGGCTCCATCATAAATTCCTCTGTTAGATGAACGCCGATATCTTCTGGTTTGATCAAACCAAATAGCTTCGATTGGTCTTCTAAATTAGGACATGCTGGATAGCCAAATGAGAAACGTTGACCTTGATATTTTGCTGCGAAACGGTCACGCATTGTGAAGTCCGTTGCATCTGAGAAACCCCATTGATCGCGAATTTCTTGGTGGATACGCTCTGCAAATCCTTCTGCTAACTCAAGAGCTGTCGCTTGCAATGCATGACTTTCGAGGAATTTACCTTGCTCCTTCAAACGCACTGCAGCTTCGCGTACACCATGGCCTGCCGTCACTTGCATGAAAGCAACATAATCCATTTCTCCACTATCTACTGTTTTCAAGAAATCAGCTAAGCATAAGTATGGCGTCTTGTTTTGACGTGGGAAAGTAAAGCGTTCAATGATCGTCTTACTATCTGCTGGGTCATAAATAATAACGTCATCTCCATCTGCTTGGGCAGGGAAAAACTGATACATGCCTGATGGGGTTAATACACCTGATTCCAAAAATTCCGTTACTAATTCGTATAATTCAACTGCACGTGTGTCGCCTTTTTCAAGCAATTCATCATTATATCCTCTTAAGCCTAAATGATGGCCAATTAACGTACGCATATTCACATATGGATATAAATGTGATACAGAATAATCTTTCAAAACATGGCGTCGTAAATCAGTCGGTACAAAGACAGGTGCATCTGAACGTACTGTTTTCACAGGTTTTTCCGCGACCGCTACAGCTGGTTTCGCCGCACGTTTCGCTTCAGCTGCTGCACGTTTTTCAATGGCATCTTCTAGCTCATGTAATAATTCGCCTTTACCATCACTTTGTAAGCGGTTCGCTAGCTCAAGCCCTTGCATCGCATCTTTTGCATAGATGACAGGCCCATCATACTCCGCTGCAATTTTCGTTTCAGTAAAGCGTCTTGATAGTGCCGCCCCACCTACGAGCATTGGTGTAATAATGCCAGCATCCTTGAAATCCTGCGCTGTAATGACCATTTGCTGTGCTGATTTTACGAGTAAACCGGATAAACCAACAATATCTGGATGTTCTTTTTTAATGACTTCGATAAGTGCTTGAGGTGTTACTTTAATACCAACATCAATTACTTTATAACCGTTATTACTTAAAATAATATCCACGAGGTTTTTCCCGATATCATGCACATCACCTTTAACCGTCGCTAGAATAACTTTCCCTTTTCCAGAGTCATTTTCATTTTTATCCATGAACTGTTCTAGGAATGATACAGACGCTTTCATAACACCCGCACTTTGCAATACTTCCGCTACGATTAACTGGTTGTCATTAAATAAGCGCCCTACTTCAGCCATTCCTTCCATTAAAGGTCCATTAATAATCTCTAATGGTGAATCGTACATGTTCATAGCCGCTTCCAAATCGGGAATCAAGCCCTCTTTTGTACCTTCAATAATGTAATAAGCAAGTCTCTCTGGTACTGTTTTCGGAATATCATCCTCGGTCTTTTCCTTCTTCTTATCACGATAAAAATCAGTAAAGTCAGCAAGCGTTTTATCCGTTGTTCTATAAATTAAATCATTCGCTAAATTAATCTCATTCTCTGGAATCGAAGCATAGCGTTCTAATTTCTCTGTATTTACAATTGCATAATCAAGTCCCGCTTGTGTACAGTGATATAAATACACAGCATTTAATACTTCACGGCCAACTGGAGGAAGACCAAATGACACATTACTTACACCTAAAATAGTTAACACACGTGGCATTTTCTCTTTAATCAATCGAATACCTTCTATTGTTTCTACAGCAGCGCCGATATATTGTTCATCCCCAGTGCCGACCGGGAATACAAGTGGATCAAAAATAATATCTTCTGGTGAAATGCCCCATTTGTTTACGAGTAAATCATATGAACGTTCAGCAACCTTCAATTTGCTATGACGGTCAACAGCCATCCCTTTTTCATCAATTGTCCCGATAACAATGGATGCACCATATTTTTTAACAATTGGTAAAACCGCATCATAACGTTCTTCTCCGTCCTCTAAGTTGATGGAGTTGATGATCGCTTTCCCTTGAGAATATTTTAGCGCCTCTTCAATTACTTTTTCATCTGTTGAGTCAATTACAAGAGGAACTTTAACCTTTTTCACTACTTCTGTCATGAAGTTTTTCATATCCTCAAGCTCTTCACGGTCTGGGTTTGCTAAACAAATATCCATAACATGTGCACCATTTTTCACTTGTGCACGAGCAATTTCTGCAGCTTCTTCAAATTTACCTTCTATAATAAGACGCTTAAATTTGCGTGATCCAATAACATTCGTACGTTCTCCTACAAATAATGGACGCATTGAGTCATCATAAACAAGTGGCTCAATCCCTGCAATGACATGGCCATGCTCCGTTTCTGGCATTTGCCGCGGTTGTTTATCCTCCACCACTTTTCGAATAGCTTTAATATGCTCAGGCGTCGTACCACAACAGCCCCCTACGATATTCAGCCAGCCTTTATCAGCAAAGCCTTCAAGCTTTTTAGACAAAGATTCCGGCGTTTCATGATAATGACCTTCTTCATCTGGTAACCCCGCATTCGGATAGCAGCTAACATAACTTGTAGCCAATTCAGAAAGTGAACGTAAATAATCTGTCATAAATTCCGGGCCTGTCGCACAGTTCAAGCCAACTGATAGCGGTTTAATATGTTCAATTGAAATATAAAACGCTTCAATACTCTGTCCTGCAAGTGTTGTTCCCATCGGTTCAATCGTTCCTGAAATCATGACTGGCAGCTCTTTACCTGCTTCATCAAATGCTTGCTTGAGACCTAAAGTACCAGCCTTCACATTCAGCATATCTTGACTTGTTTCAAGCAATAACAGGTCAGCTCCACCTTCAATTAAAGCTTTTGCTTGCACATAAAAGTCTTGTTGTAGCTCATCAAATGTAATACCACCAGTGACAGACAGTGTTTTTGTTGTTGGACCCATTGCACCTGCAACGTAACGAGGCCATTCAGGTGTCGACAATTCATCTGCTACTTTTTTAGCAATTTGCACAGCTAGTAAGTTGATTTCATGTGCCTGATCACCAAGGTCATATTCATTTAATACAACAGGTGTACCACCAAATGTATTCGTACTAATAATATCTGAACCCGCCTCTAAATAAGCACGGTGTACATATTCAATAACGTCAGGTCGTGTAATATTCAAATATTCATTACAGCCATCATATTCATCCCCACCAAAGTCTTCCGGTGTTAAATTAGCGTTTTGGAGCATAGTCCCCATCGCACCGTCTAAAACAAGAATATTATGTTGGAGTCGTTCTTCAAGTGGTTGCTTTAACATAGTTGTGATCTCCTACTTTCTGTTTGTCTAACTCTTGAATATAATGAATTAATTCCAGCGACATGTCGTAACGTATAAATGGTGTAATAATATATATACCATTGAATAATTCTGCTGCTGTATCGATTAATTCCTTGGCAATCGCAATCCCTTCTGCAGTCGCAAGTTCTTTATCATCACCCGTTGCACGCATTCTCTCAAGCACTTCATCTGAAAGCTTAATACCAGGTACTTCGTGATGTAAGAACTCTGAATTACGAATTCCTGTTAGAGGCATGATACCTATAAAAATCGGCGTTTCCAAATGCTTTGTGGCTTCATAAATTTCAACGATTTTTTCTTTCGTATAAACTGGCTGAGTAATGAAATAGTCAGCCCCGCACTCTATTTTTTTCTCCAGTCGCTTCACCGCTCGGTCAAGCACTCTCACATTTGGGTTAAATGCAGCTGCTACTGAGAAGTTTGCCTTTTTACGAAGTGGCTGCCCTGAGAATGAAATTCCTTCATTCAACTGCTTAATAAGCTGTATCAACTCCAAACTTGAAACATCATAAACGCTTGTCGCACCTGGGAAGTCACCTACTTTTGTAGGGTCACCAGTAACAGCTAAAATTTCGTTAATCCCTAATGCATCTAGGCCCATCAAATGTGATTGTAAGCCGATTAAATTACGATCGCGGCAAGTAATATGGGCAAGTGAACGAATATTATTTTGCATTTTCAAAATAGAACCCATTGCCATATTGCTAATACGCGGCGAGGCGAGTGAGTTATCTGCCATAGTGACAGCCTCAATCCCTGTTGCATAGAGTTTTTGGGCACCTTCAATAAAAGTAGCTGTTTCAAGGTGGCGAGGTGTATCGAGCTCAACAATAATTGTTCGTTCCTTTTTCGCCTTTTCATGAAGTGGCTCATGGTGATCTTTTGTTGCCTCTTTAATTTCAATTATTTTTTTCTTCTTCACCACTTTATTTGTAATAGGTGGTAGGTCTGCAATTCGTTTTTTCACCGCTTCTATATGCTTCGGTGTAGTCCCACAACATCCACCGATTAAGCGCACGCCTTGATCACGTAGTAAAACCGCTGCACGACCGAAATAATCGGCCTCTGATTCATAGACGATTTTGCCGTCTTCAACATCTAGTAAACTAGCATTTGGATATGCAGATAAGAATGCTTTTGCTGGTAATTCTACATCTTCAAATGCTTGGATTGTATGGTGGGGACCTAAACGGCAGTTCACACCAACAATATCTGCCCCAAATGCTTCTAATTGTTGCAGTGCATCATTTAATAATAAACCGTTTTGTAAAATGCCTGGCTCATGCATTGATACTTGTGAAATGATTGGTACATCTGTTAGCTTGCGCAAATGCTTTACTACTGTTGATAGTTCTTCGAAATCATAGTACGTCTCAAGTAATAAACCGTCTGGATTACCTGCTAATAAATACCCCGCCTGCTCATCAAGTGCAGCTACGATTTCATCTAATGTTGCTTCACTTTTACGAATACCACGAATACCACCAATTGTACCAAGCACAAATTGGTCACCTGGTGCAGCAGCACGTTTTGCTATTTCAATCGCGGACTCATTGAACGCTCTTACAGAGTTCTCTAAACCATAACGCTCTAATTTAATAGCATTAGCTGTATACGTATTTGTTTGAATAATGTCAGCGCCCGCTTTAATATATTGTTGGTGAATATTTTCAATCACTTCGGGCTTTGTAAGATTCAATTCCTCGTAGCAATAATCAATTCCGTATGAGTATAACAATGTACCCATCGCACCATCAGCCGTTAACATCTGTGTTTTTAGTTTTTCAAGTAATCCCATTTAGTCCATTCCTCTCTAAATAAAAAAGCCTTCTTATAAATAAGAAGGCTTGACGATAACGATATTCGCTCCTTCTTATCTTTTCGGACAATTAGTAAATCCGCTGGAGTTAGCACCTGACCACATGGGCTGGTTGCTGAAGCTTCAAAGGGCCAGTCCCTCAGCTTCTCTTGATAAGAAATATTTATTTAATTGTTAGAATAATTAAAAGAATCATAACCTTTTACCTGAATGACGTCAAGTGGAATTTCATAATTGTAGAGAAACCTGATATTAGTAGTATATTTTCAGCACAAAACAAAAAAGGATGCTCTTTTCCCAAACTACAGCAACACGAGCTCTTTCATTCGCATTAACTGTACTCGGCTGCTCTAGATGTTTTTTTCTATTACTAACAGCTGTCACCATTCATTCGTAAAAATCTTATTCCCTTCTTTTTCATCGTACTCCATTGTATCAACAAGCTCAGCTTGAATGATCATCCTTTTTGAGCCGTCGTAGTTACATGTAACGAGTGTTAAAATTTTATCATTTGCATCATCTATTACATCTATTTGTTCCGGTTTTACAATAAATACTTTATCAATTTTATATTCGTAAATTTTCTTGAAGCCAGTCAAATAACCTGCCATGCCTTCCTTAGCATTTGTTAGTGGACTAAAAAGCGCCTTACCATTGTTCATATTATGTCCAGCGAGGGCATAATTGCCTTTGCCCATCTTTTGTTTCTGCTTCATCGCACCTGCACCGACTGCTAAATTGGTATTCGATACACCATATAAAATAGGCAATCGCATTTTCACTTTAGGTACACTAATTGCTCCGATAGCATTTATTTCTTTTTGATCGAAATTGCCTTCACAACGTCTTTAACATTTAAATCTGCTACTTGTTCAAAATCAAATGTCGCATTTGGATTTTGCATTGCTACTTCTATATCTTGCTGTCCAATAGTAGCTTTAGACATTTTCGAAATGACAAGCCCCATTAGTGTTTGATAAAAAATAAGTATTAGACCAGCTATTAAAAAGAGCATTCCTAAAATCATTTTTACCTTTTTCCCCATATTATCCACCTTCTCTCCGATCATTCATTTTATAGTACTAATTCATATCGTATTTTCTAGTGGTTTAGCCGATTACCGTATATGTTTGAACAAAAAAAGAGCTAAAGAAATAGTGTTTTCATTAGCTCTTTCACTTCAATATTAATCCGTCAATCAACCTATTTTAGCAATAATCGATTGAGCAGTTTCTTTACCATTTTTAATACATGAACCAATTCCAACGCCGTAATATGAGCAGCCAGCTAGTAGTACATTTTCATGAGAAGACGCCAGTTTAGTTGTTAACGCTTCTATAGTTTGCGCATGACCAAGATGGTAAACAGGCATTGAATCATTCCACTTTTTGACATCTACAACAATAGGCTCCGCTTCGATTTTCAAGCTTTTCGCAATATCATCTAATGCGATATTCGTTAACTCTTCTTTACTTAAATGCTTCATCTCTGCAAAGGCTGGGTTTGAACTCTTATAGAACATACGCACGAGTAATTTGCCATCCTCTGAAGTATGACCCCATTTACGACTTGTCCATGTACAAGCATTACATTTTACATCGCTATTTTCAGACACGATAAAGCCCGTACCATCGGCTGGTAACTGGGCGTCAGGAATATCGAAGCCTAAATAAATCGTAATAAGTGAAGCATTGCTAAATTCATTGAAGTCCCCATCTAATGTTGGATCCGCTAATAGCTTCTGAGTTACTTCATGTGGTGTTGTTAAGACGACGAAATCAGCTTCAATTGATTCGTGATTTTCAAATGTCAGTTCATACTTACTGCCATTTTTTGCGATATGATTTGTTGTAATGCCTTTCAAAATTTTAACGTCGGTTAGTTTTTCTTCAAAACGGTCGAATAATGAAGATAATCCCTTTTTAAAAGATATAAATTTTTTATTCGTAGCTTTTTGGAATTCTTCTTTATGTGCACTAAACCCTTTAATAATACTGCCATATTGCTCTTTATAATCGAGTAAATAAGGTAATGTAGAAGCCATTGTAAGTGTATCTAATTTACCAGAGTAAACTCCTGATAACACTGGCGCAATTTGTTTTTCAACAAGCTCTTTTCCTAGGAAATGTTCTAAGAAAGAACCGATCGAGCTTTCCTTTGTAAAATACTCATTTGGCAACTCTAAATCTTTTAACGCTTCTTGTTTTCCTTCAGCCGAAACTAAAGTACTGCTTTCAAGCGATTCTATACTAGTTGGAATACCAAAAACACTATCCGCTGGAATAGCGTGTAATTTATTATTTGTATAAATATAGGAAATTCCTGTACCATTATATACAAGTTCATCTTGCAATCCTAATTCTTCAATTAAAGGCATAACACTTGAATGACGGGCAACAATTGAATCTGCACCCGTTTCCAAAATAAAGCCTTCATTCTTTACAGAGTGCATTTTACCGCCTAAATGTTCATTTTTTTCAACTAAAATTAAATTAATATCTAAACCTTTGTTTTCTTTTTCCTTTTGTAAATAATGCATAGTAGAAAGGCCTGTTATACCTCCACCAACTACAATAACTGTTTTCAAGATGCTCACTCCTCACAGCAGATTCTGTCTTGTCTAAATTGTATATTTGTAGTTCTAGTATAAACTTTCATTTTCATAACTGTCATGATATCCATCACATATTCTAGTACAAATTTGCGAACGTTTACAGCTTTGCCATATTCACACGGACTTTTCCTTCATAATCTAAAAAGCATACTTATGCAATTCATTTTCTCAAAAAGAGGGCACTCAATAAATACGTTCTTTTCAATTGATACTTTCTCGGAATGGAGCTTTTTATGGACCTATTAATTACGATTCTCTTATTGTTGGTTTTCTTGTTACTGTCAAATGTAATTGGACATTATATTCCGTTTATCCCAACTGCACTTATTCAAATAGCTCTCGGCGTTTTACTAGCTTTGTTTGCTAATGAAATGACGCTTGAACTTGAAACAGAGTGGTTCTTATTACTTTTCGTTGCACCTCTTTTGTATAATGATGGGCGCAATTTCCCTAAGGTTGAACTATGGAAAATGAGAGCGCCTATTCTTGGTAATGCTATTATTTTAGTTCTAATAACTACGCTCGTTGGGGGCTACTTTATCCATTGGTTGATTGCAGACATTCCACTTGCTGCTGCATTTGCATTAGCGGCCATTTTGTCTCCAACTGATCCAGTAGCGGTGAATGGTATTGCAAAGCGGATTCAAATTCCAGAGAAAATTTTAAATCTCGTACGTGGTGAATCACTTATCAATGATGCTTCTGGTTTAGTTGCCTTTAAATTTGCCGTAGCAGCAGTTGTAACCGGGTATTTTTCAATTAAAGAAGCTTTTTTAGTGTTTACGTATATGTTTTTAGTCGGTGCTATTCTTGGCCTAATTTTAGGAATCATTATTACGCAACTTCGCTTTACGCTAAGAAAAAGAGGCATTCGTGATATCATCTTTCATTCACTATTACAGCTGTTAACGCCCTTCATCATTTATTTTATCGCAGAGGATGTTTTTCATGCATCTGGGGTTATTGCTGTTGTTGTAGGTGGAATCGTGCACGCGCTTGTGAAAGGTCATACGGAGGAGTTAATTACAGAAGAACAGTTAATTACAGAAAACGCTTGGTCCATCGTACTGTTCATTTTAAATGGAGTCGTATTTCTGTTGCTTGGTTTGAATATCCCACTATCGATGACGGAAACTTTAGAAAATCCGATGATGAATAATTGGCAAATCATAGGCTACACCATTGCGATTGGTAGTGTTTTATTAATCATTCGCTTCATTTGGTCATATGCATTTTCTCACTATGAATACAAAAGAGATGTTACTCAAGAAATAGAAAAACCTAGTCTGGAAGCGAGCTTACTGACAAGCTTAACAGGCGTACGCGGTGCTGTAACAATGGCTGGGGTTTTATCCATTCCATTACTCATTGACGATGGCAGTCTATTTCCAGAGCGCTCCTTAATTTTATTTTTAGCATCTAGTGTCATTTTATTTACATTGTTGATTGCAACGATTTTCTTACCTCTTTTAATTGATGAAGCAGAAATTTTAGAAATTCGTGAAGGCAAACTCACTTTTAATGAAGCCAAAAGACGCTTACTCCTCACTTCAGTACGTAAAATTAACTCAGTGATAACTGAAGCAAATCAAACTGTTGCTTTTGAATTAATAGATGAATATAAAATGATGTTTAATCAGATTGAATTAGAGCTAAATGCAGAAAAATTAGCTACCAAAGAAAGAAAGCTGCAAATAAAAAGACTGCGTTTACTCGGCTTAAAAGCAGAAAGGGACTATGTGGAAAGGGTCCAAAAGGAGCAAAATCTAGACCCAGATATTTATTCAGCGTGTCAAGCAGCCTTTAAAGAGCGCGAAAAGAACATCACTAAGCCAAATCGTCCTAAAGTAATTGCTATACTTTATAGTATTTTACTTAAATGGCGCACTACACAAAAAAAATACAGTTTAAATAAAGACAAACGCTTTGAATATTTCCGTAAAAAGAAAGAGTTACGTATGCTCGCCTTGTGGGCAGGTGTAGATGCACTAAAACAATATGCCAAATCAGAAGAAAATCCTGATTTGGCTTATGCCATTATTTTTGAATATCGTAAAGGCATTGATAAGATGAAGCAATCCGTTACCCAAAATTCTGAACGCAATGACGAACTAAAAGAAAAACTACGTGCTCTTTTGAACGAAACAGAACGAATTGAAATTCAAAAAATGTACGAAGCTGGTGAAATTGACAGAGCAGAAGAAAAGGAATTACGCCGGTTTATCAACTATATCGAAAGCATCGCGTTATATGAAACGGTAGAATAGAGAAAAAACCGCTCCTTTTTTAAAAGGTAGCGGTTTTCTTTATTATTGCTCATTTACAGATTGTGCTATAGCTTCACGTACAAGATCGGCATAAAATTTGCCACCCTTTTCATTTGGATGAATCCTATCTTCATAGAAAATGTCTTGATCCTCGCCTGTTTCACTATACCAATCTACTAATGTTACATTGCTATTTTTTTCTGCAGCTTTATTTAATTTTTTATTTACCCCGTCCTGCCAGCCTCTTGGCACTCTTGTATTCATTAAGTAAATTGTACGATCGTTGCCTATCGCATTTAATAATCCATCCAATTGTGTTGCACTAAAATCTCCATTAGAGCCAAGACCAATCACAACAACTTGCCCTAGTTTCCCTTGGTTTTTTAGTACTGTGACGACTTTTGAAGCATCATACACTTGGCGACCGATTTTTGCATCAACAACAATTTGCGGTATTTTCTTTTGTAACTCTGTAGCAGCACTTAACATAACTGAATCACCAATAGCACTAATTGTTACATCTTCAGGTACTTGTTTTGCAGCTAATTGCACTTTTCCCTCTTCAGCTGATTCTTGTTCTTTTATAGCGTTTTCTCCCGCCTGCTCAACCTCGGCTTTTGCTATATCATCTATCTGTTGCTCTTGCTTAGCTATTTGCTCATTGTTTTCTACTTTTTCCTGCTGCGCCTTTTCAAGTTTCTGCTGTTCTTCTATTAGATGTTGTTCAAGCACTTCACTAGCCGGCTGCTTGGCTGGTGTAAAAATCATCCCCATAGCAAAAATAATAATGACACAGCCACTTATTGCTGATCCAATACGATACGGAATCTGCCATTCAGACCATGACCAAGACCATTCTTTCGATTGGAAATTACTTAGCCATACACGCCACTGTCCTTTTCGAATAGGGTCCTCGATAAAACGCCAAGAAAGACCTGCTAATAGTAGTGTCAGCACAATAATAATAATTACTTTAGTAAAACTAACAGCCTCATTACCAACTCCGGCCCCCATTAAAACAACGATTGGAAAATGCCAAATATAAATACCATACGAACGTACACCCACCCAAACGAGTGGCTTAAAGCTAAACAAATCGCCTAAACGACTTGCAGGATGTACAATAGCTGCGATTAAAATAGCCGTAATAATTGAAGCTAAAAACATACCGCCCATATATAAAAATTGGCCTGCCTCATCCATCGTCATCATCATTAATAGTAATAATGCAAAGCTAGTAAAGCCAACGATATCAAGTACTTTTTTCGCATCATTCGTCAAGTTTTTAGCAAGCTTACGACTTGGCCAAACAAGAGCCATCGATGCTCCAATTAATACTGAAAACACCCTTGTATCCGTACCATAATAAACGCGGCTTGTATCCGTCCCAGGCTCATACATCACAGCCATAGAAATAGCTGACACTAATGCTGCTACAAAAATACCAATTGCAAGCTTTCCTCTATTTTTAACGAACTTCAAACCAATCATCATAATAATTGGCCATAATATGTAAAATTGTTCCTCTACTGCAAGTGACCACATATGTTGCAATGGGGATGGTGGTGCAAACGATGTAAAATATGAATGATCTTGCATGATATAAAACCAATTGCTCACATACAAAGCTGCTGCCGCAATCTCCGAACGTAGCCCTACTAAAAATGAACGTTGAAAAAGTGTGATCCATGTTCCGACTAAGATTAACATGATAATCAATGCCGGAATTAATCGTCTAAACCGACGAAACCAGAAATTTTTCAAATCAATCCTACTCGTCTTTTCCCATTCATTTACTAGTAAATCGGTTATTAAATAACCTGACAGAACAAAGAAAATGGCAACGCCCAAATATCCACCATCTACTGATTTAAAATGTAGATGATATAAAATGACTGCTAACACTGACAAAGCCCTCAATCCGTCCAACCCACTTATGTATCTGCGATTACCTTCCATTGGCTTTGGCATTACTGTACCTCCTAAATACACAACACTGTAATCTATCTATATTTGACGAATTAATCAAAGGAATAGTTTTAAAAAACAGCTTTTCTTTAAAAAATATTCATTTCATTAACAAATTAAGTCACTTTACTTCCATGCTGCTCCTAGCATTTTATAGTAAACTCTCTTTTTATTCATAAAGATAACTACTTAATTTCCAAAAGTACTTTCTCCTATTTATTTTCAAATTAAATCCAATTTAAAAAACTGCACCTAAGTTGACTGCAGCATCAACTTAAAGACAGCCTCTTAGACTATTGGGGACAGTTTTGAAACGTTATTAATTAAAAGGCTACTATTAGTAATATCCTACCTACCTTGCCTTATTGCATTTCTCTTTGTTCATGACAAGTATCCTTCATGTAGCTTTGTAATATAGTTTAACCTTGATACGGGAGCAAATAGAAAGAGCATGTTTTGAAAAAAGATTGATCAAAACATGCTCTTATTCAATGTAAAGGATTAACTTTTTAGAAAAAAGTATGTTCATTTTTAACACCCTTGTTTCACTAAAATACCCCGTCAGTTGAAGACGATTTTTAATGTGTCCTTACTTTCGTATTTGATACCTAATAACTTCGTTTCCAAATGTAAACCATATAAACTACAATTCCCATTACAAAGCTAAACCCAGCAAAGTATCTATTCTCTTTATGTATTAGTGGATATAGAATAATTAACAATACTCCAAAAGCTAGAGCCATTACGACCGAAAGTTGTCCTGATAATGTTTCAAACAATTATCTTATCCCTCCCAAAATTAAATCGTTTTATCCACAGTCTCCTACCTATAACACCTCACATACACTTAGTTTTTTGGTATGTAGTTGAAATAACCAGGTATCACTACCCATAATCGTAATAACTCCAATATTCCCATACATTGCATAGTAGATTATGAAGTTACTCCCATTTATAGTTACGGGACTCACTCCATACTTCACTTTTCATAACGAACAGTTAAATATAATGATTCTAATTACTTATTCTGTAAAGTGTTTAATTCCCCACACTTTAGTCATTACCATATTTTTATTAGTAATAAAGTTCCATATCCACATATCATATTTTATTATTATTTTATAGGTATAAATCAATTAATTTTATTAAATAATCATTACATTTTAGTAACAAATAATATAAACTCCTCACGTTTCATTTAAAATACGCCTTTTTTACTAAATAACTATTAATATAGCGATGAGGAGGTATAGAATGAAAAATAACAAAATTAAACTCTTGTTTTTACTAGTCCTAAGTTGCATATTAATCATTCCTTCCTTTGTGGTTGCAAAACAAGCTAACGCTGCATCTACAGTCACTATGAAAGTGAATATTACATCACTCAATATGCGTTCAGGTCCAAGTACGAACTACAAAGTTGTCAAAGTTTTAAAAAAAGGAACAACAGTAACAAAGGTTTCTACAAAGGGCACTTGGACAAAGGTGAAATCTAGCGGTAAAACAGGTTGGGTTTCTTCCAAGTATTTAAAGAACATCACTACTACGACGGCAAGCACTACGAAAAAGGCCGTTGCTAAAGTGAGTAGTTTAAACATCCGTAAAGGCGCCGGTACTTCGTATAAAAGTCTTGGTAAATTATCAAAAGGAACTACAGGTACTGTCCTTGCTGAGAAAAACGGCTGGGTACAAATCAAAACGAGTAAGTATACTGGTTGGGTAAGCAAAACGTATTTAACAATCACGACTAATAAAAGCTCAACTACTAGTAGCTCCAAAGCTCCTCCATTAACTCCGGCAGCTACTTCAACTGCTAATGTAGGTAAATATTTTACTGTCAATGTTGATTCTTTAAATGTTCGAAAAAGTGCTTCAGCTAGCTCCACAAAATTAGGAGTCATTAAGAAAAATAAATCCTATAAAATTCTTGCACAGTCTAGTAATAACTGGGTTAAAATTACATATACTACGGGCAAAACAGGTTGGATTTCTGCAAGCACTAGCTATGGTAAAATCACTAAAACAAAACCAACAAATACAGATACGAACGACAATTCAGATAAAGTCACAGTAACACCATCCACTGATATCGGAAAATATTTTACTGTCACAGCTGATTCTCTAAATGTTCGAAAGAGTGCTTCTGCTACTGCTACAAAACTAAGCGCTGTTGTTTACGGTAGTTCATTTAAAATTCTTGATAAATCCAGCAATAACTGGTTCAAAATCACTTATGCTACGAGTAAAACAGGTTGGGTTTCTGGAAGTTACGGTAAAGTCACTCAGACAAAACCCACGAAACCAGTATCAAATGATGATAAAAACACGACTAATGGCGCATTAAGCGGCAAAGTGATTGTCGTAGATGCAGGTCATGGTGGTACAGATCCAGGTGCTGTTGCAAACGGCGTACTTGAGAAAGACTTGAATCTTCAAGCAGCATTAGCATTACGTACAAAATTACAAGCGGCAGGTGCTACGGTGAAAATGACACGTACTACTGATATTTTCCCAACACTATATGACCGAGTTAGTTTTTCAATCATGATGAAGCCAGATGCTTTTATTAGCCTTCACCATGATTCTGCTACAGCAACAGCACGCGGCTTCACTGTTCTTTATACAAAGAGTAGAGAAAGCACTCTTGCCACTTACATCCAACAAGGGATGGCAAGCGCAGTGCCGAATATGATTAACCGTGGATACAAACCTCAAGATTTATATGTACTAAGAGAAAACCCTCAAATTGGTGTTCTAGTTGAATTAGGATTCATCACAAATTTAGAGGAAGTACAGACTTTAAAAACAGATGCTTATCGTAATTCAGCTGCAAATGGAATTACAAATGGTTTGATCAATTACTTTAACTAGTATAAATAAAAAGGAAACACCTCTATTTAAAAGAGATGTTTCCTTTTTTAGTCCCACTAATGACGCGATGCTTTTACATTAATTTTTCTGTTTAAACGGGGATGTTTTATAAATAAAAAAGGCAATCCCAGCAATTATTAATACGATAATAAAGTATTTATAAAATAAAAGCGTGACGAACAATTTCATAAGCGACATACCAAACTTCAAAATGATAAATAGGCATATAATTATACCCAATAACTTCAAAATAGGATTCATAACTAAAATAAACCTCCGCATCAGCAATTAATAAGCCGATTCTTTGTGTTTATTATAGCATGTCCACTTAATCCACTACCTTTATTTTCTAACCTACTAAAATCTCTCTATTTTACCAGGTGTGTTGATCACCAAATTTAACCATCACTATTAAAGTGGTAGGTTAATTTCCGCTACGGGATGCTCGCTTTCCGCGGGCAAGCACCCTCCGCTACAATCAACTAAAAAATGTAGTAACATATGTTAGGATTGAACATGAAAAAATCATTTTTACGATAAATAACAACCTAATATTCCCCTAACACACCTGCTATTTTATTATTTCATAAACATGTACGAGCTAATGATGCATTATCAACAATCAATCACGGACCAATTCATAAATAAAACACGCCAAAATGGCTGTCTTATCAATCGGATTTCCGACGATGAGACAGCCATTTTCAATTATATATACTTATTCACTTGAGGCATAATTTTGGTCGCAAGTAATTCAATGGATCTTGCCACCTCCTTAAACGGAATAGCGCCAATATCTAGTTGTGTTAAGAAACGTGTATGTCCTAGTAGATCATGTTGCATTAATATTTTCTCGACTATTTCATCCGGGCTACCGACAAATAACGCACTTTCTAGTGTTGTCATTTGTTCGAACCCTTCACGATCTAAGCTAAAATGCATGTTATGCTGTTTATTAACATATGCCCAATAGTTTTTATAGTAAGGATAGAAGGCATCACGTGCTTGCTGACCATCCTCTGCAAAATAGCCATGACCTGCAATTGCTACTTTATACTGCTCTTTTGGATGACCCGCTGCGACAAAAGCACGTCGATAATTTTCTACTAACGCTATATGATCTATCAGATTACCGCCAAGGAAAACAACTGTCATACCTACTCCGAAGCGCCCTGCTCTCGTTGCACTTGCAGGTGTACTACCTACACCAATCCATGTTGGGATGGAATTGATTGCACGTGGTGAAATCTCTGCATTGAGTAACGCTGGACGGTGATTACCTTGCCATGTGACACGTTCCTCTTTATCTAACTTCAAAAATAATTCTAAATGTTCTTCAAATAATTCATTATATTGGTCAAGATCATAACCAAACAGTGGGAATGATTCTACAAAGGCTCCGCGCCCCGCCATAATTTCTGCACGTCCATATGATAATAAATCCAAAGTAGCAAAATCTTCATATAAACGGACTGGATCTACAGTACCCAGAATTGTTGTTGCGCTCGTTAAGCGAATATCTTTTGTCTGCTGAGAAATAGCACTTAACACAACTGGTACAGATGAAACTGCATAATCGAGACGATGATGCTCTCCTACACCAAATATATGAAGACCAGCCTCATCAGCAAGCTTCGCCGCCTTTATAATGTCTTGCAAACGATCCTTTGCACTGTCCATTTTGCCAGTATTCGGGTTCAAGCCTAAATCAGCTAGTGTATACACACCAAATTCCATTATGTGGCCCCCTTATCGTGACATTATTATATGGTTGCCGGACGGATCTGTTACTTTAAATCCCACTGTTATTTCTTCGAACGCTATACTAGCTTGTTGTAAACGTTCTACAATTTGCTCATCACGATCATCTAATTGCACAGTAAAGCTCTCTAGACCAACGCTATTCGCAGCAGGCACAGGTGCTCCAACACCATTCCAAGTATTTAATCCGATATGGTGATGATATTTCCCTGTAGAAATAAATAATGCTTGTCGCCCGTAACGGCAAACAACTTCATAACCAAGCGCCGTGTAAAATGCTTCCGCTTGTTGTAAATCAGCTACGTGTAAATGGATATGCCCCATCAATGTACCTTCAGGGAGACCTGTCCAATTATTTGTTTCAAAGCTCATCAATGACTCGAAATTCAAAGGTTCAGTCGTCATATACACTTGCTCTTCTTGCCATGACCATTTTTCAGAGTCACGGTCAATATAAATTTCGATTCCATTATTGTCCGGATCTTGTAAATATAATGCTTCGCTCACATCATGATCCGAAGCACCAAAGTATGCACCAACTTCTTGAAAATGCTTCACAATTGCTGCTAAATCTGAACGCTCAGGTAACAGTAACGCGAAATGGTATAAGCCTGTTGTTTTTACTTCTTCTACGGCAACATTTTCAAGTTGTATTAATGATAATATACTCGACTTCCCGTCCGTTGTTAAAATCACTTCATTCTCATTTTGCTTTAAAACTTGGAATCCAATAACGCTTGTGTAATAGGCTACTGAACGCTGTAAATCTGCTACTTTAATTTGAACATGCTTAATATATAAATTAGGTTTCTCATGATATTTCATTTGAATACCTCATCTCATTATATTTTAGATTTCAATAAAGCATCTACAGAAAGTGGTGTTGGTGTTGCAAAAACAAAGTACACTGACATTGCAAGTAAAGCTAATTCAAATTCATAGCCAGCCATACCATCAGCTCCTAACAAGCCTAAAGACCATTTTGCTGTCACGATGGCACCTAACATAATGATTGCAAATAATGCCCCGATAATTCGGCTACCTAAGCCTAATATCATGGCTACTCCCCCAACGAGCTCAATAATTGCAACGAAATATGCTGCAAAGCCTGGAATACTTAAGCTATCAAAGTATCCCACTATATTTGAAATACCTCCTTGGAATTTCATATAACCATGGATGGCAAATATCCCTCCTAAAATCACTCGTAAAAAAATTTGTCCAATCTGATGCATAATTCAAAACCTCCATATTTCTTTTTGCTTACTTTTTGTAACTTAGTATATTTTAATTATTTAGTTATGTCAAGTAAGTTTATAAACATTAATAATAGCTGTCCCAAAATCCAACTTTTAGGACAGCCATTTTCTATTTGTTTTCACTGGAGTAATCGACTCTATTCATTTCCCACCGCTTGTCATCTTCAAAGCTGCTTCAATTCTAGAATCATATTTGTGATTTTGGACTTTTTTTGTTGTAGTTCTTCTTCAGCTTTCACAACAGCTTCCAGCTCTTTATCCAAGCTATCTAAAAAACCTTGAATTAGTTTTTCTGAACCACATCCATCTGTTCGTTTCAAATTGAATATGGCTTGAACATCTTTTAATGAAAACCCTACTGATTGCATTTCTTTAATCGCATGAAAATCACCGACATCTTTTGGTGAATAATACCTTACATCATTTTTCCAACTAGGTCTCAACAAATCTAATTCCTCATAATGACGAACTGCATCCTTTGTAGTGTTCACCTGCTTTACAAATTCACTAATTTTCACTTGCAACAGCTCCTTAAAAAATATTTGGTTGACGTGGGGTTAACCCCACACTCTATCCTTCAGTTATACAAGAAAGGATGGATGCAAATGATTAGCAGTCTATTAATACTAGTATATTCAATGGTAAGTATTGTTGGCGTGGTTTCGCTTGTTATAGGAAAATGTAAAATAAGCGTCGCGTTAAATTGGTTTGGAAAAATGTCGCTTACTCTTTTTACATTGAGTTACCTCTTCTTTTTAGCATTGGGCATTGCAAAATTATTCATGTCCTTGTCCATCAATTGGTTAGTTGCTGCAAGCTGCCTTATCGTAGGATCAAGAATACTTAATGGATTAGCTCTTTATGGGAAGAATAATTGGCGTCATTATGTTGTAACTGGAACTCTTTTATTTTCAATCATGATACTCCATTTAATGGATATTTAAAATCGATTTTCATTGAAATAATACAGTTTTATTAAAATACCGAGTAATTTTTTATAACAAAGAGTGCACTAAATCTAAACGGATTTAGTACACCCTTTTTAGTTAATTAAACATCTCAAATACACCAATACCAATAAGCATCAATCCTGAAAAAGCTGTAGCATATTTGCTAATAAACGACCTTTGCAGTAAACAGCCAAAATGGCTACCTGCTCCAATCATGACGACTGAAAAAAAGCCAATAGAAATAACTGTCCACATAGCTGAAATACCATTGGCACCAATTCCTATACCACCTGCAAGGCAGTTTGCAGATAAGGCAAAACCAAGTGGTACCGCTTCTTTTACAGAGATGATACGATTTCTATCCCTATCCATCATTTCGGGATTTTCCAAAGGTTTCTTACGGGAAAATATGTTGGATAATAGGGTCCATAAACCAATCCCACATAATAAAAAGCTCCCTACAAGGCTCGCGTTATGTGGAGAAATATATTTGATCACCTCAGCACCCGCAATCACCGCTACATAAGTAATAATCATCGACACAATAGCAATGGTGATGTTTGATAAAATGGGGATATTCGTTTGTTTCATACCGTAAGCTAGGCCAACCCCTAAATTGTCTATATTAGCTGCAATACCTATCAAAATAATGGTGATCCAATGCATAAAATCCTCCTTACAACTATACACTCGCTCTTTAAAACATATGCATAGGCAGCTGTCACTGACACACCTTTCATTAGCGCTCTGTTAAAATATGCAACAAACCCCATTCCTTTTCGTCCAAATAGCAGGTGATTCTATGAGAAATTTACTGCAATTCACATATTTACAGGCAATATCATGCGTTTTTCCTGTCATTATTTTTGCGACACTTGCCCTGTCAAATTTGATGACAATTCCGTATTTACCACGCTATGATTTTATACTAATCATTTGTCTAGCAGCACAAGTTTTTATGCTCCTGTCAAAATTAGAAACATGGGATGAATTCAAAGTAATTTGCCTGTTCCACATTATTGGGCTCGGACTGGAGTTATTCAAAGTACATATGGGTTCATGGTCATACCCTGAGGAGGCGTACAGCAAAGTCTTCGATGTTCCTCTCTATAGCGGCTTTATGTACGCTAGTGTCGCTAGTTATATTTGCCAAAGTTGGCGGCGATTAGATTTACATATTTATAATTGGCCACAGCCATTTTTTGCTTATAGTATTAGCCTGTTCATTTATATGAATTTTTTTACGCATCATTATATATATGACTTGCGCTGGTTTTTAAAGGCACTGTTATTTGTAACTTTTTTTCGCACGGTTGTAACATATAAACTGAATGAAAAGATATATAAAATGCCAATGATTTTATCGTTTTTCCTAATCGGCTTCTTCATATGGGTTGCTGAGAACATCGTGACATTATTTGGTGCATGGCAATACCCGAATCAAGAAACGTCCTGGTCTCTCGTCCCAATAGGTAAAATAAGCTCATGGTTCCTGCTAGTAATTATTAGTATTATTATTGTGGCGCAGTTGAAGCGAATAAAAAGTAAGATAAAATGAATAATTTACTGAAACATTATTTAAAAATCGCAAAACAAAAGGTACTAATCAAGTTAGATGTTAACTTAATTAGTACCTTAAATTAAAAGTATCAATCCCCTTTTTTACAATATAAAAATCTATACTTCTTGCACGAACCTACTTTTTAGAAAATGCTATTATTTTTCAATCTAATTCTAGTTTTTTTCCCAACAACACTTCTTATATTTCTTTCCACTTTCGCAAGGACATGGATCATTACGCCCAACCTTGCCACCGTTAAGAACTTGTAACGGCGTGCTTGATAGCTGCATTAGATCTCCATTTACCATTTGTGCAAGCTCTTGCGGTGTATGGCCTCGATTTTCCCATAGACGAGTCGTATTCATGATTGAAATAATAACAGGAAGATATGTGTATAGTTGCTGCTGATCTTTAAATTCAAATCGTTCAGTAAAATTTCGAATGATAGAATTGTGATTGCCTTCAGAAACTTGAATAGTTGAAACAAGCTCTTCTATTTCTTCTCCTGCCATCAACGCATTGCCACCAAAGAAATCATTTTCTAGCATTTTCCTAAATTGTTCCTGCTGCGGAGTACGCTCAAAATAGAATTCATCACTGTACTTTAGCAATTCACCTTGTCCAGGCACATAAAACGGCTTCCCTACTGCTTCCTTCTGCAATGTTTCAAAGATATTAAATACTTCAACAGTTTCATGTGTGAAATTATGGAAGTGGGTATGCACATGCTCCTCTTTTAAATGTCTTTTAAACGCAGATGTATCCATAAGTGCTGACAGCTCGTTACCCGATAAATTTGCATCATTTTGCTTATTATAAATTTCTCGCAACTTTTGAAATGGGACGATGCCATATAAACGAGTACATGCGATAATATACTCGCTAACCAGTTTTTGATTTGGGATTGCCTCTAGGTCTATGATATCAGAACCTCGGTATTTATCTGACAGTATTGTATAACGCTCATGATGGATATGGTCCCATTCTGTTTTCTTATAGTTCATACCTTTTAAAGTATGATTTTCCCAGTCGATATCAAACGTTGTATAGTTTTGACTCTCCGCCCAAGTAATCGTATCCAAGTATTCAGGATGTGTGGGATCATGGTAAATTTCTAAAAATGTTTTATACCCGTATACACCACCGACATCTTCTGGCGGTGCATCACCCTCCCCTGCTAGCAAAGTCGGGAAGCCAAAGTAATAATCCTCCACGATTTCTTCTAGTTGAACTTGAATATGCCAGCCATCCCCAAAATCATATTCATATAAAAGCGTACTGTACTCTTCTAAATAGCTATCAATTTTAATACGTGTTGGCCTTTTTAGTGTCTTTCCGAGGTATTTGCTTTTCTTATACTCCTCATGCATCGCCACGTTATCTGTAACATAACTATCCTCAAGCTCTACACCGAAAGAATGAACTGCCATATCTGTCCAGTAACTTTGAAAATTCGTCACATGTTGAATCATTTCGTGCAGTCGGTTAAACGTTGCACCTGCTGGCATGATTACGCGTCTCCACACAGCTGGTTCAATATCTTCAAATGTTAGTTTTACAATATATGCTTTCATACGTCACCTACATCTTTTTTCATTAATGGTACGGTATTTTAAAAAATACTTCGAGTAATTTTATTGAATTTCTTTATACTGAATTAAATGCATTAAATAAAATAAATTAAGTTGTTATTAGAGAAATTGCAGTATGCGACAACGACTATTTGTTTGCTACGGTACAGCTTTTACCTCAATTTTTCGAAGCCAGATGTAGGCTGTTTTCCATAAAGAAGCCCTTAAATATCGGCTAATTTGCAGGGTTTTTCGTTTGCTCTTGGTTTCAATTTGCGCTAGAACACTCAAACAAAATACAATGAGGGCAATGGACACTTGATTGTAAATCGCATTTTCACTTTGACCGTAGCACTTTTTAATGTTGAGATGTTTCTTGATTCATTTGAAAAACACCTCAATGGCCCAGCGTGATTTCTACATGTCTGAAATTTCATCGGGTGCATAAATCAAAACGATTTGTGATTAAGTGGAGTGCATTTCCTTTTATCGACGACTTTTAGTAAATGAAGGAACATATTAGGATTTTGTTTGAATCGTATGGACATGTAGTCATGCTGTTAAGCATTTATACTTTTAATTATGATTAATTAACAAACAGCAATAAGAATTAATACATGTTTATCAAAACTAAAAAGATATAGATCTCTTTTTAAAAAAAAGAGTCTATATCCTTTTTGAGTTCTCCAATTTAAATTCATCTAAATAATTTATTCAATTAACTCAAATGATATCGAATCAGTTACTTTTCCATAACAAAAGCAGTTTTCCCCCGCTGATCATCACTAAGATATCCCTCAGCTTCTAATTTGTCATGCCATAATTTTTCAATGGCAGCAGCTTTTGAAGCATCGCCTTCTTTAGCAGATAATTCAATCATGACATCACCTTGATAATTCCAAACTTCAATATCTGCCTCATAACCGGCATAATTCCCCTTGTACGTTATAGCTTTTGCTGGTCCATAAACTTCAGCCTGATCTAACGTGTTATTATACCAATCTTCAGAGTTCCAATTTTGAATTTTATTCGGTACATTTTCTAGAATTAGTTTCTTTGCAGCGTTCGTATCAACAGCATCGAAAGAAACTTTTGATGTTTCCTTTAGTGATTCTTTCCGACTAATAGCGAAAGTGTGATTTCCATCCTTAATATCCATTTCAAATTTGTAGTTAGATTCATTTCCAGTAAAACCATGATCTTTTGTTATCGTAAGTGCTTCATCAAGTGGCGTATTTGAAAATCTCTTTTTATACGTAATATCTATCTTATTGCTACCTTTATATACACGTAAACGGTGGTTATAATCCGCTCCTAAAAAATCTTTATTTGCCGTATCGTAGTAGTAAATTTTCACATCATCTTTTTTAGTAGCTGAAAAAACACTTAATATCTTAGGTTCTAAAAAAATGTCCGATTTAATATTATATTTAATTTCATTCCCTGGATTAATTGCTGCTTTCACCTGTGAGGCTCCAACTCCAGTAATACATAAAAGAACAAGACCAACCATACAAAGTTGTAATGCTATACTCTTTACGCTTTTCATCATATTATGCCCTCCTCATTTTCTACTAATTTTGAATAAGTAGTTTCCATATTAGTTAACTGACTATGAAAAAAGATAGTCTCAGTAGCGTTCATTTTTTTTGAGAACTCCATAATATCAAGATAATCAAGATGTGTTTTGTAAAAAAACAGTTTCGATTGGTCTCCATTTTCCACTAGTTTCTTTAAAAATCCGCTATTTTTCAAGTAGCCTGTGAAAATCACAATGGCGGTTGGATGTTCTTGGAGCAGCTCATCTATTCTCCATTCATTTACTTCTGGAACAAAATAGATTGCATTGTCACTTTCTGCTTTCTCTCTAAAACAATCCTTTTTAAATAGTTTTAGGATTGCTTCATACTTCGTTGGCAAAAGGTTGTCAGGTGAGTCGTAATACTCCTCAAAAAAGGAAAAATATACCTTATCAATATTCATTTCTCTTGCAGTATGACGAAAAAGATACGTTGCAATATCAGCAGTTTTCCCTGAAAATGAAGATGGAAAAATAATTGGGCGACTTGGATGTTCATTAATATAATTCTTAATTTGCTGCAACACGTCCAAATTCCTAATTTGCTTCTCAACATGTCCACTATCAATCAATGCTACATCATAAATCGTTCCATCTTCTATAGGTAAGGTAGCATTCAAAAGATAGGAGTCCATGACATAATCTCCTGAGAAAAATATCACCCCCTCTAAAAATTGAATCTTATACCAAACACTCCCTACTAAATGGCCACTATAACCCCATTGAAAATGAAGGTAATCGCTCACTCTCAGCCATTTTCCAAATGACTCTGGTTGAAATATTTTAGTATTCTTAAAAGATTGTTTTAGTTGTCTAGCTGTCATTTTACTCATGAAGATCTCACCTGTATAACCCAGTATTTCTAGCATTGGGAGTGCACCTGTATGATCAATGTGAGAATGTGAAATAAACACAGCATCAAGCTTTGCTACATGAGCTTTCGTTAATTTTGGAGTAATCTTTTCGGTATTGTTCATAATCCCACAATCGAGCAAGATGGCATGTCCCTCATTTTCGATATAAAAGCAGTTACGCCCATACTCGCCAACGCCTCCTAAAATTTCTACATTAAGCACCTACTCGTCCACCCCTTTTTTGCAACCAATCTAATAGGAACATGAATACCACAGTCATAGCTACTGTAATAACAGCAACAGCCATCCCTAAACCAACATTTCCCTGTTCAAACTGGCTGTAAATGAACGTTGCCCCGGTCTCAACTGAAGGGGGCAAAATGAGTAATCCCGCTACAAGTTCGCGCATCGAGATAATAAAAGTCATCATCATACCAGCAAGAATTCCCCGCATTAACAAAGGAATAAAGATACAACGATACACATCCCAACTGTTCCGTCCAAATATAGCAGCTGATTGAAAAATCGACTGATCTAGTTGAGATAACGAAGATTTTATATATTGAACCGAGTACGGTAAAAAAAGTACACAATAGGTTACAACAGCCATTGCCTTCGTGTTATAGATCGTTGCTGGTAGCCAAGGTGAATTCCAAAACATGATTAAACCCACTACAAAAACAATTCCTGGAATGATATTTGGCATAAGACTAAAGAAATCCAGTGCTTGTTGCTTTTTTGTCTCTCCTTTTTTTATATAAAGTGCAATAAATAAACCTATTACAGCAGTAACAATAGCTGTTATAAATGAAAATACAACACTATTCAGAAATGCTGATAATCCAGCACTACCACTAGTAAATACGGCCTGATACGATGCTAAGTCGAAGTTCCCTGCACTTAGACCATCTCCACGTACTTTTTGTAGTGATGTCACAATAATGGAGAAGTAAGGAACACCGATAGAAAGCAGGAGTACAATTCCTACATATAGCCATGAACCTAGTTTTATATACCACCCTTCTTTCACTTCACGACCAGCTTGTGTTTTGCCAGAAAGCACGCTATATGTATTTTTCCGCCCAATTAGATTTTGGAAATACCAAATGATTAAACAAACAGAAAGTAAGAATAAAGAAAGCGATGTGGCCATACTAATGTCCACAGGCCATCTTGATAAATACGAATGGATTTCTGTAGTAAAAACTTGAAAACCGATTCGACTACCAAACGTTGCAGGAGTACCGAATTCTGCCAAAGTTTTGATGAAGATCAGTAACACTCCTAGAACATAACTAGAAACAAGTAATGGCAAAACGATTTTAGCCCAATTTCTCCAGGGATTTCGTCCGAAGATCCGTGCAGCATCAAGAAAGGATCCATTTATTCTTAGTAATGTATTTCTCAACATTAAATAGAGAAAGGGAAATAGATGTAGGCTCATAACCATTACCATTCCAAATAAAGAGAAAAAGTAATCTGACATCCATGCTGCGCCCGGTATTAGTTGTTGCAAAAAGCCATTATTCTGCATAAATAAAATCCAACCCATTGAGCCAATATATGGCGGGGTCATAAAGGGAATCGTTAAGATAATGTCTAACCAGTCAAATTTAAATAAGCTAGTTTTCGTACGAATCAACGCCATTGGTAAAGCTATAATTGTTGTGCCCAAAATAACTAAAAGTCCTAGTAATAAAGAATTGCCTAACGTATGCCACATTCTATCATTTTCAAACATTCTACTAATCTTAGAAAAATCTAATTGCCCATCACTGACAAATGTATAATATAGAATGGCTAATAATGGTGCGATAGCAAACGTTACGACAATGGCTAGTAATAACCCAAAAGTTCGTCTGCCTTCCATAATCATCGTTGTTTCATTCCTTCCTTAGAAAGCAAAAGCTGAGAAACATATCCCAGCTCATTAATTGTTATTGAAAAATATCATTAAATTTCGTTAAAATATCTATTTGCTTTGTCTCTGCACCTTTCCAGTTAACGCTAAGTTGTGGAATTTCATCCAATGCTGCACGATCTTTTACTTGTATTTCTTTGTTTCCTGGAAGTAAATAAGCATTCGTCACTAGCTTTTGACCTTCATCTGAAAGTAAGAAATTAACGTAAGCTTGAGCACCCTTAACGTTTTTTGCATCCTTCATAATTCCAACTGCACGTGGACTTACAATCGTTCCGCTTTTCGGATAAACAATTTCTACAGGCTCACCATCTGCTTTTGCTTTATAAGCCATATAATCTACACCTGAGATTGTTGCATCTTTATCTCCAGTAATAACAGAATCTAGAGCTTCCTTATTCGCGCCATTTACTTGTAGTCCATTTGTTTTCCATGATTGGATAATGTCCCAACCAGATTTTTCTGCTTCCGTATAGCCATAAATGAAGTCAACAGCTGAACCAGACAGACTTGGATCTGGAATATTGATTTTATCTTTCCATTCAGATTTTGATAGATCTGACCATTCGATTGGTGCTACTTTTGCATTTTTCGTATTATAAGCAATTCCTAACGCTGAAGCACTGTAACCATAGTAGAAACCATCTGCATCCGACCAGTTGCTATTAATTTGATCTGCATTTTCAGCATCTTTAAAACTTTGAAGTTGATTGGATTCTTTCATTCCATCCATTGAAGCTACTGAAGCTAACACAACAACATCTGCCACAGGGTTATTTTTCTCTGCCTCTAGACGAGATAAGATTTTCCCTGTCGTCCCTTGAAACATTTCCACTTTCATTCCTGTTTTTTCCTCAAATGCTTGTTGAACATTTGCTGCCAAACCATCTGGACCTGAAGAATAGACAGTTAAGGTGTTAATTTCTTTAGGTTCTGCACTAGCTTCAACTTCTTTATTTGCTGAATTACCATTTCCACACCCCGCTAATGCTAATGTCAAAAGAGCTCCAACAGTTGCTATCATTTTCAAACCACGTTTCTTCAATGTAAACCCTCCAATTGATAAATTTGTTTTTCATCTACAAAAACTTCTAGTTGCTTGCCTTGTTCAAGTGGAACGTTTTCATAAAAGCTCCATTGTTTCCCTTCCACTTCTGCTTGGACTAAATAGCGATCTCCTATAAAGGTACTTTTTAAAATCATTGCTTGTTTTGCAATAGCACCTGATTGTGAATGTCTAGAAACACCTTCAGGTCGAACAATACGGCTACCTTTATTAAACCAATTTACTTTTCCTATAAAATCTGCCACATAAGGTGTCGCAGGCGAATGATAGATTTCTTGAGGTGAACCAACTTGTGCAATTCTTCCTGCTTCCATCACAATAATTTGATCTGACATCGTTATAGCCTCTGTTTGATCATGTGTGACAAAAATGGCTTGGCAATCTAGTTCATGGATAATATGCATAATTTCTTCTTGCATTTTTTCTCGAAGAACTGCATCTAGTGCTGATAAAGGTTCATCGAATAGTATTAATTTTGGATTTGTTGCAAGTGCCCTTGCAAGTGCTACACGCTGCTGTTGACCTCCTGATAATTCTCCAGGTTTACGTTTCTCGAATCCTTCCATTTTCACCAACCTCATGACATGCTCCACACGGGCCGGAATTTCCGACTTGGGCAACATTCCTTTTAGACCAAAGGCGATATTCTGATAAATAGTCATATGTGGCCAAAGAGCGAAATCTTGAAAGACCATTGCAATATTACGTTTATTAGGTTTCACATTTTTGCGAAGCTTGGACGAATAGATGACGGTCTCATCAAATTTAATTTCACCATTTGTTGGCTTCTCCAATCCAGCTAGTATTTTCAATAACGTTGTCTTACCACAGCCTGATTGACCTAAAATCGATACGAACTTACTATCTAGTTCCACATCAATGGGCCAGAGTGCTCGAGATTCTCCATACTTCTTTTCTATATTCGTAATTGAGATTTTCATAATATCCTCCTCGCCTATAACCACTATAAAGCCCAGATATTTAGGAAATATTAACCTAGTATTAACAATTCGTTAAAAGAAATCTAATATACTATAGCCAATGCAATACTTTATCTAATTTACTTTAGGAGGATAAAATGAATAATCTTAAATTACAGGCGTTTTGCTTACTCGTGAATTTAAAAAAGCTAGCTCCTGTCGCTAAGGAGTTAGGTATTACAGCGCCTACCGTATCCTTTCATATTCGCTCAATTGAAGAAGAATACGGCGTGCGATTATTCCGTACAAATGCAGGTGGCTATCGTTTAACTGAAGCAGGAGAAGGACTCTATCACTATGCAAGTCAAATCGTCCAGCTACAAAAAGACATGAACCGATTCTTTGAAAATCTAATAGCAGGTCATATTGGCTCGATCCGTCTAGGAGCAAGTGGACTACCCGCACATATTTTCATGCCCGACATTATCGATCAAGTTTCCACAGCCTATCCAGATATTCAAATTTCTCTAGAAGTAAAAACAGCTCCCGAAATCGAAAAGAAATTAGCACTCCAAGAGTTAGATTTCGGACTAATAATGGAAACAAAACAAGAAAATCCGGCACTTTTATATGAAACGATCGGTGAAGATTCTCTCGTTCTTGCATTAAGTCCCACCCACGATCTTGCAACAAAAAAGAAAATCTCAAAATCAGATGTCCTTGAAAACAAAATATTACTGCACACTTCATCAAGTTCAACCAATCATTTCATTGAAAAATGGTTAGATCCGTTTGCACCATCCTTCTACACAATTGAACTAGATTCCGTAAGTACCATCAAAAAGATGTTAACTTATGGTAAAACATTAGCGTTTCTATCTGTTACTCTCATGGAAGAAGAATTAGAATCTGGAACATTACTCAAGAAAGATTTGAACGATATCACCCTAACCCGAAAAATTCAACTCGTTTACCCTAAATCTCGTTTAGACAATAATGTGGATGCGTTCGTAAAAAAAGTGATTCACAGTCTAGCTAGTGAAAACAAAGCCATTAATTAATATTTTATGATAGCGCCTGGAACGGACACACAATCTTATAGGGAAAACATTCACCTATTATAAGAACACCATCTTCTATGTGTATAAGTTCATATTAAAATGAATAATTTATATAGCCCATAGATTCATTTCACTTACATTTTAGAAATCATCCTTTATTGTTAACCAACGAATCTCAAAGCAGATTAATATACTTTTTTATTTGTTCGGGGTACCCTATGTATGAATGCGAAATACCTAATTAATACAATGATAGAATTTGTTGAGGAGAGACTAACATGCAGAATATTAATGGCAAAACAGCACTTATTACAGGTGGAGGCCGTGGAATTGGTCGTGCTACAGCGATTGCTTTCGCAAAAGAAGGCATTAATGTTGGTTTAATTGGTCGCACACTTGAGAATTTAGAAAATGTAACGGCTGAATTAAAAGAATACGGAGTGAAAGTAGCCATTGCGACGGGCGATGTATCGAATATAGACGAAGCAAATGCAGCAGTTGAAAAAATCCGTGGGGAGCTTGGCGCTATCGACATCTTAGTGAACAGCGCAGGCATTTCTAAATTTGGTAAATTCCTTGAACTTGATCCAGAAGATTGGGCAAAAATCATTCAAGTGAACGTAATGGGTGTATACTACATTACGCGTGCCGTACTTCCAGAAATGATTAAACGTCAAACTGGCGATATCATCAATATTTCTTCAACAGCAGGTCAAAAAGGTGCGCCTATCACAAGTGCATACAGTGCTTCAAAAGCCGCTGTAATTGCATTAAGTGAATCACTAATGCTAGAAGTAAGAAAGCATAATATACGTGTTAGCACATTAACACCAAGCACAGTCGCTACTGATATGGCAGTCGAACTAAATTTAACTGATGGAAATCCAGAAAAAGTAATGCAACCAGAAGATATTGCAGACTTTATGATCGCTCAGCTTAAAATGCATCCACGAATTCTTCTTAAATCGGCTGGTCTATGGTCGACGAATCCATAAGTATTGATATGCTAAAAAAGAGACAAGCGCTTTAAGGTGCTTGTCTCTTTTTTATTTAGAATTTTTTAAATCCGATGGGGATGTAATCACTCTATTCATTAGTTAGTGTTCCCCTAACTTCTTCTTATTTTGACAAGTATACGAATGCAATAGTTTTACAAACGCTTTTAAAGATTAAAATCCCCTGCATTTCTCCAGGGGATTTTTGGTTTTATTAGGATGAATTTATTTTACTAGAGGAAGTATTAAAAGTTTTGGAAGTATCACTGAGGGCTGCTGCCGTATCATAGGCAATTAACGTAACGCCAAATTTCTCTTCTAATTCATTCAGTTCCTGCATTTGTTCCCGGTCAAGCTGTGCAAATTTGTTTTCTTCCATCTAATCACTCATCCTTTCTGTAAAATAGTGTGTCCACGGAGAAATGGATTATGCAATAAAACATTGCCAAATTAGGATGGTGAACGATTTTAATTTTCAACAATTCTTAAGCTTAAATATTAAATTTATGAACTCGCTTTTAACATAGAAAAAAGTCTTTGCCTAATTATTTAAGAATCGATGTTTAATATTATTTCTCCATAATAATATGATTATCTTATAAGGAATTACGAGAAGATGAATAGAAAAGCAACCATGCAGCAATAGCAAGGTTGCTTTTATTGTCTTTATACTATTAATACCATCTTTTTTGTGAGATTTAAGTTGTATGTGTAGGTGCTTGTGGTCATGCCCTTTAACTCCTATTTATGTTCCTTCAGTATCATACCAAGGATTTAAGTGAATAAGAACTTCATCTACATCCTGGTGATTTTCCATTATGGTTTTCTTGATTTTGCGAATAATATCATGACCTTCTTGAATGGTCAATTCACCAGGTACACCCACGCGAAGATCCACCAATACATAATGCCCGTGTTCTCTAGCACGTAAACGATCTATGCGTTTCACTTCTGGAATAGTTAGTATTAAAGACGTAAAGTTACCCAATCTTTCTCGACTTACACTTTTCTCCATAAGGGTGTCTATCGCTTCTATTAACATCCCATATGCAAGTTTGAAAACTAAGATTGTTACAATGATACCCGCAATTGGATCTCCGTAAGCGAGGATTCGAATTTCATAAAATTCTCCAACAAGTGCAAGCCCAATCCCCAATACAGCTGCAAATGAAGCATACACATCTGCAAGATGATCATATGCAGTTGCAATTAAACCCTTACTATTCGTTCTTTTGCCAATTCTAATCGTATATACGTATAAAACTTGCTTCCATACAAGTGAAATAATTGCAGTTAGAAAAGCAATTATACTTGCTTTTTCAGGTTCATGAAAGAATGCTGAAAAAGATTCAAAAGCAATATAAACTGCTGCCAGTATTAAAATTATTCCCACAATGGCAGAACTTATCACTTCAGCTTTTCCGTGTCCATAGGGATGGTCTTCATCAGCTGGACGTTTAGAAATACGCATAGATGTTAAAGCTGCAGCACTTGCTATAACATCTCCAGCATTATGGTAACCATCTGCAAGAAGGACAGGACTATGAAAGAGCGTACCTACGACAATTTTAATAAACGTTAAAATAATGTTACTTATTAAACTAATCCATCCAGCAATGATTGAATCATTTGAATTTGTTCCTGGATTCATAAATTTGCACCTCCTATAAAATTCTTTCCCACAAGCAACAAAAACCCTCGACCGGTTTCAGTCAAGGGTTTTTGTTTTTGCAATATATTTTTTTGTAAAATTGTAAGTTTAATCATATTTATCACTCACTATTATTAGGCGTTATTGAATCTTAACATGGTTTTCCCACTGTAGCAAGATAGATACTTTTCCCGGACCAAAGGATATTAGCGAAGAGTATAGCTTATGTCACTCCGTTCAGAATTAGTACTTAATTTTAATATCAAGAATAGTGTAATGATATGCCTTTCCGTGCATTTAACCAATATTTAATTACTATTTTAAAATAATATAAAATCTAAAAATAACTAATAATTTGAAACGATGTTTGATCAAAATCTTATGCTGTCACAACGCCAATTAACATCTCTATATTGGTCTGATTGAATGATTTATTCATGTGAGTTAAATAAAATGAAGTACTATAAAATCTTAAAATTATGAGTTGACAGTTTATTTCTTTACTGCTATGCTTCTAGTCGTATTAGAAAACAAAAGATATTCCTCGTTAGGTGAGGCTCCTATATGAAGATATGCTGCTGCCCAGAAACGTCCAAAGACGCCAATGGGTCAACAGGAACCATCGAATTAAGGTGGTTTTTAATGTAGCTGGATGATATTTCTATCCTATGTCATATAGTGCTAAAACTCTACGAAAGAGGCTTATTCAATCATGTATAAATGTATTGGGCACCCTTCTTCGTAGAGGGGTGCTTTTTATTATTTTAAGGAGGTGATGAGAAATGGACAGTAATCCTGATCCCGGTGAGCGAACATCAGATATATGTAACAAGAGAAACAGGATAGCCGATTTCTTATCGCCTTATGGGAAATCGAATTCATGAAAGATGCATAACGATGACAACCTTTGCAAATCATAAAATAGCGTTTTAATTTTATGTTTTGAAAGGTACTGGAGTCCGACTAATCTACTGTTTTGCCCCGCACAAAACAGCGAGTCAAAAAGGGGCGAAACATAAATGGCCTTACTTCCACATCGATCCATGTCCTTAGGTAATAAAATAAGAGGAGAATTTATTATGATAAAAACTTATCTTTACAAACAAGGAAATAAAGAAATAGAGCACAATTTTGATTTTACAAAGATTGACGATCATTTAACTAATCAAGAGGATTTATTATGGATTGACATATATGATTATCAAAATAATGAGCTAAATGAAATAGCAGAAATATTTAAATTCCACCCACTAGCTATTGAAGATTGTATGCACGGGGATTCACGACCAAAGATGGATAGTTACGGAGATTATAAATTTTTCGTTTTTCATGCCCCGCTATATAATGAAAAAGGCGAAAATGAGATCTCAACCGTAGAGTTAAATATTTTTGTAGGATCCAACTATATTGTCACGATTCATAATCAAAAATTAAAATGGCTAAAACAAATGGAAGCTATTTGTTCAGAAAGTCCGAGGTTTATGAGTAAGGGTGCTGATTTATTATTACACACAATAATTGATGGGATTACGGATGAATATTTCCCTGTTTTAGATCGTATTAGAACCCGTATAGATGAACTAGAAGATGAAATGTATGAACACAAGCCAAAGAAAGTTACAGAAGAGTTTCTTGCACTTAAAAGAGCCATCATTTTAATTCGCCAGGGTATTATGCCACAAAGAAGAATCTTTTCGAAAGTGAATGGGAAGTGGCAATTTGACATTCAGGAGGAAAATATACCTTTTTATAAAGACTTAAATGATCATTTAGAACAAATTGTAGAATCTACAGAAACTTACAGAGACTTAGTTAACAGTGCCTTAGATACGTATTATTCTATAATTAGTGCAAAGTCAATTGAACAGCTAAATCTGCTTACGGTTATATCCACCATTATGTTACCTTTATCAGTTATTACAGGATTTTTTGGTATGAATGTGCCTTTACCATTTCAGGATACATGGTTTGCCACAGTAGTTATTTTTGTATTTTTAATAACCTTTACGTGGGGCATGTGGGTATTTTTCAAGAAAATTATTAGTTGAAATATTATTACATTTCAACTAATAATAATGAAGCTAGAGGCTGATTCCATGCCTCTTCCATACTCCGATTGTATTGGGATGGCTGGGTTGAAAGCTGTTTCATAAGTTATTAATGGTAATTTCCCGCTCATATAAAAACCCCGTCATTAATTCAGTAACGAACTGATGACGGGGTTGTTTTATGATTGGTAACTGGCACATATTATCTATTGATTTACTGGTGTTTCAGTTTCTTCTTTACCTGCTACTCTAGCACTTTCGAATGTAGCCATTTCGTTTATCATATGAACTGCAGACTGTAAAATTGGGTAAGCGACGGCTGCACCGGACCCTTCACCGAGGCGCATATTCAATTGCACCAAGGATTTTTTCTGTAAATATTTGATCGCCGTTTGATGTCCAGGCTCTACTGATTCATGCGATAAAATCATATAATCCGCAACTGTAGGAGCAATCAATTTTGCGAGACATGCAGAAACAGAACAGATAAAGCCATCCAACAAAATAGGGACACGTTTTTCGGCTGCTGCAAGCATGGCCCCTGCCATTGCAGCCATTTCAAGTCCTCCCACTTTTGACAGAATATCAATGGCATCTGCCGAATTAGGTTTATGCAGGCTGATTGCATCACGCACAACTTTAATTTTCCGTTTATGCTGTTCAATGGAAATTCCAGATCCTAACCCAACAATTGTTGCAGGATCTGCACCAGTTATCGCGGCAAGTACCGCACTGCTTGATGTTGTGTTGCCAATACCGACCTCACCAACAATCAGACACTTAACACCCTTTTCAATAAACTGAATTGCTTCTTCATAACCGATTAGAATGGCCTTTTCTGCTTCTGCCTTTGTCATGGCCAATTCATTAAGAAAGTTGCCAGTACCTTTTCGGATTTTTCTATGAATCACTTTCTCCTCTGTCACATCTCCATCTACACCAACGTCAACCGCTTTAAAAGTGGCACCGATTTGTCTACCGAATACACTGATCGCTGCACCACCCTGCACAATATTTGACACCATCTGAATCGTCACTTCCTGTGGAAATGCGGATACACCTTCTTTTGCAACACCGTGATCAGCAGCAAACACAATGATGCCTGGCGGTGTTATGCCCAACGTTAGATTCCCTGTCATTTCCGCAAGATGAATCGCAATATCCTCCAGTCTACCTAAGCTTCCTAGTGGCTTTGTTAATGTTGCTATGTACTTTTCTGCCTTTTCTCCAGCTTCTTTATTCAGTAAAGGTATATCTACTTCGATCATTATTTTCCCCAACTTTCTGTTTAATTGACTTGGATAAGGGTCATGGATCCATTGGAAATAAACTCATAGTCATTATCACACTATAATTATTCCATATATTAACACTAAGTGCAATGAGTGTCTCTATATCTTGGTTTCTTACCTTTTCGACCGTGAAGCACGTAAGTAAATAGAGATACCTATTAAAATTAGCCCTACCCCTACCAGTGATAAATACATTCCTCTGTAACCAATTAAAGGGACCAAATAGAATATAAAAGGGCCAAAACCAAACCCTAATTCAAGAAAAACAAGGTCGCTAATCCAATAAATACTGCTGCTAATAAAAAGACGAAACTGGAATGTGCCTGACTAAGTAGTAACATCCTAATTGCAAATAGCTTTAACCCAAGGTAAACAACGCTATTGCCCCCTTTAGGTTAATCTATTTTCCAGTAAATAGTGATAGGTTTGAGTGACTGCACTTAATGACATATGTCAAACCATACTCGGAAGATTGGTTGGTATATGAATAATTTTAATGTTATTTGTGATTTTGAGTGGCTGACAGCACTTATTTTTCTTTTTAAGTTGATTGTTTATGAAAAAATGGTATAGACTTAGAGGTATGCAAAAAAGGAGGCAGGTCTATGGAATGGATTGAGAGTTTTGTTAATGAAACAAATAACATTTTATGGAAATATATATTAATTATCTTATTAATAGGTTCTGGATTGTATTTTACTTTGGGAACTAAGTTTGTACAATTTCGTTTGTTTGGCGAAATGTTCCGATTAATACTAGAGAAAAAGGAAAAAGATGAGGGTGTTTCTGCTTTCCAAGCATTTACGATTAGCACAGCTTCTCGTGTAGGTACAGGTAATATAACTGGAGTTGCACTTGCTATCGGAGTAGGTGGACCTGGAGCTATATTCTGGATGTGGATTATTGCCATTATCGGAATGGCAACTGCCTTTATTGAAAGTGCACTTGCACAGGTTTACAAAGTAAGAGATGGTAACTCTTTCCGTGGCGGCCCTGCTTATTACATGGAAAAAGCGTTAGGGCAACGTAAATTGGCAATCGTTTTTAGTATTCTTTTAACATTAAGCTTTGGCTTTATCTTTAATGCAGTACAATCCAATACGATTGCTACTTCTGTTGGTGAAGCATTTAACATCCATCCTTATATCATTGGGCTAATATTAGTCGTGTTAACAGCTATGATTATTTTTGGTGGCGTACATAGAATTGTGAAAGTTACACAAGTAATTGTACCCCTAATGGCCGTCTTTTATATACTCATTGCTCTTTACGTTGTGGCGACTAATTTATCGGAAATACCAGGTGTATTTAGCCTAATTTTATCACAGGCATTCGGTTTTAAAGAAGCAGCTGGTGGAGCTATTGGGGTTGCAATAATGCAAGGTGTACGCCGCGGCCTATTCTCGAATGAAGCAGGTATGGGTAGTGTACCAAATGCAGCTGCTACTGCAAGTACTTCACACCCTGCAAAACAAGGGCTCGTTCAAAGTCTAGGCGTATTTTTTGATACGATTATTATATGTTCTGCCACTGCATTCATTATTATTTTGGCAGGTCTATATTCAACGGGCGCAGATGACGGAATCGTCCTAACTCAAAATTCTTTCGCTGTACACGTAGGTAGTTGGGCTCCATACTTTATAGCAATTGCGATTATTTTCTTCGCATTTAGTTCAATTGTGGGCAATTACTATTACGGTGAAACAAATATCGAATTTATGAACGCACATAAAGGATGGTTAACTGGTTACCGTTTATTAGTGCTTGGAATGGTCATGTTCGGTTCTATAGCGAAAGTTTCACTCGTATGGAACTTAGCAGATTTATTTATGGGGCTTATGGCAATGTTAAATATTGTTATCATTATTTTACTAGGAAAAATAGCTTTCCGCGTGTTAGACGACTTTACCATGCAACGTAAAAAAGGAAAAAATCCAACATTTTATGCTAAATCAATTCCGGGATTGAAAAATACGGAATGTTGGGAAGAAGAAGATAGATAAAGATACAAAACGTGCAGCATATGCTTGCACGTTTTTTTATAGGCATAAATCCAATATTTAACATATTCATTCAAATGAAAGAAATTGATTTCCTTGGATTGTAAGAATAACCTAATCACCTTCTACAGACACTCCGTATTGCTACCCCTTCGTAGGTCAATCCATACGACCTCCGCTCTTTACTTGAAATGTTACATAATAATATGTAAATAAAGCAGCATCTCATGCTCTTCCACTAATTTCAGTACGCTTCGTTATTACTTGAGCTAACATTGAAAGCTTAGAGTATTTACTATTAGTTTGAGTGACTGGCACCTTCTAATCATAGAAAAACTGCATCTCCAATTGTTAGTTTTTATCTAACAATTGGGGTGCAGTTCAATTTGCGGTTCTCAGCCAAAGCACGCGTTTGCCCCATTTCCCTTATTTATTTTCCAACAGTTAAGGTAATGGAAGTTATACAATTGCTTCTGGAATAGTGAAATTGATTTGAATAGGATAGGTCTTACCAGAAAAACGCTGAAGCCAGGGCGATTCCAGCAATTGCACCAAGAGCTATGCCAAATCCGGTTCCAAATCCACGTCTAAATCCACGTCTACCTGGTCCAAAGAATCCTAATCCATAACCACCAAGGCCTCCTCCAGTAGGTTGAATCCAGACCATATCTCTATTGACTCTTCTAATTTCGCCAACATGAACGCTACCATCATGACAAGTAATTCTCACCGTTCTTCCATGAAATCTGCAACATTGATCAAATAATTGATTCATTTTCATCCTCCTTTCAAGACTATTTACATACAAGTATGCTCTGCTAGTATATGGAAGTGGTAATTTTACTTAATGGACAATCGTCTAGAGAATAACAGATTAGTAGCAATTTATATTTACGAAAAACAATGAGGCATCCAATACATATAATAGAAGACAACAAAATGGAAAAGGATGAGATACTTGTCAGTAATTCAAACGCAAACTTGGCTTTATAAATTTATTGAATTATGTGAGGCACGGTCAGGTAAAGGATCAGCTTACATACAATGTGAGACACTATGTGGGCCACTGATGAAATTAACACCTAAAGTCACTCAAGAAGTCTGGCAATATGAGCTCTTAAACTATGGGCTATTCGAGCCAAATGAATGGATGAATATAAAGGACACCGTGAAGGAAATGGAAGCACAGAAAGTTTGGAAAATTGTCGAGAAGGAATATCAACATTTACGGAAATTATGGAATGGTCCAGCGGTTTCAATCTATATTTTTCCTGTAAAAAAAGGGATTCCGGGATCAAAAGAGAAAATGCCGCAGAAAAATGGTGTAGCATATAGAGGAGCATTATTTTTGTTCTTGTCTGCAAACCTGCCAAAAAAAGAGCTAAAGGCCATGTTGGCACATGAATATAACCATGTTTGCCGTCTAAACTATTTAGATTTGGCTCCGACCAAAATCACTCTGAAGGATTCCGTCATTATTGAGGGACTTGGTGAGTATGCAGTAAAGGACTTGTATGGTGAAAAGTGGTTAGCACCTTGGTCAAATCTCTATTCATTTGAAGATGCTGTTGCCGTATGGAAACGACGTTTTATACCTTCATTAAATGTTCTCGACGTAAAAAATCACTACCATTTTCTATATGGTAAAGCTAGAAGTCCACTTCCTAAATGGATTGGTTATCATATAGGCTATCAGATTGTCGATAGCTTCCAAAAGGCGCATGGTCCATTTCATAATGGTGAATTATATTACAAATCCTCTGACGAAATAATTGCTGGTTCCAAGTTTGCTGTAGATAAGTCGCTTTTGGATTAAGTGGGCTAATCTGATTGCTGTATAATTCTTCTCTGCATAATCATATAAAAAGATTCACGCTAAGTGACATCTAAATGCACGAAAGCCGATGTAATGATAGTTACGATGTATAAAGTAATTATGTTCATCCCATAAAACATATAGATTTTCATTTATGTTTTCCGATTGGTTGATGTCATTAATTTCACTTTGAATAAGTTCAGATGGTGTATTTAATAGTTCAATTCGAGTGAATCCTGCTTGCTGTAGATGCACTATCCACTCTTCTTCATTTATAATTTTCTTAATGCCGTATAAGCTACATGCCTTTTTTTGCAATTCTTCTGGCAGGGATTTTTCAGCTGTCATTTCAATGATGATCATACTTCCATCACTCTTCAAAACTCTAGAAAGTTCATGTAACGTCTTCGAAATATCCGTAAAAACAATAACAGACTCAGCTATGATGAAATCGAAGGAATCATCCGCAAAATCCAAACTTTGCGCATCCCCTTCCATCACTTTGACTGGGATTTCATTATTCTTGAATCGTTCCCTTGCTTTTTCTATCATAATTGGATGTTTATCTATCGCCGTCACTTGGCAATTAAATTGCTCAGCTAAAAAAGCTGCCGTCTGCCCCGTTCCGCACCCTATCTCCAGCACAGATTCATTTGATTGAATGCTTTCATCTTCTAATATAGATTGGGTTAGATTAAACCCACCAGGATGTGCACCGCCAATTCCAAAGTAAGCCAATAAGTCTAAATAAGCGTTTGACACAGGAATTCCCCTCCTATTTTTTATACAGCTATAGTATGCTTGCGATTTGGATCTGTAAGTGTATAGGGAGGGGGTAGTTGGTATAAGACGCGCACAGAATTATTAAGATGATGACTGATACTGGTATGATTACCTCGTATTAAATAATTTGACGATGTGAAAAAAGCAACCTTGCATTGATTGCAGGGTTGCTTTTATTAACTTTGATTTGTACTCTAGGGTAATCTAAAAGAGATTATTCTTTGTTAAAACTTAATTTGTATGAGTGACTGGCACCGATTATCTACTAAACCCGAAAATACCCTTTTTTAAATTTCACCATTATTCTTGTGCAATGGATAAGTTCTTTTATGCTTTTACAAGTATTAGATATCCAAACTTCTTTATCACCGGTACATATAAAGGTTAATTGATACTATGTATTATTCACTTTTCCATTAATTGTCCCACAACTTGGACACATAAATAATCCTTTTGCTCTTTTTTCACTTAAATTCCGTTGGCCCTACATCCATCTTAAATGATCCGTCTCTTTCCAAAAGAGGTGACCTTTCAGAGTTCATTTTTGAATAAGTTTCGACATGACTCACAGCCATTTCATTTTCCTCGGTGAAATTGATATGTGCAATTGCGACCCAATAAGAAAACTTATTTTTTTGAAATAAAGAGGAAGTAACTCTTTGCCCCATCTGATTATCAACAACCGCTTTTGCTTTCATGGATTTGAAACTTCCAATACCATTCGACAAAGCACTATAAGCAGCAAACAAAACATAATTGAGCTTAGATGGTTGATGAATGACAATAGTCTCTTTTCCTGATTGTTTCGAATCTCCATCCAATGTAATAAAAGGTGCTTTATTTATATTTCCCATGTCTTTATAGTAGACCTTACCCATTTCACCATTCTTTAAGACGTAAAAACAATATAAATCTAGATCTTTCCTCTCCTTTTCCCATTCAAGAGTAGCAACGACTTTTGCTGACTTCTGAATAGATATGGATTCTTTCTTTTTTAGTGTTACGTTCATCGGTTTTGTTTCCTTTGGAGTAGATGGAACTACTTTAGGCTCATTGGAAATAGTGGTAGCTGCTACTTCTATCTCCTTAGGATTAGTAGCTACTTCTATCCCAAAGTTTTCACATAAAGCAGGGAGACCTCCATTGAAACCCATACCTACAGCATTCAATTTCCATTCTCCGTTATGTCGGTATATTTCACCTACAACAATTGCAGTTTCTTTTTTTAGCTCTTGACCAAAGTCAAATGAATATAAAATGCGTCCATTCTCACGATCTTTTACTGTAAGTCGAACAGAATCAATGTTTCCAAAGTTTTTTCCGTTCATCTCACCTTCATGTATTGTGATCGTTAGAGCTATCTTTTGTACGTCAGCTGGAATGATTTCTAACGACATGTGAATTTCTGCAGTGCTATTGGTCGATCCTATATGCTGGACTGAACCGTTCATACTAGATGGCTGACCGTAGAAAACAAAATGTTTATCGTCTTTACATTGCCCATTTTGCTCCAATAAGAAAGCGGCACCGTCTATTTCCATTTCTATATTAGGTTTCTCCCATTCTAAAACAATTGCAATATCTTTAGTCGTGGAATTTTTCGTAATATCCACTTTCTGTCCTCTAGATATGTTCATCTAGTTCCCTTCCTTTCTCTCTTTGTTTGCTTCCAAACAAGAAGCAAACTTAGATTTCTTTGATTAGTCCGTGGCAAGAGTAAGTCATGTATGTAAAAATCTCAATCGGCACATTTTGTTCTTTGAAAAGTAGAAGGATGTAGGTTAAATCATCCTTTCATTTTAACTGTGCAATTAATATCTCATACGTATAACATACGATAAATATCCAATATTCACAATGATAGCATGAACAAAACCTCCCTCATCAATTCACTTAATAATTGAAGAGGGGGGTTCATTTTATTAGATGAGTACTCTAATGCTAGTGTCTTACAAGCACAAGGTTAGATAGAGCCTATTTATAAGAACTAATGGATAGTTTTCGGCCATTTCAATAAACCAGCCAATAACCATAAATGATGTGAAATACGGAATAATCCAATAAAGTAGGAGATATTTCAAAGAGTCAAAGTATGCTAGTATGCCAATAATTCCAATCCAGGTTACTACCATAGCTGTATATTGTTTAGGATATTTTTTAAATTGTAACATTCTGTGTTTTAAAACGTAATAAGCGTAACAAGAAACAGTTCAAGGGGTTGAATGGATAGGTTCATTTTTAATTTTAATGTCTATTTATATCTCTGAATATTCACCAAAAGAAAAAGAACGAATAGAAAACTAAAAATGATAAATATGAATTAATTGTTTATTAGCATATCGGTGTTAGCATAATCATAGGGAAACAGCTTAGTTAAATCCTTACAATGGATTTCAAGAGGGAGTGGCCGTATGACAAACATAAAGTTTAAGGAAGAGTTTAAAAATATGCAAAACCCCCTCATCAATTGGCACTGAGTGTCGTTTTTGAGACAATAAGAAAACACCTTATTTTGCAGCCAGTTGACGGTATTGTACCGGCGACTGGCTGTTTAATTTCGTTTTAATCCGGATATTATTATAATAATAAATTAAAGGAAATACTAACTGTTTATTTTTCATTCAGTTGATAGTACGCTTCAATAAGTTCTACTACTGGAACATTATCTATTTTCATACCAGTCAAATCACTCTTATATATTTCTACATTTCTAAGATTACTGTTTCTAAATTTGCTTCCTTCAAGGTCACATCTTTCAAATGAGATTGGCTTATTTTCATCACCAAGATTTGTATCAATGAAACTAACCCCGCCTAAAGTGACAAATATCATCTCACTGTTAGAAAGATTTAAATCGGCATATAGTGAATTTCTAAGATTTATATTTTGGAACTTTGAGTGGCTAAGATTACAATTGCTAATATGACTATTCATTAGATTACTGTTACTGAATGAACTTCCTTCTAAATTTACTCGATAACACTCCATTTTTGCCATATCGCAATTCTCGTATTGGATACTTGAAACGTTTTCAACTAAATTACCTTTTTCTGATGAAGTTTCTATTTTCTTTAGATAACCATATTCATCTTCAGTTTCAAAAATTGTTCTATAACCCATTTTTCCATAAAAATGGTGATTGTTAATTTGTCTACTTGATGTCTCAAGGTCCCAAGTCCTTACATTAGGAAACTCATCCTCTATTAAATTTATTACCCTTGAACCAATTCCTTTACCTTGGTAGTTAGGGTCAACGAAAATACGGTCTATTCTCCCGTAACTTTTACCAGAAATAGTTACTATAATTCCACCGACAATTTCTTTATCCTGTAAGACTTTAAAATACTCCAATTCTCTAATCATATACTTAGTCACCTCAATAGAAGAATATCCCGGTGGCTGAATATTGTAATCAATTACATTATCTTGATTTGGAAGCCACTTTTTTAATTCTTCATCAAAAGTCCTTTTCTTAATTTCTGTTAGTTTTTTAGCATCCGTAATGGTTGCTTTTACAATGGTTACAATTGACATTTAGGTGTTCTCCTTTATCATTTACCCTTATATCACCATGTAGGAAAGGTATTTTCTTCTTCAACTAACCTGTCCCGGCATTTATAAGAATTTATTAGATTATATCTTACTTACATTACTTGAAAAAACCTCATACTTATTTCATAAAAGAAAATAAGCCTCAGTATGACATGACTTCTTGCAATCGCAAAATTAAACCCTGACTTAACACCTCACTCATTGAGACATACACACACTTCGCTTTTAGCAGAAGCAGGTGTCGCACTCGAACAAATCATGGATAGACTTGGCCATTCAGATGATCAAATTACCAAGGACGTCTATCTCCACGTGACAAAAGAAATGAAAAAAGAAGCTTCCCAAAAGTTTGCACAACTAATGAGAAGCCTCGATTATAATCCTTTATGTTAGCAAAATGTTAGCATTTCACTTTCACCTTACATACAACCCCTTATATATCAAGGGTTGCAGCGGCTTATTACATCATGCCGCCCATGCCGCCCATATCAGGCATTGCAGGAGCTGCTGGTTCTTTGATGTTTGCTACTACTGCTTCTGTAGTTAAGAATAGAGCTGCTACAGATGCTGCATTTTGTAGTGCTGAGCGAGTTACTTTAGTTGGATCTACGATACCAGCGTCGATCATGTTAACCCATTCGCCGTTTGCTGCGTTGAAGCCGATGCCAGCTTCTTCGCGTTTTAGGCGGTCAACGATGATTGAGCCTTCAAGACCTGCGTTGTTAGCAATTTGACGAACTGGTTCTTCAAGAGCGCGAAGAACGATTTTAACGCCTGTTGCTACGTCGCCTTCGTTTGCTGCTGCTACTTCAGCTACTTTGTTGTAGATGCTTACTAATGCAACACCACCACCAGCCACAATACCTTCTTGTACTGCTGCGCGAGTTGAGTTTAGAGCATCTTCAATGCGTAGTTTACGTTCTTTTAGTTCTGTTTCAGTTGCAGCACCAACTTTGATCACTGCTACACCACCAGCTAATTTTGCAAGGCGTTCTTGTAATTTTTCTTTATCGAATTCAGAAGTAGATTCTTCGTATTGCGCACGGATTTGACCTACGCGTACTTCGATTGAGCCAGCTTCGCCAGCGCCTTCTACTACTGTAGTGTGGTCTTTAGTCACAACGACTTTACCAGCGCGACCAAGCATATCAATTGTAGTTTGTTTAAGGTCTAAGCCGATATCTTCAGTGATTACTTGTCCACCAGTTAGAATTGCGATATCTTCTAGTAATGCTTTACGACGATCACCGAATCCAGGAGCTTTAACTGCTACTGCATTGAATGTACCACGAAGTTTGTTAACTACTAACGTAGCAAGTGCTTCGCCTTCTACGTCTTCAGCAATGATTAATAGTGGTTTACCTTGTTGAACAACTTGTTCAAGTACGGGTAGGATTTCTTGGATGTTAGCGATTTTTTTGTCAGTGATTAAGATGTATGGGTTATCTAGGATAGCTTCCATTTTATCTGTATCAGTAACCATGTAGTGAGAAGCATAACCACGGTCGAATTGCATACCTTCTACTACATCAAGTTCAGTAGTGAAACCTTTAGACTCTTCGATTGTGATAACTCCGTCGTTACCAACGCGTTCCATAGCTTCTGCGATTAGTTCGCCTACTTCTTCGTCAGATGCAGAGATAGCTGCTACTTGAGCGATAGCTTCTTTGTTTTCAACTGGTTTAGAAATAGTTTGTAATTCTGTAATAGCAGTTGCTACAGCTTTTTCGATACCTTTACGAATACCGACTGGGTTAGCACCAGCTGTAACGTTTTTTAATCCTTCGCGGATCATTGCTTGCGCAAGAACTGTTGCAGTAGTAGTACCATCACCAGCGATTTCGTTTGTTTTAGAAGCTACTTCAGATACAAGTTTTGCACCCATGTTTTCGTATGGATCTTCTAATTCGATCTCTTTAGCGATTGTCACACCATCGTTTGTGATAAGTGGTGAACCGAATGATTTTTCAAGAACGACGTTACGTCCTTTAGGTCCTAATGTTACTTTAACAGCGTCTGCTAATTTATCTACACCGCGTAACATTAAGCTGCGTGCTTCTTCACTAAATTTAATATCTTTTGCCATTGATGCATACCCCCCGAATAATTTGTAGTTTCAGTTATTAGCCGATAATAGCCAAAATATCGCTTTCGCGTAAAATTAAATATTCATTACCTTCATATTTTACTTCTGTACCAGCGTATTGAGAGTAGATAACGCGGTCTCCTTCTTTTACGTTAAGTGGAACTGTTGCACCACTATCAGTCAAGAATCCAGTACCTACTGCGATAACGTTACCTTCCTGAGGTTTCTCTTTTGCAGAGTCCGGAAGAACGATGCCGAATGCTGTTTTTTCTTCTACTTCGACTAGCTCGATAATAATGCGATCACCTAATGGTCTTAACAAGTGAAACAACCTCCTAGAAATATGGAATTTATATTTTATTAGCACTCTTAAGTCATGAGTGCTAACACAACTCTTATAATAAAGAATTCCTCCTTTTTTTGCAAGCACGAAGCGTAAAAAGTTTTGTTTTCGATAGCGATTATTCTACAATAGAGGTAACATCGTTTTTAAGAGAGGATTTTAAATTTGAAATCAAATAAAACCGCATTTTTCGTATTGATTGTCTACATCATCATGCAGCTGTCATCTATTCTTTTTTTGCGACCGCTCCTAAGGCTTATACAAAAGTTGAATCCTGAGATTAGCAATAAGGCAGCCCTCTTAATGACACAGGGCTGGTGGATTTTCATCAGTATGTGTACTGCGCTAATTATTTCACTCATCATTGTTAGACGTGACAAAAGCTTCTGGCAAGTCTTTAAAGGTAAAAAGGCATCCATTCCTATGTCGATTGTTTGGGGTATTATCGGATTCTTCCTCGTATTCTTTGGCCAAACAGTAGGTGCCCTCATAGAGCAAAAGCTTGGCATAACAACAGGCTCTGAAAATACAGCAAATTTAATTGAAATTGCTAATGTTGCCCCTGTCGCTATATTAGGTATTGTCGTGTTTGGTCCGATTTTAGAGGAGTTTATTTTCCGTCGCGTTATTTTCGGGTCTATTTTTCAAAAGACTAATTTCTTTATCGCTGCGTCTGTCAGTGCAATCGTCTTTGCAGTGATCCACTTCGACTTCTCACACATCATACTGTATGCCATTTCAGGCTTTATATTCGCCTTTTTATATCATAAGACACAACGTATCATTACATCGATTATCGCGCATATGATGCTAAATGGCTTTGTAACAGTAATTCAACTTTATCAAGATAATATTGTAAAGTTTTTAGGTCAATAAGATTGACAGTCCGCTCGTTTGTTGAGTGGACTTTTTTGTTTACTCACAACTAAATTTCTGAAGTAATTCGCGCCACCCCCTACACTTTCTCCACAAAAAAATCCCTCTACTGATTATTCGTCAGCAGAAGGATTGTTTGCTAATTCGATTTGACGTTGCTGTTCCGCTCTTAAATACTTGCGGTAGCCGACGCGTGAAATGAGAATACTAATTTCGTATAAAACACAAAGTGGTAATGTTACTAACATATGAGACATAATATCTGGCGGTGTAATGATAGCCGCAATGACTAGTAATATAAAGTATGCGTATTTACGTACTTTACCCAACATCATTGGTGTGATTATACCTAAACGTGTAAGGAATAAAACAACTATTGGTAATTGGAAGATAACCCCGAAAGGCAATGTACTTTGCATCAAAAATTGAAAGTACTCATTGATTCCTATCGTTTGTTGTACATTTAAATCCATCGACATTTGCATCATGAACTTAATAATATAAGGGAATAATAACTCGTAAGAGAACATTACGCCGCCTAGGAAAAGCAACACACTATATGGAATATAGCTCAATGTTACTCTACGTTCCTTTGCATATAATCCTGGGCTGATAAATGACCATATTTGATACAAAATAACAGGAGATGTCATAACCGTAGATAAAATAAAAATTACTTGAAAATATACTTTTACTGGATCTGTTACTTTAAATGAATGTAATTGCAATTGTTTTGCTTCATCCGTAAATTGTAAAAAGTGGATTAACGGTTCAGCTAAAAAAAAGCTCCCGACCACACTAATAACAAAGAAAACGGCAACAATGTATAACCGTTTTCTTAATTCTTCTATATGTTCGATAATCGTTAGTTCATTATTGTTCATCCAACTAACATCCTAACTTATTTTTCTTCTACTTTTTTAGTTTCGACGACTTTTTTTGAATCATCTTCGTCTTCTGCTAAACCTTTAGTAGCGTTTTTAAATTCTCGGAGAGTAGAACCCATTGCTTTTCCAAGCTCGGGTAATTTCTTCGGTCCAAAAATAAGTAGGGCAACAACTCCAATGGCAATAGCGCTCCCTGGACCAATCATAACAGACACCTCCTCTTAATATGCTCTTATTTTAACTCATTTCGTTAAATTCCGCTATTTTCTAAATGTGAATATTTCAAGTCATTCTTCATCATTTCGCATGAAATAAATGAGTGTTTGCAATTCGATAGATAAATCGATTGTATGCACGCGGATTGTGTCCGGTACCGTTAGTCTGATCGGAGTGAAGTTTAATATACCTCTGACATTCATTTTCACTAGACGATCTGTCATCATCTGTGCTGATCGTGAGGGGACCGTTAATATTGGAAGCTCTGCTCCGTACTCAACCATCTTTTCTTCCATAGCATCCGGATGATAAACGGGAATACCGCTAATGAACTTTCCTTCTAAAGGAGCCTTTGTATCAAATGCAACAACGATTTTTGTATTATGATTTTTTTGAAAGTTATATTTCAAAAAGGCGTTCCCTAAGTTCCCTACTCCAATAAGTGCTACATTCGTTCGCTCATCTTGGTCTAAAATATTTCTAAAAAACGCTAGCAAGTTTGGGACATCGTAACCGTAGCCTTTTTTGCCAAGCGCTCCAAAGTGAGAAAAGTCTCGACGAATGGTCGCAGAATCTATTTTCATCGCTTCACTTAATTCCTTTGAAGAAACGCGTTCCTTCCCGGCTTTAGCGAAGTTTTGGATAAATCGATAATAGAGAGGAAGTCTCTTTGTAGTAGCTTGCGGAATTTTAGCTGATTCGTGTTTCACACAGTTTCCTCCTACAATCAATCCGAAATCGTTTCAATATTACATGACGATTGTTATTCTGTAAAGTTATCTCATTGCACCCTCTCGCGCAATCCTATAAACTAGAATTGAACTGAGGTGTCTAAAATGATTGTTTTACAAGTCAATCAATTATATAAATCTTACATTGCGGATGAAATTTTAAGTGGCGTTAAGCTAGAAGTGCAGCATCGTGATCGCGTAGCACTTGTTGGCCGTAACGGCGCTGGTAAATCTACATTATTGAAAATAATAGCGGGTCAGCTTTCTTATGATTCAGGTGATATTATTATGCCTAAAGATGTTCGTCTTGGATACTTAGAGCAACATGCGGGTCTAGAATCTTCATTAACCATTTGGGAAGAAATGTTGACTATTTTCGAACCACTAAAAAAACTAGAGCAGCAGTTACGTAACTTAGAACATCAAATGGCCAATCCCACGGTTTACGAAGATGCTGAAAACTATGCAAAAGTAATGGCTGACTATGATCAATTGCAACATGACTTTAAAGAGCAAGGCGGCTATCAATACGAGGCTGATACTCGTTCTGTCCTTCATGGTATGCAATTCTATCCAGCTGACTATAATCAGCCTATTTCTTCACTTTCTGGAGGCCAGCGTACACGCCTAGCTCTCGCCAAGCTTCTATTAAGTAAACCTGATTTACTAATCCTTGATGAGCCGACGAACCATTTAGATATTGAGACATTAAGCTGGCTCGAAAACTATTTGAAAAACTATGACGGCGCTATATTAATCGTATCACATGACCGCTATTTCTTGGACCAAGTTGTATCTATTGTGTACGAAGTTTCTCGTCATCATGTCACAAAGTTCACAGGTAACTACAGTAGCTATCTTGATGAGAAAGCAAAAAACTATGAACGTGACATTAAATTATTTGAAAAACAACAAGATGAAAAAACAAAATTAGAAGTTTTTATTCAAAAAAATATCGCGCGTGCCTCTACAACTAAAATGGCGCAGAGCCGTCGTAAAATGCTTGAGAAAACCGAATGGATGGACTCACCAGATGGAGACGAGAAATCTGCGACATTTACATTCTCTATCGACCGTCAAAGTGGCAATGATGTACTTGCAGTGAATGATGTAGCTATCGGTTATGAAGACAAAATGGTATCGCAGCATATTAATATGCGCATTTTCCGTGAAGATCGCATCGCCTTAGTTGGACCGAATGGTGTCGGTAAATCCACACTTTTAAAAACACTTGTCAAAGACAAGCCTACTCTTGCCGGTGATATCCATTTCGGAACGAATATTCAAATCGGCTACTATGACCAGGAACAAGCCAAATTAACCAGTAACAAAACTGCTTTAAAAGAACTGTGGGACGAATGGCCATTAATGAATGAAAAAGATATTCGTACAGTACTTGGCCGCTTCCTATTCTCTGGTGATGACGTCAGTAAAATTGTCCATGACCTTTCTGGTGGAGAAAAGGCTCGTCTAGCACTTGCTAAATTAATGCTCCAAAAATCAAACTTCCTTATTCTAGATGAACCAACGAACCATTTAGACTTAGATAGTAAAGAGGTATTAGAGAATGCACTAATCGATTACCCTGGTACATTACTATTCGTCTCGCATGATCGTTACTTCATTAACCGTATTGCTACTAAAGTTGTGGATCTTTCTACAGATGGAAGCTTTGAATACTTAGGCGACTATGATTACTTTGTAGAAAAGAAAAAAGAACTTGAAGAAATTGCAGCCGAAAAAGTAGCCGCAATGCCTCAACCAAAAGAGCAAACACCAGCTAAAGTAATAGCAGGTGGTCAAATCGATAAGGAAGCGAAAAAGAAGGAACGCCAAATTCGCCGTCGCGTCGAAGAAATCGAAAGTAATATGGCCACTTTTGAGGAGCAAGTCCGTATCATAGAAGAACAACTATGTGACCCAGAAATTTTCCCAGATCACGAGAAAGTGATGGCCCTCCAACAACAGCTAGATAGCGTCAGAGAAAAGCATGAAACTGCTGAAATAGAATGGCTTGAACTGAATGAACAACTAGAAAAGCTTTAAAATGAAACCGCGTGTCGATGTACACGCGGTTTTTGTCGTTTCCAAACAATTCACGTCCCATATATAGGTCAAGGAGAAATTTTTCAATTATTCTCTCCACAGAGTTATACACAGAGTGAGCCCTTTATTTTCAATGTATCAACATAGTTATCCACACTATGCACATTTTTTATTTATTTTGCTCACATTGAATTGTGTAAAAAACACCACTATATGTTGAAAACACACATTTTATCCACAACTTATCCACAGTTTGTGCATAAGTACGAATGTTCGTATTTTTCATCCCGTGTTCCCATTTTATGAAAAAAAGATCACTTTCTAGCGAAAGTAATCTTTTCACACACAATTTAGTTTTAATAAATAAACTTAAATTCAATCGTTCCAAGAAACTAATTCCATACCTGGACGACCATTCATTGCCATATCGCTACGCTCTCCTGATGCAAACATAAATGTACCTGCCGCTGCAATCATCGCCGCATTATCTGTACATAGTTTAAGAGGTGGCACGTAAAACGGAATTCCTTCATTATTAAATGTTTCTTCTAATGATTTTCGTAGACCTTTATTAGCTGAAACACCACCCGCTGCAATCACTTGCTTCACATTGAATTCACGTGCTGCACGCAATGTTTTAGCCGTTAATACTTCTACCACACTATCTTGGAAACCTTTTGCAACATGTAATGGGTTTATTTCGATGCCACGCTGCTCTGCATTATGCTTATAGTTAATCACTGCTGATTTCAAACCACTAAAGCTGAAATCATATGACCCCTCTTCTAGCCAAACACGAGGGAATTTAACTGCCTCTTCACTCTCATGAGCCATACGGTCAATGTGTGGACCACCTGGATATTGAATATTCAATACACGAGCTACTTTATCATAAGCCTCACCAGCTGCATCATCTCGAGTTTCCCCAATCAATTCAAATGAACCGTGATCTTTCATCAAAACAAGCTCTGTATGTCCACCAGAAACGACTAAAGCAAGTAAGGGGAATTCCATCGGCTGCATTAAAGTATTTGCATATATATGCCCAGCAATATGATGCACGCCGACTAATGGCAAGCCATTTGCAAATGCAAATGCCTTAGCCGCATTAATGCCAATTAACAATGCCCCAACTAACCCAGGACCTTCCGTTACTGCAACTGCATCTAAATCCTCAGGCTTCATATTCGCCTGTGCTAGTGCTTCTTCAATTACCATTGTCACTTGCTCCACATGATGTCTTGAAGCAATTTCTGGTACAACGCCACCAAATCGTTTATGGCTCTCAATTTGAGACGACACTACATTTGATACAATCTCACAACCATTTTTCACAATAGAAGCTGCTGTTTCATCGCAGCTACTTTCGATGCCTAATATATATCGATTTTCCATTATAAATTCACCCACATGACAAGAGCGTCCTCTTGATTATCTGTATAGTATCCCTTACGAATACCACCATCTTGAAAGCCAAGTTTATGATAAAGATTTTTTGCAACCGTATTTGTTACACGTACCTCTAAACTCATTACTACAACTGCACGTTCACGCACGATGCGAATCGCCTCACGCATAAGCCTTTCACCAATTCCTAAACCTCGTGCAGATGCCGTTACAGCAACATTTGTAATCTGACTCTCATCCATTACAATCCACATGCCACAAAAACCTACAATTTGCTCCGCGTCGTCCACAGCAACAACATAGGTAGCCTGCTTGTTTGTTGTCATTTCATGATAAAAAGCATCTTTAGTCCAAGGTGTCGGAAATACTTCTACTTCAATCGCATGTACAGCTGGTACATCCGCAACCGTCATTTCTCGGTAAGTAATCATCATCTTCACCTATTTCTGACCTTTCTGCTCTTTTAACCAGTTCGCCTCAGCCTCAGCTAAACGACGATACTGCGGTACAAATGAATGCACTGCCTCTATTGCAGGCAACTCCTGTTGGTCAGCTAGATGAATCAACTGACTAGCACTAGGTAAATCCAATGTATACGGTGCACGTATTGCATTATCCCCTATTTCTGCTTGAATTGCTTCCCAAAATAACTCTACATCATGTCCCACGAACATTACCGGGGCATTTAAGTCTTTCAGTTTATCGAGTAATCCTTGTAAGCTATAATGCCCATCCTCAACTACTGCAACTAAATCAACTTGCGTATCATAAGCACCTGCATACACATTCTGTCTTCTTGCATCGATAATAGAGCACACAACACCATTATAAAGCGCTGCATTTGCTACTAATAGCTTCAAGCTTGAAATGCCCACTAGCGGTTTTTTCAACGTCCAAGCAAGCGTTTTTGCAATCGTCACACCAATTCGCACGCCCGTATAAGAACCTGGACCTTCACCAACCGCAATCGCATCAACATCAGCAGGTTTCATCTTTACTCTTTCAAATAAACGTTCAATTGCAGGCATTGCCCCAATTGAATGATTCAATTTAATATTCGTTACTTCCTCCGCAACAACTTGACCATCTTTCACTATTGCCACAGCTAACGGGGAATTCGATGTATCTATACCTAACCAGATCATTTCATTAACTCCTCACACAATCGTTCATAACGCTTACCAATTGGTTTCAATAAAAATTGTCTCTTATTTTCATCCACACGCTGAATTTCAATAGCTAATCGTTCAGTAGGTAGGTCTTGTTCAATGAGGTGAGCCCATTCAATAACAGATACAGCATCACCGAAAAACAGTTCATCCCAACCTAAATCCTCATCACTATCCGCTAATCGATAGACATCTAAATGATTAAATGGCAATCTACCCTCATACTGCTTTAAAATCGTAAAGGTCGGACTATTCACCGTACGTGTAATCCCCAATCCTTTTGCCAAAGATTGCGTAAAAGTCGTCTTACCAGCACCAAGATCTCCTTCAAGCGTAATGGTATCCTGTGCCTCCAGCAAATCAGCTAGCCGCAAAGCAAGACTTTGTGTTTCTTCTAATGAATTAACTACTATCTCCATTATCATTCGACCTTATCCTCTCAAACTTACATTATCTATAGTTTACCTAAAGCATCACAAATGTTCAAAGTGAACGGGCTCAAAATTCTTAGACATAAAAAAATAACACAGCTACATTAGCTGTGTTTACATTTGAATTTAAAAGTAAATGGCGGTCCGGACGGGACTCGAACCCGCGACCTCCTGCGTGACAGGCAGGCATTCTAACCAACTGAACTACCGGACCATTTTCTTAAGACAAGATTTATTCTACCAGAAAATCTAGGCACTGGCAATAACTTTTTCATAAAAATCCCCCTTGCTATCCAGCTAATCCTTACTTCTCGACTTACCACTTAGTTTCTCACCAATTTTAACAAGCCTTTAAAGAATTTGAGAAGAGCTGTATTAAAAATAATATATTACAATAATTGGTATTACAAGCGATAATATAGCTGCATGAATTCTCCATAACGCACACTATGTATAAGTTGTAAATTTGCCTGCTCTTTAAATAATGGAATTCCTTCACCTAGCAATACTGGAATAACTGTTATAATCATCTCATCAATTAACCCGGCCTTCAAAAACGAATCCACTAGTCCCGCACCACCAACAAGCCAAATATCCCCACCCTCACGTTCCTTCAAAGCCCCTACAAAAGTACCCACATCTTCATTCACAAACTCTACATATGATGTATCTGTCTGCACAGTATTCGAAAACACAAAACATTCTTTATCTCTATATGGAAAATCATCCGCTAGTGTCAGTACTTGATCATACGTTTTCCGTCCTATAATAACCGTATCTACCGTGCCATAAAACGCCGTATAACCATTATCGCCATCACCCTTTTCCACTGCATCATCTAACCAATCAATCGCCCCATTTGTTCGTGCAATAAAACCGTCCAGGCTCATAGCAATATACAAAATAACCTTTCTCTCTTTAGCGATATTCATTCACTCCTTTTTATATAAACTTAACATATCATTATTTTCCAGACAATAAAAAAAGCACAACTGATAAAATCAGTTGTACTTAAATGTGCCTAGCA
>NZ_JAEOAH010000027.1 GCF_016612995.1 Viridibacillus soli
TAAAGGTAGGATACCCATTTTTCAACGAAAGGTGTTTTTTTTGTCTCATATTTCTAGGTCAGTGCAATGGGGAGTTTGGTGTTTTATTTTAGATAAAAAACTTCTCCCTAATTTTTTCAGTCGATTTAATTGACAGACAACTCAATCTGTCATACATTAATTAAAAATAAAATATTTGTTATATAACAAGAAGTTGTTTACATGGAAATGTATAGAGAAGGTTATGAAACGTATTGTCTAGCTTGTGAAAATTATGGTATGGAGTCGATGAATTTTTATCTATACGTAAAGAACTTAACCGTAGAGCAATTAAACGCATTTAATCAAAATACGCAGGTGTGCGATGATTACGAAGTCTGATGCCGCCACAATTTTATAAAAACCCTACCTGCTCTATAAAACAGGTAGGGTTTTGTCGTGTTTCTACTATTTATAATAAAATCCTCAGAATTCTCCTGAAACTCGAGATATCTTTTTAGACAAACAAAGCGGAAAAAATTCCAATCTAGTTTAATATCAATTATTAAAATAAATGATTCGTAAAAGAGATGTCCTTTACATTCAATTGATCGCTTTGGTAGAAACAAAGAAGAGATTCTCCAGGAATGGTATGATATCACGAAAAATATTCAAGCAGATATCGTTGTGATGGATATACCTTTGTTGGACACAACTTAATTTAAGGATAGTTTACAGATCTTGTTTTACAAATTCTTTCCTGGATGGCGGAAGAGGAACGGGTTCTTGAATAGATTTTGATTTTCCATACTGATCACGCACCTTTTTTAGAATAATAGTTTCAGTATGTCCAAGATTTAGATATTTATGGTCTTATGTCAATAAAGTGGACATTGAAAATTGAGAAATGATTTCTACAATACAACTACCGCACTTAGTTTGGTGAGACATTTTCCGTTGCCAATTGGTTATACATGTACTCGAATTTATTTGGTGAATAATAGCCTAATGTTGAATTTTTTCTTCGTTCGTTATAAAAACTCATAATATAGTGGTCTACAGCTTTCATCGCTTCTTCTGATAAGACTCAATACAGGCATTATTATACGGATTCCCTTTTCGGCTTATGCTGATTCGAAACTTGTGCGCATTTAGTTCTTCAATATAATCATTTGCACAATATTGTGAGCCCCGATCAGAATGGTGGATGGTGCCTTTTTCTGGTTGTCGAGAAATAATAGAGTGACGAAGCGCTACTAAAGTTAAATCTGTTTTCAAGTATGTTGCTAATCTCCAACCGATAATTTTCCTCGAAAATAAATCCATAATACTCGCTAAATAAACTCATCCTTCGACGATACAAATATATGTAATATCAGCGACCCAAACTCGATTTGGCTTTTCTACATTGAATTCATGATCCAATAAGTTTGGATAAATTGGTAATGTATAATGACTAAAGTCGGGAAATGGGATATCCCAATTCCTTTAAATCATGATGTACACGAGGGTTCCCATACATTCCTCCCCTTTCATGAAAAGACTTCGATACTTTCTGTGTCACTTCTAGCCTGAAAATCCCTTTTTCAGTAAGTGGCGCAGCTACACGTTCTAGCCTCTTATAATAACCGCTTTTAGAAACCCCCAATGTTTTTCACATCACAATAGAAAATTCAACTTTATGCGCCTTGATAAAGCCAAAAATTACTGTTGATTTTTCGTACATATTCTCCATATTTTTTAATTCTGAAGGTGTCACGTACTTTTCTGTCCCTTTCTCAATTGCTTGTTTTTCTTTATAGGCTTTTACCCATCTAGAAATAGATGATTCCCAAATCTCTAGTTCATAAGAAAGGTCACTTATTTTTCGTCCTTCTTCAATTACTAGTTTAACGACATAATCTCTATTTTCTTGTGTATGATGCTTTATCATTGTGAAAATATATTTGAATTATATGCTGTATTCTCATTTTTACGTTCCAAATTTTGATGATAACCTTATTTTATTGCAATTATTGAAGTTTTTTCACCAAAATCCAAAAAACTCCACATAAACTCCATATTAACTCCAGATACTTGTTATATTATGAATATGAACCAAAAAAAGGAGGAAGAAAACTATGAAGATGAAATGTAAATTAATTACGGCAACCGCTCTTGCAGCAACGTTAGCTACAGGTGCATCAGCTGCATTACCTACTACATCGGTATTTGCTGCAGAAAAAGAAACTCCTATTCAACAAAAAGAATCACAAATTAGTATTCAACCGTTTGCACAGAGTACTTTGGAAACAGCCGTTCAAGCTGCGTTATATGGTCCGGAAGTCAAAAAAATAAAAGTATTTGAGCATGAATTTAATGTAAAAGAAATACAAGTAGCAAATCTAGGGGAAGGGAAGAAATATGTTAAGGGACAAATTTCTCATCATTTAAGTTTTCGTCCAGATGATCAATTTTATTATGAGTTTATAGTGAAAGATGGAGAGGTAATAGGTAAGCCTGAATATTATATTGATAGGGGTGGTTTGACACCATTTGTGGCTCCACTTTTATCAATTATTGCTGCATATAATGGGATTCCCGTTAATCCAAATGATTTAAATGCACTTGGTCAACAGATTGGAAAAGTTATAGATGGAAGCTGGGAACATGCAGCACAATCTATTGCCACTGTAGTTAGTTTAAGTTTTAATGAGAAGTAGGTACATCGAGAAACAGAGGTCTTGCTTAAGACTTCTGTTTTGTTTGTATAAAGCATGAATGGTTTCGATTCCTTTTAAGGGTAACGTAAGCATGACAAAGACTTTGATTTGGAAAAATGTAGTTTTACATACCTATAGTCCTGTTCTAAGAGATTTGTACATGTTTATCTTTCCTTTTCCACATTTGGTAGATCAGATTTCCATATTCATGAACCGAGTACATATGGTTGTTAGGTAAACCGAAACACCACGTTCTTTCAAAGTTTCAGAGACGTCACGAAAGCTTAAAGGAAAACAATTCAAAATAATATCTTGTTTGAATTGTTTTTCTTTAAATTTATAAACCTTTTTGAACTAATCGAAATCCTTACTGTATCTATTAAATATTTTAAAAATTAATCTTTTTAAGCAGCAAAGTCCATTATTTCTAATAGAAGTGATGTATATGGTAAATAACAGAAACTTATTTTACGAGACTAGTCTGTAAAAAAAATTAGGAGAGATATAATGAAGAAAATAAAAATGAAAAAAATCTTAAAAGGTGGAATCCTTACTTGTTTTACACTAGCAAGTTTATGTACGGCTTCTACAGTATTTGCTGATAGCCATCCAGGTTATTCCTATGAATCCGATATAGGCTATCAAAATCCAACATGGATGTCAAAATTAGAAGATACAAAAAAAATAAGCGAGTTATCTATTCCAGGGACTCATGGTTCAATGGCTTTACATGGAGCAAGTTTTATTGATGAAAATTTGACAAGAAATCAAACAATGACCCTATCTCAACAATTCAATGCGGGAATTCGTTATGTAGACATGCGTGTTAAACGTGTAAAAGATTCTTTTGCGATGCACCATGGAATTGTAAATCAAAAAGCAATGTTTGAGGATGTATTAAAAGAGACAATTCAATTTTTAAGAGATAATCCTAAAGAAACGATTTTAATGCGCTTAAAAGAAGAAACTGATCCTGAAAGTGGCTCACTATCATTCGAGGAAATATTTAAAAATTATAAAGACCGTAATGCTTCCTATTTTTGGGATTCAAATTCTGTACCATCTTCAGAAAGACATAATCCTAAGTTAGGAGATATCCGAGGGAAAATTGTAATATTACAAAACTTTTCGGCATCTCAAGAATACGGTATTAATTATGAAAATTTGAATACCCAAGATAAGTTTGAAGTTGGCAGCGGACCAGACGGAATGTATGAAAAATGGAATGCGGTGAAAACCCATCTTCTAAATGCAAATAAAAACTCTAAAAATGGTGTGATATATCTCAACCATTTTAGTGGCACGGGTGGTGCAGCAGCATTATTGAATAATTTTTACCCTTGGTTTGTTGCAAGCGGAAAAGATAGCAGGAATACTAATAGTAACCCACTGTTGATCCAAAAAAATCCAATAAATAGATGGGAGGATTTCCCTCGTGACATTAATGGACAAGTATTTTATGGCGGAATGAATACACTTGGGACTGAGATAATACAACAAGGTGGCATTAAGCATTCTGGTATCATTGCAGCTGATTTTCCTGGACCAGGTTTAATAGATAGTATTATTAGATTAAATGGTATATTCTCTAGTGAAAAAGAAATATTAATTTCCCAAATTTCTTCTGAACCTACGCCATTATCTGGACAAAAAAATCGATCAAGTCAAAACTTTAAGATTAATGATTTACCCACAGGAACAAAGGGGTTAAAATGGAATATCGAACCTACAGAAAAAGATAATTCTTCTAATATTTCCTTCAATGTTATGGTCGATGTTTCCCTAGGACTGGATTCTGTTCGTTGGGAAAAAATTTCGAATGAATCTAGGACTGAAGCATATACAAATTCTAAATATTATATTGCAAACCCAAGTGGCGCGACTAACAAATTTACAGTAAAAATTTACGCTGTTACAAATTAAGGTTTTATTGTGCAATTACTTGATAAGGGTTGCTGTGAAAGCCCATCAACTTAAGAGATTTGAATACCCTAAGTAGGGGTACTGCCGAAAACGCGGATATTATATTCTAAGACATTATTTGAAAATGAAAACCCTGATTTTTCTACGCTAAGCAGAAGAATCAGGGTTGCTATATAGCCTTATTGTTTAACAATTTTTTCGTTTCCAAATAATGTCGTATTAAACTAAAGCTCTCGTTAGTCCAACAACAATTTAGTCATTAAACATCTTTTCATTATTATTATTTTTACTCATTATAAAAATATTGTGCAGTAAAACAACTTCTGAAAATGATTCCAAAGTTCGCACCTTCAAACTTTCGCTTTACCAAAAATTATCATACTCAACTATCGCAGTCGTTAGTTGAACAAGAACTTATTTAGATTTAAAGTAAATTATCTCAGGGTCTCCTTCATCTAAATTTCCAATTAAACCACTTTGTATGAATCCATTTGCTTTAAAAACTTCTTGCATTCTTTGATTTGATTTATTGGTTGAAGAGAAAATTTTCTTTGTTGGGGAAATGTTTATAATATACTCAATAAGCGATGTAGCGTATCCTTTTCGTCTTTCAGTTGGTATAACAATTATCAGTGAAATGAAGCTACAATCAAAGAAATGAGTATCAAATATCAAAAAACCAACGATAATATTTTTATCATTCGCAACTATACATCTCTTTTCTTCAATGGCTTTCCTAATGTATTCACGTCTGCTATTGTCACCGATTACTTCTTCATCAATCTTCATAATATCATCTAAATCAATTAATTTTGCCATTTCTAGGGATTTCAAAATATAGTCTCCTTAACTTTTTAGATTACTAAATTCGCTACTGAATAAAACAAATCCTTCTTACACTCCCTTCCTTAGGGGGAACATTTCTTACTTTTCTTTTTTAATCAAAGAGTCTACGAGATTGTAAAAGTCACTGTTATCCATTTCGTAGTTAGTGTAATATCCTACATCTTCATCTTTAGCGGTAAAAATGATTGTTTTGCCGTTGCCGTTTAAATATAAGATGTAAATATCATCTTTCGTTGATGTTGTTAGCAAATATCCAGAATCAGATGGTAAATCTTTTTTTGAAGTGCGATGTAATTTTAAATTCTTTAATGATTGTATGATAGCGTCTTTGTCTTCATTTTCAAAAGTGTATTCAAGTTTTATGTCATCCAGATCTCTTGCTCTTGCTATTATAGAATCAACTGCATTGTAATCTAGATTGGTTAGGATATCGGTAACCGATTTTTCTTTGTATTTGTTATATTGGAAGATTGAAAATGCAACGATTCCTATTAGTACAACGATTATTCCAATGGTGATGAGAGTTTTTTTCATTGAATTATACACCTCTTTTTGGTTTATTTTGTATAAGTTTAATAGTAATGGTATATTTTTTCAAATAATGATAAATTTACTGTTTTTGGTTCATCACCAAAAGTCGGGGATGACAAAATTAACGCCCGGTTTCCAAGCGAAGTCGCAGGAAGAAATGGGCGTCGTTTCGATACCCAAAACCCCGTCTTTTGATGAGCTTAATTTTATTATCGGTGCCTTCCATAATGCCATTTGAAAGCGGTGAAATGACGGTATCTACCAACGCTTTTTCACGTACAATCAAAGTCTTGGCAATCTTAGAAACAGCACCACAAACATGAACTTGATACCGTTTGAACCACTACGAATTTGCTGCAGGGCTTGATAAATGTGTTTCGT
>NZ_JAEOAH010000028.1 GCF_016612995.1 Viridibacillus soli
AGTCTTGGCAATCTTAGAAACAGCACCACAAACATGAACTTGATACCGTTTGAACCACTACGAATTTGCTGCAGGGCTTGATAAATGTGTTTCGTATGATTATCTTCTTGATGCCACTGTGCGACAAAACCGCGCTCTTCCTCTGTTAAATCAGGCGGACAACGTGCTAAGCAGCTGTTCAGGTGCGTACAAGTAAAACCATCGCTCGACGGTTGTATACGGCAGGTCGTATTCCCGCGAAACGTCGGCAATGGAACGTCCATGACAACATGTCACGATTTGGCAACGAAACGCTTTTGTCGAAGAACGAACAAGTCCTAAACCATAGTCGTAGGAAAAGGTAAAACCACAGCATACAGTAAAAATTTTTAACTACCTTCTATAATGGTGCGCTTTTAAACAAAAGCCTAATTTTTCATTACAATACCGAAAAATTAGGCTTTTTTATATTTCGATTTCCTTAACGTTGTAAAACCGCATTTTCCTGAGGGCGAGAGTTTGAATTCGCAGTATCACCTCAGTTTGCTTATTGATCACTCAATAAAATTATTAGAGCCCTTAATGTATATATGATGAAAGCATCTAAATTATTGAATAAAGAATCCGCATTTAGTAGCTGTATAGAGCTGTAAGAATAACTTTGTACATTGTCTCACCCTACAATAATTATTGTAGGGAATCTTTGTATGATAAACTTGTAATTTATCATACAATCTAGAAAGTAATTTTATACTGCTAAAATAATAGTAGATTTGTGAAAGTCCTTTATATAGAATAAAATATACATAATAGTAGAATTAATGCTATAGAAATACAGAAAGGGAGTCTCATAACAGTGAAGAATCCGAAGTGGAAAAAATTAAGTATTACATGTTTTGCTTTAACAGCTTTATGTACCTTTTCAAATAAACAACAAACCATTTACGCTGATGAAAATACCATCAACGCAATGATTTCATATAAAAATGAAGAAGGTAAACAAAAAGTGCTAGATGCTGCTGAGAATGTCAATGAAGTACTTCAAAACGTTGACATGGTTGAAGCCTCTTTAACTGAGCAACAATTGGTCGAGTTAAAAAAAGATCCTAATATTGAATTGGTTGATACGCAAGAAGCACCAATGAGCTTAGCCGATTCAACTCCAACGCTCGCTCCAATTGCGATTCCTACTTGGAATCATACTTTAACGAATGTACCAGTAGCCTGGAATGCAGGCATTTTTGGCAATAAAGTAAAAGTTGCTGTCATCGATACAGGTATTAACCTCATTGATGATTTACCGAATATCGCAGCCCGCGTGTCGTTTGTAGCTGACGATCCCACAACAGTTATTAAAGAATCTGACAATGTGGACCGTGGTGGCAAGAACGGCACTGGTCATGGTACGTCCGTTGCAGCAATAATTGGTGCCAAAATTGGTGGTTATTTAAGTGATAAGAAAACCGCTGATATCATTGGGGTTGCGCCTAATGTCCAACTATATTCCTTGAAATACGCAGACGGTACAACTATGGGCACAACAACGGAAATCATCAAATCAATTGACTGGGCCATCGAAAATAAAATGGATATTATTAATATTTCATCTGGCTTACATATTGACGTGCCCTCGCTTCGAAGTGCCATTCAAAAAGCCTATAATGCCGGAATCTTAATCGTTGCTTCTGCTGGGAATGAAGGCAATAATCGAAATGTTACATATCCCGCAAGATATAGCCAGGTTATTGCTGTATCGTCGATTAATTCAAAACAAGAGTTCAGCGCTTTCTCAAATACAGGTACATCCATGAATTTGACTGCTCCAGGCGAATCTGTACCGTCAATTAGTAAGGATGGTGATTTGATTTACGTTAGCGGTACTTCATTTGCAGCACCGCATGTTACAGGCATACTCGCTTTATTAAAACAACAATATCCATTGATGTCAGCAAAAGAGCTGCGTAGTAAATTATATAATACGGCGATCGATCTTGGTATTGCAGGCATCGATAACTTATACGGACATGGTCTAGTGCAATATCCACAAACTGAACTGATACCATTAGAAGAATTAACCGGTTCACAAATAGTAGATGTGACAGATCGGACAGCGACTGTTCGTTTTGAATTCCCTAATAATAAGAATGCCAGTAAAGTAGCCATTTTCCTAGATGATCAGCTTCTTACATCAACTACTTCAAGTACATATAAGGTTCAAGGTTTAAAGCCATCTATGGACTATACAATTACGTTAAAAGTAGTTGCTACTGATGGCAGTACAACGGCAGGTACTGCACTAAATGTGCATACTTTAAAAGATAAAACGCCTCCAGCTGAAGTGACAAAGTTATCCGCAACTTCGATTCAAATTAATGCTGTGACAATCAAATGGAAAAAACCAGCGACTGTTGACTATAAGCAATCGAATATTTACGTTAATAATAAAAAAATTGCAGCTACGAAAGAATCGACATATACTATTCGTAATCTTAAGGCGGATAAGGTCTACAAATTGGCAGTGAAAACAGAGGATGAGGCAGGTAATATATCACCGGGGGTAGCACTGACCGTTCAAACACCAATGATGAGAATCTTAAAGGCACCTTCTGTGAAAAAAGTATCTGATCGATCAGTGAGTATTGCTGGTACTGCTCAAGCAAATGCTAAACTTTATATTTATAAAGGAAATCAAAAATTAGCTCAGACAACAGTGCAAACAGATGGAAGTTATAATGCTGCTATAAAAAAACAAGCTGCGAATACCCAATTAGCTATCTATATTAAAGATAGTAATGGTAATTCAAGCACTGTACAAAGCCTAAAAGTATTAGATAAAACACCTCCTGGTAAACCAAAAGTAAATAAACTTACGAGTCAAGCGACTTACGTTTCTGGTACTGCTGAACCGTTCTCTACAATACAAATGCAAAAAGGTAAAACAGTACTCTCCAAAACAACAGCAAAAGCTTCTGGTAAATTTACTTTAAAGATCAAAAAACAAAAGAAAAATTCAACCTTTGACTTCTATGCAATAGATCAAGCTCATAATCGTAGTAAAAGTACTTTAGTCAAAGTAGAATCTTAGTGAAATGTGCCTCCATATCGACTTTTCTTGCTCTTTCGAAACCTTTTAAACCGCCATATTGGTATAAAAGGATGGAAAGGGGAGGGGAGTATGTATGGAGGTACATTTTTGTTGATTATATGGACTAGCGAGGTATATAATTAATGGAAATAAAACTATTAAATGGTAGGTGTATAAAATGAAGGAAAAATCATTTCAGCAAACGGTTGGTTTTAGTATTAAAGATACCGTCGCATTGTATTGGCTTTACAAAACACAGCAAATAGAATGTTACTCTGTTGAAATCCATAAAACCTTTCAAACCGAGTTTCCTGGTCGCCCTGTCGGCTATGAATATGTCGCACGTATTGCTAAACAACTAGAAGCTGAGGGGGCCTTAAAAGCACGACAAGAACAAAAACGTCTATTTTATCATGCTACCGAGCTCGGCACTGAACGTTTACACCGCTACAAAAAGCTCTATTTCAATCAATTCCATGAAATTGTTCTTGTGCTTGATCGTTTTTATTATGCACTAACGAAAAACGGTGACAAACCAGCAGCACCAATCCATCCACTTCCTGAAGAATTTCGTGCCTATTTCTCTAAACTCATATCAGTGAAGGATATCGTTCGTTATTTAGCACTAAAGCTAAGCCAAACGAGATCCTCATTTTATATGGCAGAAGTAGGCCAACAGCTTGAAGATGTCTTTGGCTGGTCTCCTTCTAATGGCTATTTATATCAGATTGCACGTGAGATGGAAGAAACGGATTTGTTAATAGGCTACTGGCCTGATGAAAGACGAACTGTACGAAAATTAAAAGGAACTGACGCTGGGACGGCATTTTATGATGTCATTGCTAAATCTTTAGAAGAGCGAATAACGACTACAAGGCATTATTTACGTTATATCTTGGCATTTTTTACTGTGAAATCGTAGCATTCAAATCATATTTACAAAAAAAGCCTAATTTCGGATTACAATACCGAAATTAGGTTTTTATTACGTCATTTTATTATTTTTTAGAGGTTTAAAAAAACTCTAATACTATGAGGTATTTTAAGGTTTTCCCTTCTTGATGCAAAAAAAACTGGGAGCACTTACTCCCAGATCAAAGTTTCTCTATATTAATCAATATATTTGTTCACAAATCCCCAGACCGTATTCCAATATTTCTCTGGATCTACTTTTTCAGCTTCACCATGACCTGCACCTGGAATAATTAATTTTTCTTTTTCAACATTTGCCGCATTATAAACGTCATCTAGCATTTCATAAGGGACAAATGTATCTTTATCGCCATGGATAAATAGCATAGGTGTTTTACTCTTCGCCACTTGTTTGACGGCAGAGGCTTCAGTTAAATCGTACCCTGCACGAAATTTCGTTACGGTGTTAGCCGCGTTCATAACAGGGAACTTTGGTAAATTAAACAAGTCATCAAGCTGATATGTAAATACATCCATAACAGATGAATAACCACAATCTTCAACAATTACTTTGACATTTGAAGGTAATTTTTCACCAGAGGCCATCATGACAGTGGCTCCACCCATGGAAATTCCGAATAAGACGATTTCAGCTTTTGGATCTTTATCAGTAATTGTCTTGATCCATAAAAGCATGTCTTTTCGATCATCCCAACCCATTCCGATGTAATCGCCTTCGCTTTCTCCATGTCCGCGAAGATCAGGTGCTAACACATTGTATCCTTTTTCATGAAAATTGCGTATCCATCGAACCATTAGAGTGTTATTCGAAGTATACCCATGATCAACAATGACCCATTTATGATCCGAATTGTTGTTTTCATATAAATGTCCTTTTAATGTTAATTTATCCGAAGAAACAATACTTGTTGTAATAGGAGGATGTTTTTTCGAAAAGGCAACATCCGCTAATTCACTTGTTTTTGCTACTTCGGCTGAAACAGCTTTCGATTGAGCTAAATGCGGATTACCGGTTAAAAATTCTTTTTCCGTATTAGCATTTAATGCAAAATTGTAAAAATAATTACCGACTAAGCCGTAAGCAATGACTAATATAACGATAATTACTGATGAAATAATACTGAATTTTTTCATAAGACACTTCCTTTATATTAAACTATTAAAATTTTATAGATAGTTCAAAGTATAGCATATGTTGTTATTTGAAATAGTTTTATCACCATAGAGTTTTATAAGATGTATTTAAGTTATATTTTTCCATGAGAGGTCCCTCTAAATTAATAATTGAATTTTAAGACACTTTTCTTTATAATAAATGCAAGTAACATTTTCACACACAATTGTATAACAGAACTCATAGACAAGGATTAGTACATAAGGAATGCGCGGATAGAGAGTCGGGTTTGGTGGAAACCGATACGTAGCAACTAATGGAATGGACCTTTGAGTGACTGCTTGAAAGTTGAGTATGGCAGTTCGATTAGCGAATCGTTATATCGCTTATAGTGGTAGCGTTTTTTGCTGCAATTGAGGTGGTACCGCGGAATTCCCGCCCTCCATAGAGAATAGTCTCTATGGGGGGCTTTTTGTGTTACTTGAGATGAGCTGAGAAAAGGAGTTTGAGCAAATGACAGTTAAGTTGAGAGAGTATGAGATAGTTACACTTCAAGGTGATATGATGACACCAATCTCCATTTATCATGCAGTAAGAGGACGTAAGAAAATGCTTTTTGAATCGTCCGCCAAGCATGAAGAAAGTGGTCGATATTCATTTATTGCATTGAACCCAATCGCGGAGTTAAAAAGTACAGAAAATGGTACGGAAATTATAAAGAACGGAAAGCGGAGTGAATTACAACGGTCTCCTATGGATGTATTAAAAGAAATGCTGCCACTAGATACAGAAGACTATCCATTTGCCTTCTTTGGCGGAGCGATAGGCTATATCGGTTATGACACAGCATTTTATTTTGAAAAAATCGGCAGTTCATTGCCAGATGAGCTAGAAATGCCGAATATGCATATGCTTTTTTATGATACTTTTATCATTTATGATCATCTACAACAAACGGTATCGATTGTAGCGATTGATTTATTTAAGGGTAGTCGAACTTCTGAAGCGATGCAGGCTAGCATTCAAAATATCGTGACAAGTTTACACATCACAACAGTGACACAGCCTGAGGCAGAAGAACCCTCTTTGCAATTTAAATCATCTATTGATCAAAAGACATTTTGTCATATGGTTGAAACAGCGCAGGAATATATTAAGAAAGGTGATATCTTTCAAGTTGTGCTATCACAACGCTTTTCATCACCATTTACAGGAAATCCGTTTTCTTTATATAGAAAATTACGTACGTCTAACCCTTCCCCCTATATGTTTTATATGGATTTTGAGGAGTATATCATTCTAGGGACGTCACCCGAAAGTTTAGTAAAGGTTAAAAATCGCCTTGTCACAACAAATCCAATCGCAGGTACTCGTCCACGTGGTCAATCAGTTACTGAAGATGCGGCACTTGCAGAAGGTTTACTCGCAGATGCCAAAGAGATAGCCGAGCACCGTATGCTAGTAGATTTAGGTCGAAATGACATTGGTAAGCTCTCGAAAATTGGTACAGTAAAGTTGCCAAAATATATGGATATTGAATACTACAAATATGTCATGCACATCGTTTCTGAAGTGACAGGTGAGTTGCAAGACGATATTCACGTTTTAGATGTATTAGCTACTTGTTTACCCGCAGGTACAGTATCTGGCGCACCGAAAATTCGCGCCATGCAAATTATTAATGAACTTGAAACGATGAAACGTGGTGTTTATGCCGGCGCTGTCGGTTATATCTCCGTTTCAGGTGATATGGATATGGCATTAGCCATTCGAACAATGGTCGTGCGAAATGACAAAGCTCACGTACAAGCTGGAGCTGGAATTGTCTATAACTCTGAAGCGAAAAGTGAATATGAGGAAACACTAAATAAAGCAAAAGCGCTTTTGGAGGTGCGAAAATGATTCTATTAATCGATAATTATGATTCATTCACATACAATTTGTATCAGCAAGTGAGTGCTTTAGGTAAAGATGTTCTCGTTGTGCGAAATGACGCCCTTACAATTGACGACATTCGCTCAATACAACCAGAAGCTATTATTATCTCACCTGGACCTGGAACGCCTTCAGAAGCCGGTATTTCCATTCAAATCGTACAAAAGCTTTTTAAAGAATTTCCGATACTAGGTATTTGTCTTGGACACCAATCCATTGCGGAAGCATTTGGTGCAAAGATTGTTCAGGCGCAAAATATTATGCACGGTAAATTATCAATGATTCAGCATGAACAAACAGACCTTTTCGCAGCATTTAAAGGTCCAATCTCTGTTATGCGTTACCATTCACTAGTAATAGCGCCTGAAACATTATCTGATGAATTTAAAGTACTTGCAAGAGCGATAGATGATAACGAGATCATGGCCATTCAGCATCGGACATATCCTGTCTTCGGTTTGCAATTTCATCCAGAATCAATTGGGACACCAGAAGGGGATACTATGATTCAAGCTTTTATTGACTCCTATAGCAAAGTTCATAGCGATTTATAAATAAAAAAAGTCCAATTCTCATGTATAAGAGAATTGGACTTTTAGTGTTAGAATCCGTTACGTGCTAAATGGTTGAGTGGGGAAACATGAGAAGTAGACACCATAAGTTATTCTACACTTGGTTATAGTTACTTTCATACTATTGTCTTCAGAAATAAGAGGAAGTTAAAATGATTGATACTAATACAAAATACGTTCAGTGGAGATGAATAAATATACTCAACAATATATTGATGAATGTCGAGTAAAAGTGAATTTACAGCTTTCTACTTACAAGACCTAGTTACAACAGCGAAAGAGCAGGTTGTAGCTGATAATGGGTATTTAACAATAATATAATGATGGCGGATAAAACAATTAAGTTAGATCCGGCTAAGTCTTTTTTAAAGTATACAGTTATCTAAGTCTTTTTTTGCTGAAATAGAAAGTAAATATTTATAAGTAGACTGTAAACTTCACTTGTATAATCTTTTTTAGGTAATTACAAAGGTTTGTGATTGAAAAATTATTATTATTGCGTATAATAAATGGCAAAGGAGGGCTGTTGTTGGAAATTTTAGATTATATTGAAGAAGTTGATGAAAACAGGCGTGAGGCGTTTAAAAAACTATTCGAAACGGTTCAAGATCATTTACCACATGGCTTTGAAGCGTTAATGCAGTATAATATGCCGAACTTCGTAGTACCGAAGTCAATATATCCGAATGGCTATCACTGCAGTCCTAAAGATCCGCTACCATTTATAGGAGTAGCCGCTCAAAAAAATCATATCACTTTGTATCATATGGGTATTTATGCAAAGCCAGAGCTATTGGACTGGTTTGTTGCAGAATATCCAAAGCATATGACTACTAAGCTCAATATGGGCAAAAGTTGTATACGATTTTCGAATACAAAAACGCTACCTTATGCATTAATTGCGGAACTCGTACGTAAAATGACTGTACAAGACTGGATTGAATTGTACGAAAAACAACTAACAAAAGCATAGAGGGGATGATTTGAATGCAGACACGTATTGAGAAGATTGATGAGCTTGTTGTGAAAGGGTTGAGCATTCATCAAGGCCAAACATCAGATATTCCTGAGAAATGGGAGGAACTTGCGAATACCCTTGAAGATAATAACGTATCGCAGGATGTATCGTATGGTGTTTGTATTCAAATGAATGAAAACGGCTTGGATTATGTAGCAGGAATTGACGATCATCTTTTACTAGATGATATTACAGCGGTGACTGTTAAAATTCCAGAAGGACGATTTTTAGTCGGTAAAGTCGACGGTGGGATCGAGCATATACAAGAGGCCTTCCGAGAATTATTCAGCAATCAGGAAGTTACACATCGTCCATCTATGAGTTTTGAAAAATATATCGGACAAGATTTGCATGATATTGAAGTTTGGGTGCCAATCGTTTAAAAAAAGACGTAGAGTATTTTACTCTACGTCTTTTTTTTATGGTAATCTTGTGACGAAATTCACTATTAATGGAAATTAATATTTATAGTCTTAACTTTCTGATAAAATATAAAAAACGATACATAAAGGAGAGAATAATATGGTTAAACTCGAACAATCGATGGATATTTTAAAGCATAACGATGTACATTTGGCGAATAGTACTATTGGGCTTGGACGAACGAAAATGAATGTGTTTAGTTTTGCAGTAGATGGCGTATTGATTGATACGGGGGCAAAATCTTTATTTACTTCATTTCGACCTTTTTTCGAACAAGCCGATTTTGAACAAGTAATGATTACGCATTTTCATGAAGATCATACGGGCTGTGCGGCATGGATTCAGTCACAGAGAGACGTTCCTTTCTACATTCATAAAGACTCCGTTGTGCGGTGTAGTGAAGAATTCGTCTACCCAAAATATCGTCAATTCCTTTGGGGGCAATGTGAACCGTTTCAAGCTGAGGCAATTGGTGAGACGTTCCAATCTAGAAATGCAACATGGGATGTCATTGCAACACCAGGGCATACACAGGATCATTTAGCATTCCTTAATCGTGAAACAGGTGCATTATTTACAGGCGATTTATTTATTCATCCGAAAACAAAAATTATATTAGCAGAAGAGAATATCGTCGATACGCTTAATTCGTTACGAAAAATAGAAACTTACGATTTTAACGATATGTATTGTTGCCACGCAGGCTATGTACAAAATGGCCACAAGCAAGTAAAAGAAAAGATGGAGTACTTAGAAGAGTTACAAGGGGAAGTTGTAGATTTGCACCTGACAGGGATGTCGGTTGAAGAAATTACGGCACAACTATTCCCAAAATCCTATCCAATCGTTGAGATTTCCGATGGTGAATGGTCAGCCATTCATATTGTTAGAGGATTTGTGGAAGGAAGAGGGCAAAACTAGTGTTCAGATGTTCAGAAAAATATTCCTTTCAATTTTGTGAAACAAATGCTTAGAACCCCAAAAATAACCCTTGATTTTCTATTTAGCATAGAAAAATCAGGGGTTTTAACTTTCATCTAAAATTTATTAATACTTAATACTTATGTTTTGATAGCTAGTTTATTTAAATTACATGTCTTTTACTCAAAAATTCACTTATTAAATAGGCAGATTGAGGGAACTCTAAGCCTAATTTCCACGCACCAATTCCTAATAAACCGTAATCAACGACCGCTTGGAGTTTTTGAGCACGAGCTCTTGCATCTTCGAACCATACGACATGTCTATTACCAGCTTCCCAATATTCAAAATGAGGCTGTTGGTACTGAATTGAATATTGAATGGGCACTTGATGTCTCATAGCGGTTTCGACTGCAGATGCAACTGAAATAGCACGAGCACTGATGACCGTACCGTTACTTGCCATTGTCCAATCATAACCATACCTTGGTACACCAAGGATCACTTTTTTCCCACCCATTGCATTTTTAGCATATTGGATCGTTTGTTTTACTTCTTCTATAGGCGCTACAGGTCCGGGTAAACTGCCCAAATGATGCCAGTCATAGGCCATGAGAAAGACAAAGTCAGAAACAGCTCCAATACCTCGATAATCATATCCTTTCATCCAAGGGATAGAATCGCTTGTTTTCGCAGGTAAGGCAACCGATGTAGTATATCCTTCTGGCTTTAACTGTTCTCTTACCAAACGGATGAAAGTCGTATAATTATCTCGATCCTGTTCTTCTAATCCTTCAAAATCAATATTCGCCCCAGCATAATTTTTGTTTTTGACCAAATTATATATATTATTAACGGCTCGCTGTCTTAAATTCGGGTCACTTATAATGCGCCTTGCTAACTCCACACTGAATCCAGTATCCGTTAGGTTTGTTATGACAGCGATCGGGGCAACTTGATTCTGCCTAATTAACGAGCTAAGATTCTTATCATTTAAAGTACTTAAACTACCATCATTCAAAATGTGATATTCAAAAACACCATAATAGGAATTAATAAAAGCAAACCTTTGGATAAGGTCTTTATCTCGCGCAGGTGTGGAAGGCGTTAAATAACTAAAGTTTTCTGTTTCATACTTTACCCTTGGAGGCAGATATAAACGCATGCCAATTGTTAATACATCGGAATGTAAGCCATTAATAACTCGAATTGTTTCTACAGGGACCAAAGCCATTTGACCAATTGTATATAGAGAATCTCCAGGTTGAACAATATACACGTTTGTTGGTATTAGTAAATCTTGGCCAGGCACTAAGTTTTGCGTTTTTAAGCCATTTGTAATCCGTATACTATCTATATTAACTTGATACTTTGTTGCCACGGAAAATAAAGAATCTCCCGTTTTAACTACATATATAAACAATGATTCACCTCTGTTTGCCTATAATATTTAATCTTTCATTATATGCGATACTGAGATTTAATGTGATATACACGTTGTGATTGAAGGGAAAATTGACTTGAATTTAGATAATAAAGTGTCGTATAGGGAGTTTTATATACGTTTTTAAATTGGATTATAATTTTTCAATAAAATGTATGATAAATGACTAACAAGCTATACTATGTAAGATTTCGCTTACGAGATCCAACATGAACAGGAGGCGGAAAACAATGAGTAGGCCGGAACATTTAGATCCAAAATCTCAGCAAATCCACCACAACTGGGCAAGAGATAAGCGTCAAAAATCTCAAGTGAACGGAAAGACAGAGGTTACTTTGCATAACAGACTCTTGAGAACTGAAGCAAAATCTCGACAGTCTCAGCTATAACGATCATGAAGGATTAAGTGCAATCAAACCCGGAAATAAATTTCCGGGTTTTTTCGTGGGCAGACATAGGAGCTTTCGCATTTCTTTCTGTATAGCTACAGCTCCTTGCCCCTCATGATCACTTCAGACAGCTTTATATGCTTATCTAGGCTTACGTTTTATCATGGGCAATTGACACACTTTAGAGCCGAAATACATATGATTTGTATGAAGAGGTGGTGAAGTATGAGGGACGAAAAAGTGACGAAAACTCACAATCCCATCGAATTTGAACAACAAGAATGGAAGAAAAGACAATTAAAAGAACGAATGAAGCAGATGCTTACAATCGCTTCACCCATTTTTCTCTTGCTGTTATGGGAGTTTTTATCCCAAACCAATTTGCTTGATGCACGTTTCTTCCCGCCGCCCTCTGAAATCGTCAGTACATTCTTTACCATGGGAGTAAGTGGAGAATTATTTAGCCATATCGGGATTTCCTTATACAGAATTATTGCAGGCTTTTTCCTCGGGGTTATACCTGGTATTATCATTGGCCTGTTGATGGGGCTTTATTCTCCGGTTAGACACTTTGTTTCACCGATCGTAATGGCGCTTATGCCAATTCCTACGCTAGCCCTTTTACCAATCATTATTATTTTATTCGGTATTGGGGACTTTTCCAAAGTTGTGACGATTGCAGGAAGCGTCTTTTTCCCCGTCGTCATTAATACGACTGCAGGTGTCATTAATATTGACTCCATCTATTTAGATGTCGCAAAAAACTACGGAGCCAGCTCTAAGGACTTTTTCATTAAGATTGCATTCCCTGGAGCTTTACCAGTTATGATGGAAGGTATTCAAATGGGGCAGGCAATTGCGCTTCTAACGATTGTGGCAGCTGAAATGATGGGAGCGACTTCAGGTATCGGTTATTTAATCTGGACCTCCTATAAAGCATTTATGCTGAAAGAAATGTTTGTCGGGCTTATACTCATCTCATTTTTCGGCTATTTATTTTCATTAATTCTTCGAGGGCTGCAGAAAAAGATTCTTCCTTGGAGGTGAGGTAATGCAAGGGGATACGAAAATCTCAATTCAAAATGTAACGAAAGTTTTTTACAAAAAGAATAGTAGTGTTACGACTTTGGATCAAATCTCCTTAGATATTTCAGAAGGTGAATTTGTCTGTCTCGTCGGTCCGAGTGGTTGTGGAAAAACAACATTACTAAGGATTTTAGCAGGACTTGAAACGACGAGTGTCGGAGAATTTATGATTGCCGAAGGGAAGGAAAACCGACCACTACAGTCCATGGTTTTCCAAGAAAGAGGGGTTATTCCTTGGTTAACCGTTGAAGAAAACGTTGCTTTTGGTCTGAAAATGAGACATTTACCTACTAAGCAGATCAAAGAGCGCACATCTTACTATTTGAAAAAAGTCGGCCTTGAAAAGTTTTCATCCCTTTATCCTAAAGAGCTATCTGGAGGTATGAAGCAACGTGTTAGCATTGCACGTGCATTTGCCAACGATCCCGAAATATTGTTGATGGATGAACCTTTTGCTGCACTTGATGAGCAAAATAAATTTATCCTTCAAGAAGAATTACTCTCGATTTGGGAAGAAACAAAGAAAACAGTGCTCTTTATTACGCATAGCATTGATGAAGCACTACTTCTGAGTGACCGAATCTTATTAATGAGCTCGCAACCTGGCAGAATTATTAAGGAAATAAAAAATGATTTGCCACGGCCGAGAAATATAGAGCAAATTCGTGCAAATCAGCAAACAGCAGGACATTTTTTAGACATTTGGAAGCATCTTCAAGATGAAGTGCAAAAGTCAAGAAAGTAATGGGCTTAAACAGAGGGGGATTATCATGGGGAAATGGTTGAAACGAGGATTATTTATTCCATTTATACTACTTACGATGTTCGTTATAGGTTGTACGGATAAAGAATCTGGAAATACAGGTACTACAGGAAGTACAGATAATAACGAAGTAAGTAAGGATAATCCTTCCGGAGATTTAGCGCCGTTAAGTAAAACTACAAAAGTTGTCATTGCGGAGGACGGGGCAGCATCTGGAGCAGGTTTTTATATTGCCAAGGAGAAAGGCTACTTTAAAGATTATAATATCGAAGTAGAATTCGCTCAATTTGCAAACAGTGATGATATGCTACCTGCACTTGCTGCTGGTGAAGTCGATATTGCAGGGGGGATATCGACAGCATCATTCTTTAATGCGATTGCTCAAGGAATTGACGTCAAAATTGTTGCAGATAAAGGTCATAATGTACCAGGAAAATCGTATTTTACATTCGTTATTAGTAATCACATGAAGGATAAAATTAAAGAGTACAAAGACTTCAAAGGTAAAAAGGTTGCCGTCTCTGGAGAAAACTCGATTGACGGATTCATCTATAAAAGCATGCTTAAACACGCAGGATTGAAAGATGATGAAGTAGAGTTTGTCTTAATGCCTGATTTCGGAAGCATGCTAGGTGCACTTGAAAATGGTTCGATTGATGCTGCACTAAGCATTGAACCATTAATCACAAAAGGCATCGAAGCCGGCATCCTATCTCGCTTTGGCGATGCTACAGACTTTGCTCCAGATTCTCAAATTGCGTTAGTTTTAGCTTCTCCTAAATTTATGAAGGACGAACAAGATGTGTCACTACGATTCATGCTTGCCTATTTAAAGGGTGTACGCGACTATAACGATGCCTTTATAGATGGCAAAGGAAAAGATGAAATCATAAACATCATGACAAAACACACAGCATTAAAAGATGCTGCCTTATGGGAGAAAGTATTCGTAACAGGTCTTGATCCGAATGGTAAAATGCGCATAGACGACATTCATGCTCAATACGATATGTACAAAGCTAATGGTGCAACACAAGGCGAATTCGACTTTGACAAAGCAATCGACACGTCAATCACAGAAAAAGCCGTCAAAATTCTTGGTGAATATTGAGTTTAAGATAAATATGGCTGTTACTATACTAAAGTGAAAACTTAATAAAAACATCTTCTTGTTGAAGTTTGGGTATGTATAATTATCCGGTTAACTTGGAGGTGTTTTTTTATTTACACAAATCTTGGTGAGGAAGATGTGGACTTATGGTCTAACTTAACAGGCGGGGAAGTGATTGTTCTATTTGTTTCATTGCGTGAGATGAATTATAAAAGTAGACGCGAAGAGCTAATTAAAAAATTGATTTAGATCCTTTTAAAAAAATGTAGAACTTATTCTAAAGGAAACCGAAAAAAGGTTGCGCTTATTTCTGCTTATTCATCTAATGCGGTCCTTTATATTTATGTCGAACTGACGTCAGTCCTAAACCATTGATAGAAAGAGTTTTGTTCATTAAGAATAAAACATTCTATTACTGAGCACATTAGACTCTAGGAGGTGAACATCCATGACTAAGAACAATAACCAAACAAAAAATGAAAAGAACCACAGCAATATCAATTTCAATAACTACAACAGCAATAACAATAACCCCAACAACAACCTAAACGAAGAATTTGCTGCTGAATTTGATTCTAACGCAAAAAACAAAAACAATACTAACAAAAACAAGAATCAACAATCCAACAAAAATAAATAATAGCCAGTGAAGGTAAAAAGGTTGCTAAACGATGAAGATTGTTCGAGTAATTGTTTAGTGTCTTAGTCACCGACACAAATACTCTTCCACAAATGACACCGTTAGTTGAAGAAGGTTAAGTAGGAAGAGCCTGTTTGGATCCAAACAGGCTCTTTATCTTTTTAAACTGTTATTAACTTATCCGCCATTTTAATATTTCCCTTGAGATAGATAGGTAATGCAGCGTTATTTAGTATCTCCTGTGTAGACATCCAACATACATCATCTACTTCGTCAGGACACTTAGCATACGCCTCGCCAGACTGATGGTCGCATAGAAAAACAATGTCTACTACATTTAAGCCTGAATCCGTTACAAAAAAAGAACTATTAACATATCTAAGATTTGAAACCTCGATACCAACTTCTTCATAGATTTCTCTTTTAAGTGTTCCTTCCAATATATCAGATGATGTTCCATCTTTTTCTACCTTACCGCCAACTAGAGACAGTAAACCACCAGCATGTTCTTCTTTTTCACTACGTCTTATTAACAGCCATTTTCCATTTTGATAAATTGCACCTTCAACATTTACAATAAACATAAATTCCCCTCCAAAATAAGTGTAAAATTAATATTCTATATCGTAGGAGTCTTTTCCTTGAAAGGAAAGGGTATACCTACTTTTAAAAATTGATATGATAATGATGAATAAATTCTTAGAAGCAAAAAAATGCCCTTTTCACTTAAACCGAACACATATTCTTGGTGTATGAAAAGGGCATTTTCTTATATTACATTCGTTATCAGTGCTCACGTGAAGGATTGAAAGATGATGAAGTATAAGAAGGCAGTTTCCAGATAGAAGTAACGCCAGAGGAACAATAACTTTCGCTTTTAAAAAAGGAGTAATCAAGCTCGTTATGAAGCAGCAGTAGGTTATAAAAAAACGAAACCATATCGATTATTTCATTATTAGTCAATAATTAATCAATAATACTTTAATTCATAGTGATTTGAATAAAATGTTGCACATAATAATTAATACTTTTAGACAGAATTACATTAATGTAATTCTGTCTTTTTAGATAGGTAGAATTTTATATAATTAATTATTTCGATTGAATAGTAGTTGGGATTTTCTGTTTGTTATATAATTTTTTTTAACACGTATATTTTAAACTAAAAGAATATTAAAGCGTAGATAAACTAGGAATAACACTTAACTTAATAAAGAGGTGATAGGCATTGGAAATAATCAAAATATTTTTCTCTAGTAGTTTCTTTATAATTTTAGGCATTATTTTTTGGTTAAAACAGCCATTAGATTTTATTGCAGGATACGACGAAAAGAAAATATATAATGCTCAAAAATTAGCTCGTAATATTGGATCGGTTATTATCCTATTTGGCGTTGAAATTGCTATCGTGATGATTTTAAATTTAAGTGGTTTTGAGATAGAATCAATGCTTATTGGAATCTTAGGTATAATAAGTATTATTTTAATCTTACTATGTTATCTTGGAGATAGATTTAAATTCCATCAACAATAAATGGGGCTATTCTAAACTATTAGCTTTCCAAATTAATAGGGGAAGAGCGTATATTATATTTAATATACGTTCTTTTTCAGATTGATTTGTAACCCACCGCTTTTGATTTTGAGCAACATATTGTTCTACTGCTATTAATCTATTCACTAACTCTTCCTTGCTAATTGTAAAATGGTTCACCTTTTAATAAATTTGAACTAAATTTTTTGCCAAAATAAAAAATGTACATTACTAAAATTCAATTTAGTAATGTACATTTTGTTTCTTTTCTTTATGTGTAAAACTCAGTATGTTATGGTTTCTTATTTTAGATATGCCTCTATCTACATCCTACCAAATTATGAAATATAAGTCTATTTCTTTTTGTTTTAGTATGTGAAAATAAAAGAGCGCAGAAATAGCATAACGTTATGCCTCAACCTTGGAGGTATTTAATGAAACAAAATATCTATGATCACCCTGACTTTTTCAATGGCTATAAGGAGCTTCGACAATCTAAGTGTAATTACAACAACTTACTCGAACAGCCTGCTTTGAAGGTACTTTTACCTGAACTAAATGGCAAAAAAATTCTTGATATTGGCTGTGGTATGGGCGATTTCGCTAGTTATTGTATTCAACAAGGAGCGGCACATGTAACAGGAATCGATATCTCATCTAATATGATTTCTATTGCACGTAATAATAATGCACATAATTTTATTCAATATATCCAAGAGGCGCTCGAGGATATTGATCTTGCACCTCTGAGCTTTGATATCGTTAATAGTTCACTTGCTTTTCACTATATGGAGGATTTCGATGCAATTACATCTAAAATTGCAAATGCCTTGCACGAAAATGGTTTCCTTATTTTTTCCATGGAACATCCAATCGCAACAGCTAGAAGAGAGATGGATAAATGGATTAATGATGAAAACGGAAATCATTTGCATTATACCATCGACAATTATCAGGAAGAGGGACAAAGAAGCGAGCGTTGGTATATTGATGGTGTTATCAAATATCACCGAACACTTTCAACTATTATTAATACGCTCATTTCACATCAGTTACAAATAGAGAAAATAATTGAACCTCTACCAACTGAAGAGGCAATTGAACAATTGCCTAGCTTGCAAAAAGAATATCGTCGACCATCATTTCTAATCATTAAGGCAAAAAAAGTGACTCTTAAATAATTGAAAACGACAGCGCTTGTCTAAGAAAAAGATGCAATTTAGTTTATAATTGGATTTACAGAGCAAGGAATGTTACTTTAAATACTTGGTAACAGATGATCTTTATATAGCCAATCTTGTGATAAATCTATTGATCAACGTTTATTCCGTTCTAATTACACTCTTTTCTCTACATAAGAACAAACGTTCTAGAGTAGAGAAAAGAGCATTTTTTTCATTGAGAGGTCTAATATTTTACATTATTTAGGTCAAATTAGGTGTTTTGAAGTGAAAATAAGCGTTATTTCGCTCGTATTTAATAAAAGTATAGAAAACATACACATTGCATACGAGAACATTTGTTTGTATACTGGTGAAAAGGGCATTTTTTATTAAAAATTATCTAGGAATGGGTGTTTTTTATGTGGAAATTAACAAATGGGAAGTTGCTTCAAGCAACAGATACAGCTCGAGTAAAATTCCGAACGAATATTAGTGCAACCGTTTTGGAAAGACTAAAGGAAATGGCTGATGATTATGATACACATGTCAATTACTTGCTGGAATCGGGCATACAAGAGGTTTTAAAGCAAAATACAATCGTTTATGATAAAGCAACTCGTCCGATAGACCGGGTGCAATACAAAACGACATATGATGCTGATCTATTAAAAGCACTAAAAGCATTTGCTAAACAGCAGCAAGTGTATATCAATGATGTCATTGAATACAGCGTACAGTACATAGATCTAGAAGATGTTAAAAATGCGAGTTACAAACATAGAGTAGAGTGATGGTCAGCACCTTTCACTCTAAAAAACAAAACGCCCCGAACATAATATACATTATAGGTAGTTACGTTTCACTCAATAAGTATACTTGAAATAGTGAGATATTCCGAAGAAATTGAGAGAAAGCTTAATAAATCAAATATTGAATTTCATTCAGTTGTTAAACAAATGCTGTAACCGTCTTTTTATAAATATAATTATTCCTTAGCTGGCCTATAACATTTGAATCTTCTGTTCGCTTAAAATAATTGAGTAGAATCTAATGTACATAAATTAACATTACATACTCCAGTCCATAGTGGATCAAGTTTTCTCCTTACCTGTTCATGTACAAGTTTCAATCAAAATAACACCGTTCTATAATTGAACGGTGCTTAGCTTAACTATAGATAAATACTTAAGCGTTTTTGGTATAAGTAACAAAAACATTGCTCAACGATTCCCTATTCTTCAATAGACTATACACCATTAAACTAAACTTTTATGTGATAACATGGCTGGCATTTTTAAGCATCATTTATAATTTATTGCTAAATGTAGTACGGCCTGTTCATCCTCTAAGTTTGTGTAGGTGTGTTTTTCACTCGCAACAAATTGAATCGAATCATACTTATTGAGCGTATAAGATGATTCCCCTATTGTTATTTGGACTTCTCCTGACATAACAGTTGCAATTTCTATTGATCCTGGATGATGGGCTTCTGGTACATACTTACAATGGGGTTTTAGGAAAGCTCGATACATTTCTAAACTTCCTCTAATGTCACTAAACAATGGCTCAATGACCCATTCTTGTCGATTTCCCGATAATTGTGGGCCTTGTCCTGCACGTACAATATTGATATTATTTTCGGGTTTCAAAAGTGCCATTAAAGGTAAAGAAAGACCATTCGTAATTTTCCACATCATCCCTAGTGTCGGATTTGTTTCGCCACGTTCAATATTACCGAGCGTTAATTTACTTACGCCTGTTTTTGCAGCCAATTCCTCTAAGCTTAATTTTTGTTCCTTTCTTAGTTCACGAAGTTTCGTTCCTACAAATTGAATCAATTGCTGTGTTTCATCCTTACTTGAACTCATATTTTTCGCACTCCTTATTTATATATACTTTACTTTTTACTATTTTTTATAAAGTATAACATAACGTTTTGAGGCAAAAACAAACAACACACTTAAGAACATTTATATAATATAGTTTACTAATATTTAAAATAAGTATATTATATATTACCGTGAGTTACAGAAACAAAAATGAGGTGATTATTGATGAAAGCAGTATTAGTTGGGATATTATCTTCCCTATTTTTTTCAGCTACTTTTATAATAAATCGTGCAATGAATCTTGATGGAACAAGTTGGGCATGGACGGCTTCTTTACGGTTTATTTTAGCCATTCCATTCCTACTACTCATCGTAGCATTCAGGAAAAACCTAGGGCAATTATTTCGTGAAATGGCGAAAAATCCTTTTCAGTGGTTTTTATGGGGAACAATTGGTGGTGTAGGCTTTTATTCATTATTAAGTTTTGCTGCAGTGTACGGTCCGTCATGGTTAACATCAGGTACGTGGCAAGTCACCATTTTAGCAGGGGCATTACTTTCTCCGTTATTCTTTGTAACGGTACCGTCCACAGATGGGGCTAAAAGAGTTCGACAAGCGATTCCTTTTAAAAGCTTACGTGTGTCTGTCATCATTCTTATTGGCGTGATTTTAATGCAGGTAAATCAGGCAGGTCATATTAGTGTTAAAGCGTTTTTATTAGGGTTTATACCCGTTGTCATTGCTGCCATTTTATATCCATTAGGGAACCGTAAAATGATGGAGCTGTGTCAAGGAAGAATCGATACCTTCCAACGTACATTAGGCATGGCCATTAGTAGTTTACCGGTTGCGATTATATTTGGGATTTATGGAACAGCTACAGCAGGCTTACCGACCGGATCACAATTTGTTCAAGCATTGGCGCTTGCTTTATCCTCCGGAGTAATTGCAAGTATCCTTTTCTTCTTAGCAACAGATATGGCAAAAAACAATATGAGTTTGCTTGCTGCGGTTGAATCAACGCAAGCAGGTGCAATGATCTTCACTTTTCTTGGTGAAGTTATCTTGTTAAACGGAGTATTCCCAAAAGGACTATCATTGTTTGGAATGATACTTGTTATTATCGGAATGATTGTAAATAGTTTGGTCAATGGAAAGAGAAAAAGTATTAAAACATGAAAGTTTGTATAGACGATTACTCCACTTTAAGCAAAATGATTTAGCTATAATCCAAAAAACACAGTTCATATAATACTGAACTGTGTTTTTTGCTGTTAAATTAACTTGTATTCATGACACAACATCAAAACAACAAGATTATATTTCAATTCGATTCCCTACAATGCAAATAATAACAACGAAACGACCGCTCCAAGCAATACACGCCTAGAAAAAGTTCATTAAAGCGCTTTAGAAGCCTTTTAAAGCCTACTACATACTTTTTAGAGGCTCATTCAGAAAACTCCCCAGAAAGGCTCTTGATACTCTTATGTGAGTCGAACGTATCAAGTGTAGGACGTGAAAATAAAAAAACATAATGATTTATGCCAATAAGAATCGAATAAATCCTAAAATTGCAAAGCAAAATAGAACTGTACCCGCTCCAATACCGGTTATGGCACTATTAGCAACATTTAATCTTTTAGAAAGAAATATGGAGATGATTGAGACGCTAACGAGAAGTGCAGCTAAAAAATATAAACTGACGTCTTGGAAGATACTTTTTAACCAGATAAAATGAATACCTACAATAAATGCAACCCAAGGCGCAATATAGTCTTTTCTTTTATATTTAATCAATAAGAATGAGCCGATTGCTGCTACGAAGAATTCGATGTATACGAAGATTAAGTAATTCTTGAATACACCCGCTTTTGACAATACGCTTTGTTCGTTCCAATTTGTCACGCTTAAATAGATGCCGAGTAAGCCGAAGAACAGCGAGAATATTGATGAGATTCCAAGATACTTTCGCCAACTTTCTCTCGGTTTTTCCTGTGCCCAGCCAAACCAGCTTGATCCAAATACGCCGAAAATCGCTATGTACATTGCATAGTCTCTGACAAATTCTATGCAAATCCCCCCTTGTTTTTTAGAAAATAAGTAACGTTTACATTTTAATAAAAAATGTGCGTATTTATTTATACAGTTTCTTTAATGGACTTATGAGCCTTTCTTAAATATACTATTTAATCTTTAGATAGAAGAGTATATTAAAATCCCGTATTCCACACAGGATACGGGATTTTAATATATGCCTTCAATTTCTATTTTAATAAAAGATGACCTTTTAACGTTTGTTTAATTTCACTTAGCTCAGTTTCGTCCGGGTAATAGTACCATACACCCGCTTCTTTTCCTCCATTACCATCTTTAAATTGAATTTGTTCAATGTTTTTATTTAATGATTTATATTGTTTTTGAATGCTTAGCATTTCTTTCAAAGTGAAATTCGTTTTAATATTTTCACCTAATTTACCTAGGACATCATCTATTTTTAATAACGAAGATAGATTTGTTCCTTTATCTAAAATGGCTTGAATGATTTGCTTTTGTCTAATTTGACGACCAAAGTCACCTCGAGGATCTTCATATCGAATACGCGAGAACACTAGTGCTTTCTTGCCATTTAGCTCTATTTCGCCTTTTGGGAAATGATCATTTTTATAAGTCAAATCCATATCATTTACGACTGTGACACCATTTAGCGCATCGATTACGTCTTTAAAGCCTTCCATGTTGATCTTCACATAATAATCAATAGGCATATCTAAGAAGTGTTCGACTGTTGCAATTGACATCTCTACTCCGCCTCGAGCATAGGCATGATTAATTTTCTCTACAGTGCCATTCCCTACTATCTCCGTTTTTGTGTCACGAGGAATACTTAACATTTTCACTGATTCTTCTTTTGGATTGACAGTTAGTAAGATCATGGTATCTGTCCTGCCTGAATTGTTTGCTGTTTCATCTACCCCTAACATCAATACAGAAAAAGGATCTTGTTTTTGCATAGATATATCATTATCTCTCTTATTTGTTTTTTCAATCGGCTGATGCATGGTTTCAATAGCGGAATTGAAAGACTTAAATATGCTAAACGCATAGCCCCCTATTCCTAATAACAATAACAGTACAGTACCAAGTACGATACGTCGGAATTTCTTCTTTTTATACCACTTTTCTTCCTTCATATTCATTCTCCTAATCATTTCAAGTTAAAGTAACTACTTTTTTATTGGAATCTCCGTTAAACTTCATGATTTTTAATGAAAATCGTAAAATCTAATAGTTATAACGATAGAATTGCACAAATGGTTGCTAAGGAGTATTATGAGCATTTTTTTCTAAGGTCAACAAAAAAAGAGCTGCTTCTGCAACTCCTTTGTTATAACTATTTTATAAATTACATATTTAATACTTCATTAATTTCTTTAATTGCTTTCGAGGTTTGGGCATGAATTAACCAATCAGATCTGACCATCTTTTTATTAGTCGTAAGTATTTCTACAATGTCCATATCATTAATGACAGTATTAATTGGCATAATCTCGCCATTTACTCTTGCGTAAGACATACTTGTAGCCAATTTTGGATTTAATGAAAATGCAAAATCAATAATAGTTGAGCCTTTTGGTAATAGAATCACTTCCATTTTTGGTGTACAAACTGTAATGTCACTTTGGAATAATTCAAATGCAATCAAATCATAAAATTCTATTGAGGTATTGGTAATAGATTTTACAGTTAGTATTGAGTCTCCTAACAAATTTCTACTTAAAGTCATTATCTCTCTATTAGTTAAATCATCTTTCAACAACTCAAATACTCCAGTATCATTCAACTTTTTATCACATTCACTCTGAATGATGATGTTTACTGCGACATTATTGATAAGGACTTTTGTATTTAATTGTTTTAAAAATGGGCTTTTCACTACTGCAATATTATCTATTAAATGATGTTCTATAGGCGTATATAAGCTATGTATAACCCCTAGGGCATTATAGCAATTGATTTTTGATGTAATCACTTTTATTGAAAATAATTCAGATAAGGCACGTTCTTCTTCTAATAATGAGTAAGATTTATACGATGGCGTTTTTATCCATTCCAGATCTATTATTAGAGAATCTCCTTCCCTCTTCACCTCTTCAGAACACTTATTAAAAATGTCTTCAAATATAATGGAGTAATTGTTTATTATCTTTTTAACCCCATTAAATTTTGGAGGGTTCAGATAACTAAATCCTAATTCCTCCAACTCTTCTTGAAACTTATATAACCCCAACCTCTCAGCAAGAGGTGAGAAAAAGTTTATTGTTTCATTTGCATAAGGAATCTTCTTTTCAACTTTTTTAACGGCAAGTGTCCTCATGTTGTGCAGCCTATCTGTAATTTTAATAACTGCGACTCTAATATCATTTAAAGAAGCAGAAAGAAGTTTCTCTGTATTTATAGCATTATACTCTTCTGTTTCGAATTTCCCTTTCTCAACTTTGGTTAAGCCTTGTACTATTGTAGAGACCTGTTTACCAAATTTATGTTCAATTTCAAAGATCGAAACATTCGTATCTTCCAATACGTCATGAAGTAATGCTGAAATTAGAGAAGTTACATCAGCCTTATACTCTAACAGGATTTCACAAACCGCTAACGGATGAGTGATATACGGTTCTCCGGAATCCCTCTTTTGTCCATGATGTGCTTTATGAGCAAAATTAATAGCTTCCTCTAATAGTTCTATTTCATTCTTCAAAAGATAATTGCTCATTTTAATTAGTCGTTCCTTTAAAGCACACAACATGAAAACAACCCCATTTTTAAAATTATTATACCATTTAGGAGTAATTTACCAATAATTTTAACTTTAAATTATTGCAACTCGTTGGACTTCAAGAGGTTCAAAATCTAATAAGAACATATAGAACACCCTTAACATCTAAACTGAAAAATCGCTGTTAGTAAACCATCAACGCCAAAAACAGATTCGTTTACGTTAACACTCCTCATTTTGCGTACTTCTATACATGCAAAATCTCGGAAAATGCGTTGTAGTTTAATATCAGTGAATCCTAATCCACCTTGTAAACTTTTTATACGATACACTTCCCAATCAGAAATACTGGAGCCTCCAAGTGGTCCGCCTTCTATAAAACAATTAATGGCAAAGTAACCATTTGGTTTAAGGGATTTTTTCACTAAGTGAATATAATCCATTCTTCTATGTGGTGCAATGTGGTGAAAGCATCCTGAATCATAAATGAAGTCATATTCTGATTCTTGAACATTTAAATCGAAAATATTCTTTTGGATAAAATTAATATGAACTCCCTGCTCATTTGCTCTTTCTAAAGCCCATTTTAGAGATTCTTCGGATAGATCAACCGCATTTACACTAAACCCTTTTTCCGTCAAATAAATTGCATTCCTACCTGGCCCACATCCAAGTTCAAGTACTTTACCCGGTTTTATAACTCCTTGTTCATAATAGCTAACCAGATTCTCATCAGGTTTATTTTCAAAGAATGGAATGTTTTTTTGACGATCTGTATAAAATGCATTCCAAAATGGTTCTGATTCCCGTAGCAAGTTGTCTAACATACGTTTTACATCCTCAAAATTACAAATTTCCTCCATACTATCACCCAGTTTCTTTTGATATCCCTTGCTAAATAAGCATATCAGTTATGTGTAAAAAAATGGTTACAAGCATGTTAAGTGTAAGTATCAATGCATTTTTATTTTGTGTTACTTTCTTATGATTCTATCGTTAAATAGCCATAGCAACCATAATATAAAGCTTAAGCGTAAAACATGTAGAATTATACGCTTAAGCTTCAAGCGTCATATAAGCCTATTAAAATAGCTTTCAGCACTACCTCTTGTTATTTACAGTAACCCCTTAGTTACAAATATTTCAATAAGATTACACAATTCCTCTGTTTTTATTAACGTTTAAATCAGCTTCCTTATCGAGCACGGAATTACATATGAAGACCTAATTCTCTTCTGTTCCTGTAAAAAACTCATCTTATAAATACAGATTATCAAAACAATAATTGTGAATATATAGAAATATAGATATAATTTATTCATCAATGAAGGGTGGGGTTTTTATGGCAAATTTCATATTCAATAATCGTAATCAAATCGTAGGTACAAAAGAGGATCTGGCTATCAAGTAATTGCTTAAACAAAGTAATTGCTTAAACAAAGTAATTGCTTAATAGTCAAAATGATTTATAGGGGGAGCATTCATGCTAAATCAACAAGGATTTAATTTATGGGCTGACGGTTATGATAAAACTGTGCAGCTAAGTGAAGAAAACAATCAATATCCGTTTGCTGGATATAAAGCTATTCTAGGTACAATTTTTAATGAAATCATGCAAAAAGAAGAATCGTCAGTTTTAGATATTGGATTTGGAACAGGTGTGTTAACAAATAAGTTATATGAAGAGGGTCATCAACTTGATGGGTTAGACTTTTCATCTAAAATGATTGAAATTGCACAATCAAAAATGCCAAAAGCCAATTTAATTCAATGGGATCTTTCAAATGGATTACCAGATTCAATCAGAAACAAAAAGTTTGATGCCATTGTAACCACATATGCATTACATCACTTCACAGATGAAAAGAAAGTAGAGTTAATTAAAGAATTGCTCACATTGCTTACTACATCAGGAAAACTCTATATTGGTGATATTGCGTTTGAAACGAAGGAACAATTAGAAGTATGTCGTCAGAATAGTATTAATTATTGGGATGATGACGAATTTTATTTTGTTCATGAAGTGTTTAGTAAAATTTTTGAAGCGCATTGTAAAATAGAATTTCACCCGATATCCCATTGTGGCGGTGTATTCATAATTTCTAAATAAGTTTAAATTAATATCGGGACGTTTATTCGAAAGTGAATAGACGTCTTTTATTCGATTATGCCTCTAAATACTCTCTCCTAGCTCTAATAGCTGTTTGCAAAGTCAAATTCGATCCTATGCACATATGCTACTGACTTGAACGCGAAGATGGACGTATGCGCCGTTGCTACAGCTTGTCTTACTGATCGAACTTTAGCAATAGCTGCATTATCGTCTGCTTCACGGATTGTAGCATGAACAGCAAACGCAGCTTTTCGAGCATCCCCTACAGTAATTTCTCCTTCCACCCACGCACAGCCTGCTTCAATTGCTTTTTTATATCTGAATCTATAAATTTCTGCTTCGACAATTTACGCTCATCCTTCATCTTAAATTATTTTAACATTCCAGTGATTTTATAATATTTTCTTAAAACTAAACAAATGAATCAGACAAACATTCATTATTGACATAGAATAAACTATTACATCAATAGGAGGTGTTCAGTATGGGTAATGGTGGATTCGAATCAGATCATAGAGATAATAGAGAAAATGGATCAGGATTTGCTTTAATCATCGTTCTGTTTATTCTATTAATTATTGTTGGCGCAAGTTTCTTAAACTACGGTGGTTGCTAAGACTGTCACTGTTAAGGTAACTACGCTGTAGAGCTTTGAGCATAAAACCAAATTCCGCCACTAGAGACAGGTTTTTATAACCTGTCTTTTTTTCTTTGTTTACATAATGAATCGAGAAGATAAGTAACTGAGAAGGTGGAAGGTCTGCCTAATTGGTAGATAGTGCACCAATTCCTTTAAAATAGAAAGTGAGTATTTGAATTTTACTGAATCATTTTAAAACGGAGCTAGATTATCCCTAGCTCCGTTATTTTTGTTTTAAAATAGAATAAGAAATTTTTCGTTATGGGCATACAAATATATCTTAGCTTAGTGGCGATACAGTCTTTATGTTGCAGTTGCAACGACCTTAAGGATCTTCTACTTTCAACAATGGAATAAAGAAAACGCATCCTATTTAAAAATTGAATGCATTATTAAACAAAAATGAATAGTTTCTAATTACACAGTTGCACAATTTAAACCGCATCAACAAACGTGCAATGAAGCAAGCATCGAGGGTTTTCATTATGATAATGTTGCGGCAGAAGCGATGTTCAAAGTATTTAAAATAGAATTCTCTAATAGAGCTCACTTTACCAGCTTATACTTGATGACTATGTGAAGAAGATTGGGACATCATTACTCGATTATTAATTTTGATTCTAAGTAATTTGGAATCAAATACTCTTCGATTGGTGGTGATTCCAAATAGCCTTGAACGGCATCGTAATTTACGGTTTGTATGAACTGATTTTGCGATTGGAATTCAACCCCTTCAATAACAACAAATAAGTCTAAGGCTTTCAACAGATCAATTGTAGATACTATAAATTTTCGTTTATTTTCCATCATATATTCTGAAATAAATTTCCGATCTAATTTGACACCATTCACCGACGAATTTAGTAAATGATCTATACCTGTTTGACCAGTACCGAAATCATCAATAAATATTGAATGGCCTAGTGAACATATAGCCGTTATTGAATCCCAGTGCTTATGGGTAAGAGTAAGCTGTTCTGTTATTTCAAAGGCGAGTGCAGTTCTCTCAAATTTAGTTTCTGCCATAATAGTATCTAAGATGTTTAATAACCAATTATCATTAGCAATTACATTAGCGGAGAGATTCACGGTTATATACTTAATCTCTTTATGCTTGTTTATTATTGAAACTGTATTTCGTATTATTTGTTCAGTTATTTTTTCAATTAGTAGCGACCTTTCAGCTATCGGGATAAATTCATTTGGTCCAACTTGTCCATGTTTTGGTGATTTCCAACGGGCTAGCGCTTCAAATGCTATGCTTCCATTCTTATGAATTATTGGCTGAAATACTGTGTATAGTTCCCTATTTGTAAAAGCTAGTTTGAGATCTCGTTCTAATTGATAGTGATTACAAGCGGTTTCAAAAGAGATTTGTTTCCCGATATTAATTTGATTATTTGCTCTACTTTTCAGTTTATCGAACAACATATAATAATAAGCCTTATTTAAGACGATTTGACCGTTTTTCATATTAAAAAAACTTTGAGTAATACCAATTGACACCTCTAATTCAACAGGTGCTTCAGTATCTTTTACCACTTCATTGATACCTTTTCGAATAAAATCATGTGAGACAAATGGATCAGGATTGTCAAAAATCAATACAAATTCATTTCCCTCCATAGAATAAATTAAATGTGGTTGATTTGGAAATTTAAGTTGAATCATTTTCATAACATTACTTATAATCAATTTGACCAATGCACGACCATTTGCTTCAAATGTTGTAATACATTTTAATCGTTCAATAGAAAAATAAGCAACGATGTAGTTATTAGATCTTTCTAGATACTGGAGAAGCTCTGATTGATAATGTTTGGCTTCCGAATGTTTCTTATCAAAAAGTAATTCCATCTTTTTCTCCTAAACGTAGATTTAAAAGTTACTTTCAGTATGAAATTTATAGTCTTCAATTTACTATTCGTTAATATATGTCACTATTTACTTTGAAATTTATCATGATTCTGCCTACGTTTTATCATTTGCTTAGGCAAATTTAGAGTTATAAGATGATTTATTTTTATTACGTGTAAATATAATACAGAGATACTATGTTCTAAAATAAAGTATCTTATTATCTTAATTTAAAATTTGAAACTAGATCTTGAAGTTGCTCTGACATTTCTGCCAAAGAACGAGAAGCGGCAGTCATCTCGATCATCGAAGCATACTGCTCTTCTGCGGCTGCTACTACATTTTGTGTATAACTTGTTGACTGTTCAGTAATATCTTTTGTTTTATCTACTTCGTTTACAAGGACCTCTGTATTAGCACTAATTTCTTGAATTTCTGCTGAGATGAATGATAGTTTATTGTTAATCAATGTTACATCAGCTGCAATTGTCTCAAATGTTTTCCCTGCATTTGTAACATAATTCATACCCGTTTCAATTACAATTTCCCCTTCATTCACAGTTCGTACCGTATCTTTTGTATTGATTTGAATTTCACCGATTAAAGAAGAAATGTTTTTAGCAGCATTTCCTGATTCCTCAGCTAATTTCCTTACCTCATCAGCTACTACCGCAAATCCTTTACCGTGTTCCCCAGCTCGCGCTGCTTCAATCGCTGCATTTAAAGCAAGTAAATTCGTTTGATCTGCGATGCATGTAATCACATTAATAATTTCACCGATTTCTTGAGATTTACTTTCAAGCAAAAGCATCGACTTTGTTGTTAAAATATTCTGATTATTTATAAGACTCATTTGTTCTACTGTTTGTGTAATAGCTTCATTCCCGGACAAAGAAACTTTAGAAGCTTCAGTGGAAAGATCATTTAATTCTTTAATATTAGTTGATATTTCTGTAATGCTGGATGAAATTTGTAAAATTGAGTTTTTCGCTTCTTGCATTCCAAACAATTGGCTTTCTTGACCTGAAGAAATCTGTTGAATGGATTCAGTGATTTCCTCTGAGGCCCTACTAGTTTGTTCACTACTAGCAGTGAGTTGTTCCGATGTAGCTGCGACTTGTTCCGATGAGCTTGAAACGGAATCGATAACCTCTTTTAAATTTGTAGTCATTGTATTTATTCCAGTGGCTAATTCGGCTAACTCATCTTTGTTTGCAACCTTGATTCTACTGAAAGATAAATCTTGACTAGCAATCTTTTTCACACTTTCAGTGATTAGTTGAAGTGGAATAGCTAAGTGTCTTGAAAATAAAATTATTACAATAATACCTATTAAGACACTCACACCAAGTGTAATCGTAATCGTTAATAGGATAGCGTCAGTTCCCTTATTAAATGATTCCATATAGGTACCCGCACTTACAACAACTCCCCAGTTCGGATCTAAAGCACTATATGTTATTTTTGTCTCTTCTGTACCGGGTTGGTTTGGTAATTCCCATGTATAGTACGTAAAGCCTCCGCCATTTTGAGCTGCTTTAATAATATTTTGTGTTATAAAATTCCCATCTTTATCTGTGCTTTCCCAACCATTACTTCCTTCAGTAGAAGGGTGAGCTATTCTTAGTCCATCTAATCCATGAACTGTAAAATATCCGTGCGTACCTAAATCTACTTTAGTAGTTAGCTCACGAGAACCATCACTTTGTAAATCACCAAGTAAATATTGCTTTACTTTTTCTTGTGCTTCTTCTAAAGTTATATCTCCTTTTTGAACTGAGTAATTCATCGAGTCTATTAATTGGAGTGCCATCTCTACATTATTTTTAAGTATTTTTTCTCCCAATTCATCCAAATTGTTTTTAGCAGAATAATAACTGCTTACGCCTATTATTAAGCTTGGAATTAATAATAGGCACACTGAAATAATAAAAAGCTTTCTACGTATCTTCATTTACTAGTCCTCCTAATTTTATGTAAAATTATGCCTTACATATTAATTATCTCTAATATTCAGAAAATATGCAATGTTAAATAATACTAAGGATGTATATGTAATGTATTCGTATAGTAAAAAAGTAATGAATATTCATAGAATGGATTACTTTTTTTAAAGCGAATTGATGGAGAAATGCTTACAAACTAGCGAAATCTCGAAAAAACACAGCAATGTATTTAATTTATCTATGCCCAATTCCATTTTGTAACTTCTTTAATGCAGTATGTAACCCAGAATTTAATCCTTATAGGAATATCGAGTAGAACTGAAGTTTGTTCTAAGCTAAAATAATGGAAATATCTCGAAATAATAATGGTTCATTTTTTCAAGGTGATATACGCTATATTCATTAGCGAAAAATAATTTAAATGTTTTATTTGGATTTTTTAGATATCTTCAATCTTATTTTATCTAAATTATTTTACCCGCAAGTAAAATAAAAAAGAGTCGCTTCTGCAACTCTTTTGTTAAACTCTTGGATTTCTATTTAATATTTTTTTATAAGTAAACTGTAGATTCAAATTCACCTAAAATAAAAAAAGTTTGTAAAGAAAGAGTTTCTTTCTCTACAAACTTTTTTATTCAGCTCCCTTAAATTTCGATGTTTTCGCTAGCAGGGACGCTCTTTTGCTCTCTTTGTTTTTTTGATTTTTTAAAATACAGTAATTCATATATACATGGAATGACGATAAGAGTGAGCAATGTAGAAACAGCTAGCCCTCCAATAACAACGATGGCTAAGCTTTGTGAAACTAGGCTTCCTGTTTCCGCTTTTTTATATAAAAGAGGTAGCATTGCACAAATGGTTGCTACAGCAGTCATAATAATCGGACGGAATCTTGTAGCTGTCGCTTCCACAACTGCATCACGAATAATCATTTTTTGTTCGTTTTGTTTGACTCGATCTAGAAGCACAATCGCGTTTGTCACCACAACTCCAATTAACATAAGCGCACCCAATAGTGCTGTAACATCCACTGGAATTCTACTAATAACTAATCCTAACACCGCTCCAATAGCAGCAAACGGCAATGAAAATAAAATCGCAATAGGTGCTTTAATTGATTTAAACGTTATAACCATTATCAAGAAGACAATACCTATCGATATTAACATCGTAAAGAACAAATCAGTAAAGTCATCTGCCTGCTGAGCGCTAGCTCCTCCAATAGAAACATCTACGTCTTTTGGAATATCAAGACCTTTGTTCTCCTTGTCTCCAAATATCTCAAGATTTACTTTACTTGCAATATCAGAAAGTTTAGCTGGATCTACCGATGCTGTTACTTGAAGATACGTTTTTCCGTCTTTATGATACTGGTTTGTTGAAGTCTCTTCGCTCTTTAGTGAAGCAACTTCTGACACTGGAACTAAGCCAGCCTCTGTCATAACAGGAATATTCTTTAAATCTTTTTTGTTTTTAGGATCAAAGATTGGTTCAAGAACTACAGGTGTCTGCTTTTCATCTAACGTAACATTGCCGATAGGAGTTCTATTAAGCATGACACCAAGCTGTTGACCTATTTGTTCTGTGTTCCCTTTAGCTGGGTCTACCTTGAACGTGTAAATAGTTTTCTTTTCATCTTGATTTGTTGTAACTTTCTCAACACCGTGAATATCTTGAACGTTTTCTTTAATTTTATTAGCAGTTATTTCTATATCTTCAATATTGTTGCCAGTCACATCTATCGTAATGTTCGTCTTTGCAGATCCCATCATTAGTGAAGAAGCGCTAGCTGTAAGTTTCCCATTAGGATAATTTTCTTTTTGCTTTTCGATTTTTTCTAACACTGTATCTATGCTTTTTTTATCTTTTAATAAAATACCGAAAGTCGCTTCTGTAGGTGACCCAACGGCCCCATATTGGGCACCTTCGGCAGAGTTTCCAAGTTGCATGAAGACACTATCCACTTCAGTCATATCTTGAACCGTTTCTTCAAGTTCAATCGCTTTTTCCTTTACTTTATCAAATGGCTCATCATTTGGATAAGTTAATGTCATTGACACATAATCAGATGTAGAATTATCAATCGCACCTTTTGGCATAGCGAAATATGTACCAATGGAACCGACAAACAACAGCACGGTAACAATTAAGACTATCCATTTATGGTTTAATGACCAAGTAACAAGCTTAGTAAAACGCTTCGCTGGTCGATGTTTTTGCAACTTTGTTTTCTCTAGTAATTTTGCACTCATTAACGGTACAACAGTCAATGCGACAATTAAAGAAGCTAGTAAAGAATAAGTCACTGTTAAAGCAAATGGTAGTAGAAATTCTTGTAGCCCGCCGTTTAATAAAGCGACCGGTAAGAAAACGGCTACAGTAGTAAGTGTTGAAGCTGTTATCGCTACCCCTACTTCTTTTGTTGCATCTAGCACCAATTGAACTGAAAACTTCTCTTGTTGCATTTTGCGGAAAATATTCTCGATAACAACGATACTATCATCTACTAATCGACCAATCGCTACAGCGACACCGCCTAGTGTCAAAATATTTAACGTTACTCCCGACAATGACAACAAAAATAAAGTGAAGCCGAGAGATAAAGGTATAGATACGATTGTAATAAATGTAGACCGTACATTTCGTAAAAAGACCATAATCACAATGGTGGCAAACAGTGCACCAAGTAGCACTTCTTTGACCATTGTCTGAACAGAAGTTTCCACCATGTCAGCTGTAGATAAATAGATAGTTGACTCCTGATCAGGATACTTTTCATTTATTTCTTTTGTTACTTTTTCAACTTCTCTACTAATCGTCACAGCATTTGATTGGCTATCTTTAGTAACATTTATTTGAAGACTTTCTTTCCCATTATAACGACTAATGTGATTGCCATTCTTCGCTACGTCAACTTTTGCTATCTCTCCAAGTGTCACAGTTGGAGTGACCTTTAACGCTCTGAGCTTTTTAATACTTGTTAAATCTCCGATAACCTTAATATTACTTGTCTTTCCATCAACTACCTTCTCGCCGACGGTAAGAGCTGTATTCTGGCCATTAAGAACGCTCATAACATCTTGAATAGAGACTTGCTTTTGAGCCAATTTGTCATTATCCACTTTAACTGAAAGAATAGATTCCGAAATTCCAAATGTCTGTACACTCGAAACGCCTTTAATATCTTTATATAGAGGCTCTAATTCTTTCTTAGCAAAGTCCAGATTTTCAGCTGTTAGTCCTTCCTTAAAAGTAACCGCAATAGCTGAGATAGGAATCATTGAGGTATTAAGTTGTGTAACAGTCGGCTTTGCAATATTTTTAGGTAATGCTACGTTACCTAAAGCTTCTTGAACATCAATTTTTGCTTGTTTCATATCAGAGCCAGATTCAAAGAATAAATCTATCTTTGAGAAGCCATCCCCAGTTACGGAGCTCACAGATTTCTTTCCTTTTAATCCTGTAACAGCTCTTTCAATTGGGTCAGTAACATCCGTTTCCATTGTTTTTGAATCAGTGCCCTGCCCCATTGCGATAATCGTAATTTGTGGATTATCAGCAGAAGGTAAAAATTCCATCGGTAGTTTAAAGTAACTAACTACCCCTATCAACAAAATAAAAATCGTTACTAATGAAACCGCAGCTTTGTTCTTAAATGACCACTTTGTAAAAAACTCCACTCAAATACCACCTCTAATTATCAATTTATTAAAATATAACCATTTTTTATATTAACATATATTAGTAATTGGAGTAAATAAAGTTGCGGCTTGATAATTAAGGTTGATCAAATTCAAGCTAATCTCATTGCTATAAGAGCAAGTAGTAAAAGTATGTTTTGTAAAATGATTGATAAAAATGAACGCATTTTTTATTCAATTTCCTCCATTTCAAATTCTGAAAATCCTCTTGCTATTTCTATTCACCTGCTTCTCTTTATATTACGAATAAACATATTATTCTTCGCTTCTATCAAGATCAATTGTTGTAGCTTTTGAAAAAACAATCTTGATAAACGACAAAAGGAAAAGTCAGTGAATTGAAAATGATGATTCAAATATGTTGTTACTGGAGTATGGTATTATAATCGAGGTGATATGTGATAAAGGACGTGACTTGAAAATGATTTATGCTATTGTATTATTTATATTTGCAGGACTTGCTGAAATAGGTGGAGGTTATCTCATCTGGTTATGGTTAAGAGAAAGTAAACCGTTTTATTGGGGGATCTTTGGAGGTATAGCGTTGGCGTTATACGGTGTAATTGCTACATTTCAGTCTTTCCCATCATTCGGTAGAGTTTACGCTGCCTATGGAGGCGTGTTTATCGTTCTTTCTGTATTGTGGGGATGGGGCATCGATAAAAAAGCACCTGACTTATATGATTGGATAGGTGCAGGTATATGCTTAGTGGGTGTTTCGGTTATGTTGTTAGCACCACGTCAATAATAAGGAATAACCTGCTTCTTTCGTACATACTTTTTTACATATGATAAGAGCATGTTTTCATTAATTTCCCTTGAAAATATGCTCTTCCTTATATTTGTTAAAATAATACACACCTTACTTGTTAGCTTTTAAACGATTTTAGGGAACAGTTGCAATAAAAGCCGGAATTCACAAAAATAATAACAATATTATTGAGTGGAAAACAAATCAAATTGCAAAAATGGCAATGACACTATTAATAACTAAAATGGTGAAATAGAATTGGTGAAGGTTGCAATATGCTAAGGATTTTCAATGCACTGCTGTTCTATTATAGGTAGAGATATGTATTTGTTTTTCAATATCGGAAATCCTAAGTCTGAATTTTCGTTTAGGAGGGTTTATTATTGAGAAAAGCTTATTTAGTCTTCTTACTCGGCATTATTATTTTATTTACCCAACCACATTTTTTTAAAGCAAGCCAAAATGATGTAGATAATAAATTACTTAATGATACATTGCTGACGACTCTTGACCCATATATTACAGAAGGAATAGAGCAATATTATGGCTATTCAAAACAGTATGGTTTGTATGACGCAAAAATAATCAGTATTAAAAGGAATTCTGACGGTGGATTTGATTTTACAGTGAAAGTACTAGTGACCACTTTTGAGGCTGCCCACAACCCTCCTTATGGTAAGGAAACAATGACCTTCAAAATAAGTCCAATGGGAGTTAATAGGATTAGCTATACGCACGAGGGCGATGAAGATGAAAAGAAATTATTACGATTTTACAAAGAGTCTATTGGAGATATAAAACAATCGTTTCATTTAAATTCAGAGCATTATTCAGAGTATAATTATAACCAGCTACTGTTCAAAGCAGAAAAATATACAGAATACAAATCACTTTCAGTCATTGCCGAGGCGATAGTTGAAAAAATTCTCAATCCTGAGATACATCCCCCATATAAAAACATAATTTCCCCTGTTACTTTTATTAAAGGGAACGAAGGATATATTCTCTTTAAAAGAGCTGATGGAACTAACACAGTCTTTATGGTGAAAAAGGAAAATAAGGATTGGATCGTTGAGGAGAAGAAAAGTGTGAAAGGTAAAAAAATGAAAAATGAATTACTTTGGTATATGTAATAGAAGTAGCTTCTTGTTACGCTAACAATCCATCTTTTTGGTTACTATAATGGAAGTGAAAATACCTCCAATCTAAGTACCAGTATTAATTGTACTTAGATGGAGGTATATTAATATAAATTTCCCTTTGTCACTTGGGCTATTTTCCTTCTTACCAAAAATTATTTCGCTTAACGATCGTTTTTAACACCCATGAATTTCGGGCTAAAAAAGGCTCATACATTTGTGGTGATTCAGTTTTTATGGTCTTGTCTTAATCGACCTCGCCCAAAAAAAGCGCCTGCCACTATCTTTTTAGGGCAAACGCATTTTTCTCATCCCTCAAATTCTTCGCTTAAACGGCATATATGAAAGCTTACGCCACAACCATTCGAGTGGACCGGTACCAATTTTTTTTACGAACAGGTGGGCTGCGAGCATCATCACGATGCTGATACCGATCCATGTTGCTAAAATGGCGTACACACTATGAACTGGAGCAAGGCTAAAACCCCAACTGTAAAATAACAGCGAGGCCAGGATGTTTTGCAACACATAGCAACTTAGTGCCGCTTTTTCAAGCATCCAGGCAAGCAAGCCAATGTAGCCAAGCGATAGGATTGGGGCGAACAAGTAGCGGACCAGCAAATCGAATAGTCCACCTGGCACAAGCAGCAGCATGTTTAACGGCATACCAAGGCCGAGACCCCATCTTAACAGTCGTCTCCGGATGCACCGGCCTTCCTCGTTTGCATGAAAGGCGCCGCTACGGAAGAGGCGAATGCCGACGATGTATAGTGCAATGTTCATAAACAGAATGGCGATTGCTTCGGCGCGCAAACCGATAAAGTCAAGCAGACGGTAAGCGACCTGTTCCCAATAGCCGCCTTCAGTGTAGAGTTCCTCGATTTCACGGAACCCTACAGCAATCTCGGCAATAAAGCTTTCATCGCGGAGGACAGCCATCCAAAGAAGGGAAAAAATGGTCACACCAATCGCATGAACAATTGCAGAGACTTTCATCCAGCGGTTCATCACGCCTTCTCGGCTGCGGATCAGAAATGCGACAATGATGCCAGTAAGTGCATAGCTCATTAAAATGTCATATTCAAACACAAAAAGATAATGCAGTAAGCCGTCTAAAAACAGAAGTGCCATTGTCCATATGTAAAATGGCAGCCAAGGCAATCCGTTTCGCTGTGCTTTTCGGTATTTTAGCTCTAAACCTATACCGAACATAATTGTCAGCAATCCGAGCAGCTTGCCGTTGACAAACACCGATTGTAAGGCAGCAAGAAACGCCTCAAAACTGTCAAGCCACCCTCCGGATGACATCAAAACCCCTGGCTGGGCAAACAGCCAAATATTCGTGCCGAGTGTGCCGATAATGGCAAAACCTCGAAGCACATCGAGCAAACGAATGCGTTTGGATTGCTCCATAAAACCCTCCTAATTCACGTCCGTGTGAGAGCTTATCTACTTGAAAGACGCTCAAATCCCCTCAATTTGTCTCTGAATCACACGACGTACTTTACCGTCATCTATGCGTGCAAGTTCTAACAAAGCGTGAAGTTCAAGCCATCAGTAAGCGCATAAAGTTTCTCCATTTCGAGCTGTTTGTCAATACCGCTCTTTAATAGCTGCGCTTCATCAAAATTGTGAAGGAGCTGAAAAATAACCTCATAAATATGGTCGTCATCAGGGTTGAAGTTAGGCTTGTTTCGGGAGGAGTAGAAATTGAATACTCTTTTCTTTAAGAAAGACATTAGCGATTCAAGCTGATTTTCGCATTTTTCAACATACCACATCCAAGACCTAACATTAAACCGATGCCAGTTATAATAAAGAACAATAAACCAATACCCTCTTTTAAAACAACCATCTGCAAAATAACACCCAAAAGCGCCCCTAATGTTAGACCAATGAACATGAATGCACCGTAATACAAACCGATAGCTTCCTCAACATTTGGTTCGTAATAATGCAACCACTTGGCATTACTTTCTAGCATTGGATTGTCTGGGTTTTCAACCGCAAACGATGCCTTTGCCTTTTCAAATGCATCTGCTTCAGATAAGCCATCTTCTACAACCAAATCATGAATATAATCGGCCATATAGCTTTTTAAATCTTCCTGAGCTTCTTGATTCTTTTGTGATGTCCATTTAAATTTAGCAGCCGTCTTTTTAGCTTCTCCCAATGTTTTATTCGCATGAAAGGCAAGTTGTTCAAAGTACGTAAGCTCTTCGCTATCCGTTACGTTTAACTGTGTATTCTGCTTCACAAATTGATTAACTTTTTGTTTTGTATCTTTACTTATTGTCATGTTATTCGACTCCTTCCAAAAATTGATCCATTAATTGTTTCATGAAAAGCCATTCTTCTTTTTTATGGCTTAAATAAGCTCTTCCAGAATTCGTGAGATGATAATATTTTCTCCTTGCTGCTGCACTACCCTCTTGCCAATAACTCGTAACATAGCCGTTTTTCTCAAGTCGTTTAAATGAGAGGTATAGTGTTCCTTCTTTTAATTCAAATGAATTCTGACTTTGTTTTTTGACTTCTCTGCTCAGATCATAGCCATACATATCATTATGGTAAAGCAAGCTTAAAATAATTGTGTCGATATATCCTCGTAATATTTCCTTATCAACTTCCACGTGATTCTCTCCTTCATACCTTGCTTTGTTAGGTACAAATAGATTATAAAACACATATACCTTATAAAGCAATGTATAAATGGAGGCTAGGTATAAATTTTTTTTATTTTATGGCTAAATTCGTGTTTAGCCTATAAAAAAGCCGTTCATAAAGCACTTATTTACGCTTTACGAACGGCTTAAATACAACAAATTTATCCATCTTTTTTTAAAGGCTTTGTTGTAGAAATCATCATTATACGGTTACCGTGATTTTTAGAACCAGTAAATAGTTGCGCTGGGTGGCTGATATATTCTTGGCATGAAACGAGAGCAATATGAATATTATGTAAATATTCATATTAGTATTTTTTAAATGATTAATACAGTTGCTGAAAAGGAGGGAAAGATTAATATGAACAATTATCCATTGAGTGTATGTAGATATTCAATCCAACCTGGTGATAATTACTGGCTATTAGCTCAACGATTTAATATTTCTGTATATGATATTTATGCAGTTAATCCTTATGTAGACCCGAATAATCTTTTCATTGGTCAAAATATTTACATCCCGATGTGCACATATGTTTCAAATCATTTAGGACCAACAAAATGCATTAGTCCAGCTGAGGTTGAACTGAAAAGCAATATGCGTAAGTTGTGGGAGGAGCATGTTGCTTGGACAAGGATGACAATATTGAGCTTAAACTTTAAATCACCTGATGTAGATGCAGTAATCGCACGGCTGCTTCAAAATGCCACTGACATGGGAGATGCACTTAGACCTTTTTATGGAAATCAAATAGGGGATGAATTTAGTGCTTTAATAAAGGAACATTTAGTAATTGCAGCAGATCTTGTCAAAGCAGCTATTGCAGGTGATCAACAAGCTGCAATCGCAGCAGAAAAAAAATGGTATTCCAACGCTGATGAAATTGCGGCATTCTTGAGTAGAATAAACCCATATCTATGTGAAGAGGAAGTTCGGAAAATGTTTTACTCACATTTAGCTTTAACAAAGTCAGAAGCAGTACTGATGATTAACAATAATTATAAGAAGAGTATTGAAGTGTATGATGAAATTCAGAAACAAGCTTTAGGTATGGCAGATGCAATCACGGAAGGAATCGTGAAACAATTCCCTAACATGTTTGGGTAGATTATCATTATAAAACAGAATGAAATACAATTTTGAAATCCATAAAAATCCACTTTATAAAAATTAGATAAAAAACGATTATGGGAAAATATGTACTTTAAAGTAATACTTGCATTAATAAAATCTTCGTTTAATTTTAGGTTAATTATCCAAATAAGAAAAAACTTCCATACTCTAATGCTATAAACGTGACTATAATATCACGCAACATTTCTAAAAAAATTCCTGTAAAAATACTTGAGTAGAACTGCTTTTGGACTAGAATTGTTCTACTCAAGTAGTGAATAGGCTACAACAAGAAGGTGGTCTTCTTTATTCAACTAAAGGGTACGTTTCTTCAATTTACAATCTTTTAATTTCTTCCTTTCATTTCTTCCCATTTATGCCCTTCCATGAAATACTCGGCTAACCCGTTCGCCTTTTCTGTGATGCTTTGTGGATAATCCATTATTTCAAGAAGTTTAATAGCGTTTCTCGTTTTTGATGGTCCAGAATGAATTGTATAATCAAATTGAACTTTCCCATTTTCGATCGATTCACTGAAGTGATAATTCGTATAAGCTTTTCTAGCCATTTCGGTTAATTCAATATCATGTGAAGCAATAATATTCATTCCTTTATTCAAAGAAAGCCATTCCATCATTGCGGCCGATGCGGCTATCCGTTCAATCGTATTTGTTCCCTTCAGTATTTCATCAATAAATGAGATACATGGTTTACCTTGTTCACATAGTTGGATAATGCGTTTGAGTGACTTTATTTCAGCTATAAAGTAACTATCCCCATCTAACACATTATCCTGAATTGCCATTGAAGTTACGATATAACTAGGTTTCATTGTCCAATTTTCTGCTAATACTGTATTAATCGTTTGTGCCAAGATTGTATTAATAGCGATTGCCTTGATATACGTTGATTTCCCTGATGCGTTAGACCCTGTAATGAGTGTACTCTTGCCGAGCATCGATGTGTTTGTCACCGGATTTTTGATAAGTGGATGAAACATATTTTTGAATGAAAGTTCCTCTTCCTCCACAAATGTAGGAATACAATATGTATTAAGTGATTTACGGTAAAACGCAACTGCTATCCCTGCATCCAGTTGCCCAATCAGTTGCCATAATTCACGGTATTCCGCTTTATGAGTTGAAATCGTTTTAATAATATTGTTATAAGAAATAAAATCCAATAAAAATAGTATTCGAATGTACTCAAAAATGATATCCAAATCTCCGTTGCCTCTTCCAAGCGAGGAAATATTGCTTAACATTAAAACTTTTTTAATCGGCTGCACCTTGACCTTAAACTCGTTTGTAAATGTTGTGAATTCAGGATGTTTGACGGATGCAAAGCGTTTTCCAGTATTAATGATAGCTGCTATGTACGATGTGGAATATAGATTATTCTCTAACGCTGGTTTATTTTTATAGTATACGGATGAGTTAATTAGAAAAGATCCTGCTAAACTTAGAATCCCGTACTGCAAGCTGTAAAACATCAAACAGATTGAAGCAAACGGCAATAAAGCAAGTAGCACGTAAACAGCTACATATTTTATGTTACTTTGATCTTCATAAAAAAAAGAAGATGAATTTGTATAATTCTGTTTTCCAAGCCCCGATAGTATGAGTAGGACCTCTTCTCTTAATGCCTGATTGCTTTCTAGTAATCTGTATAGTTCTTCTTTATCTTGTATATCTTCAAGGGATGGATTAATATCTCGAAGCTGATTAAATAAATATTCTGATCCTACCGAAGTTTGCGTGTAGTTGATTTTCTTGAAAACAGTATTCATAGATAAATCATCCCATGTCAAATGATCTATCCCATCATATCTTGGTCCACTATTTTTTTTATTTTTCCAGTACATTAACACTGATTCATCATCTTCACTTCGTGCGTTAAACTGTCCTGTTTCCCATTCTTTTCTAAACTTATTTAGTCTTCTCTTATTTTTCGTTAATAAATGATAGGTAAAGAAAACCGTCGTAACTATTATAAGAATCATTATTAAATTCATTAATCTTATCACTCCTATTACTTTTATATAATGTACTACCAATTCATATTATTTTGTACCCTTGTTGTTATCAATATTATCTTTGACAGGTTTATAAGGTTACGGGGACAATTGTTCTTCAGCTAAAGGGGAGCTTTAGTTAAAAAAGGACCACTAAAACTAATCAATCATTTTTCAAGATGGTTTCTTTTTGGTAGCTGCTATATAATGCTTGGTTCGATACTTTTACTAAAACTTTATTCAAAACCTACATTTAGCTCATAGAAAAAGCGCTATTTATCGACACTTTACAAACGGTTTTAATCACAATTGACATTCCGTTAACACCATAAAATTTGAATTCATACATATTTCACTCTAACTTCTTTACGTTATATATTTGATCTGCATTTTTAATCGGGTTTTCTATATCAAAATAATGTTCTTCTCCTAACCAGTACCTTCTTTTATACTTATTTAACCTTTCTTGATAATCTCCAATATACGAATCGCGATGTAAAACTCTTTCATATCTCATTTCAAGAGGACAATCTAGGAATATAATGAGGTCGTAGAAATTTCTCCATTCTTTTCTTTGTAGAAATATACCTTCAATAAGAACAATACTATTAGTTGTTACTGTAATTTCTTTAGTTGAAATTGTATCAGTAGAATGATCATAGAAGGGTAACGTTATTTCATTGCTATTATTGTATATTTTTTCAAGCAACTTGTTTGTTATCATTTTAATATCCCATTGCAAATAATAATATTCATACCATTCTTCGTGCCCTGTATTGTATCGTTTGTTTCTTTCAACTATATGGTCATCAATATGTATAACAGTTACCTTGCATTTATCCTTTAGCTCACACTCAAGATTTTTTACTAATGTCGTTTTTCCTGCCCCACTTAAACCATCAATTGCGACTATTAAAGGACGGTTATGGGAACGTGATGAAAATTGATATAATAATTCCCCTGCTATTTCATTAACACACATTGAATCATCATCCCTTTCTTTCTATTACTTAGTGACCGTTCTATTTCTCATTTTAATGCCTCCATAATTACCTCCAAATGAATATGGTTCAGTCAACCATCGTTTAGTTCGATTTTTTATACAGAATATAATGGTTTCCATGATAATCTGTATATTCAATTTCAAGTTTATCAACTGAATAATAGATAACTAATACTTCATGAATCATCTCTGTAATAAATGTCGTTTGTTTTTTATCACGTTTAATAGGTACTAGCTTGAATTTATAAACGGCTCCGTACATTTTTGACAGTGTTACATACAGCTCGTTGTTTTTTATTGTAATTTCTAGCGATTTATTTTCTGTATCTTCTCTAAAGATATACGTGCCACATACTTTCTCTTTCAACGGAAAAATGATTGGAACTGCTGGCTCTGGTAGCGAGACAGATTCACTAAAAATCACTTCCGCAATTTCTCTTGTTAATTTCAGGACTGGTGTTATGTTCATATTACTCAAAAAGATTATGCTTATGTTATCGTCTACAAATCTGATAAAATCGTTAGAAAAACCACTAATATTACCAAAATGACTCGTACACTGCCTATCTAAAACTGATGAAACAGCCCAACCGCATGCATAGGAATTTAAGTAAGGTTTAAACATTTTCTCCGTCAAATCCCTGCTGATTAATGTTGATTCCTGCAATGATTGACTCCATTTATAAAGATCCTGTGTCGTAGAATAAAGACCATAACCTCCTAGAGGAAATGATAAATCCGCATATTCAGCATGAATGGGTGTTTCCCAGAACGAATATCCAGAAGCTAGCCCCGAAACAATTTTCTTCCATCGTCACAACCTGTATCGTGCATGCCAAGGGGCAAGAAGATGTGTTCACTCATATAGTCTGCGTACGTTTGACCAGTTTTTTCTTCTATAATAGCTGTAAGTAGCAGATAACCGGACGTAGAATATTGATAGTCCGTTCCTGGTCCAAAAACTAATTCTAGGTTTTTGAATGAGTCTATACGATCTTTCAATGTTGATGGAAGCCTCATCGTTTGGAACCAAAAATCTGGGAAAGCCGTAAAATCAGGAATACCTGAAGTATTGGTTAAACAGTGATAAATCGTGATATTGTGATCATTAGGGTACAAAGGCAAATGCTTGTCTATAGGGTCATTTAATTGGAGATCACCTTTTTCAAGTAATTGGAAAATAGCCATTGCTGTAAAGCCCTTAGTAATTGAGCCAATCCGAAATTTAGTGTTTGGATTATTTAGTACCTGATGTTCCCAATTAGCCATACCGTATCCTTTGTTTAATAAAATACGCCCATTGATCGCAACTAAGATTGATCCATGAAGATAACCATTCTGATCGTAGGCTTTAGCCCAATCTGTTATCTGTTTTTCTAATCTTACATCTTTTAAACTCATGATATTCCCCTCAATTTTAATAAAGTTATTTAATTCTTATTGAACTGACTCCCCAGAATGTTTAAATATTTCAATTCAAGGTTTAGAACTCCAATTTACGACTTCTAAATTGCTTAGATTTATATTGCCAAGGGTTAAAATATGAGGAATGTATGCAAACATTCCAAAATTCCTTCCTTTTTCATGTTCCTTTTTAAAATACATTATTGTGTCAATTGGTATAGAATCTAACTCAACGTATTCTTTAAGAGAAATCAACTCTATTTCTTCGTTTGGGATTGGTGCAGTTGGTCCTTGATAATGCTCTTTGTCATAAAAATAAATGGCATTGATATTATCATTTAATCGCTGTATTGGAATCTTATAAAACATTACATTATGTTTCACACTGATCCCTAACGAAGTCAAAACCACAAATACATGATAAGGGTTTAAAGGCAGAAGAAAAATAACATCAGCCCATAAGCAATTTAACTTAGGAATAGCTCGCTGTAATAATTGTTTTCTATTTGAATATTCAAAATACTTTTTTGGAATATTTTTCATAAAGAGCAAGATCAATATCTCTAAGTTTATTAAGTGAAGTTAGTTCTTCACCTACCACTGTTTTCGGTACCATGTGATAAACATATTGCAATCTAATTCCCCCTCCGATACATTCTAAAAAGCCTTGTATTGACTATATTATATGTAAAATATAGGAATTAGTAGCCTTATTATCTGAATAATATGATATAATATCTGTAAATGAAATAGCCACAGTTGAATAACATTTTTAAAGCACTTTATTTTATTACTTCTGATAATCTTCCTTCAGATCGTCATTTCATATAGTGTCATTTTTATTATTAAACAACATATATATACATCATTCTCGTTACTACCTTATTATGGAATAAAACACTTTTCTCACTAATTATTTCACTTAAAAATGTGCTTTCTAAGTCATTCTCTGCAATAAAATTTTAAGTATAAAAATAGATGCAAATGCTTATGCACCAATGGTTTGCGCATGATCTATCACTATTTTCATTCGCCATGAGCATCCGCGAAATATGAATTTGTATATCTAGGTGCTCTTAAGATCGTTTTATTTATTCGTTTTTTCGATTACAATTGTTTTTATTCACGGAATGTTCAGACTATATTCAATCTAGTACTGTCACTATACTAGTTATCCTTTTTACCATTTTCTTCAGCTTTAATTTTTCCGATTAATTTATCTTTATTAATCATTTGAATTTCTTTTCCATTATCATTCAATTCATCAATCAACGAATCTACTTTCGGATCTCTTTTTGAAGCAACGACCTCTATGTCTTTTAATTCTGCTATTGGCATTAATAATTTTGCAACTGTATCTTGATCTAAAACTCTAAATGTTCCCGTTTCTGCACCAATAATCCAGAAATCTCCCCTAATTTCCGCTGTTTTTTTTAAAAAGAGAATGTATTCCTCTCCAGCTTCAAACAACTTACTATTATTCACAACCCATTCACTATCACCCTCTTGTTTAATAACGATCTCTTTAGTAGTTACTTCCCCTTTATAAACCTCTTTTACCTCTGCATTGAATAGCGTATATGGAATCGACCTTCCTTTTACAACTTTTGCTTCTTCAACTTGATTTCTAATAGTCAGATGTGCGATTAAATCCGCCTCTGCCGTTGTTTCTTTGAAGTCAAATGGTATGATTTCTGCGTTGATTCCACCCGTTACTTCATGCGCTACTTCTGTAACTGTAGTAGTTTTAGTATTACAACTAGCTAGTAGCAATACTCCCCCTAAAACCATGATCATTTTCTTCACACAGACAACTCCTAATTTTATGTATATATAGAATTTATTATATAACAATTATATACATTATTGTACCATTTTAATTATTTGACAATTTTTTTCAGATTTGTTAAGATAATTTTTAATAAAAGCATACAAATTCGTTGATGAGAAAAAGTAGCTTTACATCTTAATCCCTAGAGAGCTGACAGATCGGTGCAAGTCAGTGTTTAAGTGTAATGTGAAGATCCTCTCTGAGAAGATAAGCTGAAGTTTTAGTAGGTTTTATCCGGGTGTCCGCCGTTAAAAGGAACACGTATGATTGTACGTTGCTGAGTGCTATTGAGCGGTTTTCAATAGAATTAGGGTGGTATCGCGGTTAACCCCGTCCCTTACTTGGGACGGGGTTTTTTGTATGCTTTTATATACTTTTGTATTGGAGCGATATCAATGAATTCGAATGAAAGTAAAGAAAATGCGGTACAACGTGAACAACGCCTTCGCACCCTATGGACAGAGCAAGATACTTTTCAAGCTACCATTGATGCAAGAGAAGGAAGCGTCCCGTTTGTTTTTTATGAAGGTCCACCAACCGCTAATGGGCTACCCCATGTAGGTCATGCATTTGGCAGAACCATTAAAGATGTAGTAGCACGCTATAAAACGATGCAAGGATTCCAAGTAGAAAGAAAAGCTGGATGGGATACACACGGACTTCCTGTTGAACTAGGTGTTGAAAAGCAACTAGGTATTTCAGGTAAACAAGAAATTGAACGCTATGGTGTAGAACCATTTATAAACAAATGTAAGGAAAGTGTTTTCACATACGAGAAGAAATGGCGTACATTTACAGAAGAATTAGGCTATTGGGTTGATATGGATCATCCTTATATGACATTAAGCAATGACTATATCGAGAGTGTTTGGCACGTCTTGAGTAAAGTGCATAAAGATGGCTTGTTGTATAAAGGGCATCGTGTTTCACCTTACTGCCCTAGCTGTCAAACTTCATTAAGTTCTCATGAAGTAGCACAAGGCTATAAAGATGTAAAAGATCTATCTGCTACGGTGAAATTCAAATTAGCTAATAAGGATAATGAATTCTTCTTAGGCTGGACGACAACACCATGGACCCTACCTGCTAACGTTGCACTGGCTATGAACGCAGACTTAACTTATGTAAAAGTCCAAAAAGAAGCAGAGATTTTCATAGTTGCAAAATCATTAATTGAAAAAGTATTAGGTCAAGGTGTTGTAGTAATTAGCGAGCATAAAGGGCACGAATTTGAAGGTGTACATTACTTATCCCCATTCAACTATGTCAATGTTGAAAAAGGACATATCGTCGTCTTAGCTGATTATGTAACGGAAAGCAGTGGTACCGGCATCGTTCATATTGCACCAGCTTACGGTGAAGACGACTATAAAACCATTCAACAAAATGAACTATCCTTTGTGAATGTGGTCAATCAGCAAGGTCGTTATACGGATGAAGTAACTGATCTGAAAGGACGATTTGTTAAAGACTGTGACGTAGATATTATTAAAATGCTTTCAGAAAAAGGTCTACTATTTAGCAAAGAAAAGTACGAACATAGCTACCCACATTGCTGGCGCTGTGATTCTCCACTTCTTTACTATGCGACAGATAGTTGGTTCATCAATATGTCTTCCCTTAAAGAGCAAATGCTAGCGAACAATGAAACCGTCACGTGGTATCCTGAACACATTAAAAACGGCCGCTTCGGTAACTTCCTTGAAAATCTAGTGGATTGGAATATTAGCCGAAATCGCTACTGGGGTACACCACTCAATGTGTGGATCTGTGGTGATTGTGGTTATGAAGTTGCACCTAGCAGTATTCATGACTTAAACAAAATTGCTACAACCAATTTGGATGACGGTATTGAGCTGCATAAGCCTTATATTGATGCAGTACATTGCTCTTGCCCTAAATGTCATGGCCAGATGCAAAGAACACCAGAAGTTATTGATGTTTGGTTTGATAGTGGTTCGATGCCATTTGCACAACACCACTATCCATTTGAAAACATAGAGAAATTTGAAACCCAATTCCCTGCAGATGTTGTCATTGAAGGCATTGACCAAACACGCGGCTTTTTCTATAGCCTATTAGCGGTCTCCACTCTCTATACTGGGCAGGCCCCCTACAAAAATGTTTTATCCTTAGGTCATGTACTAGATGAACAAGGTCAGAAAATGTCGAAAAGTAAAGGTAATGCCCTAGAACCGGTTGAACTAATCCACGAATACGGTGCAGATGCATTACGATGGGCATTTTTAATCGATAGTTCTCCATGGAATCCTAAACGATTCTCAAAGAAAACGGTGCAAGATGCAAAATCCAAGCTAGTTGATACATTAGATAATACGTATAAATTTTATGCAATGTATGCGAAAATTGATGCCTTTGTATACGATGAGCAGCAAACAGGTAAGAAAACCATCTTAGATCATTGGATGCTTTCACGTTTGCATAGTACAGTCAAAATTGTAGAAGCATTTATGGCAGAGTATCAATTTACGGCTGCTACAAGAGAAATTGCATCATTAGTGGATGATGTAAGCAATTGGTATGTAAGACGTTCAAGAAATCGATTCTGGGCTTCTGGCATTTCAGAGGACAAACGAGCAGCCTATTCAACTCTATTTGAAACATTAAGTACAGTAAGCCAATTATTAGCTCCATTTGTTCCGTATATTGCAGAGGATATTCATCTAAAGCTTCATGACAGTAGTGTGCACTTACAAGACTATCCAAAAGCAAATGAAGCAATGATTGATGCGGAATTAGAACAAAAAATGGCGACGATTTTAAAAATTGTGGAGTTTGGTCGAAGTATACGTAATAGTACTTCTTTAAAAACCAAGCAACCGCTTCAACAAATCATTATTTGGCGTAAAGAAAACACAGAGGCATTAGCAGATTATACAAATATCATAAAAGATGAATTAAACGTTAAAACGGTGAATTTTACAAATGATGTATCGAAGTATGAATCCGCTAACTTCAAATTGAATTTCAAAACCGCAGGCGCTGCCTTTGGGAAGACGGTCAATTCTGTTAAGCAATATGTAGAGAGGATGCCAGAGTTAGAAAAACAAACAATACTCAAGCATGGTGAATTGCAAATCAAAGTAAACGAAGACCTGTATACTTTAAAAACCGAACATGTCCTTGTTGATTATGCCGTTACACCTGGATTTGAAATGGCTGGAGATCAGCAGCTAAAAGTTCTTTTGGATGTGGAATTATCACCACCATTAATTGAAGAGGGGCAAGTAAGAGAGCTTATTCGTACAATTCAAGACACAAGAAAGAAATTAGATTTGCCAGTCGAAATGTATGTATCCCTTAACATTGTAGGTAGTACAGAAATAGAAGAAATAATTCTTCGATTTGACGAGCTAATGAGAGAGAATTTACTTGTGAATGAAATCACTTTTAAACCGTTAGAAGACAGTTCGCAACATATCGATGTTCATTTAGGCGTCGAACTTGTGAAAGTTTCAATGCGTTATTGATTATGAGGTTGTATTAACCGAAAGTGTGAATATTGTTACAAAGGGGCTTTCCAATAAGTCGATTTCTGACTTTCGGATGCCCTTTTATGCTGAATATAGAGGTTTCTCTGATAAACTCTTGATTAACTAAGTATATTGAATTCTAAGTCCAATTATTATTAATTTTTTCATTTCTTTCTCCTCTTTGCGAATGACTCCATCTAAAATAATATTTCGTCATTCCTTCCAAAACAACAGAGGTATATTTATATTAAAAATATAATAAGGCAACAATTATTCTTTGCTACTTGAACTACCTAATTTCATTTTTTGCGAATTTACTAGCACACCAAAAATAATAAGTTCAAGAAGAAGTAAAACCCAAATACCAGGACTAATCTGATCAATGGCTGTACCAGTAACATCTCCAAATGATTTTAGTTTATAATGCCAGATAAATTCTCCCCACATTAAAACACCTATCAATTGAGTAATGAATACTAAACTAAAAATAAAGAAATATTTGAACACGTGTAACACCTCCTACCTATGAGAGAAAGTGCAGCATATTTTCGATTGAGTAAATAAGCTGTTATCAGGGTACTTTGCTTTTCTATATATTTTTCTAAGTTAGCTCAGGTAGTATTTATATTTTTAAGTTCAATTGCAGATCCAATAAATCCAATAAAACCACCGATTAAAAATAATATTGCTGGAATTACAGATGCACTTGCAGTTATTAAGCTATACATCCCAAAAACACATAAAATCAGGCAACTAATTAAACCAATAATTACTCTGACTCTTTTATTAATGAATATCCCCTCCAAAATTATCTATACCTTATACTCTTATAATTCTAGGATTATTCCTAAATTCCTTTTGATTGCTTAAAATCATTTTTGACATTCGAGTCATTTTAGAACAATCGGAGCCTTTATTTAGTGAAGGGAGAGAAATTGTGGAAAGTCATTCTGTGAATATCAAAGGCGATGACAATAATCATACGCTAGACATCGACATGTTGATGCAGTTTGTTGCCCGTTAATAGTTCTAACTCTATGGATTTAAATATTCTCAACTTTTTAAAAATCAAATTGATAGACATAGTCCATATCGGAATATTCACTAAGTGACCTCGAAATTAGCTGATAATACCATACTATTTCAACATCCGACTTTTCATCGTTTATGACTTAGTCACAGAGATACTGCTTCAGTCCTTCAGATGCTCCATAACAAAAGAAGACTCAGTTTACTTTAAAGACCTATATTGTAAAAGACATAAATAATAAAGTGTGATACATATTAGTCATCTATAACATGTATCACACTTATCATTCTTGTTCAACAATGTTGAACAGGAGGCTTTACTATTTGGGAGAAGGTGACTGGCAGCCATAAGAGTATGCCAGACAAAGAAAACCACACTTTTCTAGGATAGGCCTACTCATTGGACTAGCGTCAACAGTAAGGAAAGGATGCCCTTTTTCATATGCCTTTTTTGCCCGAGCAGCTAGAAGTGTTGTATAATACCTTTTTCCACGATACATAGGGAGCGTCGAACCTCCCCATAAGCTAGCAAAGGAGGAGTTGGTCTCTATGTACATCCATGCTGCACTTACGAGCTGACCATCTTCATAAATCCCATAAAGATATAAGGATTCAGGATTATTCTGTTTATCCCTCCAAAGCCTTTCTCCCAGCTCCGCATGCGGTACATTCCAGATGGCATCTTCTAAATCAATAATATCTTGAATGCCTTGTTCATTCGTTATTTCCTTTAAATCGAAATGTTGGTCATTATTAAGCAAGGGGTGCTGATCATCTAGCTTCATAACCATGAGAGCTTCAGCTTCATCTATTGTAAAACCTTCTTGTTCAAGAATATCTTTCAAACTATCAGGTTTGTCATAGCTATACACCTTCCACTCAAAAACCTGCCCAAGGTTACTAAAATAGTTTAATTCCTTCTTAATGATTCCCCTTACATTTCTTTCGTTTACATTAGATGAGAGAATGAACCCTGTTTCACCAAACTGTGAAATGTGACGCACCACATGCTCTGATTCCTCTCTTATAAAGCCTTGTGTTAGAGCCTCTTGTCGAAGTTCTTTGTGGAATAGTGAGATCAGTTCATTTTTATCCATTGCCAAGCTCCTTTCTCTTGTAGATCATAATTACGTTTTAAATACACTATAATTGCTTCTTTATTATTCTCAGTTTAAATTTATCCGTTAATATGTTTGTATCTCCCAATATTTCGGCTAGCTATAACCTGGTGATGAAAATTCAGAACCAAGCCACGTTTTTCTTGTCGATCAATCGCTTTCTACTTAGAGGAAATAGGTGCTATTTTGGCATAATCTAATTCATCGAAATAATAGACATTACCCCCTTTTGTAATAGCGATTAAAATAAAGGCTTTGGAAAGCCATTGATATGAGCTATTAACGCTATTTGCCCAATATGATATGCTTCATGTGTGTAAATATGATTAAATAACCAATTAAATGTAGGTTCCGAAGGCGGTGTCCATCCATCAGAAAATGTTGGAACTTCTACTATTTTATTCAGCAGTTTTGTGTCTAATCTCCTTAAAATATCATCTGTATAGTTTCTGATTCGAATATAACTATCCAATATTTCTTGAATTGAACTGTCCTCATTAATAGTTAAAATACTATCCTTTTGTAACCCAACTTCATTCACCCAATAGTCTTCACTGCTTGCTATATGAGAAATAATCCAAGCTAAATTGTTAGGATAAACTGCTGTTTTTTTAAACCAATACTCTTCATCAAGCTTCCTTAGATAAGGAATTAAAGTCTTCCTCGGGTCATTACGATATGGAAAAAGCATTAACAACATTCCTTTTTAATTCTTAGATGATTTTGTTATTCACAAACTTATGTATGATACTCATCACTCAAATTTGCATTTAAGTACCTATCCATTCCTGTTTTCAACTTTTTAAAGCCAAATTTTTCGTAGAATTCTTCAAACCTGTAGTTGATATCAAATGAATGCATGAAATATCCTTTAATTGTTCTATTAACTCTTCTACAATCTTTTTCGCAATACCATTAACTTGATAATCTTTGTAAACGATCACATCATAAATAGCGGCATTAAACACATTATCTGAAATTGCTCGTGCAAAACCGACAAGTTCACCATTTAGGAATGCAAATGACCATCATACAACTCCCATCGTTTATCATTCAGGTTCTTCAAGTTAGCAACGCATTTTGAATATGCGCTAAATGATGTTTACCGTGCCAAGCATATATACCGATATTTTTTTCAATAGAAACGAGTCCTGAATCAGGATGGTGAAAATTGCGCTTCCGTTGTTCTTCAGTTAGGTTTTCTAGCAAATAAGCCATTCGATCGTGTAGTCCTTCAATGATTTTAAGCGAACTCGAAATTGGTATTTTAGAGTCTATTAGCTCCGCCCATTTATCTTGATCGTATGGTTTAATCGTTGGTGTGTCCTCTGTTAAGGCAAATTTAAAGCGCGTATATGCATTACTATGGCTGTCAGCAAGATGATGTACAACTTGTCTAATTGTCCATCCATTTTCTCTATAAGGTTGATCTAAAGCGTCTTCCGTCAAATACTTTACCGCTTCAATTAATTGCTCAGGTAGAAGACGTATTTCTTCAATCCATTTTGACACTTGTTCAGTAGATATCTTCTCTTCACATTCAAATTTACCAATAGGATATTTCAAATCCAAAGTAATCAACTCCCTCTATCAATAATAACGGATGTAGCCTTTTAGTAATTATAACAAATTTACCCATCACCTAAAACATTATTGATGTATGGTTGTGAAGAATTCATCAACAATTGGTTTAATATCCGGATCTGTATGATAATAGTCTCCATTTACATTAGTTAATCCAAATTGTAACGTTTCTTCGCCATCTTGGAATAACTAATGTAAATGGAATAATGAAATCCGTCTCTTTTTTCTTGATTTTCATCCGGTATAAATTCAATATCTCTTATATCATTAATAAAATCGTCTATTTTCTCTTGATCCGTACTAAATGATTCCTCGCCTGTATTACCATCAACAATCTTAATTTCACATACTTTACTCAAATCCTTCTCATAAAATTCCTCAAGCGTTTTTGTTTCTATTCCACATCCAAAAAAGCAGTATCTCAATTATTAATCCTCCGTTCTTTGTATTGATTGATTTTTGAATATGAATGTGGACATAGAAAAAATTGTCTAGGTCATTTAGAAAAGTTACTTTTACCTATCTAAATGACATCATCAATAAGAATATTTTGTTAACACATCCAGTAGTTGACTGAAAAATTCATTCAATGATAATATTAAAAATTAGAATACGCTTCTCGATAATTGTAAAGTAACTAACAAACTTAAGAATATATTAAAATACATATGAATTACGGAAGCAAAGGAAGTGTACATATTGTCAGAGAATAATGAAGATACAAATCCAAAAAACAATATTAGTAGTAACAGTCTGCGTGCTGACTGTGAGAAATGCTTCGGCTTATGTTGTGTAGCGCTCCCCTTCGCAGCTTCGGGAGATTTTGCAACCAAGAAAGATGCCGGAAAACCCTGCACAAATCTGCAATCGGATTTCCGTTGTGGCATTCACAAAAACCTTAGACAGCAACGGTTTAAAGGTTGTACCGTTTTTGACTGCTTCGGCGCAGGACAAAAGGTTTCCCAAAGTACTTTTAAAGGCGTTGACTGGCGTGAAAGTCCAGAAACGGCGAAGAAAATGTTCGATGTTTTCCCAATTATGCATCAACTCCATGAGATGCTATGGTATCTGACTGAAGCTCTGACTCTGAAGGATGCTAGCCCAATTCATGGAGAACTTAGCTCCGCTCTTGACGAAACAGAACGACTTAGTCTACTTAGTCCAGATACACTTATAAAACTAGATGTGCCATCACATCGAGCAGTAGTAAACGCTTTACTTTTAAAAACTAGCGAACTTGTGAGAAACAAAGCACTTCACCAACATACTGGCTCTAATAAAAGAAAAACAATTGACCGTCGAGGAGTAGACCTTATGGGTTCCAAGCTTAGAGGGGCTGACTTCAGAGGAGCCAACTTAAGAGGGGCCTACCTTATTGGTGCTGACTTTCGAAACGCAGACTTGAGAATGGCTGACCTTATTGGAGCTGATTTCCGAGACACAGACCTTAGAGGAGCAAATCTAACCGGAAGTATCTTCCTTACTCAAGTTCAGGTTAATGCTGCAAAAGGGGATGAACATACAAAATTACCACACTTGCTTTCTCGACCGACACACTGGTCTGCTTTTGAGTAAAATAACTATATAGTGTCCCAATCTCTCTATACTAAATCGGTTCAAATCGTACGGAAAAGAACATTTGAAAGGCATTTATCATATTCAAAATGTAAATCGTTATCACAGCCGACTGTATTCATTATTTAAGTTGGTTTGGTTTCGTTTCTTTAATCATATCAGGAATCGTAATCGTGATAAGACTATGGGTAATATGATAGTTGTCTGTTCTCAACAGAAGCAACCCATGATATACTCATATCATCAGAATTTACCAACAATTAACAATACTCTGCTGTAAAATGGTAGGATTATTGAAAATTATGAAATGTATTTTCTAATGAGATGTACACTGATTTAGGAAAGTACAAAAGTATAGAAGAGTCCTAGCGTTATTAGTCTTAAAGTCAATGATTGTATAGATTCTTCTGTTTATGTGCACACGACTATTGTTATTAAAGATTAGGAGTGCTGGGGATGAAGGAAAATTTAAAATTTGCTTGGATAGCTTCATGGTTTGCCCTTGTGGGTCAGTTGGCATTTTTTATAGGAGTGGCGTTATTCACTGGAAATTGGCGTTTTGTAATGTGTAGTTTTATGGTGAGTATGGCTGTGGGAGTTCCGAGCATGATTAGTACTTGGAACGCTCAAAAAAAAGTAAACACAAAAAAGGTAGAAGGTGCCTAAGTAGGTTTGTGCCAATTCTTTCGTAATACGAGCTAACAGAAGTTCTCACTTTGTTTAATATAAGGGGGCTTTAACGGAATAAGAATGGGAACTTGATGGTTATAAACACTGGTTCAATAACATTATTAATAGAAGAAACTATTCTGATCAATCTTAGACCAAAATAGTTTCTTTTTCTTTGCTTTTAAATAAAGCTTCCTGCGATCTTTTTAATCAAACTTTATTTAAAAGCTACACAATATAAAAAAACGCTATCAACTGATTAGCTTAATAATCAATTGATAACGTCTATTGCTACAAGCTTCTATTCCTCTTCTTTACTTTTTTTCATTAACTGAATCATCTCATCATTTTGCTCGATAATCCGGTCCAGTTGTTTTCGGAATCGAGTAAAATCGTATGAAAATATGAGCAAAAGTATCGCAATGAATGTGACTACCTTACTAAAACACCCTCCTTAAATCGGTACCAGATATCTTGCTGCTTTCTATTTACGCTTGTTCCGCATTTTTCGCTGTCTGACCTAATTTCAGTTTAAATACTACCGATAATACGATTGCAATTAGCAACGCCGGCACTGCCATTTGCAACAAGCTGTTCATTTCCATCGAATCTTCACCTAGTTGATAACTGAATGTTAAAAGTACACCTTTAATTATTTCAGATAAGCTCATAATTGGAAGAGCACTTACAAAAAGGTAAATGAATTTTTTCATGTACTTAATCACTCCAATAGTATCTATACGAAGACTAATGCACGAAAGATTCAGAATAGTTCTTGAAAACTTTTTTTATTTACGCATACGAATGCAGTCCAGCAATGACTAGATTGACAAATACTTGGTTGAAGATGATTGTTCCAAAACCAATAATGGATAACCAGGCTGTTTTTTCTCCTTCCCAGCCTTTATTTAAACGTAAGTGTAGGAAAGCGGCATAAAATAGGAATGTGATTAAAGCCCATACTTCTTTTGGGTCCCATCCCCAGAAGCGACTCCACGCAATTTGCGCCCAAATCATGGCAAAAATAAGTCCACCTAATGTAAATAATGGGAAGCCGATGACAATTGATCGATAAGATATTTCGTCCATTGTTGCAGCATTAACTCTATTCGTCAGCGGTTTTAACAATGAAATGATCTTACGTCTTGTGATTAGTCGAATGAGTAGATAAAGAAGACTTCCCACTAGGAACGACCAAATGAGCGTATTTAATTTCATCGCATTTAAAAAACTAGACACTTCAAGAAAACCACTCTCACCTGTCGTCTGGGTAACCTTCTTATCCTCAGCCATTTCAACTACTACCGATTCTTTTGGCACAGTAATGGCTGGCATTTTGTATTCATATACTTCTAGCTTCTCATCTTGATTTGTAAATTGAATATTTTTTTCATAACCAGCAATATTAAATGCAGATGTCGTGGCAATAAATCCACAAACGACGACTAAAAAATACATAACCAATTCTAAAAAGAACGTTTTTTTACTCTTTTCCTCCGTATTAATGACTTTTAATAAGTAGATCACACTTGTCACAAAGGAAATTGATAATACAGCACTTGAAAATGCGACTGTTATGACATGTATTGTAAGCCATTCACTTTGAAGTGCTGGAATTAATGGCGTTACATCCTTTGAGAATGCGTTTGCATAGCCAAGTATCAATAAAGCAATTGGCAATGCAAAAAGCCCAATGACGCTCTGGTGATAAATATAGTACATAATTAAAAATGCAGCGACAAGCATAATACCAAAGAATGTCATGAACTCATACATATTCCCAACAGGGGCGTGCCCAATTGCATACCATCTAATACCAAAATATGTAATTTGTAAAGTAAAACCGATCCAAGTCATGGATAAACCAACAATAGAAAATACCCTTTTCTGTGAAGTAACCGATAAACCTAAAGGAATAATTGCTATTAAGTACGTTAGAAATGAAATATACAAAGCTGTGCTACTGATATCAATTAAAGATTGCATTGTCTTTTAAATCCTCCTGATTATTTAAGTGTTTGATCTGTTGTAATTTTTTCTCGAACAATATTCCTCACATATAGTTAGTAGTAAGAGGTCTTGCTAATCGAATAGTATTGTATTCTAACTACCAAGTATAATTATCCTCTATTTCCAATGTTTGTACAGTATATAGTTAATTAAAAGACTGACAATTTTATGTCAGTCTTTTAGGCCGGCATTTATTCACTTCTACAATGCTATTTCTCAACAGCAAGATCTACTTTCCAAGGTTTCACATTGATCAACCTCGCTAGGCTGAAGATCAAAATTGTAAATACAAGTATGAAGAATCATATAAAAAAATGACTCAGACAATGCTGGAGTTATTTAATAGTCGCTTAAACGAAGACTCTTGATTTTACTAAAGGTAATATAGTGTGCATCTTATTTCTCGAATTTTTCTGGATATAATCCTTCAGCAACTGTTTTTAATGCAAGTGGTGCTCGAATTCCTTCGGCTCCTGCTGAAAGAGGAAGAACAATAAATATCTTGTTTTTAATAGCAGGTAAATCTGCAAGTTCTTTTTTATTTAGTAAGAATTTTTGCTTTTGTTCTACAGATGTATCACCATAATCAATAATAATAATAGCTTCTGGATTACGATTAATGATTTCTTCCCAGCTTACCTCGGGCCACCCACCTTTAGTATCATTAAAAATATTGTTTCCTCCGGCCATTGTAACTAAGTGAACCAGATAGTTATCTTTAGCTGCTGCCATAGGAACTTCTTCTCCACTGTCGTATACTAATACATTTACTGGTTCTTCTACTCGACCAACTTTCGCAATTGTTTCTTCCATATCTTGTTTCATTTGATTAATGAGTTCTGTTGCTCTTTTTTCTACATGAAAGATACGTCCAATGTTTTCAATATCTTTATACACATCATCCAGTGTTGGAGTAGTCGACATACTAGATGATTCTTGAATATACGTATTCACTCCCGCTTCTTGTAACTCTTCAACAGTTCCTAATGTTTGTTCTGAAAATGCACTTCTCCAGCCTGCATAAGCAAAATCTGGCTCAACTTCAAAGAACACTTCTTTGGATGGATATTCCTTAGCCAGCACTGGAATTTTCTCGTAAGCTTCCTTAAATTCTGGTAAAATTTTGTCATCTAAGTAAGCTGTACCTACCATTGAATCTTGTAATCCTAAGGCAAGCATAATTTCCGTTGCATGCTGGTTAAGAGCAACAGCACGTTTTGGAGCTTCTGTATATGTAAACTCGTGGTCCATATTCGTAATAACTACTTCACCATATCCACTTTCGGCTTTCTGTTTTGTACCTTCATTTTTAGACGGCTTATCTGAGCTACTACACGCAGACAACATTATTATTACTAGTAAACTAATACTGATCCATAGCTTTCTATATCCAGTCATACAAATCTCCTCAAATCTATTGTTTTTTATACATGCGCTAAAAAAGTGATATGTGTTTTATGTGTGATAGGATGAATCTTAATTTCTGTTTCCACGCCAAACACCTCTCTAATTAGCTCTGTTGTTAACACGGTTTCAGGTGTTCCAGAACTGACAACCTGTCCATTTTGGATGACATATAAATAATCGCAAAACATGGCCGCTAAATTTAAATCGTGCAGGGCGGCTAGGATTGTAACTTCAAGCTTCTTAACAAGATCTAGCAATTGAAGTTGGTGATGTATGTCTAAATGATTGGTTGGTTCGTCCAAAATAATTATGTTCGCTTCTTGAGCAAGAGCCCTGGCAATGAGAACACGCTGTTTCTCACCACCTGATAAGCTCATAAAACTTCTTTCTTTAAATCCATTCATTCCAACACGATTTAAAGCAGCGTCGACAATCATGCGGTCTTCCTTCGTATCAGACTGAAAGAGTCTCTTATGGGGATGACGTCCCATCCAAACCATTTCTCGTACGCTAAAGTCAAAAGTCAGTGCTGTTTCTTGGCTAACAACCGACATTTCCTGCGCAGTTTGTTTTGGTGAAAGCTCGTATAAGTCTTGTCCATCTAAGTGAACTAATCCAGAATGTGGTTTTAATATTCGAGAAGCTGTTTTTAATAAGGTCGATTTCCCACTCCCATTAGGTCCAATAAGTCCAACAAACTGCTTCGCTTTAATTTGAATGGAAATATCCTCAATTATAGAAGTATCTTGGATTGAATAAGCAACATCCTTCAAAGTTAATCTCATTTACTTCCACCTCCAAATGAATATGAACTTCTACGCAAAAGCCAAATAAAGAATGGTCCCCCACATAGTGCAGTGACGACTCCAATCGGAAGTTCTTGGGGTGCAAGTAGCATTCGAGCACATACATCAGACCAAATGACAAGTATCATTCCTATTAAAATACTGAATGGTAGAACTCGTTTATGATCTGTACCAATAAGTAGACGTACTAGATGTGGAACGACTAACCCAATAAATCCGATAGAACCGCTTACAGCCACAACAGTCCCTGTAAGAAGTGACGAGATAATTATTAGTATTTTACGGAAGGAGTCAATATTAACTCCAAGTGTTGCAGCCGCTTCCTCTCCCATTAATAAAACATTTAGAGACCGAGAATGAAATAACAGATAAAAAGTACCAACGAGTACGACAACTGTTGGAATCATTATGTATTCCCATTTGGCCCCAGCTAAACTACCCATCATCCAAAACATTGCACCGCGGATCCCCGATTCTTTTGGGGCAAGCGTAACAATGAAATTCGTTACAGCTGACAAAATCATTGAAATAGCAACACCTGCTAACAAAAGCCTTGTCGTTTGAATTCTTCCCCCAACCTGAGCTAATAAATAAACAGCTACCATCGCAACAATAGCTCCAATAAAGGCACCCAAAGACAGCGCATATTGACCGAAGATTGGTAGCGCACCAAATAGAATTACAAGTGTTGCAGCAACTGATGAACCAGAAGATATGCCAAGAATATACGGATCCGCAAGTGAATTACGAACCAATGCTTGAATAACTACCCCAACTACGGATAATCCGGCTCCTACAACAGCTCCAAGTAAGACACGAGGTAAACGAATGTCCCAAATAATTCGTTCTTGCGCTTGGCTCCAATTAACGTCTATGTAATCCCCGAAAAAGGGGAGATGAGATAGAGCAATCTTCCAAACGGTTATAGGAGACATCTTAACTGGTCCGAGAGTTAAAGCGAATGTAATAGATAATACAAGGGCGCAAAAGAACAGAAGCAACAGCAATTGAAATCGACGCTTAGCTTTTCTCTCAATCAGCCGTTCTTGCGTAATATCATCGTTGTCCCCCTTTTTCAATGATCGAACTGGCAATAACTGTTCCAATAAGAAAACCTCCTTCATAAAAAAACAAACAAAAAAGCCCCATTCCTAATGACAAAGAATGGGGCTACGAGTATCGGTTTAAAGACATAGTAATCGTACAAAAAGTCAGTCTTTTAATCTCTCGAACACCTCTCCTCTCAGCGAAGGAAAATTTGGTGATACACACTAGGTAGGTCTCCTGGCTTCCAAATCATTATTCTCTTTCGTCTTCCCTGATTGATACAATCAAGTGACATCATGAAAGAAAACTCCTTGGTTACAGCGGCGCGACCACTCGGGATTTACACCCGATTCCCTGTTACCCTTTGTTTACACAAAGGCACCCAGCGGCATAATTATGAACTTCGTAAAATTTACTACACAAACATTATGGTAGTATAATTAGAATATTTTTACAAGTTAAATTTTACTTATTTTACTCATTCTTATTTTGATCGTAATATTTTGGACCCTTTTGTCAGTTAGCAGAATGATCCCTAATAATCGTTCAATTTTTTATTCCGTTTAAAAGATAAGAAAATTTCAATTGTGGTGTACGAATTCCTTCAGTTCCTGCTGAAAGAGGGAGAAGAATAAATTTCTTATTAGTATACGACAGTGGATAAGAAGTTCCTATGGTAGCAGCTAAAGATAACTATCTGCTTAACATAAGTTTATCAACACTAAATAATGCCTCATAAACAGAGCGTTTATTCTTCTTACCTGTTTACGAATAATAAAGCTGTTCAAAAGATAATAAATTTCTTTAAAGATGAAGCCGATACTTGAATTTAGTGTAGGCTTTTTTGCGTATAGTTTATAATAATCGTATAGAAATTTCGGTAGTCAAGCCTTCAATAAACGGGCAACTTTATTCAAAGATGCATTAGAATAAAACTCCAGAATAATCTTAAAGAGGTTTTGCTATGAAAGAAGTGTATAAGCACACTAATTCAAGACTAGAGGTGTACAATGTTAGCTAACTTAAATGACTACTTAAGAGATTTAATGGTGTATATTCCGGAAGGAGAAACTCGCCTACGAGATTTTCGAAACGAGCAAAAATGGATTAGTTCAGACTATAAATTTGCAATGCCGGGTATTAGAAAAAAATTAAAGGAAGTTATTTGGAATGTTGAGATAGAGCCATTTTATCTTGCTAAATATACGGTGACAAAAGAACTTTACGAGATTATTATGGGAAAAAAATTTGCAACAACGAATGAGGCTCGAAAACCAATTGTTAATGTTTCATGGATAGATGCAGTGATTTTTTGCAATTTATTGTCTGATACAATGGGTTATGACAAGTTTTATGATTTTGATAATGAAAGTAAAGAAGTTGTTTGCAAAAATGGTACTAATGGTTTTCGTTTACCGACAGATGCTGAATGGCAATATGCATGTAAGGCAAAATCAAAAGGATATCGGTATAGTGAAATTGATGAAATAGCTTGGTATAAAAAAAATTCTAAAGCACGAGTACATCAAGTTGGTAAGAAAATGCCTAATGAGTGGGGCTTGTACGACATGATCGGGAATGTCTGGGAGTGGTGCGGGGACTTATATGATGCAGAGACCTTTAGTACTTACAGAATAATTCGCGGAGGAAGTTGGGCAGAAGAAGAACGGGGGTGTGGAGCTACTTGTCGCCGGAAGAGTATGCCTGATTTTTATATAGATGATATCGGATTTAGAATTGCTAGATCTATTGTTTTATAATTATAAAATTCAGAATTTCTATATAATTGAAGTTAAGGAATCCACTTTAAACTTTTTCTTTTATATCGATCTTTTTTCAAATCAACATTATTTATGATCTTTAGTTTTCCTATTAATGTGTAACGCCAGCTTTAAAATCCTCAGTTGCATTCTTGTGTCCGTGATAGAATATCTAGCAACTTGAAATTATTCTTGAAGCCATCAACAGAGTTGTAATTGAAACCTTAACGTTTCCATTCGTTCGATATATCACCATTCACATATTTTAAATATGGCTTATCCAAATCGCCTTTTCGAATAGTCTCGATGTCGAAATTTACAATGATATAGCCATTTTTTTAGAACATCGGGTGACTTTCATTGAGACGGTTTAATACACCTACTCCAGAAAAGTCTTTACCCTTGTCTACGAAATAATCTTTGGTTGGTAAGCTGACCACCGTTGCTCACTACGAATTGTATCTTTTGAAATTTTATGAATGCAATTGCGTATGAAGGTAGGTGCTTAGTTTCTTAAAGAGTCGTTAGTCAAAATCTGAAAGAAGCACGGAATTGTTTATCCAATGCTTCTTCTTTTCTAAAAATCAACTAACAATTCGAATTGTAGTTTTTTTAAAATGTCTACTCTATAGGGTTCATTTTACTATTCCCTGGCTTTTATTTTTACTTACACCTGTCTTTCAACTAAATTAGTATTATGTTGAAAGAGTTAGATGTTGATAAATTAATAGATTCTATACCCCATCTCATACATATACAAATAAAAAAGCCTTCCAGCTAAAAATAAGCCAGAAAGCATTATCATGATGCACGTAGGAATTCAAACTCTCTGAACAAATCTCGTAAGAAGGTTTTGTTTAAAGATGATTTTCTATACTTTTAAGATAGCTGCGTAACTTAAAGCTCTTTTATTTTTCATAATTATATATCATTGAATGAACCTTCAAAACTATACCATTTACCACTAACCTGAACTTCTAACCATGCATGATGAGTAGTGTATCCTAATCTAGTTTTAAAACCATTCATATCAAATACTATTTGCATTGCATGAGCCATAGAATCACAGTCACCTTTATGTTGATAGAAAATTTGGTAAGCTGAATACATACTTCTCGCTGATCCATAATCAGTGAAGGTTGCATCACTCAAAATACTTTGAGCCATTATCCCCACATTAGATAATTTTACAATCTGTGTATCCATTCTTGCAACTATATGTTTGGTTGCACTTTTTACAAGTCTGAACGCGACAGACGCGCAGGCTGCAAGCTATGACAAGGCTTATGCTAGTAAAACATTAACTGTTAAAGCATCCGCTGGTACATCATACAAGACTTTAGGGAAGATTAAAGTCGGTAAACTTGTTAAAGTTTATGGTGGTGTAGAAATTAGAAATGATCAGTATAATTTGTCATCAGCTGAACAATATGGATGGTCTAAAATCAAATATAACAATAAAACAGCTTATGTTAGAACACATGAATTGAATTTTTCCGATCCCTTTAAGTGGGCGCCTGGTGTTAAAGATAGAGTTTACAAATCTATAAAGAAGAATGATTATGCACCTAAAGGTACTCCGTCAAAGTTTGTAAAATCTTATGCAATCGGGGGTATTGGATACTACAGCTTCATGGTGAAAGATGACGGAAAGTGGTATCAAGTAGTTTATATAAATTGCAAGACAGGTTTGTACCACGGTTAATTCTAATTTAGATAAGAAAGAGCAGTAGTCTGTAACTAAAGACCACTGCTCTTTCTATTTTAATAATTTCTACCTATCTTCGGTTGTTTCTCAACAATACCGTTGCGTCCATCTGCTTTACCCCACTTACGAAGGTCCTCGTCATAGACTTCTATCTCGAAATGAGTCATGTCGGGATTATCTACATAGCTCCATTTTTACTGCTCCATATCAAGCTCTTCTTCGTTTATATGATTTGTGATTGATCCTTACCCTCTATTAAAAATGTCTAAATAAGTGTAGCCTATCCATCTACAGTCCTTTATTTTTCAAGCTTATTTAACATCTCATTAATCTTCTTATTTACCTCTTCTTTTTGATCACTACTTATACCTAATACAGAACCAGCTTTTTCATATGAGATGAGAGCAAATTTATAACAGTCTTCCATTGACTCGTAAATCTCCCCTACATCGTAATGTAGATTTGAAAGCCATTCCCCATCTTGGAATCTGACATCTTTTATAAGGTCTCTATATTTCTTTAGAGCTTTATCAGTGGTGTTCTCCCGCTCAAAATAGCCGAGGGCCTCCATTCTCAAAATATCCTTCTCATAAGACTTAAAATCCTCAGTAAAACCTTCGAACTCTTCCCCTACTTTACTCTCCTTAAGGGCTGCCTTACGATAATCTGATAATTTTTTGATTCTTTCTTTGGTAAGTAAAAAGTTATCTTTTTTACCTTTTAAGAATATAATTTTCTTATTTTCAATCATTGATTCAATTTCATCTTCTATGTAAGTTTCATAAATTTCTAATAGCACCCGAACATCCTTAGAAAAATAAGTTTGTTGATGTTTAATGCCTTCATAATAAAGCCTAAGAATATCATCCAGATATTCACTTCGAGTCTCTTTATCCTTTATTTTAGTTTCCCAATCTTTATTCCTTACGCAATATCTATATTCTGTTCTACAGTCTTCTCTTAATTTTTTAATTTCCTCTTTAATAACATTCTTGTTCTCCTCTTTAGTTTCATGCAGCAGTTCTTTCTCTTTTACTCGTATTTTAGCAATATTTTTATATTTATCTGACATCTAAACACTCCTTTGATTTAATTTATCGCATCTATTTTTTAGATTGCTGATTTCACTCCATACAGTCCAATTCATCACTAAATTGTATAGCTTACACTTGCGCCTTCGCCCTCCAGAATTTAGTCTATAAGTATTTATTTGAGTATATCATTGGAATATAATAGAGTAAATAGTCATAAAAAAAGAGCGGTATATAAGTTTCTAGAATCCCGCTCTTTAAGTTAATAGTTACTACCTATCCTTGGTTGTTTCTCGATGCCCCCATTACGGCCATCTGCCTTAACCCACATCCGTAAATTATCATCATAAACTTCAATTTCAAAATGAGTGAATGAGGGATCATCTACACAACTCCATTGCAAATGAGTTTTATCGCTGTCTTTATCATAATACTGGAATACACCTAATGGATAATTCATGTGTACCTCCTTCTGTATAAAAAACTAATATTTTTCCAACAATAATACTAGCGTTAGAATACGGGCCCATTTTCTACATACGCGAAACAAAAAGAAAGCGACGTCGCACATGAATTGCCTGCGATTATCTTCATGTATAAAAGCAGTAGCCTAGCTTAAAGGGGAAGCAAAACCTCTTTAGGCTTTTTGTGTTGTGCATTTACATCCATTCGAGAATGTAATACGTTCCTTAAGCGATATGCTTGTCTATAGACTCTCTTACATATTCCTCACTTAGATTTCCACCATATTCTGATAAAACCCCTTTTGGTAAAGTAATAATAAGGACACCATTGCGGTAAAAGGCTTTGCCGTCCCAGTTGCCAATATCCCAATAACGCTACTTCCCTTTCACTTTCTCATCAATATCTCTTGCTGAAAGTGATTCAGAAACACCGCCACCTCTTGTACGAGCATCCATTACAACACTTCATTTACATCTGTATGTTCACGAACCTGTACCTTTGCTAGCAATAAATACATAGGATTCGATTGGAAGATGTTTCTCCACTCTAGTGATCCAAATAGAATCCTCTATCAGTTCACCTTCTCTGCTTGATTGGATGTACGGGGCGAAATACTGATACAAATATTGCCCAGAACGTTTTTGAGCTTCTATCGCATCTTTAGAAATGTGCCTAGCGATAAAACCTTTTTCTTCAATGATTTCCAAATTCAAGAACTTTAATAATCAATGTAGAGGAACTAGCACCGTCCGCATGAAGACGATCCGGGGTAGCAGTAATGCGTGTTTTATTCGTCGTGTTTGTGACGTAGAGGAATCCTTCATGGTTTTGATTTTGAATAGGGTTTATATCAATCATTGTTGCTAACTTACTAGGATCCCCGTATCGATTTCCTTCTTGATAAACAATTTTCTTATGCAACGTTTCACCACTGTCTTTTTGTACAAAGATTGGCGAATGATCAATAGGTGCTACCGGAATTTCAGACCAAGTAACGTTTTGACCGCTGATGCCACCTTCAAATAATGAACTCATAATGGATTGAGATAACACTTCTTGAATAACTACATCTGCTTCTAGCTTGTTGTGGTACAAAGCCCACTCTTCTAAGATAATAGGCTCTTGGATAGAATCTTCTTCTGCAAAAATCAATTGAGTAATTGTATCTTTAAGAAGTTCTGCATTTAGACTTTTAACCGATTCTCCATTGATAGAAAGCCCCATAGCTGTACCATTCCAACCAACTAGTATCTCTTCAGCTAAAGGTTCTGCTGTGTAAGAAATAGTTTCATTAGCAACGGAGAAATGGAACGAACCACTTTGGTAACTTAACTGCAGCTGCTTGTCATCCGTCCGGAAAATCATTTGTTTGTTATCGACTGTAGCTATCTCTTCAAAATCATCCGGAGCGGTGATTTTAATAAACAAACTTCCTGATTGTACTGGGAAATTATCTTTGAGGGGATATGAAAGGCGTGAATTTTCACGAGAGGCCTTGGTTGTTAAGCTATTGTTTTCGATATAACCTGTTTCCGTCAATCGATCTTCTAACTGAACTTCGCCTATGATTAATTGTCTTCTACAATAAAACCGATGTTTTGATAGATAGAATCATCCCCCTCGAAAGACTCTGGTAATGGCAGTTCCATTTTGAAGTCTTCTTGTGGTGTACAAATACCATCGAATACTTTTACCTCTGGTGAATGCCAATCTAAATCCGCACCTGTTTTCTCGTAATAAGTTGTATCTAAATGGACTTTAACCGTATCTATTTCCTTGCGAATGTAGATAACGATATACTTGTCGCCCGGCTCTACTTCCAAGATACCTTCTTTTGAGGGTGACCAATTAATGTAATTACTCGTTAATTTAAAATCACCTGTTCGAAGATGATCATTCCATTCGTGATATGTGATACCATTGTCTTTCCCTTTTACAGATACAATGCTTTTTACATTACTTAAAGGTAGTGGGTCTATTCCGTTTCTATCTGTTCCTCTTACCATTTCAGCAGTTAAGATTTCTGAATCACGATAAGTAATCGTTAATCGCGGTTGCTTACCATCTAAAAGAATTGGGATAAAGCTTTCGTTAATACGTAGGCCATCCTTCTTACGAGCAGAGCACGGAATATTTTTATACTAACGCCTCTATTATTATTGGATTATTTAGACAATAAATCGCAATTACTAATTATTTCATCTGTATCAAGTAAAGTAGCTTCACCTATTCCTACACTATTCTTTTTCATAAAAGACTGTACTGCTTGGTATCCTACTGCATAGCCGGCAAATGGGGATAAACCAACCGGTTGGTATCCCTGTTCTATTGCAATTTTGTCACCAAACATGTAACTGCTAACTTCGGCAAATCCTTTAACATTTAACGCATCTTTTATTACTTCGATCGAATATTGTAAGTCATCTTCCTCAAAAGAAGTAACCCAAGGTCCTAAAAGCTCTTCACCATAAAGTTCTTTTGCAAATGACTCTGCTAATCCTTCTACAATTAAATAATCACCAACAGTAACATTGCCATGATCCCAATCAAAATATGAGAAACGGATGTTATGATGAAATTCATGTGCAATTACAGCAGGGAGTTTTGGAATATTATATGAATTAGGAAAGATTGTTACTTGGATGAATCCTGGAATCCCCCCAAAGCCGCAATACCCTTTTTGAAGTTCCAATTTTTTAGGGTTAGCTATATATAACCCAAATTTCAGCTCAACAGCATCTATTTTTAAGTTATGCTGTTGATTGAACCCAAGACACTTGCTTAATGTATTGTGTGCTGTTTGGAGTGCTTGCATTTCTCTTAAATTCTCTAAAGCCACTCTTCCAATTTCGATTTCCGATACATCTAGATACCCAAGCATTTTCGTAGCCATTAATACATCATATCCATTAGTTAGCTGTGCTTTTAAAGGAACATTAATTATGTTCCACATCTTTTCAAAAGGCTTCATCATTGAATATCGAAAATAATTTTCTTTATCTTCCTCTTTCATAGAGAGTAATCTTTCATAGTGCTCTATTGTATTTTCAATTACTATATTCATCCCAAGCACCTCTATAAGTTTAATTTTGTTTGTAAAGACTACCATTGCATCATTCATGAATTTTGCTAACCCTTCAATTTAACTGTCCTCTTTTTGCCTCCCTTCAGCTGCTACTTTAAAGTATTACGCAACGTAAGAGTCAATAAAAAAGACTTGAATTTTTTGTATAATGAACGGTTTTTATGGAGAATTCATAGCAAAGGTACTAATATCAAAAGGTCTTTTAAAAAATAGTATTTTAGAATTCTGCACGATAATCAGGTGGACCAATTAAACTTGGTCATAAAAAATACACCTACAATTGTTAGCACCGTCTAACAATTGTAGGTGCAGTTCAAGTTAATACACTTTTTATTACTCGTTTAAACTCGAACTCTTCTTCCAAAAAGGGATAATGATTACTTTGTTCAAAAATATGTAGAGTTGCATCTGGAATTAACTCATTCATTTCTATAGAAAAATCTACAGGACATTGAACATCATGTCTCCCGCAAAGAATAACAGTTTTTGTTCTAACAGCTGATAATTGTCGGGTTACATCAAAAATCAGCTGTTCTCTACTGAAAAAATTCATTCTATCTGTAGACATTTTTTTAAAGATATTTTTTGAAAAGTATAAATCATAATATTCAGGCTTTAATAAAGACAGTTGAGCCCTTTCTTTAGACAATCTCTTTCTTTCATCTCCTGAAAGACTCGGGAGTTTTAAGAGCTCTATCAATTCTTGCATTCTTTTATATTTAAGGTGTCCTACATTATATATACACTTACTTGAAGATGAAGAATATTCTCTTGCAGCAGTTCCTACAAGAATAAGCGATTTTAAAGATGAAGAAAAATGAATCCCATATAATATCCCAATCATGCCACCTGTTGAATGGCCAGCAAATGTCCATGATGAGAAACCACTAGCCTTCCGAATCTCTTCAAGATCAAGTACTGCATCAATCATACTTAATTCATGAACACTTCTTGAATCATCAGAATTCCCTGCACCTTTTAAATTGACTAAAAAAACTTTATTATCATTTGTAAAGGTTTCAGCAAAGTAATCACCAGTTTCATTAAATTCAGAGTAATGATGCGTTACACAAATTGGTTCACCCTTTCCCTTTGTAAAAACCTCAAAGTTTCCACGTGGAGTTTCAACCATTTCTCTTGTCCATTGAGACATATCAGTTCCCCGCCTTTATAGAATTTTTTCTATTCCTTATTTTTTATCTCAGTACTTCAAGGTTCCTTTATAAAGCTTCTGTCAACCCTAAAATAGTCTTAATCCGTTCATTTTGTTCAACCTTATCTACATATTCAAAAAAACCAATATGATTACCCCAAGGATCTGAAAAAGTACCCCATTTCGCAGAAACTTCTTCACGAGAATATATTTTGAAATTTTCAATATTTAATTCTTTAACTACTCTTTCTTTTTCTGCTTCTATGTCTTTAACCGTTAAACGAAGTGGCCCACTTCCTTCCGACGGTATTCCTTCTGCAACTTGTAACCAACACCCAGGGATAAGCTCCCATTCTGCAAATCCTTCGTGTGGGATAAAATCAGGCTTCTTCTTTAGTAAGGACCCGTACCGCTTTTGTCCTTCACTAATATTTGTAACACGAATTTGTATAGTCATTTCAAAAATCATATAAACCCCTCCATATCAGATTATATGTAGTTCAACAAAAAGGCAGGTGTGTTGGTTAGGAAAATATCAGGGTATTAATTACCGTTAAAATGTTTTTTTATGTTCGATATTAACTTATGTTACTACATTTTTTAGTTGATTGTAGCGGAAATCGGCCTACCACTTTAATGGTAATGGTTAAAATTAGTTACTCAAAACGCCTGACAAAAAGGGTATTTATTCCTGCTATTTTCACTAATAGAGTATAATAGTCTATTGAATTTTAGCTCCAATAAATTACAGATATTATTGGCTACTTTCTTTGTTTATCTTTAAATGCCATCATTCCGCTTATAAAAGAACAAACAAGTAACAATAATATAAAGGTGAAGAAGTTAAAAAACACTGCGTTCGAATTCATGGTAAGTAAAGGAATTTTCGTTTCTTCTCGATATATTGGGTTTACTTCGGCAAGTAATGATTTTAATTGAAATGCCTTTATAAACGTTAGGCTTAAAATTAAGATAACACCTAATAAGCTCACACCTACTACCACTCGAATAGTATTCATTTCCAACTTGCGATACAAATATTCATGTAAATAACTAATGGACATAGCGATAAAAATAATGATGAATGGAAACAAAAATGCGAATGGCAGCAAACCGATATTACCATTTCCCCCACCGTACTTAGTAGGAGAAAGTGCTGTTAAGTTGGCAAAAGTAAAAGCACCAACTGTTAGGCAAGCACTAAAAATATAGATAAATCGATAAAGGATAAACGTCAGTTTTTTCATCTACTAACAACTCCTTCCACTAACGACTCTCACACCATACATTATACAGCAATTGGAAAACGAAGCAGATTATGAATTAATCCGTAAGCTGTTTTTATTGAACTTTGTAATAAACAATCAAACTTTATTTCAAAACCCTGCGAATTTAACAAACAGTTTTTTAGCATCTTTTATTACACCCAGAAGAGATATTACCTAAATCTTGCTGATCAAATACAGCAAAAACAGCGTCCAATGCTCTTAGCCATTCGAATTCTATATGTTCTTTTAACTGAAATTCTACTTAATCAATTTGATACTGTACTTATGTCAAAATAGAAAGCTGTAGTTGCAAATAGCAGCTACAGCCTAGAAAATGAAGATTATTCATTCCAACTATATATATTATGTAAAGGCTGTTTTCTCAAAGGTTGTTGCTATTCAATTATTACAGGAAGTTAAAGCACTACTGAAATTGATGTAAAATGAAATAAAATAACACGATAGACAGAGCAGGTGGAAGTAAAATGATGGAACTACTAGGTGCATTTTCATTAACGATTTTAGGCTTTGTTTTATGTATTGCAGGTATTGTGTATATGAGAAAGACTCAAAAAAAGAAACCTTTCCCGCATATTAAATACTATGGAATCCAGCTTGGACTCTTATTAAGTACTCTATTATCTCTCGTCATATTTTGGGATGCCCTAACGGTGACGCCTAAGATTTTAAAGGGAGATCACGACACAGTAAAGGGTGCGTGTTCAATTGAATACTGGAACACTACAAAAAGTTCTTATTTATATATTACGTTTTCAGAGGATGTATTTTTTAGTGTACATCCAAATAATTGGGACAAAGGTTCATTAACAAAGGCTTATTGCGAAGTTACCTATTATGAAGGTTCTGATTTTGGTATACATTATAAAATATATGATAAACAAAAAGGCACATTATTACAGCGAGATTAGCCGCTTTAAGTAAATTTATATAATGGCTTAATCCTAATTATGGGGCATCCAGCGATGGGTACGCCTTTTCACTAACGGGGCACTAATTAAAGATCATTGAGTTGCTTTGGCAGCTCTTTTTTTTCTTTATTTAACTAACGGTGCAGGTTAGTTCGATAACTACAACGAATAACGGATAACCCAAAGATATCTGTAATCTCTACACTTAAACTTTAGCGGAAATAATAAAATCCTTTTTTAGATTGCGCTATAATAGTATACGATACTTTAAATCTACTGAGATTGAGAGGTTAGAATATGATAAGTAATGAGAAAGAGTTGAAAACCAAGCTGAATCAGTTGATAAGTGATTCAGATTTTTTACGTATACAAGAATCGTTTGAAAAACAAAGTTTGTTTCAATTATTGGGTTTTGGACACCGCGAAACGATGCATAGTTCTTTTATCAGTTGGTTGCTTTCGCCAACGTCTTCGTTAAATTTAGGGACGTTCCCACTGAAGCGTTTTCTCTACTATATTTGTGAGGAGAATAAATCAAATAAGAAAACCGATATTGATTTTGAATTAATCGAATCGGACTCGCTTCAACTAGAGGAAATGGAAGTGGCAACTGAGGTAGCTGAGTCTGTGGTTGTTCCCGAGACGAACCAGGAATTACGGGCTCGATTTGATTTGTGTTTGACGAACGATAAGGTGAAAATCGTTGTGGAGAATAAGGTGTTGGCAAGAGAAAACAAAGACCAGACCGAAACCTATACGCAAATCTTAAAGCAAATGGATGACTCATCATATACATATGAATTAAAGGTCTTTTTGTCTCCAGATGACGCTGTAAAACCAAAATGTCCCGAGTTTATTCAAATTGATTATCAAGGGCTTTATGATTTCGTCATAGTACCTTGCTTGAATCACCCGAAAATTACAACGGCAAATAAAAATATTTTAGAAGAATATATACATAATCTTCGTATGGTCTATAAAGGAGTGAATAAGCCGATGGCAAAAGTAAATAATGAGTTGTGTGTAGCAATATATGACAAGTATAAAGATGTATTAGATGAGATATTCGATGCGGTTAAAAATGAGACACCTGAAAAGAGGAAGGTAAAAACGTCTTCTCCGACTCGTAAATCAAATATGTCTTGGAAAGAGATGTGTTCACGACTAAATGAAAACGAAAAAAAACTAGTGGCTACTTATGGAAATGTCGTAACAGAAGCAGAAATCGACCTAACAAGTAGCAAGATCCTTTTTAATGGGAAAGAATATAGTACTCCTTCAGCTGCTGCCATTGCCGCAGTAAATTACGTTCAAGGTAAAGAACACACAGAACGTTACAATGGATATGATTTGTGGAGTATTGCGTATCAAAATGGTGAAAGGAAGAAACTGTCTGTTGTACGTGAAGAAATTTCTTTATCTTTAGCTCAAGAGGAAGAGGACGAAGATTAAGCTCCTTCAGAACTACTTATGCATTACCAAAAGTTATTAAAGAAATTATTGTAGTGATTTAGAATTAAATAAGTATCTTTCAAGATTATTTCGAATTCAAGGACAATAAAAAACAGCTTACAGTTACCGTGTAAGCTGTTTTTTATTGTTTAGGCTGTTTTCTCAAAGATTGTTGCTATAAAGAAAAGTTGGGCTATACAACAATCGCGCCCGATTGTTTAATACATTGCATCCTTATAAAACAGAACGTTATAAATCTGCTACTTTTTAAATGCAACAATGTACCAAACGATATTGGCAATTAGTGACATAACGCAAAGAACGATCACATATAGAAAATCAGAAACATTATAAGTAACCGTTCCCATTACAAATGCCAGTACAATTATTGAAAGTGATATAAGTAACCCTACTCCGCAAAAAACTGCCATAACATATTTCATTCCTTTAACTCCTACCCAATACAAAATTAAAGACAGAATATAAAAGACAAGAAACATTATAATATTCAGCCACATACCTAAAGAATTGAATCCACCAGGATCCGGAAAGGGAGTTAGCGAAGCTGCAATCATTATAAAACAGAAAAGTAGCCCCGAAATTATGGTCATTAAGATAACACCATTTCTCATTCTACAACCTCCATAAGAATAATTTTTGGTAAGTTCACTTTACATATAGCACCTCAACAATCTGGCCCGATTGTTGAATAACACTATTTAACCAAAACAACAAAGTTTACGAAAACAGCCTTTTGTTTTGATATTTCGTTAATCGAAAATTTAACTAAAGCACCCGTAAGTTTATTATCATCACGGTTGGTTCCAAAATAAAGACATAACCACAAAGAATAATAAATAGATAACCAACAACACTGGAACAATATACAACGAAATCCTTCCAAATTTATCTTTTTTACTAAACAAGGATAAAACAAAAGAAAGTATCAGGAAAATAAAACCAAATAACATTGTTATGCCATCATTAATAAATGAATTTCCCGTCAATATATAAATAACAATAGAAATAAGACCAATAATTAGACTAACAAAAGAAACTAACCCTATATTTCTCTGTTTATTTGACAAATTTACCTAACCCCCTATTATCATCCAATTTTAACATTCTAACTCATATCTTTCCATAATTTACCCTTCAACTAAAGTGCGGAGTAAGTTAAATAACAGTAAACCACTGAATCCGCTTAAAAAGCGGCTGATAAATGGTGCTTTTTATCTTTTCTTAATGCTTCAACTGTGAAATAGTTAGATTTTTGACAAGCTGAAATGAGCATTTGCTCTATACGATTTTCAAATGCCAAGTTTTTATGTAAATCAAGCCAACGATACCAGTAGAGGTAATTATCCAAATAATACGTACCAACACCTTGAAATCGTTCCATCCATCCTTTCAAACGACGATGGAAGTTATTAACGTGTTGTATGTGGAATATCCCT
>NZ_JAEOAH010000029.1 GCF_016612995.1 Viridibacillus soli
TTTTCACTTAAAAGGTGAAAATAAAAAAGCGAGAGTTCCATAGTCTAATAAGGATTTCTCGCTTTTTTATCGTTTTCTATGAATAAAGTGGGTAACTATAACTTAACCTTTTATATGTATTCGCATATTTAGATAGAGTCTGTGTCTGATTTTACCATTATAGAACTTCCACCATAGATATCATTGAATATCGCACATTCTATCCCAAATGGCAATATTATAAGCCTTATATTTTCTGCTAGTTTCTTTTCATTTTTATCGTTTTTTTGTTATAACCAGCTAAAAATCTACTCTACCTTTCTTCCATCCTAATATACCTAAAAACAAAAAAACTACTTAAAATAACACCTAGAAGGAATTGCATCGATATTTTCACCTTCAATTATTGAAGTCTTCTCCCTCTTACAATTATACCGTTTTTCCCTATTTTCGTTTCATTTATCATTAAAATTGTCTAAAAAATATTCTCTGTAAAGTATATTTCCGTTTTGTTTACCTATTGAAAATGTATTTATAGATTATTCAATCCACAGTTAAATAATTATTGTTTTTTCGAGAACACTAATCATAATTCAACAAAAAGATTTACAATTCTCTTACATGGCGATAACACTTCTATAAAACTGTTCCTGTATATTTTAGTTATACCAAAGTCTGGGAGGAATTTTATTAATGAACAAGAATTTAAAGAAGAAATTGCTTGCGTTTGCTGCTGTATCTACACTAGCTATTAGTAGTCTTGGTGTACCATTTACTGAAGCGCATGCAAAAACTGCAGCACAAAAAGACCCCGAAATCAAAAATATTATCTTCCTAATTGGGGATGGCATGGGCACTTCGTACACTTCGGCATATCGCTATTTGAAGAATAGTCCAAACTCGAAATTCGTCGGTCGTACAGAATTTGATAAATATCTTGTTGGTCAGCAAATGACCTATCCAGAAGACACGAAAGAGAATGTGACCGATTCGGCATCTGCAGCAACTGCGATGTCCGCTGGCGTAAAAACATACAATAATGCTATTGCCGTTGATAACGATGAATCTGAAGTGACAACTGTTTTAGAAACAGCAAAGAAAGTGGGTAAATCAACTGGACTTGTTGCAACATCTGAAATTACACATGCTACTCCGGCAGCATTTGGCGCTCATGATCCAAGCCGAAAAAATATGAACGGCATTGCGGATGATTATTATGATGAACTCATTAATGGCAAGCACAAAGTGGATGTCCTATTAGGCGGCGGAACTTCATTATTTATTCGTAAAGACCGCGACCTTGTGAAAGAATTTAAAAAAGACGGCTTTAGCTATGTGACAACGAAAAAAGAATTACAAAAAAATAAAAACAAACAAGTACTTGGCTTATTCGCAACTGGTGGTTTGGATAAAATGATTGACCGCAGCGCTGAAACACCTTCTCTTGCAGACATGACAAACTCTGCTATTGACCGTTTAAAACAAAACAAAAAGGGCTTCTTCCTAATGATCGAAGGTAGCCAAATCGATTGGGCTGGACATGATAACGACATCGTTTCTGCAATGAGCGAAATGGAAGACTTTGAAAAAGCATTTAAAGCAGCGATCGATTTTGCTAAAAAAGACAAGCACACTTTAGTCGTTGCCACAGCCGACCACTCAACTGGAGGTTTCACAATCGGCGCGAATGATACTTATAACTGGTTTGGTGAGCCAATCAAAGCAGCAAAACGTACACCAGATTATATCGCTAAAAAAATCGCTAATGGCGCTGATGTTGAAAAAACATTAAAAGAGTACATTAAACTCAATCTAACAACTGAAGAAATTCAATCTGTTAAAGATGCTACAGCTAAAAAAGAAATTGATATCGACAATGCCATCGAGAAAATCTTTGACACACGCACAAACACAGGTTGGACAACTGGTGGCCATACAGGTGAAGACGTCCCCGTTTACGCATACGGTCCATCTTCAAGCAAATTCGCTGGTCAAATTGACAACACAGATAACGCTAAGATCATCTTTAACATTTTAAACAACAAGAAAACAGTCATCAAAGACAAATAAAATAGTTGTGAGAAAGGGCTGACACTCCTGGCGTTAGCCCTTTCTTCTTTATAGTGGAGGTCTAATAATGAAGAAATTAATCAGTTTAGTATGTATCTCAATGTTCATGATTATTTTATGCGGTTGCTCCAACAATGATTTTAGCACCGGCTCCTCTGCTAAAGCGGAACAAGTCGATAGCAGTTATTTAGATGCTTACGCAGTTAACCCGCAAGTACCAGATGATGGTACGTTGCTCACAGTTGGCCAATCAGTCAAAGATGGAAAAGGTGAAGCAACATTACAGAAAATAAATCTGACAGAACAATCAACTGGGATTGGCTCCATACAATTAACAGTAAAAGACACAAAGCTCATCCACCTATTCCCTGATTACAGTATGACCGACTATTTTCATGGCCTTACACATAATGAAGAGTTCGACTTTGTGAAGATCTTTGTGGAAATTAAAAATAACTCAAATGAGAAATTAAACTTCGCACCAATCGCAATAATCGAAACAAATACCGGTGAAAAATTAAGCTGGGAGCAAGATATATACTTAGAGAATCTGAATGGTGAAATGGAGAAAAAAACAACTAAGAGAGGTAATTTAGGATTTATCGTTGATAGCAAAGACGACTTGGAATGGATTGAAATTACAACAAGCGATGTATTTGATAAGGATGAGAAGAAAATAGCCGATGCACAGAAGTTTCGAATTGAGTTTTGAAAATTATTCATGTATTAAAAGAAACATTTAGTTTTATATATTATCAAGACCTCACTAGCGTTGCATAAATAAAGACGGAAAATTCAGTTTTTTTATACTTAGGGTTTAGAGCCAAAAAAGTGAACACTTCAATAATGGTGGCTCCATCCATTTGGTTTTTATTTACAATTATAATTGTTCGACAACGACAGTTAGCGGTTTACGGAACGGCTTTGCCTTCGATCTTCCGAAGCCAGATGTAGGTCGGTTTCCATAAAGCAGACCTTAAATATCGGCTAATTTGCAGGATTTTTCGTTTGCTCTTGGTTTCAATTTGCACTAGAACATTTAAATAAAATACAATGGTTGAGATGTTGCTTGATCGATTTGAAAGTTCTGGTAACTTTAGCTCTTTCATGATGGTGCTAATTATATTTAAATAAGTGGCTTGGCAGATTGCTTCAATTTGGATGTTCATGAAATACATCACTTCTTTTTACGGGTTCTGAATAGATTCCACATCCAACTGAAAAAAATCCTACTCTTCAAGTTAAGAGAAGTGCGTAATGTGAGTTAATCTTCTACTCATATAGCTTATTCTAACGACTCTATCAAAGACACCATTAACAAAGTTAAAGCAATCAAATGAATTTCCTTTTGCTACTAAAAATTTTCAGCTTTAGACATCATAACTTGATAAATTGTAAAGCAGTACAAAAAAGCAGCTTGAGGAAATCTCCTTAAGCTGCTTAATTAACTCATTACGACGCTATTTTACATAGAAAAACTGACCAAGTTCAAAATCATGGCGTTGCGAGAATTCATTTAAAACCGCCTAAAAAAAATTGCATAAATCAGACGATTTCTCCGTCTTTCATCCGAATAATACGCCCAGAACGTTTTGCTAATTCTTCTGCGTGAGTCACCTGTACAACGGTCGTACCAAGGTCTCGATTGACCTTTTCCAATAAAGAAGTAATGACTTCCGCTGTATGACTATCCAAATTACCCGTAGGCTCATCTGCGAAAAGAATATTTGGTTTCATGAAGAGAGCACGAGCAATCGCAACACGCTGCCGCTGCCCACCGGAAAGATTCGCAACCGGCGTATCTGCCTTATCCGTCAAGCCAACAATATCGAGCAGCTCCTTTAAATAAGTGTCATCTTGATATTTTTTATACATCTGTGCCACGAAAATAATATTTTCTTTCACTGTCAACATTGGGATCAGATGAAAATCTTGAAAAATAATGCCTAGATTTTCAAAGCGAAATTTTGCAAGTGCCTCTTCTTTCAATGTATGGATGGGCTTTTCTGCTATCAAAATCTTTCCCTCGGTAATACTCGATAGACCGCTCAAACAATATAATAATGTTGACTTTCCTGCACCACTTGGTCCCAAAATAGAGACGAAATCACCTTGTTGGATTTCTAATGATACATTCGATAAGATGTTTTGAGTTGTTTGACCACTCTTTACTGTTTTTGTAACATTTTCGATTTTAAGCATAGTTTTTACCCGCTTACCTTTCACGTATTGTTTGTAGGATATTCATTTTTTTCAAATTACGACGACTTGCCAGCCAAACAACAATCAACACAAAGAGATATACGCCGATTGCCTGTAGCTGCATTTCATAAGTAACAACCAGAGGAATATTCTGCCCGATTACGGTTTGAATAAACCATTCAAAGAATCGTAAGACCAAAATAAGGATCACTTCTGCGATCAATAGGCCTTGTCCCCCTAAAGCAAAGATCTGCCAGAAGTTTAGCGACATTAATTTCTTTTTACTAAGTCCCGCTGCGCCTAAAATCGCAAAGAGTTTCTGCTGTTTATCTCGCAAGATAAAGAAACTATTCAATAAGGATAAAATACTGATCAATGCGATAAATAGAATAAATATCATTAAAACACTTTGGAGATTTTGTGCGAAACTAGTATTATCTAGGCTTTGTTGCCTAGCATCCATCGTTCCTAAAATGTCATCTCCAAATTCACCGTATAATTTATTTAAAATCAGCTCATCATTTTTTATATAAAACTGACTGATTTTTGTGTCGTCCAACTTGCGGAAGCTTTCCTCACTTACAATCGCCACATGATCTGTCGCATTCATACTGCTATCAAAGTAGCCTACGATTTCGAATCGTTTTCCATCCATCTGCACTTCATCTAATAAGTGATATTTTTTATACTTCTCATTCAGATAGACATTATTTCCTGCTTGAAGCAATTTCATATCGATATTGCCCTTGATATTGAACCCTTTCAAATCATCTTGATCATTTATGCCAATCAAATCATCAATCGATAGTTTTTCACCTTTATGCTTCACATCCAATGGCTCAAGCGAATAATTTTTCCACAAAAATTCTGCTTGTTCCACATTATTTACCGCTAAGTAGGTCTGAATCTCTACTGTTTTTTCTTCATTTACGGTAATTTGTTGATCGAATTTCCAATTACTATAAACACCAGTAATAAAGTGCTGAACACCCGTAATCGCAGCGTAAATCAGTAATAGTGAAATAATGGCCAGCATTAGGATGGCTTTCATCTCATTGACGATTCTTTCACGGTTTAAATGTTTGATGAGTTGCACAGAACTTTGCTTAGCATTTCCCAACATCCAAAAAACACCGAACAATAGACTAATGCCCACTAGGACAAAGGTATAAATGGTGGGCTTAACAACACATGCCGCCACAAGTACAAGTAATAGTACAAAGAATGGTACCCATCCTTGTTTAATTTTCACTTGCTCTCGTCCTAAAATATATGCTAATACGTCGGTTTTACGGAAGAGGCTCGTAATAAAGCCGTTTGCAATCACAATCGTCGCTAGTAATATGCCGTAGACTGCCACATAATAGATCCATCCCAATGGCAACAGGCAGACACTCACGATTGCTAAGATGCTGTAGATGATTGTCATCAAAACGATATTTTCTAGCCACATCAATGCTGTCAGGCGACGTTTCTGTATACCGATAATGTTTAGGATTGATAGATAGTGTAACTTTCCAACGAAAGCCATTCGATAAAATCCGAACAAAATATAGGTAGACACTAACAGAATTACCGCATCGATGATCATCACCACGAATTGGATCATCTGCATCTGTCCGATGGCCGAAACGTTTTCTCTGACGTTTTCAGTTTGATAAACGTTTTTATGTTTTTGCACTTTCAAATCAGTACCCGCCAATGTCGTGACATCTTTTTCGGGTAATTGAAAGTTCTTTCGAAATTGTTCTTTGCTGACTAAAATATTGGCACCTTGCCCATCCTCTTTGGCAAAAAAATCACCATCAGCAATCGCCGCTACCTGATAGTCAAAGGGCGTGCTGTATGTTTTTATGGTAATCATATCTCCCTTTTTGAGCTTATGCGCTTTCGCAAAAGAAGCGGATACCACAGCGTCATTTCCCTTTAGCTCATACACTTGGTCAAAAGGAAATACTTTGTAAAAGGCTTGATCGACCCCGTAAAAATTGACAAAGTTCACTTTGTTATTCTTTTCATGTACACCATTGCTTTGTAAATAGGTCGTCTTATTTTTCCCAGTCCAGTCCTTTACAAAGTCGTCCTCACTACGGAATTGATCGTGCTGCAGACGAACGATTTGGGTGACTTCTCCATATTGGTCATAGAAATGGGATTCTGTCTGTTTAGCAATGAGTTCATTTGCGCTGATACTTCCAAATAAGATGGCACAAATAATCGTCAAGGTAAACAAAGGACCTAAAAATTGCATCTTATGAAGGCGGTAATAAGACTTTAAAAATTGTTGATATATCTTCATATATATCCTTTCTTTGCTACTGATTTTTAAATAATATTTTTTCAATTTCTTCTGCAACTTGCGTTTCTGTATTCTTATAGGTTGTTGCAACTACCTTGACAACTTCTTTACGTAATTGCAATTGAATACTACCGATTGTATCCCCAAACGCTTCAGTATTCTCAGTTCGTTCTTCAAATGCATCAGTAAATTTGGCATCTAACAAAGTATTTACATTTATAATCGGCAGTTTTTTCAACATCTTCATCATCTTTTTGTCATTCATATATATGATGTCTAGCTGAAAATGTGTCAATCAATTGACTACATTCTGCACCAAGGGCTCTTTTTATAGAGCTCGCCTAATAAGCTAAATACAACGGCATATTATATGTAATCGTCGCTGATGACTGCATATTCTGGATCAAATCTAACCGTTTTTGCGCAGAAGAAAGTGGATCGAACGCTTGTGGCTCTACTTTTTCAATCAAAGGCAATTCGTTAGACACTTGGCTCTCCAAATATGCTGCTAAACTAGCTACTTGAACGTGGGTGAACAAATCACGTAAGCTAATATGGATATTCAATTGTTCCTCTACTCTATTTGCTACTTGCATCGCTTTTAGGGAATGACCGCCAAGTGTAAAAAAATCATCATACCTACCAATTGGTATTAAATTGGATCCTCATGTAAGATAGGCTGTTCTTTTTCTACTCATATAGTAACGATTTCACCTTTTTCGATTTTCACATGTGCTCGTACATCATTCAAAATGAGTCTTTGACGTTCCATCGGTGAGCTGGATCTACTGGTACATAAACTGCTTCTATGTAGACAGTACGGTGAATGGATAAAATCGTCACTAAACTCTTATCGGCAACAATTGCTACTTTATCACCTTTTTGCACAAAATTCTGCAGATTGGCCACTTTCTTGGCTCAAAATAGGAAATATAAAAACTAAAAATTCCGATAAATCATACAACACTAGTGGATTTATATTAATGTTTGATAAAACATAGCCTATTCGGACATAGCGTCTGTAAGAGATTATTTTTGTTTTAAAGTAGTGTTTGAAAGTTTTTATAACGTTAGGATGGCATCTAATTCACAAGTATAGTGAGCATTCTATAAAATGAAATCAAACTACAACTAAAAACACAGGCTATTCACCTAATATATAAAATATATTTATTGTAAAAATATATAATTTTATCAATTAACTGTTATTTTATTTAATAAGAAAAGTAGCTTCTGTTATTACGATTAGTTTTTACAGAAACCCTTTTAAATTACTAGTTCTAATAACTATCTAATATGGATATATCAACATTTATAGAGGGGAGGTACTAAAATGCGCTTTCCAAAAATCAATAGTGATGCACTAAAATTGTTAGGTGTTGAAAATAAATCAACGCCTATTTCAATGCCAAGTTTTTCAGGAATAAGTGCGATGCCGACAAAATCAGCCCCAGCGATGAGTGAGGAAAAATATAAGGAGGCGATTATCGCACAGGCTAAAAAAGATTTTGAGAATGGCAAGTGTGGTGGTCATAAAAACCCTTCCTATATGACACTAAAGAACAACTTCGTATCTGTAGTTTCGCCTGACCGTAAAGGCTCGATAGTACAAGCATTAAGACAATTACCATTCATGCAACGTGGAAATGTGAGCTATTTAGAGGTAATGGATGCGCGGGGGAATATTAATTCTACCTATTCGCCGCATTACGGTTGGCATGCGATTGGCACAAGAGCAGAACATCTTCGTGAAAGTGAATTTTTGATGCGATTTATATTGAATCGTGGCGCTCATTTAATGCAGCGAGCCAAAATAATGAAAGTAATACCAGTACATCTAGCAGTTTCATTGATGTGTCAGTTTAGCTTTAAAAGAAATGCTGATACAAAGAATTGCGGTAGCGGGCTTTTCATTTATTTTGCTCAAACTTTTTTATAAAAATCCATTTCATTAAATATTGAAAAGCTCTCGTTTTGATCAATCTTTTTTCAAACAAGAGTTTTTTATATGCAGTAAAATCAAGCCTTGTAGGATTTTTTTATCAAACTTTATTTCAAACCAACAATAGTTATTTTTAATCTATTTTAATAAGTTTGCTATTACATTTTTCACAATACACTGTATTTGCATGCTTTTGTAATACCTTATTTAATACGCCAACTGGCATCATTCTTTCAGAAGGTAAAGTTAAAGAAACGTGTATTCGATCCCCTTCACCCAACTGTTTGTTGCAGCTACTACAGCTAAGTGCTTTATTATTTCCAAACATTATTTGCCTTCCCCTTTCTGTATATTTCTATTTTATCCACTAATCGATTAAATCTTCTATCGTTTTCGTATACAGTTCAACCCAAGCTGAAAATGACTTTTGATCATCCCAAGTCACTGCGCCGATAGCCTTTGCACAGCCCCAATCTAGGATTCGTTGCTGCAGCATATGTACTTTTAATCGCTGAATAATATGTCCTTTTTCATAACAATCACCTAAATAAATCGATAGGAAATGATTTGCTACATCTAGTTCGTTCTGATCGATGTAAATCGTTAATATCTTAATCAAATCAGCCAAAGGATCTCCAAAATAGGCATTTGTAAAATCAAATACACCACTTATCTCCCAACCCGATTCTCTATTACTAAGCAAAAAATTGCCGGGCTTAAAATCTCCCATTACAAATGTAGGTATATCAAATTTATCAAATGAATCATTCGCTTGTAGTAATACATTGTCAATCCAAGCAATATCATTTGGTGTTATTTCTGAATACTTTTTGGCATCTTCCACCCAAAATCGGATTCTGTTATATAACCAGTTTGTATAGTTCCCTTCAAATGGACGTAAGCTTTGCGTTTTCGCATCAAACTCACCGCTCTCTTTAACTCTCCAACTATGTAATTGTAATAATGTATCAGCCATTACTCCAGCAATCTGTAGTCTATCTTCTTTTGTTAAGTTCTCCACTATTACTTGATCATTTAAATGCTTTCCTTTTAAACGCGGCATGATCGCATAACTCCAGCCAAAAAGAGCTTTCGACTGCTCAATGTTATACGGGGTGGGAACAGATACGTTGCTACGATTAGTTATATTATGTACAAAATACTGTTCCTCTTCGAATTGCCCGGGAAATAGTGGATTGCCTTTCAATACATATTCTCCTTTTGAAGAATGAACGAACATCGTCTGCCCCATTGCCCCATTAGCAGTTCTTTCCGCGGAAATGAGTTTTCCAAAGTCAAATTGATCGAGCATTTGCTGTAATTGCTCATTCGTAATATCGCCTAATTTATTGGATGCAAATATTATTTTTGTCGTCATTCATGTCCTCCATATAGTAAATACGATTATTAGTTTGCGTTCATCATAAAATGATTCAATCTAATCTTTATACCATGCCTCTTCAAATTCGATATTAAGTGCTTTGCCAAATAGTGCTCCCCACTGTATAAAGCCAGAACCCCTAGCCGTTATGATATTGCCATCTTGCACAACTAAATCCTCTACATAGTCTACATCATTAAAGAAACCGGATTGTTCTCTATCTTTTTCTAGCAATCCAACTGTGTATTTTTTCCCCTTTAGCAAGCCCGCTTTTGCCAGTAACATCGGAGAACTAGAAATACTAGCGATAACAAAGTTTTCTTGGTTAACTATCTTTTGAATAAATTCAATATACCTTTCGTTTTCAACTACACTTACAATATCCATACATCCAGTTAGTAAAAGGCTATCAAAGTCTTGATAGTTAACTTGATCTATCGTTTCATCAGCAATACATGTTAGCCCTGCCTCACCGCTTACGCCTTCTTTCGTTAGTGCAATCACAGATATTGGCTTTCCACCCTGCATTAATATGGATAAAGCCGTCGTCAATTCATACTCACTAAATTGCGGATATAATAAAACCGCCGTTTTCTTCACCTGTAAAACGTCTCCATTCTTTATGATTCTGAAATTCCTATATTAGTTTTTTCACCATTGTAAAATAGCTACTACCAGGTGGATAATCCTTGATTTCTCCTACAACTTCATACCCTTTTAACTCATAAAAAGAACGCGCTTGAAAGTCATAAGTCGTTAATAATGCTTTTTCAGCACCCTTTTCAATCGCCAACTTTTCCGTTTTATTTAGTAATTCACTCCCTAGACCTTTACCTCTAAATTCTTCACCAAACCAAAAATCATTTATTTCAACCCAATTCCAATATACTTCTGCCGATATACCACCAACCCATTGTTGCTGCTCATTCGTTACAATAATATTGATGGGGTGCCTAGAACCTACTTTTCTTACCTCTCTATGGTGAATGGAGTGTTCATTATTAAACTCCATTATCTTCGTGCTTAAAAAAGTCGAGAATTCCTCGTTTTTATCTAGTGAAACTTCTATTTGATAATTCATCTTTGTACACCTCTACTTTTTCAAATATTCATTAATTTATAACGCTATTTCTAAATTAATAAGATATTAGTCCATCACAATTTATTCCTAACATAAATTTTAAATTTTAACCAATTTGATAGTGAGTAAATTGGAATTGGAACATAAAATATGGCTGAACTTTGATAATAACTGGGCCTATAATTAAAACTTAATTCACCATCTAGTACATGAATATAAGATGGTGAGTTACTTTATAGACATTATGACGATTTGACGTATTTTCTTTTAAACCTTCGAACTGTAAAAACAAATAATAAGACACTTAATAAAACCACGACAATTCTGTGCCCTACTTTGGGTTCACCAAATACATGGACGAATACATCCGAAATGGAAGGGAAACTAAGCCATCCTAATAATAAAGGTAGAAAAAAGATTCCCGTCAGAAAACCTAGGATTGAATACAGATATTTACTCAAATAGATTCCCTCCCCTATACGTAAAAGAATAGATCCAAACTGTCATTTTGCTAACACTGATTTTACCATAAAGTTCTATTTTTAAAAACATTTAGCACGATGAATAAATGTACTTATATTTCATATATAATCAATAATTATGCGTGGAATAAGATTAATTTCCATTATGTTTGGGGGTAAAAAAAGAATGGTAATGCCAACACATATTGTTGCTGTAGGTGGTATCGTGGAGGATGAAGATGGCAATATTTTTTTAGAAAAGACACATCATGGTGGATGGATTTTTCCTGGTGGGCAAGTCGAAGTTGGAGAGAATCTAATGGATGCTTTAATTAAAGAAGTAAAAGAAGATAGCGGAATCGGCATTACTATATCTAGCTTAATTGGCGTATATTCAAATACAAGAATTCATAAATGGTACGATGGTATAACTGATGTTCCTACAAAGTTAAAACTAGATTATATTTGCAGACCAGTTGGTGGAGAATTGGGTATTTCAGAGGGAACGTCTCATAGTTGCTGGGTTGCAAAAGATAAAGTGCTGGAACTGATTAAAGCACCAGCTATTTGAACTCGTTATGAAGCCTTTTTGAACTTTATTGGGAATATAAATTATATGGATCATGTTGCTAAAACAGAATTTGAATTAAAGTTAAATAGGACTGTATAGAAATGGTTTATAGTTTTAAAAAACCGGTCATAGCTTATCCGCTATGACCGGTTCATATTACATTTCTTGTGCTTTTTCTGTTACTTCTTTAGGAACGGTAATTGGTTTGACACTGTTGAAATTGCTAATGTTCAAGTCTGTGTTTGCTTTCATTTTCATTTCGTTGCCATCTACTTTCATCGTCATATTCATAATTGTTTTCATACGATCGATATTGTAGTTGTCTTTGTTAATATAGATAACGTACTGAACATCATCAAATGCCATTTTATCAATTGTCGGTTGTTCACTTTGTGTTAACTGAGAAAGTTGAGCTTCCATTTCAGATTTGATGAATTTTGTAAATTTCTCACCTTCAGCTTTTAGCGTTAAGACATATTTGTCACCTTCAGTATCAATTTTGAAGTCTTCTACAAATTCACTAAGCTTTTTCAGCTGCTCTGAAGGATCGGATTGCTCTTTATAAGAACCTAAAACAAGGTCATATTGATCTTTTGACATCTTCATCCACTGATCCATAGTTGATTCCTTCATATAGAATCCTGAATCTGTCAAATAGCCTTCCATTTTAATATCCTCTACATCTTCCATACCTTCATTTTGCATCTTAGTTGTAGATGTAAAATAAGAACTAAGAGGGTCTGCAATAACATCCATCTTCATATCGCTCGATACATCAATCGACATTTCTTCCTCGCCGTCTTTGAACATCATATTTTGCTTAATAATACCTTTTGCAGAATAGCTTTTCAGAGACTCTTGTTGTTTTAACGTTTTCTCATAAAGCTCCTTCGCTGTTATATCCGAATCGCCAACTTTTTCATTTGCACCACATGCGCCAAGTACAGCCGCAACTAGAAGCAATACGATTGGCAAAAACCATTTTTTCATTAACTAACCCCACCTTTTAACTTTGAATAGACATTAATAATTACCTATAATGGAAAAACCAATAAATCTATCCATTAATAATATAATACGAGTATCATGATAATAAGTTTCACTTTTTTTTGAAATCTATATAATCTATATAATCTATACAGGCGTGTTTATTAACCAATTTTAACCATTACTATTAAAGTAGTAGGTTGATTTCCGCTATGGGATGCTCGCTTTCCGCAGGCAAGCACCGAGCCGCTACAATCAACTAAAAATGTAGTAACATACTTAAGTATTGAACATAAAATAACTATGTTAATGGTAATTAACAACCTAATATTTACCTAATCAACACACCTGTAATCTATATTAAATATCTGGCATAGGAATGGAAAATACAAATCACTACTTTATAGGGACTTCAAACTAACAAGGTCATTAATGCTAAATAAATTGGACATGCTAATGCAAAACACGATAATTTCCATCTACTTTTTTATATCAATTAGCATAAACTTTTCACATACAAGAAGCATATCTTCTGAAAATCCAAGTCCATATTTATGTAATTCAGAACTGAAGTAGTTTACGTGAATATCTTTCCAATTTTGATATGTACCATCACCTTCAGCAATTGCAAATTCTTTAGTCACCTCATTAAAAGGTATTAGTGAAACTTTAACTGTCTTAATAATCGCAACAGGTTGTTCTTCGCTATTCAGAATAATGCCGTATTCATCAATCATAGGTAGTGGCTTATTTTCTAGTTCATAGAAAACATGTCCTGAACATGTCGCTGTTTTAACCCCTGTAATTACCTGCTCGGCAAGTCTATCTGAGGTATCACCGAACATCCAAGCACTTACTGAAGAAGGACTATCCCGATTTCCCCAATATTCGTTCCAATAGGTTTGTGCTGCTATATTCATTTTTAAAACCTCCTGTATTTATTGTTGATTTAATATAAAACTAAGCATTATAACATTTACACATATCTCCAACTCAAAGTCTTTTTTTACTGGTATATTTTTCATAAAATCTAATAAATCTTTTTCTTCTACATTTATAATTTTAGCTATATTGCTAGTAGATAATTTATATTCTTCTATCAACTTATCATTTAAGATTAATTGAGCTCTTTCTTTCGGCTTAATCTCTGCAAATCCATAATTCAACATAGGTAATTTATACGCTATTCTTTCTCTTTCATCTTCTGTCATACAATTTTCCTTTTGATGCATTATATTGTTTATTTTATTAAAACCATTTGTTATTCTAAAAAGATAGAAAGAATGGCTCTCCTTCGTGGCTTAAGCAATGTAAAAGTTCTTCTTTAAAGTCTTCATTTTTTATAAGTATTAAAGCCTCTTTAACATCGAAGAATCCAACTTCTAAACTTTCTGAGCTAGTGCAAAATTTAGAACTTATAGGAGTTCCTAACCACCAAAAATTGCAGATATCCCTATTTTTTTCTTGAGATATTCCGCAAAACTTAATCAGTTCGATATCTATGCCTGTCTCCTCTTTCACTTCTCTTATTACAGTCTCTTTAATCGTTTCATTTTGTTCCACTTGACCCCCTGGTAATTCCCAACCTCTTTTAGGATCTCTTTTTAGCAGTATTTTATTTTCTTTATTAACGACAACAGCTCCTGAAGTCATAATAAACTTCATAGTCATTATATCCCCCTTTTTATTGCTTCAATAAACCTGATCTGATCATCTAACATGATCAAGTGATCGGTATCTTCGAATATGATTAACTTCGTATTTGCATGCTCCTTTTCATTTAAACACACATCGTAATCATGTTATGTTTTCTAAATAATTACATTTTTATACAAAGAAAATATCATCAATAATACTTTATTTTTCCTCTTTATCTATATTGTAAAGTTAAAAATGACTCTATACATCGATTACAGATTTCCGCTGTGGAGAGAACCTTTATCGCTTTACTTCATCCGGAACAATAATGCTGTCTATTTTATTGATGTTCGTAATTTTTTCATTGGTATTTATATTGACCTTCATCGCCTCTTTTTTAAAGTCCATTTCAACATCTAATAAAGTTTTAATACGCTCGATGTTATAAGTATCTTTATTAATATAGAAAATGTACTTTGCATCATTAATTTTCCATTCAGTTGTAGAGAGTCCTTTTGCATTTTTTATAAACGAAAATTTTGTTTTAAGATTTGACTGCAAATACTTCTTAAAATCTTCTCCTTTGGCATCCAACGTTAAGACATATTGATGCTCATCTGCTGTAACTGAAAAGCTGTCTTTAAACTTACTTAATTTATTAAATTGTTCAATTGGATTCTCTGGTATTTGGTAAAAATTCAACGTCATCTTAATTTGTTCTGAGTCTATTTTATTCCATGGCTCTTCTGGAGATAATTTCAGATAGCTGCCTTGATCAGTCAAATAGCTCTCCATCTCAATATGCTCAGTCTGAGAACTAGTGTGTATTATTTCAGATTTTGTCAGAGCATAAGTGTTATATGGCTTAAGGGTAACATCCATCTTCAGCTTACTTTTACCACTCATTCCAACTTCATCTTTTCCTAATATATTATTTAATTTCCGATTATAGCTTCCTGTTACAGAATAACTTTTCACAGATTCTAGTTGCTTCGATGTTTTTTCATATAGTTCTTTTGATGACAGATCTTCACTACAAGCGCTTAGCAATACTACTAATACCAACACAAATGGTAATATCCATTTTTTCATCGATACGCCCCCTAATCATATAACCGCCTATCAATATCCTATATTTAATATTTTAACCTAAATATACCTATTAACTTCATTATACAATTAATCCATTTAAAAATATTAAAAAATTGATAGTGATTCATTATTTAGGCCAATTTAACTATGGAAGTTAATTTAGATTCTGGTCTTTTGCAACTGCAACAAACCACCTCGTATTTCCTCAAACATCCTTACGTAATAAACAAAGCGGTCACAGTTATACAACTATGACCGCCTATTATAAGTAGGTGACTCATTGTGAATTCAATTGTTACTAATTTTAGATTTTACGATTATACAATATAAAATGACAAAACTTATGCCGAGAAGAATAAAAGAACCCATAAGGACTGTGAGCTGTATAGAGATTAGTTGAGCACCGAGTCCAAGGATTAGTGTAAACAAGATAATACCTATCGATTCGAAGATACTGAATAGACTGATAAATCTACCCATTATTTCATTTGGAATCTCTTCTTGTATGAATGTTAAAAATCCTGTATTTGCAAATGAAAATGCAAAAGTTAATAGAAAGAACCCGATTGCTGCGCCAACAAAGTGAAAAGAAGTCGCATATATGATATATCCAACTGCTGTAAAGATAGCGCCCACACTCATCAATTGCCCAAGCCGCAGATTTTCACTGAATATCGTATTCAAAATAGCCCCTATCACAATACCAAGTCCTGCAATACTAACCAAAAAACCATATTGACTATTGCTTAAACCTAGAACAATTGTGGCAAAAGCGGCTTCTAATGAATCTATTGCTGACATTAATAACGTTACACCACTAAACAATGCATAGATGATTGTTAGAAATTTTGCAGATTTAGCAAAATGATAAATACGATGCCAATCTTTTTTAATGACTTGCCAAGTTATTTTTTCAACCGCTTCATTTTGTCTTTCCAAATGTGGCAAAAAGAATAAAATAAATGCAGAGAAGAATAATGCAATGGCGTTAATTCTAATAGCCAATTCGGGTGTGCCAATCATAAATAGAATTCCCGCTATAGAAGGCCCCATTAAAAAACCACATGATTGTACGAAATTTTTCAACGCGTTAAATCGTTGACGGTTCGTTTCTGGTACCAATTTTGTCATATAAACTAGGGATGTTGGTCTAAATATGGCATTTGCCATGTAAATAAAAAATGAAAATACATAGATAACGACTAATGATGTACTAAACGCTAATAACAGTACACATCCCCCTCTAAAGATATCTAAGAAGATCATCACCCTCTTTTGATTTAATCTATCTATCCAACTACCAGCCCAAAAACTCACTACTATGTTGGCAATTGGCGACAAAATATATAGAATACTCACCGCCATTGGTGAATGTGTTAACTCTAAGACAATCAGATTTAACGCAATGAAATATACCCACTCACCCAAATTTGAAATGGCAATACTACTTAACAAAAGTGCACACTTTTTCCGGTTCCCCATACGATTTATTCTCCTTTTTTATAAAATTGCATAAAAAAATCCCACCCCCAAGACAATTGTCTTGGGGACGAGATTGAGAATACCTAATCGTGGTGCCACCCCAGTTTGCCATTATGTCGCCATAATCGCCTTTTTCAGTACGACAATAACTAATGTATTGTGTATACCGTATCTCTATAACGGGAGCTCCCGTCACATCATCATTCAAAAGAAATCCTATGTGCTACTCCGAGACTTGTTTCAATAATTCGTTCTTGCTCGCTTTCACCTATCCGAGCTCTCTGGAAAGAACAACCTTATTTACTCTTCTCTTCAATGTATTTTTATGAGTTTAGCATATGCAATTGAAAAGAGTCAATATTCTGAAATAAAATAAAAGTGGTATTCTTCAATTTGATTTACTAGCAAATCATGTAACAGTGACTCAGCTTATTTAATATTTCTGTTAGTTCAAGGATAAAAGCATATTTAAATCTCATAGTCCTTCTAATAGAAACTCCTATTAGAGGTGATTTCGTATAGAACAAAGACTCAAAAGCAATACTAAAGAATGCAACCAAAACTTGTAACAATAGCAGCCTATATTGCACAGCAATAAGAATTAGAAGTAGTCGAGTAGGAGGAAATTATATTGACTTTAAATGAAAAAACATTATCTATTTTCGCCTTGGGTGGCATTAATGAAATAGGTAAAAACATGTATGTTATTCAATATTCAAATGATATTGTGATCGTCGACTGTGGTGCTAAATTCCCTGATGAAAGCTTATTGGGCATTGATTTGATTATCCCCGATATCAATTATTTGCAAGAAAATAAAGAGAAAATCAGGGCTTTAGTGGTGACACATGGGCATGAAGACCATATTGGAGGAATTCCGTACTTCTTACAAAAATTAAATGTTCCTATTTATGCTAGCCGTTTTACTCTCGGTTTAATTTCACTGAAATTAAAGGAACATAAACTTTTAAGGACTACAGATTTGGTAGAAATCAACTCAGATTCAAAGTTAGACTTTGGCGAAATTGCAGTGAGCTTTTTTAGAACAAGCCATAGTATTCCAGATTGCCTAGGCATTGTTTTTGACACACCAGAAGGAAAAGTCGTTCATACTGGGGACTTTAAATTCGATTTAACGCCAATGAACGATCAATATTCTGATATTCATAAAATGAGCGAAATTGGTACACAAGGGGTATTACTCCTCATATCTGAGAGTACAAATGCAGAACGTCCTGGCTCTACACCGTCTGAGCAATTGGTAGGCGAACATATTGAATCAGCCTTTATGAAAGCTAAGCGTAAAATCATTATTTCCACATTTGCTTCAAATGTAAATCGTATTCAGCAAATAGTTCATGCAACCTTAAAGACAAATCGAAAGCTTGCTCTGCTTGGTCGTAGTATGCTGAATGTTGTATCTGTTGCTTTAGAACGCGGGTATTTAGATATACCAGATGGCTTGCTAATCGAGGCACGCGACGTAAAGTATTTACCTCCTGAAGAAGTTGTAATTTTATGTACAGGCAGTCAAGGAGAACCACTAGCTGCCCTTTCTCGCTTATCAAGTTCCAGTCATCGGGAGGTAAAAATTTTACCTAAAGATACAGTTATGTTTGCTGCATCCCCTATTCCCGGGAATGAAAAAGATGTAACACGTATTGTAGATAACTTATTTCAATTGGGAGCCAAAGTTATTTATGGATCTGCAAGTAAAACGGGGATGCATGTTTCAGGACACGGCTATCAAGAGGATTTAAAACTAATGTTAACCTTAATGAAACCAAAATATTTTATTCCCATTCACGGAGAATATAGAATGTTATACCTACACCGTTTGTTAGCTGAGTCCGTTGGTGTTGAGGAAAAGAACACCTTCATCATTAAAAATGGGGATGTCGTGGATATTGAAAATTCACTAGCTCGTCAGACTCGAAAAATTTCGTCTGGTGATACTTACGTTGATGGAATCGGTATAGGTGAAGTCGAGGACATTGTATTGCGAGATCGAAAACAACTATCTGAGGACGGCATGCTCGTCATTGTTGTAACGATTATTAAAACAGAAGGAACACTCGTAACTGAACCTAACACAATTTCCCGCGGATTTGTCTACGCAAAAGATTCCGAGGAGCTACTAAGAAATATAAACGATATCGTTAAAACAACCGTTAATGAATCTTTGGATGGTAGTATTAATAAAATGAAGAAAAAGATAAAAAAATCAGTAGGTCAGTATTTAAATGCTCAGACAAAAAGAAAGCCGATGATTTTGCCTGTTATTATTGAAATTTAAGCGGAAAGTATTTACTTAAAACGTGATTTTCTTGACAAGGTGGGAGGCGCTGGTTCGAGATATGTCGGCAGCATTTTTCAATAAGCCTGTAAATGTTGATAGATCAATGTTAATAGGCTTTTTTTTAGTAATACTTCCTCTCAATTCGCAAATTCTAAATATCTTATCCTTTAATTTTATATTATTCAGGATGACCCTTGTGTTAAATGATAATAATGAAGAACAATACTTATGTCCTAACGGCGCAGGTTGGTAAAAGATGTATTTTTTTAATTATATGTTCTTGACGTGAAAAAAGTAGCGGAAGTTATTCCACTACTTTTTTTTCACTGAAGAATGTAATCACTATTTAACGTAATACTTCGAAATACCCCCGCCAGCAACGATTAAATATTTGCTGTCTTTAGAGAAATTGATATTATGTCTGTCAATTAATTTTATTTCATATAAAAATTTATAAGAACCATCATATATTTTAATACCTCTACCTTCTAAAGTAGCGATTCTAGTTCCATCAGGACTGATTTTAACATCACCAAAAATGGTATAAGGTCCTCCGAATTTTTTAAGAATCTTTCCTGAATTTGTATCAAAAGCATAAGCGCTTTGATTTTCTTCTCCGATGACTAACAACAATTTATTATTCTTTTTTGTAAAAGTGATGTGTGTTACCATTTCTTCAAAAGTAAATTCCTTTATAACATCCCCGGTTTTTGTATCGTTTAAAACAACACGATTGTTATCATTAAAAGCTGTAGCTAAAATCGAACCATCTTCTGAAAGTGCAGCAGTAATTCTTTCTGTATTATCAGCTATATTTACCACATTTAATTTTGAATCTACAACTTTTCCATTAATCTTGTTATGGCTAGCATACGCTATCCCATTTTTTACATCAAAAAGGGAATATGTTTTAAAATCAAACATTTTATATCTTGCATAAGAATTAAATTTTAAATCTCTATAATCAAAAACACTACCGTCATAATGAACTAATCCGTTTTTCCAGAAGAAAATAGAATTCTTCGTGTTTCTATTTTCACCAAACTCTTTTACTATATCCCCATTTTTAAAATTAAATAGAGTTGAGCCCACTGAAAAGTATTTATTGTCAAAGGATGTATCTACTTTTCTTCCTATATACGACTCTTTAACATGCCAAACCTTTCTAGACACAGTGACAGGCAATTTAACTTTTTTGCCATATGCTTTTACATACACATAAGCTTTACCTGCATTTTTAGACTTCACGACACCTTTTTTAGTAACAGTCACAATCTTCTTGTTCGACGAACTAAAAGACACTTTTGGATTCTTTACGATTTTCCCGTTTTTCTTTACACTATAGGAAACTTTAGCAGAACCGTTGTACTTAAGAGTACTTTTACTAAGCTTTGCAGTAACCGTAACCTTACTTGCTGCATCAGCAACTGGTGGTACCAAAGAAATTAAAAATAAAACAACTACCAAATAACTGATGATTTTCTTCATCTACAACTCTCCTCTAGCTTTTTAATGGAGAAAATTCCTCGTTTATTATCATATCACATTAGTGAAGGCAGTAACCTGAAATTTCAGACTAATAATATCCTTAGAGTTTTATATAACTAAAGTATGTGTTATTTATTTTGATTGCACGGTTGTTGACATACAAAAAGTAATGGAAAGGTCCACTACTTTTGTTTTATACTATGCAACTAACTCATAAGCAATTTCTTCCGCTCCTTCAAACATTGAAAATCTATTTGTAGGGTCTTTCCATCTTCGTCAATTCTATATTCAGGCTCATTCGCTGAGAAGAAACCGAATAATGAAAGTAATTGTACCTACTAATTATAGCAAATTCGTACTGCTGCTCTATAAATTTTAAATTTCATCAAATTTAAATACATAATTCACCCTTAATTTATGATTTCTAATTTAATCAGATATAGTTACTTTCATTAATACTGCTTTTTTCAAACCAAGTTGATAAAAGATCAATCACTTCATTAAACGCATTTTCGTCGAAAGGAGACAAAATAGTCCTTTCAAGCAGGTCCAAAAAGGATAAACTTCCCCCCTTCTCACATAATTTCTTATAAACTCTCCAAGCTTCTTTTTCATCTGTTTGAGCTAATGCCCAAATCTGTAAAGCACAAATTTGTGCAAGAGCATAATCGATATAATAGAATGGAAATTTAAATAAATGTGATTGCATTTGCCAAAAATTCCCCCTTTCTAAATAATCATTACCCTTGTACGACTTGTCTCGCATATAAATATCCTCTAATTCCTTCCACTTTCTTTTCCATTCGGAAGAAATTGCTTTGGGATTATTATAGACAAAGTGTTGAAATTCATCTATACAAGCTCTATAAGGTAATGTAAGGATTGCATCCTCCAAATGAGCATATTTATATTTTTCAGCATCTTCATCTAATAAGTTTTCCAGTCCTGGCCAAACAAGATATTCCATCGCGATTGAAGTAATTTCACATGCTTCTTTAGTAGGAAGTATATATTCTGGAATTTCGTTCCTCATATTATAGACGTACATTTGAAATGCATGGCCGAATTCATGGCTTAATACTTTCACATCATTCCCTGTACCATTTAAGTTGGCAAAAATATAAGGAGATTTATAGTTACATAAGTAAGTGGCAAAAGCTCCTCTTGCTTTTCCTGTTTTAGTAGTTAAATTAAGCAGGTTATTTGCCTCCATAAAATCAAATACTTCTCCAGTTTCTGAGGATAACTCTTTAAATATATTTTTAAATCTTTTAATAATCCATTTCTCATCACCCTTAGGAGTTGCATTTCCATCGATAAATCTTAAATTCTCATCGAAATATTGTAAAACATCTACCTTTATTCTTTTTCTTTGATTCTCTCGTAGTTGCGTTGATATAGGTACAATATAAGTTTTAATCATGTCTCTAAACTTTTTCACTTCCTCTTGACCATATCCAACTCTTGAAAGTCTTGCATATCCTAGTTCCACAAATGAAGTATAACCAAGCTTTTCTGCTATATTAGTTCGAACTTTAACAAGGTCGCAAAATATTGAATCTATATCTTTTTCATTTTGATTCATAAGTTGATATTTTTTTTCACTTGCTTTTTCCCTAATGTTTCTATCTGGTGAGTTCAGAAAAACATCTAGTTGAGAGATATTTCTCTCTTCTCCCATGAATTCAGTCTTCGATGTTGCTAAGACTTTTATATATTTACTAATAAGTTTATTCTCTTTCTCTAAATCACTTAATACACTATCATTTACTGTGTTTATATTAATATGCGCGATTTCTAGTAATTGACTACCGTATTTATTTTCTATCTTACTTTTATTTTTAGATTTTAATAATGTATTGTAATATTTAGAAACGACCATCTCATATAGCGGCCATTTTTCATCGCTATATTTTTGCTCCTCAATGTACTTGGTATTTGTCATATCTGTATAGTTTCTAATTTGAGCTATTGTTAACATTGTCAAAACATTATTCCTTAATGAGTTAATTTCATCAATAATTTCACATTGTTTTTCGAAGCAACCTATAGATTCGAATTGTTCCAACAGATCTAATACTATTGTTTTAAACTCGCTTATATCAGGCCGTTGATATTTGATTTCATTAAAATTCATGATTTTCCCCTTTCAAAATAAATTATCTGAATTTTTTACACTTTAATAATTTTACCAAAAAAAACCTTTAACTCAATGCTTGTATTATTAACATTTTATGGTATATAACAGTTAATTTAGAAGATTAAATTTTTCGATTGAGTAATCTAAAATAGTATCTTTACCAATTGTTTAACTTTTCTATATTTTCTATTTCAAAAAAATACTGTTATCCCCCCATTCGTATCTTGATAGTGTCCTAAGAAATGAAAAACACTGTCCTAGACTTACTTTTGAAAATGGAGATAGTACAAAAATGAGGAAAGAGAGCCCCGATAAGCGTAGAGATATAAAGCCATCTCTACCATTAGAATTAAAACGGGACATCTACCGCTTTTCATATATCACTAAAATACCGGTAAAGGATATTGCTGAAGATCTAGTCTTATATGGTATAAAGACTCATGATGTAATTGAAATAATAGCAAAAAATTTCGGGGAGATGTGCGTATTGATAGTACACTTTATTAGGGTAATCTTTCAAATCCACCAGTATCAAAAGAAAGTAGAGAGGAAGAATTGGATAGGATGACAACACGGCTTACTGGATCTACATTTGAAATTCTATATATGTTAGATTGTAGACCAACCAGAGCATACGCTATTTTAATTGAAGAGAACTTTCATAATCCTAATTTTCTTCACAATTATTGCGTGATTGATTAGTCATTTATATACCCCATTCTTCATAGTAGAGATTTTTAAGGCTATGTAAAGTTCAATTAAATCTCAATAACTGTAACATGCAAGAGTTTTTTAGAACTAAATACCTATTATTTCTTAAGATATACCGATTTGTTTTACTTGATCTGTTGTATGTAATCATGGCCAATATATCTCTCCATAAAATTAAGAATACTTTGTACAAAGTACTTCAAAGAAAGAGAAGAAGCGGATGAAGGTCCAGTTTCTTCTCTATATTCTGCATAAATTCCAAGTAGGGGTACAGCCAATATTCCGGGAATTTTGTACGCTAAGTAAAATTCAACATGAAAAAAAGCCGAATTCCTGTACGGTAAGGAACCGACTTTTTAGCTTGGCTTATTCAACTCTAGCTCCTATAGTTGAATAAGAAACTTTGAACAGTTACATCTTGTTGAGTATCCAGAAAAAGAAATCGATAAGTAAGGAATTAAATTTAATTATCGTCTTCATCAAATGCCAAATGAAGTATTAAAAATTGCTATGAAGGCTCTTTCCTCAACACTTAAAACATTGCCTTATTTTAATTTTCCAATTAATATTCTCTTAAATATTCCAATTATTTCACTCCTTTTTAACGTTCAATATGATTCAAATACGACATAAAAAATTGGTAGACTATAAAACTCATATAAGCACACTCCTTTCGTTTGAGCAAAGAGGGAAAGGAGTGTTAATATGCCTTTAAGCTAAATAATTGAGCTTTATAAAACTAAGACCTGCCATTTGTTAAGGGCTGGTCTTGGTTTCGATGCTCTGTAGCCAGGCTATCATTGCTCTTATAACGCCTTAGATCCTACAGCTTTGCGTCCCTGCCTTTTGACAGGTTTGCCCTTAGCTCTATTTATTTGCATTAAGTATTAATGACATTCATTGGATACCTAACCAAAATAGTTTCTTTATTGCGATTCCACTCTATATAGAATTGTTGGAATTTATCCTCTTCCATTGTGGGATAGCAACCGCCCGGAAGACACTGACTTCGGAAAACTGAAAATGTCATTAGTAAAAATCGTGACTGTGAAACAACAAATCATATTCCCATTTTCCGCATTTCCACCGTAACTTTCTCGACCCTTCCATCCATATCCATCCCGTCAAACTTCGGAAGCTTCAGTTCGCTTACGATTTTTCCGTCACGCATAAACATAATGCGCTCCGTCCGCGCCGCAACCTTTGCGTCGTGAGTTACAAGCATAACCGCATTACCATCCGCGTTGATTTCGGAAAATATGTCCATAATCTCCTGCGCAGATTTTGAGTTAAGCGCGCCAGTCGGCTCGTCACCGAAGATAATTTTAGGGTTGCTAATAAGTGCGCGGCATATTCCCGCACGCTGAAGCTGTCCTCCCGAAACCTGGGTAATATCACGCTTTTCCAGTTCTGTAATACCAACCTTTTTCATAAGCGCTCTTGCTTTTTCGGTAATCTTCGCAGCGCTTTTTCTGTTATCCCGCAATGAAGGAAGAATGATGTTATCCAGAATGTTCAGGTTTTTAAGCAAAGTCGGCTGCTGAAAAACAAAACTCATTTTTGTTCTGCGTATGTCGGCAAGCTCCTTTTCACTAAGTGCTGATAGATCCCTGCCGTCAAAAGAAACCTTTCCGCCGTCAATGCCATCCATTCCACTCATCGCATACATCAGTGTCGATTTTCCTGAGCCCGATGGTCCCATAACCGAAACGAACTCTCCCTCGTTTATTTCAACGGACACGCCATCGAGAACATTGTGCTTTTCATTGTCTACTCCGAAAGATTTTACTATATTATCACCGATAATAATCTTCTTCATAATCTACTCCTTCAGGTTTTCAGATGTTTTTATTTGTCCCGCGCTCGATGTGCCGATAATTGTTGCGATAAGTACTGAGCATATCATCATCAATAGACATAATAGATACGCAGAAAGTGGATTAACAACAAACTTAAACGACGACGCTCCAAACGATGAGATAACCGCGCTCGCAAGTACCTCTCCGAGAGTGTTTGCTAGAAGCGTCCCAAGAACAATTCCTACAATCAGAACAAATACCGAACGCGAAACATACTGTAATGTAATATCCGAGTTTGTAAAACCTAACGATTTCATTACGGCAATTGAGTATCTGTCCTTTGCGACAAGCATTTTCATAAATAAAAGTGTAACCAATAACGTTATAATCAGCGCAACGACAATTGCAGCATAGGAGGCCTTTCCGACGGAACTAATTGTCGAGCCGAATGTCTGTGTAATATATTCATCAATGCCCGAAATCTTTGCAAAATTGAACCTATCCGAATATTCCGAAGTCTTTCCTCCGACAAGAGATTTATCCGAAAGCTCCGCGTAAATTACGCTCCACATAATATCCGCCGAATTATCGGAGAAAACAGCCTTTGCGGTTTTGCCACCGTTAGTAATGTCGGAATAAGTTCCGCTTACCGTGAGATTTTTCTCCTTCCCCTCAATCACCAGCGTAATGACATCGCCGACCTTTTTGCCCAGCTCATCAGCGTTAATAGCTGAAAGTGCAATTTCGTCTTCTTTGACGGGTGCTCTGCCTTCGGAATATTCTACTGGGAATATCGAATGGTCGCCAAGTTCAATTTTTATTCCTTCCTCCAATCCGTGCTCCTTCTTTGCTTTGAATGTTTTGGTCGTAAGCACAGCATATTTAGATATAGAATTGTCGCGCTCCAGCGTCTTTACAATTTCCACTGCTTTTTTAGAAATATTGTCGGTCTGCTGAATGTCAATGCGCATATCACTACTTCCTATCCCCATATATGTAATGAAGCTCTTTGAGGAAATAGTGTTGTACAGGTTCTGTGGAATGATAATGATAAATGTTGAAATCACAAGCACCGCAAGCATTGTGGCATAAAGACTTTTTCTTGCAAGAACATCTTTTATGCCCAGAAAAATATTCGTGTTAAGTAGCCTGTTTCCGCTTAGGCAAAAATGTTTTGCGCCCGCGGATTTTTCCTGTGAAGTGCCAAAGCGTATTGCTTCCGCGGCTGATATTTTTCGAAAGCGTTTCAGCACTTTGCTTACATAGGCAATAATTGCAAGGAACACGAACAATATACCAATTATTCCGAAAATTAAAGCGAAAGAAGAGTTTTCACTTCCCCCCATATAAAGCCGTATATTTTCAAGAAGCATGCCTCTGAACACAAATGAAAGTGCAAATCCGAGCGTACAACCAGCTGCCGCAATTACCGCGTATTTCGCAAGATAAATCTTTTTTATATCGGAAACACGTAGCCCTATTGCTTTCATAACGCCTATTTCGCGGTAGTCTTCTTCGATTTTCGCAAGGAGCGTAAAGCGTATGCACATAAATGCGATTGCAACGACAAGCGCACTTATAAGAAGTATGACCGCAATCATCAGACCATCGGAAATGGCATTAAGCATTTTGAAAAGCGGATAGGTAATTGTCGGACCATTTGCTTCAAGTCCTGCGGAGGTGTAAGCAGTTTCGAATGCGCCAATTTCAGACAAGTCCTTTAGTCTGAACTCAATAAGATATTCCGTGTTTCCGAAACCCTTTATTGCCGCATAATCATTTTCGCTCACAAGAAACCTCTTTGACGAAGCAAGCAACGAATTCATCTGTGAATCGCGGAGAAATCCCGCAACGGTAAATTTCTTTCCGTCTATCACAACCTTGTCACCGACTTGTGCAGTGCCGTCCTTCATATAACCTACCGGAACATAAATCTCCCCATCGGATACATTTATAACGTTTCCGTCAAGATCAAGGAGATAATCAAATTTTCCGCTCTGTGTGCTGAAGCCATTGTCCTGAACATTGTCCACAAGCGAGTTTCCGTCAATTACAATCTGCGCACCGTCAACATTGAGAAATTCAAGCACCTGAAATTCATCGACATTGCTGTATTGCTCCGCGAAATCCGAAAGTCGTACAGTATTTATATCACCCGAATGCATCTGCATAAAATGCGGAGTTTTCGCCTGCTTCATGAGTGTATCTATCGAACCCGAAAGATTTACGACAAGTATCGCCGAGAGAGAAACAAGCATCGCCGCGACAGCGACAAATATCATTGTTGTCAACGTTATCAGTTTGCTTTTTGAAATGTCATTACGGATTATTCTGAAATACATAAGTCACCTCTGTTTTCAAGCTTTTTAACCGATTTCAAATTGTACAGAATTACTGAAGTAACACATAACAAAATCCCAGCGATAATAATGAGTAATCCCGTTCCTCTACCACTACCCGTGCCGATGATCTTTCCTAAATTGTCAGCAAGTACTCCTCCTTCAACTAGTAAAGGAGTAAACACATAATCCGCAAGCACACCCGAAAGCGCATAAGCGGCAACAAATCCAAGCTGTGAAATTAACCCTATAAGTGACCATGCTCTGCCCTGAACGGCATTATCAATGTTGGTACGAACAAGAAAATCCAGGGTTGTGTTTGCAAATGGCATCATTGCCAAAAAGAGAAATCCCGAAATACAGAGAAGTACAATATTTTCGCGAAGTCCGAATACCGCCATAAATATTCCTTCACAAAACAGCGAAATAGAAAGAATTTTCATAAAGCCTTTTTTTATCGGAAGAATTCCTATAATCACACTTGATACAAGCATTCCAGTAGCCACAATTGTTTCAAGTGTTCCTACTACTGCACTGTCCGTAAAAGCAAGTATCATCGGCATGGAAAGTGTTTGTATGAAGCCAAGGAAAAAAGTCATTACCGATGACATTATTACAAGAACAAGCACGCCTCTGTTTTTAGAAATGGCACCCCAACCGTCTTTGAATTCCCGGATAAACGATTTTGCCTGTTCGCATTTCATTGAAACAAGACCTTTACGTACAGCAAGAGTTGAAGTAACCGTTACAAAAAATGTACAGATGTCGATTACAAGCAGCAGCTTTATATCCGTAACGGTGAGCAGAAATCCCGCAAGTATGGGGGAAATCAGATATTTTGCCGAGCCTGCAACCTGAACAAAGCCACTTGCCCTTGTGTACTGCTCCTCGGTAAGCAAATCCGTAACCGTAGCCTTGTATGCGGGATCAAGCAGCGATGAAAAAAATGAGCTTATTGTAACTCCCACGCAAATCTGCCATAGCTGCGCTTCTCCGCTAAGCATACAAATCAAAATGAATATAAGTCCTATCGCAGAAAGACTGTCGCCTAGCACCATTAGAAGCCTGCGGTCATAGCGGTCCGCAAGCACTCCCGCCACAGGACTTAAAAGAAGCGACGGCATAAACGCAAGTAAGATTACCAGTGCCACTGGCGATGCCTTTCCCGTCTGCTCAAAAACATAAATCCCAAGCCCGAACGCCGTAAGCCCGCTTCCTATTACTGAAATAAGCTGTCCCGACCACAGAAGAAGAAATTTTCCGAAGGATTTCCCCGAAGGATTTCCCCGAATTATTCATTGCTTTTTCCATTTCTTTTACCTCCATTTCAGCTGTCAAACATCTTCATCATGTACATAAGACTTCCGCTTTCGACACCGAGCAACCTTTCTACGTTGAAAACAAGCGCCTGTATACGTGAAGCACGCTCTTCATTCTTCATATTAACCATATCATCATCAAAAATGGTATTCGTATATGCCACAACCATTTCCATGCATTCATACGGATACGGCGTACTGAATAGTCCTTGCTCAATGCCCTCGCGGATTATTTCCGCCAGTATCGGTGGAACGCCGTTGATTATGACCTTTTGTATTTTCTGATGCATAAGCGCGTTCTGAGGCTTGTGAACATGCTCAATAATTTCCTTGCCGTTGCCGCCACTTATGTTCAGTGCCATTACAACGCGGATAATACGTTCATTTATGGGGATGCTCTTGTCTGCGGCAATTTCCTTCGCCGCTCCTAAAAGGAGGACAGTATACCGCTCAATCAGTGCGTTCATAATATCCTCCTTCGACTTGTAGTGATAATACAGCGTTCCCCGCGCAATTCCGACCTTTTCAAGAATATCGTTTGTGCTTGTGCCATCAAAGCCCTTCCGACCAAAAAGCTCATCCGCCGCGTCAAGTATTTCGTTCCTGCGTTCTTCCGCTTCTTTTCTCATTTTCACCTCTCCTTATAGACCGACTGTCTATCTGTAAATTTATAACATTCTATGTTGAGTCGTCAAGTAAATATTCTAAATTTTGTAAAAAACTAACCTCAAAATTGCTTCATCAGAAGTATTCGACTCCTATTCTAGAGTTGGATTTCCTTTTTTGTTTTTTAGTTCACCAAGCTATTTAGACTAGCTTTCATCTCTTCTTAACAGAGTAAATACTTACTTTATTCTCTTATTACATTAACTTGCCTCTTTAGTACTATCAAAATTCAACATAAAAAGCGTTAATCCTTTTTGGATCAACGCCCCCCTTAATTGAAGAAAATACTTAATAAATCAGTCTCTTTAATAGATAATACTGTTGATGTTCTTTAGTAGGATGTTCTTTAGTAGGATGTTCTTCTATTACACGATATTTAGGATTTCGATTTATTTGGCAATCTCGTCCAAACAGAACAACCTCGAATGTGATTCGTGTACCTCGGACCAAGGTTTTGCCGCCAGCTTCCTTCAGATTACGCGTCGCCACGGACACCCTTGCTCTTGGCTAGTGGTTCGCATATCCCAACGCCCACAGTGAACTTTCATCAACTAGTTGACAGACATGCCTGGCACACCAAAAAACGGTCATAGCTTTTCAGCTACAACCGATTTCTATTGCATTTCTTTAGCTTTTTCAGTTACTTCTTTTGGTACTGTAATTGGTTTAACACTGTTGAAGTTGCTAAGTTTTAAGTCAGTGTTTGTTTTCATCTTCATTTCATTGCCTTCTACGTTCATCGAGATATTTATTTTTGTTTTCATATGCTCAATATTGTAGTCTTTGTTAATATAGATTACATATTCAACATCTTCAAATTTCATATCATCAAGTGGTGGCGTTTCAGCACCTTGTGACATTTGAGCAAGTTGAGCTTCTACTTCAGTTTTCATGAACTTTGTAAATTTCTCACCTTCAGCTTTTAATGTTAATACATATTTGTCACCTTCAGTATCAACTTTAAAGTCTTCTACAAATTCACTCAGTTTTTTCAATTGTTCAGAAGGATCCGATTGCTCTTTATAAGAACCTAAAACTAGATCATATTGTTCTTTTGGCATTTTCATCCATTGATTCAATGTCGATTCTTTCATATAGAAGCCTTTATCTGTCATATAGCCTTCCATTTTGATATCCATTGCATCTTCTTCGCCTATATTTTTCATCTTAGTTGTTGAAGTAAAATATGAACTAAGAGGATCAGCAATAATATCCATTTTCAAATCACTTACAGCATCAACCGACATTTCTTCCTCTTTGTTTTTGAATACCATATTATACTTGATATCACCTGTTGCAGAATAGCTTTTCAAAGATTCTTGTTTCTTTAACGTTTTTTCATAAAGCTCTTTTGCTGTTACATCTGAATCTCCAACTTTTTGATTTGCATTACATGCGCCAAGTACTGCCACTGCTAGAAGCATTACGATTGGCAAAAACCATTTCTTCATTACAAAATCCCACCTTTTTACTTTTAAATAGACATTAACATTTTACCATAAAGGAAATTTTGTTAAAATTATCTATTAATAGTATAGTACGATAAATACTAAAAAGTTTCAACATTTTGTAATCTATGTAAATATTGCTGATTTTTATAGTAAATCTATTTCTTTTTATATTTTCTTCATTACAATATCAATACTAAAGAAAACTGTTGTTAATGCAATCATTAATCCCGTTTGAATGTATACTTCAGGTGAACCACCTGTGATGAAAATATAGACTAAGAAAATCATTAAACATATTATTCCACTAACTAAATGATACAAGAAACTGATGATTTTCTTAAATTGATATTTATTACAAATTTTCCCTATAAACATTGAGGATAGTAATCCAAATGTGAAAATGAAAGGAATTGTTACTAAACTGAGAACAAATCCAATGATGAAGTAATCATTAGTATTTTCTCCAATAATAAATAATGAAAGAATAAAAAAGTGAACATGGCAGTTAAGGTTGCTACGAATAGTTTTTGTGACAACAACATGATCAATTACTTTCAGATATTCATTCCAATATCTTTATACACTGTCTAATGCAATGGCACTTTATCGAGAAAGACTTATATTTATTATCCCAGCTTTTTCATTTATTAGATTAAGTTTATCACACAAACCGGAACCATTCCTTCTGTAAATTAAGCATTTTCTTTACGTTGCTCCTATCATTTTCACAACTTCCTATATCTCTGCAAAAGGATATCGAAATTAAATCAACCCAGCTTTCTAATCAAAAAAAGAACATTCAGCATTGTATGTAAAGAGTTAAAAAAGTGTTCATTTTACTGAATTATTATGACTGGTTAACAGCTTTCTCTTATAAACTCAATTATTCTTCGTTCACTTGATAATATGCTTCAAGTAGTTTTTCGACTGGTATGTTATCTATTTTCATGCCTATTATATCACTCTCCTGTATTTCTACATCTCTGAGATTGCAATGACTTAATTTACTACCATTCAAATCACACCGCTCAAATAATATAGGATTATTTTCTGCCCCAAGATCTGTGTCTACAAAACGAACTCCGCCTAAAGTTGCCAAAATAATATCGCTATTTGCTAGTGGATGTAATATGGATGTATGGACATACCTCGATTAAATCATTAAAATTGAACTAACGAGAGGACGTGTCCGAAATGAAACAAAAACGATACAACCAAGAATTCAAACAAACGGTAGTCGAGCTTTATCGCTCGGGTACACCCGTCAATCAACTGTCTAGCGAATATCTACTGCAAACTGACTCATGCGAACATACATAGTATTCAATTATTTGTATCATCGGAAATAGTAGATTAGCATCAAAATGGTTACTTCCCTGTTTTGTTCGTCCATTAAAAACACCCTTACCTTTTGCTAATTCTAATGATTTATCATCATATTTAATACCTCGATACATATTCAAATAATTGCTTGTTTTATTATTTGTAATTGAAAGCAAATCCCATTCTGTTATATCAAAAGTATGATCCCAGTGATGATGTGTTAAAATCAAAAATTTAACCGGAGGCAAGCCCATATTATCTATTTCTATTTAAAATTCATTTGCATGTCTGGGAGAATTTCCTGCATCAACAATTAAACAAAAGTCGTCATCTATTACAAGTCCTAACACTGGTCTATCTGTTTCATCACTATTTTTCATCTAGTAAATTCTATCTGTTATTTTCTCTAACATTAATATCACTACTCCTCACGCGTTTTTGAAGTTTTTAAGTAACAATTTCAGCCGAAATGTAATGAGATTTATACCATATGAAAAATCCTCTCTCAGCTTTGAAACTCTGTATTTAACAAACTATATAACCACATATCCTTATATTCTCCAGTAACACTATGGCATTCAAACTTCCTTAAATAACCTTCTTCTTTGAAGTAGAGTTTTTTTAATATCACCTTTGAAGCTAAATTTTCATCACTAACAAATGCCTGGATTCTTACTAAGTCTAAATGGTTAAATCCTATTGATAAAACCTCATGTACTGCTTCAGACATTATCCCTCGACGCCAATATTGCTCTGATAATTCATAGCCAATTTCAGCCCTTTTCCCTTCAAATTCACTTAAAAATATTGTTCCAATAATTTCATCTGTGACTTTGTCGGCAATTGCAAAACGAATAATCCAGCCTGCATCATAGCCTTTGTTCCATAGTTTGATAACTTCATAACTTCTTTCTAATGTTTCTGGTCCATTCCAATCAAGATTTCGATATACATTTTCATTTGAATAATATTTTAATAACGCGGGTGCATCTTCCAATCTTAACTTTCTTAAACGAATTTTTTGAGTTTCTATCACTGGAAATTCTTTAAATATTTTTGTAAAATCCACTTTTTTCCCCCAGAAAATATTTAATTCTAGCAAATAAATTATAGCTAGAATTCTATCTAGATATCTTTATTTATACGAAGTGCTAAATTGGTTAAAACTTGTTTCTATGTGTTCGAGTAGGTTAAATCAACTTCTGAATGAGTTAAATCAAGCGCTGAGTAGGTCGAATCCTCTTCTGAATGAGTTAAATCAAGCGCTGAGTAGGTCGAATCCTCTTCTGAATGAGTTAAATCAAGCGCTGAGTAGATAAAAATAGGCTCTCCTATTATTCAAAAACCTCAGCTATATCACGTATGAGATAATATCGGGAACATCAGCTTATTATTTTTAAATAGTTCACCTTTATCACCCATTACCATAAGTGTAGAAACCTCTTCTTTAAAGAGACGTTTCTCATTATTTTCACTGTTGTTCGGCATAAATTTCAAAATGGCATTCTTCGTCTGTTCTGTCGCCAAGACATTTATTACTTCTTCAATTTCTATTTTTTCAGTTGTCAAAATATCATATAAGATTAACGTGTCTTCTTCGTGATCTGCTACAGCAATTGCATTCAAGCCTTGTATATAGAAAAGATTTCCCTTAAAACTGAACAACTCAAAGTAGTTACAGTAGAACATGACTAATCCCGAATTGTTCTGCATAGAAAGTGCAAAAAGTGATTCCGTATCTTTTGCTGTTTCGTAAAGCAAATTAAGATCCATAACATTCTTTATGTCCATTTTCCGGACAGAATATGGACTTTCGATTTTTGATACTTTTTTTGTAGCTTCATATTCATCTACAGGGGCAAATCCAAACTTAGGATAAAAATCAAGTACGCTGTCATTGGCGAAAAGATAGAACATATCACATTTATCTTTCCACTCATCTATAACAGTTTCCATTAGAACTCGGCTTAGGCCTTGGTTGCGGTAATGTTCATCTGTCATTACTGTACCAAACTGAACAAATCGTTTTTTCTCCCCTAAGACGATAAAATCAATGGCATTGACTGTAATGTGAGAAACCATTTTATCGTTATCTAACAGAGAGTATAAAATGCAATTTTCTTTCCAATATCCACTCTTATACCACTTCTCAAAATCGAAATTATAAGTTTGTTGTGTTAGTAAATTAAAACTTTACCTTAGCTCATTATCATGCTGGTAGCGTGATATCAATTTATAGTTTTTGCCGTTTATTATTATGTTTTCCATTAATTTCTCCTACTTACATTATCTAAATAAATTATATCTTGATTACATAACTGGAAAAAACCTCATTCTTTTTTCATAAAAGAAAATAAGCCAATGTAGTTTATAACCACATTGCCTTATTATTTGCTTTCTTTTCTTTTAGTAAGATTCTTTGAATACTTTTTGATGATAAATAATATTTTTCCGCTAAAGTAATTGTATCTATTCCAGATAAAAAATCGTTGTAGATATTAGAATTCCTTAAATTCAATGATTGATTGGGCTTTATCTGTTTATAGTAAATAAATAAGTCTAAATATAAGAATTATTTATTTAAGCTTGTCCATTTTTGTTCAAGCCATGTTTTGAATTCTTTACCTTTATGACCTTCGTATGCATCGTATACATCAAGGCGCATACGTTCAAGTTTTCCAGCAAAGTCTTCAAATGTGTGATCAGCTGGTAAGCTTTTCTTCACACGGATTAAGATTTTATCTGTACCTTTGATAATATCAAATTTTTGAACTTTAGGTGGTTCTACATTTTCACCAAATGCAATTAGTGCTTTGTAAGCTGCTTCTTGTACTTTGTAAACTGTATCATTTTCTAAACGGTTTTTAAGAAGGTCAATTACTTTAGCGTGTTTACAAGTACTTAACTCATTTACTGCTGCAATACGGTCTCTCCAGCTAGACGTGTAATTCGCTTCTTTTTTTAGTTCTGCATAGTCTTCTGGTAATTCTGTTTCAAACTTTTTACTCAAGTTATGTCAAACTCCTTTAAAATTGTATTTGAGATGATTCAAGCTTACTTCGACAAATGGTCTGTGGAATATCAATTCTTCTCTATCCTACCATTATATACGAATTGGACAGCTACCTCTTACTTATTCGAACTTTAACATAAAAGATAGGTATTTTCTCACTATTTAAGAAAACAAATTCCTATTGATATGTCGATTCGAGTAATCCCGCTAATGAAATGGTGCCAGTCACCTGCCATAATCATGATATAAATCCTTTAAAATAATAAAAATGGTCTTTATTATCATTACTATATTGATACAGTATATAGACAGAGTAAGTAAGTGACTGACACCTAAGCTTTCTTTCCCAAGTAAGTTATATCAATTTCTGAATAAGGCAAATCCTGTTTCGATAAGCTTGAGTAGGTTAAATTCTTCCCTAGTAGGTTAAATCACTTCTCGAGTAAGTCAAATGAAGCTCTGAGTCGGGCAAATCAGATTCCCAAAAACTTGAATAGGTTATATCCTTCCTCCAGTAGGTTAAATCACTTCTCGAGTAAGTCAAATCAAGCTCTGAGTCGGGCAAATCAGATTCCCAAAAACTTGAATAGGTTATATCCTTCCTCCAGTAGGTTAAATCACTTCTCGAGTAAGTCAAATCAAGCTCTGAATTGGGCAAATCAGATTCCCAAAAACTTGAATAGGTTATATCCTTCCTCCAGTAGGTTAAATCACTTCTCGAGTAAGTCAAATCAAGCTCTGAGTCGGGCAAATCAGATTCCCAAAAACTTGAATAGGTTATATCCTTCCTACAGTAGTTTAAATCAATTCTCGAGTAAGTCAAATCAAGCTCTGAGTCGGGCAAATCAGATTCCCAAAAACTTGAATAGGTTATATCCTCCCTCCAGTAGGTTTTCAGTTACGTAATGCAACTTGAAATCTCAGAGTATCGGATTGATCATCGACAGCGAGTACCTGCACTTTACTTCCGATTGGAATGCCCAGACCAGCATTGAAATCTAAGAAATTTACATATCGTCGTCCTTGAGAATCTAATGGATAAGCAGCCTTTATAGCTGTCTCTACTCCATTAATCACCAATTTATAGCGAACATTTCTACTCGGAACTTTATTAAAATATAGACCATTTACATATTGTTTTCCATTGAAATTAACGATATTCCAGCTACCAAATTCATGACCTGTTAACAGTGATTTATACTCTGCAACTTTTACTTTCAGATTATCGTTTTTTTCGTCAACAGCGTACAATTCTAAATTACTGCCTGGAGTCTCTAGGACAGGTACAGTTCGCTTTCCATTACTTCCCGTTGGAGGAGATTGTATTATATCTTTAAAATTCCCGTTAATCTTCCATTGATATCTCACTTTTGTCTTCGGAACTCGAGAAAACGTTGCACCCCTTATCCATCCAGGGTTCTGCGATGGAGTATTCTCAGCCCATTTTTCAAATACATGCGCTTTTTGAAGTTCTTCAGTTGCTGACCACTCCGTTACAGATACATCGTCAAAATGTAGAGTGGCACTTCCATTGTTTTTTAAACCTAATTTATTAAAATATTCTGGATTAGGTCCTGTATTAAAAGAAAACTCTATCATTTTCCAATTATCTCCATCAACCTTCACATTCTGTCTCGCACCTTTTCCATCTCCATTCTCAGTGCTATCTGCATAAAACACTACATTGTTTCCACCTGTTGGAGATGCTGTTCGAACATATGCACGAGCGGTATAGCTTGTTGATGGTTTTAATTTGAGTTCGTCTTGTGCAAAACCGTTTCCGTTCTGGGAAATTTGTCCCCTTCTTTGACCTGTATATCCCCCAGAAGATTGAGTGATATTGTACCATTTAGTAGCACCAGCAGCCTCAAAATCATAATAAACTGTTGGCACGTGAAGAGTAATGTTCATGCCACGTTTCCATTTCGCATTGTATACTTTTTTATCTTGTAGTTGATTGAGTTGCTTATCAATGTCATCCTGTGTTTTTTTATCACCAATTAAATTAATCGCAGCTTCATCAATGCATATACTTTTTCCATTTGAATCTGTGTAATATAATTTTCCATCTATTTCTTTTGCATTAAAAGCTCTATGGATGGCTTCTTTTATAGTAATTTCAGGTGTTCTATCTTCGGGATCATTCAAATTTCTTGCTGCGACTCTTCGTTCTAAATTTTCTTTACCAGTTCCTAAATTTAAAGTTAAAGCGCCAGAAACTGCATCAATATTTGTTCGAATAGGATCCCATTGCTTAGAAGTGTCTGTAATAGGATTACCTGTCGCATCTAGTAGTGCATATTGCCCTTTATTTTGGGTAGTTTCTATATTTAGCGTTTCCGCACCACTTTGAAGCGTATCTAGCTGATCTTTATCAATTGAGATGTTAACTGTCCCTGCTTCATTTGCTTTATCTAAAGAGATAGGAGCTTGTCCTTTTTGTGGATAAGTAGCACCCGGCCCTAGGCTATTTCCAATTTGGTTTGGTCCAGCTGTTATTGTTGTGATAGAATCCCCAGAATTTTGGAATACAAAGTTTGATGTAGGTCGTAAATCATAGATTGGAGCTGTTCCTGCATTATAGTAACGAACATTGGCATTTAAATAAGCAGCTTCAGCTGTATTAATCCCAATTTCTTCTGACCATGATTGACTGTCTGTATTCTCTATCGATGTGCTATTACTCCATGAATGTGAATACTTAGGTGAAAAGTTAAAAGTAAATCCCTTATCAAAACCAATTCCCCCACCTACTTCGATGGTGTTAACAGTTGTATTAGTATCTGTTACACTTTTTGATTTAGTTCCAGAATTTCCTTCTGTCACATTTTGATTTTTGGAAAATAGTAATCTTTCCATCCCTACTCCAACAGCTGGATAAGCTGCTACTAATGGATCTTTTGCTTCATCTTTCGTTGCCGCTGGCATATGACCTGTTACTTTTTCAAAATCGGTATATGGATCTGCAACCGTTCTAGATTTGTATGGATTGGATACATATTTTTTGTATCCTTGTACACTATATGCATCATCCCAAGGGACAATTTGTTGATTTCTAAAGGTGTACCCCTTTTCTTCCCATTCGTCAGGAATTCCGTCTCTATCTGTATCTTTTAGTTCCGAGGAAAAAGTTTTATTATCAAACTGGTTAAAGTTTGGTAATAAAAGCATATCTTTTTTTTCATCAGGTAAATTTACCTTTTCAGAGAAATTAGGTGATAAAATATTTTTTTGTGGAACTTGCTCTTTTGTTTTACTATCTATTGACCAGAATAACTGTAAATCAGACGATGTATCTTTTGTATTTCGATATTCTATCTTCAATTCATATACTTTATCTTTTTCTAATTTAAGAGGTTTCTCCATCTTAACTTGATTAATGACAGTTTCTCCGTTAATTTGCAGAACGATTTGTTGATCAGAGGATGTAGAAAGTATATATTCTCCTGTTTGAGACGGCTTTACTCTTCCCATCCACCGCACAGATTTGATAATTTGATTATTTTTATCTATTTTGGTCTTATTCATCAGTTTACTTTGTTCACCAAGGTTAATAAAAGCTAATTCCTTAAACTGAGCATCTTTAAAATAATATCCCAATAGCCCTTGTGTATTACTTTTTTCTTCTGCCATTGTCTTGTTATCAGCTTTCTTTCCATTACTACTTTCTGCATGAGCTATTACCGGATATACAGCAATTTGAGATAGTATCGCTGTAATTGTAAGACATTTGAATACACTTCTTAGTTTCATACTCTTCACTCCCTCTATAAATATTGATTTATCAATGGTTTGACCCATTTTTCCATGTTTTCTATGCTATTTTCATCCACATCCCCTCTATTTCTAAATTAATTATAAAGGTCAAATGAAGAACAATAATTTCAATACTGAGTAAATTAGTTTCATTCTTAAAATTTTCCCTTATTACTAAAAAACAGGGAAAGAGAGCGTAAAATATTTTGTGTAAATGAATAAAACGACAAAAAAGGAAGACCTTTTCTTGGTAGAATTAAGTCACCACAACCAATCCTAGAAAAGAGGTCTTCCCTATGAATCAGTTTACTACAGAATTAGTTGATGCTCTAGTAAAAAAACAAGATATTACTGAAGTTTTTCGTACCCATTTAGAAACAGCGGTGAATACGTTGTTGGCGACAGAATTAACGGCGTTTTTAGATTATGAAAAATATGATCGCATTGGTTTTAACTCAGGCAATTCACGCAATGGCTCGTATTCGCGCACGTTACACACCGAATACGGGGACTTAACGATCCAGATTCCTCGTGATCGCAACGGCGAGTTCAAACAACAAACGGTCACACCATATAAACGCTCGAATGATACACTGGAATCAACGGTCATTCATCTGTTTCAAAAAGGCATTACCATGTCAGAAATTGCCGGACTAATTGAAAAAATGTACGGCCATCATTATACACCACAGACGATTTCCAACATGACAAAAGTGATGTCAGAACAGGTAGAAGCTTTTAATAAACGACGCCTGAGTGAACGATATGTCTGCGTTTATTTAGACGCGACGTATATTCCTGTCCGCCTAAAACGGTGTCCAAAGAAGCCGTCTATATCGCGGTGGGGATTCGTGAAGATGGCTCCAAGGAAGTACTTTCCTATACAATTGCGCCGACAGAATCTGCTTATAATTGGAAAGAACTTCTCACAGAACTGAACGAACGGGGTGTTGAAGAAGTCCTTCTGTTTATCTCGGATGGCTTAAAAGGCATGGTTGGCGCCATTACTTCGATTTTCCCGAAGGCACACTACCAAACCTGTTTAGTTCACGTAGCGCGCAATTTATCGCACAAAGTACGCGTAGAAGATCGCCAAGAAGTTTGCGATGATTTCAAAACCGTATACAAATCGGAAAATCAAGAGACTGGTCAAACTGCACTAGAAGCCTTCTGTTCGAAATGGCAAAAAGCCTATCCGAAAGTGGTGAAATCCCTAGAGGAAAACGCCTATTTACTGACGTTTTACAGCTTTCCTAAATCTATTTGGTCCAGCATTTACTCAACGAATTTAATCGAGTCCTTTAATAAGCAAATCAAGAAATATACAAAGCGCAAGGAGCAATTTCCAAACGAAGAAGCACTCGAACGCTTCCTAGTGTCGCAGTTTGAAGATTACAACCAGAAATTCGCGACACGTTGTCATATCGGCTTCAATCAGGCACGTGCAAAACTCGAAGCGATGTTTGAATCGCAAGAATAAGCTCGAGGAACGCACAGCGCGAAATTTTGGTTTTGAGGAAGGGGTACCCCTTCCTCAAAACCAAAATCATTCCTTCGAACAAAAGCACTTAAAAATCTAAAAGTGATAATCTACAAGAAAAGGTTGGATTGTCATTTACACAAAATTATTGACAGTCCCCAGGGAAAGAATGATTTGTTTATGCTATAAACTAGTAATGCTTAAAGTAAAGCTCGTACTTTATGTAAAGTTTTTATGAAATTGAATGTTAAAAAGCATTACAAGATTAATTACAGCGTACCAGCGCCTTAAACCTCATTATCAATGCTATTAGTATTTGGAATACCGTGTATTTATGATAAATAATTGAAAACGACTAGAAAATATATTAAGGAGAATTACTTTCTCATCTATCTCCTTTAGGATAGGAGCACATTAACTTCGTAGGAGAATAATCATTTCAATCTTAGATTTAAAATTTTATCCATTCCCTACTCTACTTAGGCTATAAATATAACCCTGATTTTTCTCCTTAGCGTAGAAAAATCAAGGTTTCATCTTCTGAAAAATATATAATCATATAATTATCCGCGTTTTGTCGGCAGGTCCCCAGTCTTAAATGTAAGAGTGATAGAATCAAATATTGAATCTATAGCTTTTGCTGCATCTTTATAGGAATATTTAATTATGCTATTTTACCCACTACTATCTATAACTTTTTATTAAAAATATTGGAAAAAGCCTTATTTAGCTGCAAGAGGAAAGAAGCCATTTTGAAAAAAGATTGATCAAAATGGTTTCCCCCATCCTAATTGGATTTTTATTAAAAAGGCTACAAGTATTACTCAAATGTTGATACAAAAGAAATTCTATTAAAATCAAGCTATCGGTTTATTTAAACTTTTTCAAAACATCGCATCTTCTTTATAAACATCGCGACTTTATTACAAATCTTTACTATCAATAGCATCTGGGTGACATTCGATTCTATCACTTAACAGAATTCTTTTATTGTATCTTCCATTGCTTCATTTGTATTGACCCTATATTTCACATATTTTCAATAAATGATACTTTTTATAAACTTGGAAAATAAGAATATATTTAACTCCCTTACTAATATTCATTTCAATTTAAATTTTTGTGCTTTTATATGTTCACTATTTAGACTGTGTTGTTGATTTACTTTAATGTTTGAACCATTATTAGGGTCGGCATTATTTACATCTAATACTAATTTTGGGTTCTTTTTATTTTTTATAATATAATAGTTACTTCCAACATGATCGAGAATCCAATAGTGTTCTTCTTTTTGTTGATTAGGTGTACCAAAAACATTGATAGAACCTTGGTAATCATTCCATGCAAGAACTAAATTAGGATTGCTTACACTATATATTTGATATGCACTTTTTTGTTTATCATATACAAATTTCCATTTTTGGTGAGCTCCTTGATTGTTGCTCCATAGTGTAACATTATTGGGTCCATTTAAATCTAAGACACTCGTATTATTTACAGCAGTTACAATTTGATAAATACCATCAAGGACCCTAGATGATTTAGATAGGTGCGTATTCACTCGAATAACATTATCTATTAACCCTCTTCCTGGAAAATCAGAAACAACAATTCCTGTATAATTTAAATTGTTGTTCGCTATATAATCTGTTGTGAGAATATTGGTTCCCTCAAATGCAATAGTACATATTCCTATAAAGCAATCTGTTCTAGGGAAATCTGGATATGAATTTTCCCAACCAGGGGTAGTTAAACCAGTAGCAAGTCGCGGTGCAGCTGTCCCAGGACTACTATGCCCACTTGCAACAAAGTATGGATAAGAGCCACCACTGCCACTTAAATAATTTATAAATTTAGTTTGATTACCATTAGACCCATTTGCCTTTTTTAATTGTTCTTTTACAGTTAACCATTTATCATATAAATCCCAGTTTGTGTTAAGGTGAAATTTGTCTTGTATATTAAATTGATGTGCATAATCAATACCAATATTTGAGCCTGCTACATTACGAAGAATGACAATTTTACCTCGCATTTCTCCTAAAGAAGGGTTTGTGATTTTTCCATTTTGACTATCCCAGAAGTATTCAGGATATCTATCCATATATTTTCGAAGAGTTTCGTTAAAAAGTTGATTAGAAACAGCGCTCTTTTCTTGTTTGATTCTCATTAAAATCGTTTCACTTGGATGTTGACTTAAGAAATTAGTGACTTCATTTAGAACATCCCCAAACATTGCGTCTAAATAGTAATCGCCATGATGAATTGCAAATGACCCTTCTGTGTATCGGCAACGAATATCTAAGTAACGAATCCCAGAATTTAATTGTGTTTTTAGTGACATAGACTGTGTATAGACATGATCAGTAGCAGGTACTGAAGTTTTATATGCCATGGAATCATGTGTACCCGGAATAGATAATTCACTTAGTCTAGCTTTATCATCAATAGCATCCATCCAATTTGGATTTTGGTAATTTAGAGTTGAGTCATGAGAATACCCTGAATGTTCGTGAGCAAATGCAGCAGTAGAAAAATTAAAGATAAACATGATAATTAATATAAAACAGAAAATTCTTTTCATTTATTCTCCCCCTTTAAGTATCTTACTAAATAGCCAATGGTAATTTTCTTCTTTCGTTTTTGATAATTGAATTACGATATATTGATGATAGGTAAAACTCACAAAAAAGGAATATGCTATATTACTAGTTTCCTGCAAAACTCTTGTTAGCTACTATCCGTTGAAAAGCTCATGTTGGAAAAAGAATAATTTTACGTTTTGTGTAGAAGCTAACATGAGCAAATGATTAAAATCTTTTCCCATAATAATATTCAAGTAGACCTTTACCGTTTTGGTATTCCAAATTTGTCTTGTGAGGTTCTTCTGCATAAGAAACAATAGGCATAATAATCCCCGTTATTAGAACTGTGAAGAAGTGCTACTATTGCTGCCTTTTTGCAAAGTATGTTTAGCGCCTTCTTACTTCAATTTTTATGGTCTATACATTCACTTAACTTTTGTGGAATACACTATCTGTACAATTAATTTTGCACTTTTTATCCATACCTCCTTTCTTCTAATTAATTATAAAGGTAAAATGACAAGCAATAATTTCAATATTAATTAAATTAGTTTCATTTTTAATTTTTTATTATTGAATTAATTTCATCCATAGTATTTTTTAGAGCACAAACTACTCTCGTATTCCAAAATCTATTTTAAAAAAACAATCTATGTTTGGTTGCGTTGTAAATCAGTGTAATCAATTGGAAATTATACTTTGCTTTTTTCAGAGTTTTTTTGATTCTTTCAAGTGCATTCTTCTTTATCACCTCAACGGCTCTTCTTGCAAACTCCTTAATTCGGAAGCGAAATGCTTATAAGGTCGGTTCCCAATTCCCTCTTCCTGACGTACATGGGCCTTCTCAAATATATTTAAATAGTTCCCCCACCTTTATTACTCGTAATTTATTGCGCTTATGAACTGTTTAATTCTCATGTTGGTCTCTCCCTTCAATTGTCTACTGAAGGTAGGAAAATCTCTGGCTCTAGAAAAAAAGTATTGCCAAATTACTTATGTTTTTCGATTTATTTTGAAAGATTGAAGAGAATAATAAAAGCCCCTAACCAATGGTGAGGGGGCTTCCTATTTAAATGAAATAATAAGAATTCAATGTACTTATTAGATTTGATAACCATTTCTGTAATTTGCTTTTCTTTGTATTAAAGCTATTTTTCTTTAGTGTACCTACTGCTAGTATTTCTTTGCCGATGAGATCCTCATCTTAAAAAGTAAAATATTTAAAATAACGATCAAATACGACTAATGTAAAGTAAGTATCATTGTCAGCTATAAAATTGATATACCAAACTTTCTCTCTTCCATTCACTTTGCTAACTACCGCATGTATAAAGTAGTACTTTATGAACACTTTCATACTTACAAATGATTTGGTATACGAATCTCTTTAGCAACTTAATAGACTGTAGGATTTCATTTGGCTCTTTTAAAGCCTTACTATCTAATTCATCAGATTCCTTCAGTTCTATTTCTGAAACGGCCCGTTCGACAGTTTTTGCCTCATAACCTGGCTAACAGGTATGTTCCTATCACTTATTCAAATAAATTATACATTACTGGAAAAAACCTTATTATTTTTTCATAAAAGAAAATAAGCCAATGCAGTTTATAACCACATTGACTTCTTTTCTTTTAGTACAATTCTTTGGATACTCTTTAACGATAAATAATATTTTTCGGCTAAAGTAGAGATACCAATTCCCGATAAATAATCGTTGTAGATATTAGAATTCCTTAAATCCAATTCTCTCCTTGTAGCAGTACCAGATCCCCAAGACTTTTTATTTTCATCTTTTCTTGGAATATAAATATATTCACCATCAACATATTTTTGTATTAACTCTACCACCTCTGCTGGCAGAAGATTATTTGCTCTTTTATAGCTCATTTTTGCACTCCTAAATATTAATTTTTCTTTTAGGAATAACAAAGGCTATTATTTTATTTGTATAATTTTGCAATAGCCTTTGCTAAGCAAAATAAATAACATCTCTTCTCATAAAATCAGCCCTCCTTAAATTTTCTCTATTATTCATTTTAATTATATTCCATATCACACCATATGTGTGAGCAAATAAACAAAGGACAAAACATATTAAACATTACTAATATGTATTGCCCTTTTCCTATTGTATCTATTAAATTACTATAGTGATTTTAAAAAACCTTGGTCAACCTAATCTCTTTTTTATTGATTTTTTCAAAATAAGTCTAGACATTAATCTATCCATAAAATCACAAAAAACTGCCACAAATATAATACACCTTAGAAACCTAAGTTTTAGGTTATTCTAATAAATTATTTCAGAGGTTTATAGTAACAGTTACTTTTTGAAATACTTCCACATATTTTAGAACGACCTTGACCACTGCAAGAGATGATAAGAAAAGCTAAAGCTATTCCCATTTCAATCCAAAATATGCTCAAATGGCATTGACCATTTTGAGAACGTATTATAATTTCTGCTTACCATACACAACAGGAGATAAAAAAACTGACTCCTTCACAAGGTTTGGGAATTACCGAAAAGATATTTAAAATAGAGGGTATTTTATATTTAAGGTGAATCCTATGTATTATCTGGAAATTTTTGAATATAAAAATATAAATGGATTTTTACGATTCGTACATGGAGGGATTAGATGAACAAAAAGAATATCATATTTACAATTGTTTTTGCATTGATATTATTTTCAGCAGGATATTTTACAAGTAAAATGACATCTGAAACAATAACTAGGGAAGTTAAAATAGGCGTTGAAAGCAGTAAAAATGATGGGCAAATCGATTATAAACAAATTATTACAGATGCACAAAATCAAGGAGTCATAGATAATTTTATGATGATATATTTGAACAGTAAACCTATTGATCATGTTGATATTAATAAGAACCATCCAGATTTATTCATTGAAATGAATAGTCCGAAGCAATCCACTGGATTAATTGATTCAAAAGTATGGTTTACCAATAATGGAGCAATAATCGGTAAGCGCTCTGGAGAGAGTTGGGAAGATATTGAATATAAAAGTATAAATCAGGCTGATGCAGATTTTATTAGAGAACAAACAGAGTAAGTGGTGGTTGATATGTTTGTTATAACACATTCTGTTTCTTGATTTTTTCAACGGAGCATTTTTTTATTACAAATTAAATGATGTTTCTTTTGTTTTTACTAGCAAAAATTAATGTATCTCTTACAAGAGAAAATCTTTTAAGAATGGATTTTTCTCCTGCTCAATCTGGATATCTGTTACAGCTCCGTGTCCGCTTAAAACAAGAGCTTTTTCAGGAAGGGTCAGCAATTTTTTACAAATTGTTTCGATTATCGTATTTTGGTCTCCCCAATCTATATCTGTCCGTCCAACCCCACCTTTAAAAAGGACATCTCCAGAAATGATGATACCTTCTTCATTTACATGGTAAAATATGTCTCCAAGTGAGTGGCCCAGCGTAAATAATATTTGTAATGTAAAGGAACAGTTATGAAGTGCTCCTTCCTTTTCAACGGAATAATCTAACGGTAAACATTCTAAGAAACATAACATAAAAAAGATAAATTCGATGGTGTGTAGCTCCACAAAGTATCAGATGATGCCAATAAAACAGTAAATTAATGCGAAAATAAAGGCAATGGTCCAAAAACTCCCCAATACTTTTTGATTTTTAGTGTTTTTGCCCTTGTGTAATTTCTCCATGAAGGTGATGAGGTTTAAAAAACATACGACACCTAAAAAAGGTAATGCAACTAAGAACATAAATAGTATAAATGGTACATCTCCTTTCCGATTCCTAAGTATTCTTATATTTTAGTATAGCATAGATTTTTTCACTCAAAAAACAACAAAGTTTACGAAAAACAGCCCAAATTTAAACCAACTTTCTCGCTATAGTATGATTAGACGTCTCAAAATTTGATTGTTAACTTAGGCCAAGTTTTGGTCCAGTTTTTCGTCTCAATTCTTTTTACATAAATATTATGCAAGGACATGCCTTTCTTGAATTTTGGAGTTGGTTTTACAACATAAGATAGCAATCCCTCTACTCCATATGGTGCGAAAACATCTATCTTGGAATTGATTAAGCGTACACCAACGGCAGTTGGTATTTCTGGAAACTGAGCCATTCCATCTTTAGAAGAAACATAGGATGCTGCCCCATTTAGCACATGCATACGGGCTTGATTTTTTACTGACCAAGGTTCGTCAGGCATTATACTTAATAATTCCTGTTCGAACCTCTTTTCTACTTGTTCATCCATTTCTTCAGCATTATAGTAAATGACGTCAATATCAGCTAAAGGCGTTCTTTCTTTATAATCATGCAGCAGATCCCAAACTTTACTACGAACAAAACCAGCACAAACCCAACAATCTGGTAAATTCAACTGTTGGACAGTATGTAAAATCCCCATCATCCAAGTATCTTCTTCAATCGCTATTATAAAATCACTTTCAGATTGTAAAAACAACTAGAGTACACTTCCTCCCTTTCTCTATTTTCAAAACATGAATTTCACTCAATTCTGCAAATTAACGAATAACCAGCAGACGTCTAAGTTGCTCGATGAATGTTATGTATGACTACAACCTCTAGTTTTTATATTGCCAAAAAATTCCTTGTAGGTCAAATGAAGAGATAGGTAGTGCCAATCGAGATTCAAAAAGACCGAGTAGGTTAAATCACTCCTCCAGTAGGTTAAATCACTTCTTAAGTGAGTCAAATGAAGCTCTGAATCGGGCAAATCATTTTTCGAATGGTCTGAGTAGGTTAAATACTTCCTCCAGTAGGTTAAATCACTTCCCGAGTGAGTCAAATCAAGCTCTGAATCGGGCAAATCACTTTTTGAATTGACTGAGTAGGTTAAAACATTCCTCCAGTAGGTTAAATCACTTCCCGAGTGAGTCAAATCAAGCTCTGAATCGGGCAAATCACTTTTTGAATTGACTGAGTAGGTTAAAACATTCCTCCAGTAGGTTAAATCACTTCCCGAGTGAGTCAAATCAACCTCTGAATCGGGCAAATCATCTTTCGAATGGTCTGAGTAGGTTATATCACTCCTCCAGTAGGTTAAATCACTTCTCGAGTGAGTCAAATCAACCTCTGAATCGGGCAAATCATTTTTCGAATTGTCTGAGCAGGTCATATCCCCCCTCCAGTAGGCCAAATCAAGCTCTGGATCCTGCAAATCATCTTTCGAATGGTTAAACAAAAATAGCAACTTTCAAGTGATTACACCCTTACTTGAAAGTAGTTATTTATTTATTCATGGCCCCACTATCAGCTCATGTGCCTCAAACAGCCCATCACACAATCTCCAAAAATACGAATATCCTCTAGATAATCATAGCCTTTAGGTGAGCCAAAATTATTAAAAGCACGTACGGCAACTATTTCATGTTCTGGAATGACTAACAGTACTACATTTGTATAGCCTAGGATTTGAAACGAGTGTTTAGATACTTCTTCCCCTATTTCTGTTCGATCACAAGACTCTCCCTGAACAAACCAAAAGAAGCCATTCTTTGGATAGCCTTCTGGTAAAGTAGTTGGACTTTGTAAAATTGTATTGTAGTCAAAAATCTCCCGAGAAAGTAGCTGTTTTTCGTCAATTTTCCCTTTATTTAAATGTAGTGCTCCCCATCGAGCCAAGTCTCTAACGGAAGCATACATATTCATTTGGCTGCCATCTACATTGTTGCCTGTGTACCAATGGGGATCGCTTTCTTTCCGAATCACTTGAACATGCCGAAAGTCCAGTTCATCATACCAGCCTATTTCTTTTAAACCACAAGGATTTAATACTTCAGTTTCCACAATTTCAGCAATCGTCCTACCTGAAGCTTTCTTCATGATTTCAGAAAGTAAATCTACACCAATATTACGATAGGCCCAGCTTGTCCCTGCCCTAAACTCTTTTTCAACTTCCCCATTTAACAGTCGTAATCCATGTGTATGTGTGACTAAATGGCGAATGGTAACTCCCTCTAATATCCCACTATCCATTTCAGGGAAAAATGACGCAATCCCCAGATCGAGCGATTCGATGGTCCCTTTCTGGATTAAATAAGCTACTGCAAATCCGATAAATGTTTTTCGAACTGAAGCTAAATGAAACAAAGTATCATTTTGAATCAATCTAGCGTCCGCTTCATCACTTTGATAGCCCGTGTAAGATTCTGCAACGACTTGGCCTTCTTTCAAAACCATCATGGCGGCCCCTGTAGCATCTACTTGCTGTAACGTATGCAATACGTTTTTCCAAACTGGTAAAAATTGATTCATATTTAATTCCTCACTTTTAGATAATAGGAGACTCGTAGTAAGTATCACTAGTCTCCTCATAGCGCTACATACAAAATAATTCATCGCAATCAACAAGTCGCTCTGTTCTTCACTGAACATTCAAATTATTATATAGATAAATAACCCTTCAATGTCAATCTATTTATAAACTACTCCTATTGTTACAAAAATGTAAGTTATGGTTACTTCTTGTTTGAAAAATCGATGGAGAAGTTCCAGGTTTCAACGTATTCTTAATGTATAAACTAACTCTTGAAAGGAGTTTTAACATGGAAGCTATTTTAAAAGGAAATTCGATACATAAAGTTTTTGGAGCAAAAAATAATATATATACTGCTCTACAACATGTAGATGTAACTATTAATAAAGGGGAATTCGTTGGAATTATGGGACCATCTGGAGCTGGTAAAACTACACTGCTCAATATTCTTTCAACAATTGATAAACCAACTTCAGGTAGTATTGTTATTGGGGGTGAATCAGTCGAATCAATGAAAGAAAAGGATTTAGCTAAATTTCGTAGAAAGCATTTAGGATTCATCTTTCAGGACTATAACTTGCTAGATTCCTTAACGATACAAGAAAATATTCTACTACCACTCTCCCTAGCGAATTGGCCAGCTCAGAAGATGGAAGTTAAAGTGCGAGAAATAGCCAACATACTGGGAATTGAAGCTATCTTAAACTCTTACCCTTACCAAGTTTCTGGAGGACAAAAGCAACGAGCTGCTGTTGCAAGAGCAATTATTACAAATCCAAGTTTAGTGTTAGCAGATGAACCAACCGGAGCATTAGATTCTAAATCATCTACTGATCTTCTAAATACATTCAATGTATTAAACAAGGACTACGATTCGACTATCTTAATGGTCACACATGACGCTTTTGCTGCAAGTTATTGCGATCGAGTTCTATTTATGAAAGATGGACGCCTTTTCACAGAAATAGTCCGAGGAGACAAGGACAGAAAAGAGTTCCTTAACCTATTATTAAACACGCTTTCTACTATAGGGGGTGGGACCCATGAACATGTTTAATATTGTAAAGAAGAATATCAAACACAATTTCTATCAGTACTTTCTTTATATTGCATCAATGACACTCAGTATTACGATTTACTTTACTTTTTCATCACTACAGTACAATAAACAAATTAGCCAAGCTCTAACGGATACAGAAAAACTTGAATCAGCTTTTGGTGCTTCTTCTATCCTTTTACTACTATTTGTATCCATTTTCATCTGGTATTCGAATAACTTCTTTGTTAAAAGACGTAAAAAAGATATTGGTTTATATTCGTTATTAGGTGTTGAGAAAAAACAAATTGGCAGAATGCTATTTTATGAGAACTTTATAATGGGCATAATTGCACTCTTAATAGGGCTTGCAATCGGGGAATTATTCTCTGTTTTCTTCAGTATGATTCTGGTGAAATTAATGGGCTTTTCTATTGCTATTACATTTACTATTAATTCAAGAGCAATCATACAGACTTTACTCGTATTTAGTGTGATTATTTTCCTTACTTCATTGCAAGGCTACTTTATTATTTATCGTTTTAAATTAATTGAGCTATTTCAAGCCACTAAAAAAGGCGAGAAGATAAATAAGCCTTCTTTGTTGTTAGCACTTCTTGCCATTGCAATGATTGGAGGTAGCTACTGGTTATTACAACTGTCTCCAGAATCGAACAATTGGGATCAGAACTTTAACCGTACTATCATTATAATAATTATCTCCATGCTTGTTGGTTCGTTTTTGTTATTCCACTCCTTAAGTGCCTTTATCTTTGTATTATTACAGAAGAATAAGTCATTTTATTTTAAGTGGTCTAATCTTTTAACTTTTACGCAATTAACAAATCGATTAAAGAGCAACGCCTTTATGTTCACTATTATTTCTATACTGAACGCAGTAACACTTATCGCTTTTGGATTTGGTTATAGTATTTATTACAATACTCTGGATCAGGTAAAAAGTTTTGTTCCATATAGTTATCAATATGAAAGTACTTCTTCTGAAGTAGATGCAAAAATTCGTGAAATAATTGCCACGGACAATGATCATTCCCTTATCTTTGAACATGACTGGGAGTACACAATGGTAAAAGGCGATGCTTCAGAGCTTAAAAAAGTTCCTGGGGGGTACTTATACTTTGACGAATCATTTGCTGTTATATCCAATACAACTTTCAATCAGCTAGCTGATAAATTAGATTTAGATACAATTGCACCTTTTAAGGAAACAGAAGGTCTAACAATTATCAACAATTTCATAGGTTCACAAGACCAGCAATCAAATTTAAACAAATCTATTTCGTTGCATTCAGCAACTGCGGATTCGAAAATAAAGATTGTTGATAATAAATCATTTTCATTATTGAATGACCCTGTTCAACCTTTCTTAATAGTTGTAAATGACAAAAAATACAATCAACTTAGAGGTGAGAATACTCCTACTACAGTGCATGCTTTGAAAGTAACCAACGAAGCTAAATCTTCTGCACTAACAAAGAAAATCATGAAAGAACTTCCTAGTGAAGTACATTTCTACAGTTTTTCAGATAGCTATCAAGAAGCCCAATCTGTTTATGGATTACTGATCTTTATAAGCGGATTTTTGGGATTAGTCTTCCTTGCGGCTTCAGGAAGTATTATTTATTTCAAAATGCTAACAGAAGTAACTGATGATAAAGTCAGATATACAACATTAAAGAAACTAGGCGTTCAAAAGATCGAAGTGATGCGAGTTATCGCTAAACAATATTCTGTTGTCTTTCTCCTACCTTTAATCGTAGGCATAACTCATAGCTGTATGATTTTAACTGCTATCTCAAATTTAATGGATATCAACTTCATCATTCCCGTAATCATTTGTATCGTATCTTATACAATGCTTTATCTTTCTTACTATGTATTAACTGTTATTTCATGTAACAAAATAGTCAATGCATAAAGTAGAGACAAACACCAATAAAGTTTATGTCTTACAGACTGTAGACAAACTCGAAGGAATTCGAGTTTATCTATGGTTTTTTATTTTAAAAATAGATAAGATCGTTGATTTCCGCTACGGTAGTCGTTTTTCGCGGGTGGGTCCAAGCCGCTTCGTCGCAATGCTCCTTCTGCAGGGACTTGGACTGTCCCGCTTTTCCCGCAGGAGTTGCCACCTTCGAATAATCCTGAAAGAGATCAAATTGAAATGCTTACTTTGGATTAACTAGTATCTCAAAAACATCTTGTTAGAAAAATTGTGGATGTGGTGGACAACCATAAAAGGTCTTAAAAAAATGTCTATGCAGACGATGTGTTGCTAAGAATTTTTAAAAAACTCGCTAATTGGGCTTGGCAAATACAAAAATGGCCTAAATGTTAATATTGAAGAGGATTTTATCTATAAAGAGGGGCTTAAATAACCCTTATATATAAAAACAAAAGACATTCAGGATATGAGAATTCTGAATGCCTTTTGTTAACAAACTGAGAGACCGTCACCTATTAGGATTTTAAATTATGTTATACCATAGTAATCATGCAGTTTTGGAAAATGTATAGTAACAGCTGTAAAGTGGGTCTTTTCTGAAGTGATAGTGATCGAATGTCCTAACTTATTTGCCAATCTCTTAGCTAGATAAAGACCCATGCCCGTTGAGCCACCGTGATTTCTTCCATTCATCCCAGTGAAGCCTTTATCAAAAACTCGTTGGATGTCGGCCATTTCTACCCCTATCCCATTATCCTTTATGATTAATCTTCTTTCTATCTCATCCTCTTCTGAAGAAATGTTCACTTCCCCCTGAGGCGAAGTATACTTCAAAGCATTAGATAGAATTTGTGCCACAATATAAGCTAGCCATTTTTGGTCAGTAAGTACTTCTGTAGACTCTACTTCCAATGTAAGTTTTATCTTTTTTTGAATAAATATCTTGGCATTTTGTTTAATAATTGAACGAATAACTACATCTAAATCAACAGGAACAATAAAATAATCTTGATTGAAATCATCTGCTCGAACGAAATAGAGTGCCTGTTCAACGTATCCCTCAATCTTCTCTATTTCTTCTTCTATACTATTTAAAATCGGATTTTTCTTCTCATTCTCAATAATTAAACGACTAACCGATATAGGTGTTTTAATTTCATGGAACCATGATGTCATATAATCTATCGTTTCTTTTTTATCATTTATAATATTCGTGACTTTTTGCTGATGCTGTTGATTTACTTGCTTTAATACTTCTTGAAACATCTGCTGCTCCAATGTTTTAGGCGTCAGCAACTCTTCCTGTATTAAAAAACCATCTCTACAGCTACTCTTCAATGCAATAAAGTGTTTTTTGATCAAGTAATACTCTATAAAAATGTATAAGAAAAATAAACAAGTTGAGATAAGATAAAGGTAGAGTAGATTATTTATTGGGATTGAAAGTCTTGGGTTGATATAGATCATTACTGTGATAAACGACATGATCATAATATAGGTTACGATTAGTCGCCTCTGAAAGAACAAATGCTTCCAAATACTCATATTAGCATATACCCTTGCCCTTTCTTCGTTTGGATATAATCTTCCACACCCATATCTGTTAGTTTACGACGTAAACGATTTATATTAACCGTCAATGTATTATCATCAATAAAACTCTCATCTTCCCATAATGCACGCATTAGCGCATCACGACTAATAATTTCATTCTTATTTTCAAAAAGAACAGTCAATATTTTAAATTCATTTTTAGTGAGTTCACTTTCTTGCTCTCCAAACTTAACTGTTGAATTCTTTAGGTTTAAAGTCAAATCATTATGTTTGAGTACATCTAAACTAGGTGAAAGATATGTATACGTTCTACGCACTATCGCATTAATCTTCGTCACGAGTATGTCCATTGAGAATGGCTTCTGGATAAAATCATCCCCACCCATATTTATGGCCATCATAACATCCATCTTCTCATTACGAGACGACACAAATACAATTGGCACATTTGAATACTTTCTAATTTTCTCGCACCAATAAAACCCATTAAAATAAGGTAAATTGATATCTAACAACACTACATGCGGTTTCACTGACAAGTACTCTTCTTCTACTTGTTGAAAATCCTTAACTGGATAAACATCATATCCCCATTTAATTAAGTTTTCCTCAACCATTTCGGCAATCTTTTGTTCATCTTCGACAATCATAATGTTAAATTTATCATCCATATTTCATTACTCCTACCAATTAATTGATTTTCACCCACACTATTCAATTAATTATACTCATTCTCACAGCATTTTTGAATACTTCGCTAACCTTGACTCTGTATTTAGATACTGAAAAGACCGCTCTATTAGGTTGCCACTGAAATGTCCAAATGATTTAAATAAGATAGCCCATTCTCAGTTTTATCGAGAATGGGCTATCTGTTCTTCAGTATAATAGATGAACTTTGAGCCATTATTTTAAATGCGATTTTTACTAATATACTCTTGATTCATAAAATACATCCTGATGATTATCTATTAGGTAAAATCAATTCTATATTTTTTTGAATTGATTTATTACTCATTTCACCTGATGATATTTTTTTAACTGTACCCTCGGAGTCGATGAATACCGACGTAGGTAAGAACTCTATATTATAACTTTTAAAAACAACTATTGAGTGATCTATTAGTATCGGAAAACTAATATTTTTAGTGAATTTTTTAACTTCGAAAGGTGTTTGTGCATTATTTATTGCAAGGATTTCCACTCCTTTTGATTTATACTTACTATAGTTTTCTTCTAAATCAGGCATTTCCTCTTTGCAATAATCACAATAAGTCGCCCAAAAATTTAGTACAACTCCCTTACCTTTATAATCTGACAATTTATGCTTCTCTCCATTTAAATCTTCAAGAATAAAATCAGGTGCAACATCACCTATTTTCACCAACTCAAATGTTTCTTTTATGAAATTACTATAGACGGTATAAGCAATGGCACTAAAGATAATTACTACAATAACAGTTCGCATAATCGTTCTTTTTTTCATTTATTGTCCTCCTTACAATCCTATGACCCCCCAAGAAACGGCGCTAAAATCCTGTTTAAAATGTTCATTTCTTTTTTGATGGATTAAATAAACTGTATAGTATTGGGACAATAAAAAGCGTTAAAAAAGTAGATGTTGATAGTCCTCCAATGACGACAACAGAGAGTGATTTTGACACCATTCCGGAACCATTTGAGATAGCCATCGGGATTAAAGCACCAATTGTTGCAATAGCTCACGGAATAAAAAATGTCCTGTATCAGAGGATAATTCGCCGCCATCATTGGATAATTTCAGTTGGCGATTGAAATGAAGCGTCGTTTGCGGTAATCTACTCATTAGAAGAATCCTTTCTATTGGTTAGTTCTTAGTCGATTTAACCTTAACAGAAGTGGATTCTTTTTTCACTTTTTAAGTGGAGTAGAAAAACCCACTGAAAACCTGACTCATCAGCTTTTCAGTGGGTTTTTCTGTTGATTGGTGAATAATCTAGGTTAGATTATATTTATTTTCTATTATTGATATAATAGGTATCATATGCCCCTTCATAAATGTATCCTAGTTGTTTTGCTAATTTGGCAGACTCAGGATTAGCTGCGTCCCAGCTTGGATACTTTCCTCTTGCAAGACAGTCTAACATCAAAGCAGATGAAGCTATTGTGGCTAAGCCCTTTCTTCTATGATTTAGATGTGTCCCCACCTCAATTTCAATTCCATCATCATAGATACTATATGATGATGCCCCACATACTACCTGTCCACGATGTAAAATAGCAAATCCAACTCCTCTATTCAGGTAGTCTTCTATGGAATCAAACTGACCTGTAAAGTCTTCTGAAATCTCATGCAAAGATGGGTCATTAGCTATACTTGCATTAATTCTTTTCAATTCATATTCTTCTGGAAGTTTTGACAATAGAGTTTCTAGGTAACTGCTATTTAAATCTTCAGGGTTCTTTTTAAATCTATATCTTTGAAATTTATCGAAAGAACCTTTATGAACAGTTTCTATACGTTTTTTCCATTCATCAGTATTAACTATTACTAGAATGTCTTCAGGTAGATTATGTAATAGCTCTTCAGTTTCTGTTGCATTTGGATCCCCAGCGTAAAATGCGAATATACCCAAAATAATTTGTCCAACTGTAGGGTTTTCAGGATCATTAACCCAAGCCGTCCCCATATGTCCTTGAAGAAATGAGCGAAGTATGGTGCTATCGAAACCTTCAAACATTAAAGATAACTCTTTTTTCATATTAATATCTGCCTTATAAATCATTAGTATCCCTTCTTTCTTAAAGAATAAATTAAAACTCAAAGATCAAACTAGACTACAGAACTTATAATATACTTCTAAAATAGTAATCAAATATATGACTTTTCTCTTTGAACCATTCTTCCTAATTCCATTTTAATAACTTTATCTGCTCTATTGAAATAGTAGTCATCATGTGTAATTGCTATAACACACTTGCCACTTTCTTTAAGGAGTGGCAATAGAGTATCGTAGAAAAACAATCTAAACTCCGGATCTTGATCTGCTGCCCATTCGTCAAATAAATAAATAGGCCTATCTTCTAAATATGCAACTAATAAAGCAAGCCTTTTCTTCTATCATCTACTGCTTCTTTTATACTTCCATAGAAATTTTCATCAAACCGCTTTCCTCGTCCTCTTAACTCTATTGGAATCAACTGGATTGAAGAATGTAAATGTTTTCTCCACTTAAAATATATTGATTCTGACCCACCTGCATATGGTAAACAAAACAATATCATTAATACATCTCACCCCTAATAACAACTTTGCTACAGTCCCTTGCACTTATAGTCATATAAATACTAAAGAGCAAAATTATTTATTTAATATTAGACTATCGAAATATCTCTTATACCTTATGGTTGTCATGCTCATTACTCCCATTTGAATTAGAGAAAGATGTCAATGCTTTAACCAGAGGTTCATCCAAATTTCATTGCTAACTTCCTAAGTATATATGCAATAGTCTTATTGTGTTTTTTCAAAAAATTTCAAATAACAAACCACTATTAGGTATTATAAACTAAAATTGTATTTAATTATAGTGATTTGTTATATTAGATAAAATAGTTACAAATAAACTAATAACTGGTATTTTAAAAACCCTACAGACTATAACATTTTTTATACTCGTTTTCAGCACTATCCTATTCATTTTATTATCCAATTTATGCAGCACACTCTACACAGATTTCTTGTTCTACTTACCTGTATGCAAATTGATGCTCGGTTGCCAAATAACATGGGGCTATCTAATAAGTCACTAAAATAAAAATCCCAAAGAAAAACGTACTGTTTTTCTTTGGGATTTTTTTCATTTTTCTCTGTTCCGGTGAAAATAGCTGGAGAATTCCAGCTATTTTCAGTAAATTGTGGACCATTGCCACAATGCCGAACTCCGTTCTCACTTTTTCTAAACCTCGAAGTGAGAATCGACGAAACGACCGATTACCCTTGAAATGACCAAATACACTCTCTACCTCGATTTTCCGTCGAGCGTAAATTTGTTCGTTTGGTACAGACCAAAGGCTAGTTTGTGCTTTTGCTTTGAGCTCTTCATAAACGGTATTGTAGTGAGTCTGTCGATTCCCTTTAGCTTTTGAACATTGTGCTTTCAATGGGCAATCTGAACAATCTTCACACTCATATATTTTGAAGTCCCATAAAAAACCATATTTATCTGTACGTGTAGAATAACATTTAAAAGGTACTTTTCGATTGTTAGGGCATATGTATGTGTCATCTTGTTCGTTGTAAACCCAGTTACTTACATGACGGATGTCTTTTTTTTTAACTTCGTTTTTGTTCACTTAAAAATGTGCCATAAGAAATCAATGCCTGAAATTCTTGGTCCATTGAATACAGATAATTACTTTCACTTCTATAACCGGCATCTGCTATGACGTTTTTGGGGAACGGAACGGATGATTTTCTCCCCACATTGCTGGGAGATTTTCATCCAGTAATGTGGCGATTTCTTGGCAAAAATATACTTTTTGCGAATACGCTTAGAGAAGGATTTTTACCATCATTTTAGGATGATACGCACTGCGACCACCACCTTTGTATGGTTCAAAGCAGTATTCATCGTCTATTCCAATTAATCATTTCGTCCGCTACTCGTACAATATGATTAATTGGAATAAAGTCTTGAAAATCGAAGAGGCATATACTTTGTTAGTTATTATATGGAATGAATGTAGAGTTTTCATTTTGATTTCTAGAAACGAGAGTTTCTTCCCCAATCTCTAGTGGAAGCGTTGTGAGTCATGTCATAATTTTCGTTAGTAATCTTTGGATTGCGCATAAAAAATCGCCCTTTCCGTAATTGTTTGTTTAGTCACTTACATTTTACAAGAAAAGACGATTTTTTTGTATAAATTTAAAGAAATAGGGCTGCCCTCAAAAGTCGGTTTTCACTGACTTTGGGACTGACTACCTCTAGTCAAGTACTTTTAATTAATTTTTAAGCGAAGAAATGAATTTGTTTTCAGCGGGAGGATATCCCCCCGCTGAAAACAAATTTGAGTACGCCAAAAAGACCTAACGAAATATCGTTTTTTCACAAGTTGGTCGGTTTATAATTCGGATTCTTATTGATCCCTGGGGCTATTAGAACTTCCTTCTACTATAAAAAAATAGTAGCACAAACCATGGCCTTGGTTTGCACTACTAATGTTAGTATATTTATCTTCTTCTATTTTTTGCCTTAACAGCTTTCCTAAATCGCTTTATTTCTCGCAAATTATCAATCCTATATTTTAGTCTTTCTTTTTCCCGACCCTCGGCTTTCAGCTCAGCATGTCTTGCTTCTCTTTCAAGCTTTAGATAGCTTTGTAATCTTTTATTTGAAAGCTCTCCATTTGTAATGGCCTGCTGTACGGCACAACCTGGTTCACTCTTATGCTGGCAATCATTAAATTTACACTGCTTCGTTAACACATCGATATCTGAAAATGATTTTGATAAATCAACACTTTGCACCCCCAACTCTCGCATACCAGGGGTATCAATGACAACACCAAGTCACTATATCGTAAAAAGTTCGCGTCTTGTTTTCGTATGCTTTCCTTTATCATCATTTCTAAGACCTCTTGTTTCAATGAGCTCTTGACCAAGTAACGAATTTATTAATGTTGATTTTCCAACACCAGATGATCCAATAAAAGCTACCGTCTGTCCACCTAATAAGTAGTTTTTGATGGGTTCATAGCCCCCATTATCGACACTTGACGTTACGATTACATCAACGCCTATAGAAATCTTAGACACTTCCTCTAGCATCGCTTCAACATTTTCACACAAATCTGCCTTAGTTAACACGATAACTGGTACTGCTCCACTATCCCATGCAATCGATAGATAGCGTTCCATTCGTCTTATGTTAAAATCATTATTTAACGACATACATATAAAAATTTTATCAATGTTAGCCGCAATAAGCTGGGTTTCTTGGGTCATTCCGGCTTCTTTGCGTACAAGTAAACTTTTTCGAGATAGCACATGGTGAATTATACTATTCCCATCAGCTCGTTTAATCATAACAAAGTCTCCTACGGTCGGATAATTTCTGGCTCCTGTAGCTTTGAAACGAAACTTTCCAGAAACCTCCGCTTTCAGCTCACCTTGATCAGTAATTAACTTATAAATCCCTTTTGATAGTGAAGACACTCTTCCAACATGGAGACCTTCAAAATGTTTTACCTCTTTTAAGAAAAACTCATTTAAACCCAAATCTTTCATTTCAATATTCAACGTACCATCCTCCTAAAGTTTACGTACAACTTTTGGAAGGCCTAATGTATGGGGTTAATTAACACGTACCTCCCTCAAAGTTTCAATTCCAGTAAAATATGTATTAGTCATAAAACACCCACTCCTCTCATTTATTAATACAGTCAATATACCATCGATTAGAAAAATATTCTATATATACCTAAAAAAAACTGCGACGGATAACAAACCATTTCAAAACAAATTTATTATTTTTAACTCTCTATTTTAATCTGTAGCGCCCTAAATATTATGTATTATTAAATCTTCTTTTCTCAATAGCTAGTAAGTGATAACCATCAAAAGTTACTTGATAAATATCTGGTTTTTCGGTCGATTTCCAGAAATCATATCCAAGTGAAGGTTTGAAGTAATTTAATATAGATGTCATGATATTGCCGTGGGTTCCAATAGCTACATTTTCAAACTTTGGGTTTCCTAAAATATCAAGAATAATAGGTAATGATCTATTCTGGGCTTCTCTGATTGACTCTCCACCTTCTAAACAAAAGTCTATATTCTCGAATGACTTCCAAAGTGCTACATCTATTTCATTTTGAGGTAATTTATATTGCCCTTTAATCGCTCGTTCTCTTAGACCTTCTTCAATGACAACCTTAGAAGGTTCGATTAGTCCATCCAAGGTCTGTATTGCCCGTTTATAGGGGCTAGAAAACACCGCATCAAACTCAATTTCACTTAATGAATTAACAAGTTTCTCAGCCAATTCTTTTCCTTTTTCAGAAAGTGGCCGTTCACGTTCTTGACCAAAAATAAATGGCGAATCTGCATGTCTAATAAAGTAAATATTGATTTTCAAAACTTCCCTTCCTTTGTGAATAAAGAGAGTAGCTCCTTATTTCAACGGTCCTTTTTAAATAATGAAAGACTCCTTCTTTGGATAAAAGCACGTCCAAATATCATGAATAATATCTATTTGTTAATTGATATACGTATTGTACTCAACGATCGCTCCAATGCGCGCTGCGAATTGAATAAAATCAGGTTCTAGTCTAACTCCATTGAAATCTCCATCTTCTATTACAATTACTATGTCATACTTAAATTCAACATCGTATAATCGTTTAACTTCTAACAACTCTTTTTCTTTGCTCGTAAGGAGAAATAAGATTTTATCCAATTGTTCATCTGTATCAACAGTTTCTTTATATCCTGTTTCTAATTCCCAACAACCTTCTTTCATTTTTTATGTCTAGTCTAGGATATAACCTGCTCCATAGCTATAAACTACTCAGCTCCTTATTTTTAATTTGTATTATTATAATCACTAAAAATATACACATTAACCTAACAAAACCATTTTGTAGTATAATTTTTATACATAGAACAGTGGAAACAAGTATTAAAAAACACTGTTGTTTTTTAATACTTATTTATGGATGGAGGAGTTATGAAGTGGTGTTAGATTTTTTATTTACTGTTATTTTTGTTCTTGGTGTTTACTATCTAATTAGATATCGATTAAATTTAAATAAAGCCGTTCAACTCTCTAAAAATGCACTATATCCTAGTAAAGAAGATGAGTTTAATAGTATCATCCTTCCAGTTGAGTGGAGAGAGATGGAACCTCTCAGCAAAAATACGAAGTCTTATCAGTATGTTAAATGGGGAACCGTGGTTGCTATTATATTATCAACAATTCTATTATGGATTGTTCTTGTAACAGACTTGTTAGAATATTCCTTCTTTAGTGTTGCCTATATATTTTTTGCAATCATTAACGCGGTTAGACATCGTGGTAATTTGTTCATTTTACCAAATGGATTAATCTTTAATGGAAGGTACTATTCTTCCAATCAAATAAAGGGCTATGAAGCAGAAAAAATAATTCGTTGGCATGAGCTCTATGGTCTTAATTCTAAAGGGAATAATGCTTATAAATTGACATTGAACATAAAAAACAAACGATACACACCTAATTTTATTGTGATAAAAGATCATGATAGTCTAGGACAAATTTTAGATTTACTTAATATGCAAGGTATTTCGGGAATAACCAAAGTGGAGCAACCTTTTTCATCAGTAGGCAACTTAACAAATAAATCTTAAGCTGTTACATTAAGAAATCAAAATATCCAATTAATAGATGAATATATTTATTATCTTCCAATACATTTAAAAATGAATTAAGACAAAACTAAAAGGATTGAGCCCTGTGCAGTATAGGGTTTAATCCTTAATAGCTGTCTAAAATATTTTTCTAACATTTTGGGTAACTTCATATACTATTAACTTAGATTTTTTAGAGATATATCCCAAAAATATACTTGCTAGATTTTCATTTTTACAGTGTATTATATCTCAAAAGCCTTTAAAATAATTAGCAATAAAACGATTAGCAACATTAGGTACAGTAACGGGTGTTTTAGTACAAGGATTTAACCTGACAGTGTCCATCCATCTATACTATTTCCATTATCATATTATCGAAAAAAATAGGAAATAAAGATGAGATGACATTTATTATCAAATTAAAAATAGGTTCATCAATGTATACATTATTGCTTATTTTGTTAGCTGTAGTTATTTTCTTTGTGCCTGCTGGTACTATCTATTTTAGACAATACTTAATCATGATTATTTTTCTTTCGATTCTTGCCACCGCGGTTTCGAGTATATACTATTATCGAAAAGTGAGCTAGTAGCGATGTAGAAACTAAGCTTATTTTCAAAAAAATAATTTTATATGTTACCTGATAGAAATAGATAAAACAAATTGGTTGGATGTCGTCTCTTTAACAACAAATAAAGAAATTATGCCAACATTATGTGAAGAATACATAGCTTCAAATGCTTTGTCAATTGTACAAGCACAATACGAAAAAACATGGATTACAAAAGCGATTGAACATGATCGCAAATTAATCGGTTTTACTAGTAATAGAGGAGATGAAGAAACTAGACGGATGCAAGGAAATCAATTTATCCACTGATCCAGAAAATGTACGTGGGAAAAAGATATATAAGAACTTGAGGTTTGTGAATACAGGACGCTTTGTTGATGGTGAGGAACTATTTTGTATGAAGTTATAAGAGCACTTGTTGTCAAGTCTTGATAGGCGAACAATAAGCCCAACTGGTTGTCAGCTGGGCATTTGTACACTATTTAATTTGTCTTTTAGATTTTCTAATACTAACTAACTATACTCACAGATGCTATGATAATAAAAATTACAAGCGAACTATTAATAGAACATTTAATCATCTATTCTTTGATTGGAGAGGTGCGTTATTTCTATAATTCGCTCGCACAAAAATCTTTCGATTCCTGGATACTTTTCTCCTAATGAAGTTATCTTAAAGCCTAAGTTTCTGTAAAACTCTACTGCATCTTTATCAGTTTCTGCAGTAATATTAGTTAGTGAATATTTATCAATGATAAACTCAATCATCTTGCCGCCTATCCCTTTGCCCCTTTCTTCAGGAGAGACGGCGATATGCCTTATTTCACAGTTATTGGCTTTGATTTCTACCCCAATACAACCAGATATATCTTCTTTTCCATTTTTATAACCAAATAATGATTGGTTATGGGATTCTATATACATTATATAAGCTTGGTCGACTTTTTCGATAGATGTGGCATATGATAACAATTCCCTAATAGAAGGCTGGATGATTTTTGAACTAATCCCTATTATCAAACTATCACCTTTCTCTATAAAATATTATTATTAAGTTAGTAAATATTCCACAATAATTGTGTATTTTTCGGCGTTTTGCAATTTTGAATAGAACATAGTTTTCTAGCATTATTCACTTTTCATCACCATCTAAAATATTCGGCACTTTCCTATGTTTTGTCGCTTGTTCATATGCATAAGCCATCTTGATCAATGTACCTTCATTAAAAGCTGTGCTTGCGAATGTGATGCCAAAAGGTCTTCCTGATTCCTTATAGCCTGCTGGAACAGCAATTGTTGGGTAACCTGCTTTTGCTGAAATAGTTGAACCTATATAAGATGGGAATAGTATGGCATCCAAGTCGTATTTCTCTAATGCATATCCAATTCCTTGTTGTTCAGAAAAATAGATATCCTCTAAACGGGCATTCAAATATTCTGGATTACTTAATGTATTTGGCAGATTCTCGCGCTGCTCTAATCTGTCTTGTCCATTCTTTAATGCACGGTCTGCATGATCTTTATTGAACTGGATCAATTCACTAAAAGTATGTACAGGCTGCTGTGCTGGGAGTTTTGACAGATAGTTGTCAAGGCTATGCTTCAATTCATATAAAAGAACGCCCCTTCTCCATTCTCTATGAAATGCTGGAATTTCAATATTTTCCACAATTGTTGCCCCTTGCTCTTCAATGATTTGAACAGCATTTCTAAATGATCCCTCGTCATATTCATCCGAGTTATAAAATTCGTCAGAACCATGAGTAAAGACACCTATTCTAGCGCCCTTTAATCCATCAGCATCTAAATAGCTTGTATAATTTTCTATACCCTTCTCTTTCAACTTATGCGTAGCTGGATCGTCCTCGTCAACACCTACCATTGCTTCTAAAAGAATTGCTGCATCCTTGACAGTTCTTGCAAAGGGGCCCGCTGTATCTTGAGAATATGTAAAAGGTATTATCCCTGTTCTACTTATTAATCCAACAGTTGGTTTAATACCAACAACTGAATTTAGAGTCGCTGGGCTAAGAATAGATGCATCTGTTTCAGTTCCTACTGCTAATACGGAGAAATTTGCAGCTACTGCTACGGCAGAACCAGAACTAGAACCTCCTACATAAAGATTAGGGTCGCCATATGGATTTAGCACTTGCCCACCTCTAGCACTATAGCCAGCCCACATGGTACTCGACATCGCATTGGCTAATTCCGTCATATTCGCCTTCCCTAAAATAACCGCTCCAGCCTTACGAAGTTTTTCCACTAGAAAAGCATCTGTTGAACTACAATAATTTTCAAGCGCTAGCGTGCCTGCACTTGTATGCATATAATCATTCGTTTCAATATTATCTTTCAGCACAACTGGAATTCCATGCAAAGGCCCTCTTGATCCTTTGACAGCTCTTTCATGATCTAATGCTTCCGCGATAAAAAGCGCCTCAGGATTAATTTCAAGAATGGAATTGATTCTTGGTCCATCTTGATCATATTTTGCAATTCGATCAAGGTAATACATCGTTAACTCTTTAGAAGTCACTTCTCCACTCATCATCGCGTTTTGTAAATCATCAATCGTTAATTCTTCTTGGTAAAAATCTTTAAAAATTATACTCATGAATACACCCCTTATTATTCTCTTAAATTCCCCATGTGCTAGACTATATACGTTTGTTGCAAAATTCACAAAAAATGGATTAGATTTATTTCAAGGCCATTTTCCTCTCTACTATCTTTTCCTATTAATGGATTCAAAATATAAATTGGCCAGTAAATTAGGCCCAATAGTTATCCATTATAGATTTCGACCAATTGGGTTGTATAATATCCCCTTTTGGTAAAAACTCTCGCATAACTGGCTTTATATCGATAATTGGGGACCCATCTATTGCGTCTAATCCCTTTACAATTAACTTTCTATGTTTGACTTCTAACAGCTCTACAATGGTTACACCCAATTTATTCGGTCTATTTTTACCTCTTTGTGCAAAAATCCCGATTTCAGGATAGTCTTTATTGTTTCTTGGATGTCTTGCATCATAATTAATCTTGTCGTCAGAGACTTTATTAAAATAAAAAATAATTTCTAAGTGAGAGAACTCATTAATTCCTTTTAATGATGCTTCATTTATATCTTCAGAAAGTTCAATAGTTGACACAATTGAACCCCAGTGATCATCTTTAATTTCTTTGCGATCATTATTAACAATGGCTATTGGTCTGATTGAGTAGTTCATCGCTACCTCCATATGGTATATTTTTATAGTTATGTTAATTGTAACATAACTGATTCTAGGTAAACTTTAAAATTGAAATAGTTCTATACTCGTTTCACCCGTCTCCATATTTTTCACCGTTATTTGGTTGCTCTTCACCTCATTTTCACCAACTACAATCACATTGCGAATGCCGTCTTTATTTGCACGTTCTAGCGCCTTGCCTAATTTTTTATTGCTCATATCTAACTCTACATTGTATCCCCTTTGTCTAAACTCCGTTGCGACTAATAATGACTCTTTTAATGTATTCATCGGTATGATGTAAAAGTCGATTAATGATGGCTCTAAAGCAGCTGGATCTTTCAATGCTAAAGCTGTGTATATAACATCTAATCCAAATGAAATGCCAACAGTTGAGAAAGATTGATCCGTTCCTAGTAATCCTGCTATTGCATTGTCATATCTTCCCCCGCTGCCGATACTCGATTTAATCGTTTGATCCACTAAAAACAGTTCATAAATCGTACCCGTATAAATTTCTAAGCCTCTTGCTAAGAATGGATTAAAAACACATTGCTCTGAAATTTTCAAATATGCGAGAAATGACATGAGCTTCTTTAATTCCTTTACACCTTGTTCAATATTTTCATTAGCTTTAGTAAATGGCTCAAAATAATAGATGCTTGAATTCTCATCATCTGTTAAAAAGCGCTCGATGGATTCAACTACTGTTAATGATAATCCTAATTCACTGAGCTCCTTCTTAACTGCTTCAACACCAACCTTCTCTAATTTATCAAGCACTAAAATCACGGCACTCATTTGTTCAGAAGGTACTTCAAACATTTCTAACATACCGGATAGTAATTTGCGGTTGTTATATTGAATGGCAATTTTCAAATCTAATTTGGCAAAGGCGGAAAGTGCCATTTCCATAAGCTCTGCTTCAGCAATTTGAGAATCTACACCGACGATATCTACATCACATTGTGTAAATTCACGAAATCGACCTGTTTTGATCGGCCCATCTCTAAAAACCTTCCCGATTTCATATCGTTTAAAAGGCATTTTAATCGTTTGATTCATCGCAATAACTTTTGCAAAAGGAATCGTTAGGTCATAGCGAAGCGCTAAATCTCTTTCACCTCGGTCGATTAATGTATACATCTCTTCTAAAATTTCTGCTCCGCCACCATACTTTGAAGCCATTAGCTCTGTATAATTCAAAATAGGTGTTTCAAGTGGTTTACAGCCGTATTGTATAAATGTATCCTCAAGCGTTCTTCTAATTTTCCGTCTAATCACCTCGGCTTCAGGTAAATAATCTTGTGTTCCTTTAACATTTTGGTAATCCATTTTTCTCATTAGTCATTCCTCCTGTTTTTTAGAAAATAAAAAAACTGCACCAGATAAAAGTGATAGCCTTTATCGATGCAGTTCATTATGAATAGTCTTCCTATACGCGATTTTTATAAATCGGATAGCAAGACTAGATGTGATGATGGAATTGTGATGTGTTACATTGCAATTTTTTCAGTAACATATAATTCACCTCGTATTTGTTTATTACCTTCTCGCAGTAATTAGAAAATTTAAATATTGCCAGTTTTTCTTTTACAAATTGGATTTCCAACTCTGTTGAATTCCTTAAAGATGGATTGTCTTTCTTTTTTCAAACGACTATTGCCTTGTGAAAAGGAGATCTAATTAATAATTCCCAATTGACATATTTTCATCTTTTTTGCTTTTTTTAAAAGAAGAAGACTTACAGCTGAAATTATACCTACTATTCCAAAAAATATCGAAAATAGTATTAGACCTTCTGTAGGGGAACTGAATAACACTCCAGATACAACAAATGATCCAATAGCCATAAATCCTAAAAATATACTCATAAGCATTTTATTATCTTTAAAGATTAAAAAGCCCATTTGAAAAACAACAAATAGCAAAGAACTTATCGTAACAAGTGGGAATATGGGTGCAAATTTTGCTGCATACACAAAATAATCGATCATTAAAATATCTTTAGACGTAACTATTTCACCGTTAATCCAATTAGAAAAGACAGCTGTGTACTTCCATTCTAATGGATGATCTAATATCTGAGCCCCTTCATACCAACTCGCAAGTGTCGTGAAAAATAATACAATTAGAGCGATCAATAATAAAAAAATGGTTTTAAAATTCACTTTAATCACTACATTTTCCAAATACTATCTTTTCGTTATTATCTATTTTTTCTTTTACAAATTGTATTGCAAGTTCGGTTGAATTTATTAAAGATTTTGAGCCCTTCCGCTTTCTAATGCACAACGCTTTGTGAAACTGAGAAAGCGCTGATTTCCATTCACCCACTTCCATTAGACACTTCCCTTTATGCTGCATAGCAAAATCCAATAAATCACAATCATCTATTGGCATTAATTCTTGAATGGCTATATCAAACGACTTTAATGCATCTTCATATTGTCCAGCGTATTTAAATGCCTCGCCTAAACGTATCAGATTAGCAATTCTTGATTTTTTTATACCACTCTCTTCAGCAAGCTTATAACATTTTTCTAGCATACTAATAGCTTGCTTACTATCTCCAGCAATTCGATATAAATTACCAATAGTACCGTATAAAAAAATCTGCTCATTGATTGAATCTGGTTCTATCCTTTTTAATGCCTCTTCAAATTGAAGCAACAGTTCTTTTAATGTTTCATAATTATGGCAGTTTTCACGTAAGTATTGGTTTTTATCAAAATAAATAAAGTCATTTAGACTTAGTAGATTTGATTTTAGTACTGCAATATCTATTAGCTATACCTCCTCAAAAGTTATTCCATATTCATCGCTAGGACTCTCTTCACAAACCCAAGCTTCGCATTAGCATAGGCAGTTTCATTTTCTGGAAATTCTTTTGATAAATTTACTTTTAAATCTTCATATTCCTTTGCCAATTCAGGCTGCGCTATAAGGCGGTCGCGGAATAGTAGATGCTTTTGCCACCATTCTTCTTCAAACTCAACAATATGCACAACATGCGTTTTGATGAGTGGTTCTAAACTTGCAAATTTTGCGATGACTTCTTTACCTTCTATTTTAACCTTCGCTAAATGATAATAGCCTTGCCCTTTTAGTTTTTGAAAATCAAACTTCTGAAAATCTTCTAATTTCCTTACTCCAACAAGGATATCCACTAGCGGCTTTGCTTTTAAACCTGGAATAGCGGTACTACCAATATGCAGAATGTCTACAACCCACTCTCCTAGAATGTTTTGTAAAATGTCCTTTTCACATACAAAGGACTGAGCCCAGCTATCCTCATGTTCGACTATATACACTTCACCTTTTTGCAATCCAGTCATTTCCATCCTCCCTTGTTCTTTAAGACTATATTATAATATTCACCAAAAAAACACTAACATTATTTGTATTTTTTGTTATATGGGATATAGAAAAAGAGCAATTAATCCGTAACATTAAAGGCAAGTAATCGTACATGATACTTTATTGTATAATGACTTGTTTATAGTGTTGCACATATTATGAATAGGAGCACATGACTAAAAATGTTTATCAAGACCTAAATTAAAAAAAGACAAATAAATAAAAGGGCGTTACATATTTTATATGACTAATATGTAACGCTTTTTCCTTTTTATTAAACTAAAGCACCCCGTTCGTTCAACAAGAAAAATGAAGTTTATTCAACAAACGCGCCCGATTGTTGAAGCTATGTTGAATCAACACTTCTATTATTACGGCTATTTTCAATTTCTTTGGTTATGGAAGATTTCTTTCCAGTCGCCCATCTTTCATTTTGAACACACCAAACTTTTGAATTGTTTTGATCAAACTAAATTTTAAAGCTATACGTCAGGACTCTCCTTGAAAAAAATTATTAAAAACATTATTGTTTTACAATAATATTTTATTGATTGACAATAATATTTTATTAATTTAGAATAATATGTAATATAAGGAGGTGATTTCTAATGAATCTTTTTACCAAGACCGTCCTAAAATTTTTATCAATTATGTCGCTAATTGCTCAAGTTTTATGTACGTTTGCTGGGTTAATGCTATTATTTGGGGCTGGAGCTTTATTGTTAGTACCAAACGGAGTCAAAAAACAATTGCTACAGTATAACTCAAACACAAACCTATCAGTATGGTTTTTAGTACTTTCTTGCTTAATCGCGCTAGCAATCATTGCTTGTTTATTTATCATTATGTACGCTCTACACAAAATGATTGGTAATATTTACGAACAACACTTCTTTGTTTCTCGAAATCTTACATACCTAAAACTAATCTTAATCTCGATTACTAGCTTTACCGTTTTGGACTTCATTAGTCAGCTGCTATTTGCGCAAGTACATGCGTACAATGTCATTGATATTTTTCCAAATTCTTGGCCAAGTTTAATAGGAAAAATTCTTTTGTTATCCATCGTTTATACGCTTTATGTGGTTTTTAAATACGGCATATCTTTACAAGACGATTCTAACAACGTGATTTAGGTGGGAGCTCCTAATGATAAAAATTAATCTAGATCGAGTAATGCTAGAAAGAAAAATTTCTTCAAAAGCGTTAGCAGAAAAAATTGGAATTACCCAAGTTAACTTATCAATACTAAAAACAGGTAAAGCGCGTGGTATTCGCTTTGCCACATTAGAAAAAATCTGCCAGACATTAAATTGTCAGCCTGGTGATATACTCGAATATGAAGAAAAAACTGACATATAACAAAACAATTGTTATATGTCAGTTTTCAACTATTCCGCAATATGGCCCGAATGTTGAAGACAAGATAAACAACACTCTTCATACAGATGTCCTCTTGTTTCTAAATATGATTTCATTTGCTGATATAGATTTTCGGCATCCTCTTTGGATTCGCACATGATTACAAAGTCGTCTGCGTATCTTGCAACCACATATTTACCTCTGTTTTCATATGCAATTTTAACCCCTCGTTTAACTTGTCTATATCTTATATTCAATAGACTTTCTAGGCAATGTAAAGCTATATTTGCTAGTAGAGGAGAGACATGCCACCTAGTTAAATAAAACCATTACTTTACAAGTTGAATTCATTTCAATATATATCCCACATTTTTAATGTATAGTTAGAGTAAATTGCACTAATAGAATGTAAGTTGGAGGAGATGTACAATGAGAAGAATTATTTTATCGACTGAGAGTGGGGCCGATTTGCCGGAAGTTTTAGCGGACAAACATAATGTACAAGTGATACCGATGCACGTAATCATGGATGGTCAAGATTATTTAGATGGTCATCTATCCGTAAATGAAATTTATAATTTTTATGATCGCACAAAAAAGATACCATCTACATCTGCCACTAATGTCCATGAGTATCAGGCGTTTTTCAAGAAAATTAGAAAGGATTTTCCTGATAGTATCATTATTCATATTGGTTATACGTCAAAGGCATCTTCTTCCTTTCAAAATGCGTTAATAGCAGCGGAAGATTTAAAGGATCTTTTTTTAATTGATGCTTTGAACGTTACAGGTGGATTAACTGCAGTTGTGATGTATACTGTTACTTTGCTAGAGAAAGAACCAAGGATTGATCCTGTTCACTTAATAGAAAAAATCGAATCAAAGGTTCCTAAATCAAGGCTTGCTTTCATTCCTGGTAGCTTAGATTTTTTAAGAGCAGGTGGACGAGTAAGTAATTTAGCTTATCTCGGAGGTGCTTTGTTGAAAATAAAACCATGCATTGAATTAGTAGAAGGAAAGCTTGTTTCAACTAAAAAATATCGTGGAAATATGAGCACTGTTGCTGAAAAATTAATGCGTGATTATTTAAATCAATATGACATTGATAGACAACAAATTTATTTTATATTCTCAATCGGACTCAGTGAAAATATCAAGCAACGGATAAATGAAATGGCAAATGAAACTGGATTCAAAAATATAACTTGGATTCAAGCCGGTGCTATGATTTCTACTCATTCTGGTCCTGGAGGATTTGGGATTGCAGGAATAGAAGTTTAACCTTGTATACAGTACATTGAAAATCTAAAAAGGCTTCATCGATAAGAAGAAGCCTTTTGTCTTATACCACTTTATTTAGGTATAGAGTAAAGAAAATGCGAATTTACAACAATAAGGAAGTTTCAACCAATAAAAAAAGTACCTACCTATGTCAGTTTCTTGTTCAACTAACGCACCTCGTTAGTTGAATAAGAAAAGTGAAGTTTATTCCACAATTGCGCCCGATTGCTGAATAAGATTTTTTTAACATATTCTTAAGGACTTTGCCCCGGTGTAAAAAACGTTGGAGCGTAATCTACATTTTTAAGCCATATATGCTCTTGACCATTTAAAGCATTTTTTACCCATACATCACCTTTAGTTTGCTCTGCTATCTTTCGAAACCAAGTAAGGTAAGGTCCAACAACTTGAGGATCTTCGTCAAGTTCATTCTTCCCTGGAAATGAGATTTGTTTTTGCTCTCCTGTTCTTATGTTTATAGCGTAAAGTGATGTGAACATAGTTGGCACAGGTCCTTCTTTCCACTCCTTGTTTTCTTTTGCACGAGCTACAATTACAAAATCTTTAGAGTACCATTCCAGATCAAGGTCTACAAATCCTTTAGGTGTGTATTCTTTTTGTTGTTTAAATATTGGGATTTCGGCAATCGTCATTCTCTTGTTTTCAACGAAAAATCTTCCTTCTCCTGAAATATAAGCCAATTGATTGGCAGAAGGAGCCCACTTAAACCAGTCTTTAAACTCTAACATTTTTCCCACTGCTTGAAAGTGTTTTCCTTGTGATGATAATACACTTAATGTATTACTGTCCATGGACCAAGAAGCTGTAGGGACAACTAAAAAGCTAACCCACTTCCCATCAGAACTCCACTTAAAATAATTGGCATCAATCCCAAACAAGTCAGGTTCTTTAGTTTGAATCGTATAAAAGGGCTTTATTTTATCTCTAGCAAGATTTGCATCTACTGGAATTCTATAAAGTGGGATTGGGCTCCATCCTGTAGGAAGTAAGTTGGATTGTGAGGAAACAATAAATTCTTTCCCGTTCGGAAACCATTCAAAACCACTAACGCCTAATGAGACATTTTCAAATCCTTGCGGCCGGCCATTCTTTATTTTTGTCACATTTAATAGACCTTGATCATTGTAGGCCAACTGATTTTTGTTCGGGGACCATTTAAAGTCAGATGTTACGACCCTTACGTAAGGTTGGTAGCTTTCTTTTTCCTTTGTATCATAAATGAATAAATCCGATTTTTCTCCCTTTTCATCACCATCAATAAATCCAATGAAACGACCGTCATATGACCATTTCGGAGTATACACATACCGGTTCTTCGTAAGTTGTATTTCTTGACCACTCTTTTTGAGCCATAACTGATGATCACGGATAAATACAGCTGTTAGTGGGACTTCTGCACTTGCTATCGACGAAAAATGAGAACAGATGAGAGTGAGTAGTAATAAAATCCGAATTCTCACGTCAATCCCTCCTACTAAAAAGATTTAACAAATCATATTTTGCCCAAATTAATAACAACTATCCGTATTCAACAATATGGCCCGATTGTTGAATACAAGTTAAACAACACTCTTAAACTAACCTCCCCTTTAGTTGAACAAGATATCTCAATAAGCAAGTCTCTTTGAAAGATAATACTGTTGATTATCTTTATTAGGATGTTCTTCTATTACACCAACTACTTCATAACCATATTTTTGATAGAAAGTTGGGGCTTGAAAGCTAAATGTATCTAGTTGAATGAGTTTGCATCTATTCTCTCTTGCAATTTGCTCCATATTATCTAATAACTGTTTTCCATATCCTTTTCCTCTAAGAGATTCATCAACCCATAAGAAATCAATATGTAAGTTATACCAAAAAGTCGTTCCTGTAATGCCACCTAAAATTTTATCATCTTCATCTCTAAGGATAAAGCCAATATTTTTGACTGGGTGTTTTACATCATCTGGTAGTTTAGAAAGATTGTGTTCAATTACCTTTTTACGAATATAATCACTGTCTTCTTGATTCCATTGCTGAGTTATTTTCATAATTTTCCCTCCATATAAGTTTTTGAATAAATATTTCATCACACAAAATTACTTGTATTTACAAATAATTCATTTTTGCTTATTGAAGAAAACTGCCTCGTTAGTAAAATATCAATATGTCTATATTTCGATAGAGTTGGCAATAATCCCTTTAATAATAACTTTTTAGGAGGTAAAATAATGCTACTGTCAAAAGCATGGGAAGCATTTGAATCTGACAAACGAATTGAAGGCTTTTCCCCACAGACATTGAAAGCTTACCGACTCCAAGCGTCATTACTAATTAAGTATTTTAAGGATATAGCAATAACAAATTTAGAAACAAATCTACTGAAAGAATATCTTTCGGTTTCAGGGAAGCATTTAAAACCATCTAGCCTTTCACATAGAATTCGCTTTATGAAGTCTTTGTTTCGTGTTACCTACAGATGAATCCCGCCTCCAAAATTAAAGAGCCTAAAGTGGGAAAACGAATACCAAAGTATTTATCTGAAAAGGAAATCGAACTTCTTCGTGAAGCTTGTCATTCAGAAATGGAGAAAGCGATGTTTGAGTTTATGGTCTCTATAGGGTGCCGAATTGGGGAAATTGTTTCGTTGGAAAAGAACGACATTAATTGGTCCAATCGATCTGCGATAGTAAGAGGAAAAGGTGATAAGGAGAGGGAAGTTTATTTTAATATACGGAGCGAAATATGGCTTAAACGCTATATTGACAATCGAAATGACACTGATCCAGCCATCTTCGTGACTGAAAGACATCCTCAACTCAGACATAGTTACGCCACCCATTTATTAAACAATGTTGCGCCTATTGAAGTAATTCAAAGTCTGATGGGGCATGAGAAAAGCGAAACCACTCGGATCCATGCTCAACTAAGCGGGAGACTTAGAAAAGAGTTTTATCATACCTTATTTAATACTTTACTCATATTGTTCATTAGTTTGCTGTAGCGTGTAAACACGCTACAGCTTGTTTATGATACGATTTACATAAATTACATAAAGAGGTGATGATATGGAAAACAATACGTTAGTTTGTAAGGCTTGTGGTAATGATTCCTTCGCACAAGGTGAATTAGGCGGATCTATGGCAAATGTAAAGCCCATTAAGCTCGATATGCTCCATTTTTCGAGTTCACCACTAATTTTGACTATTTGTACGAATTGCGGAGAAGTAGCTTCAATGAAAGTTAAGAAACCTCAAATGTTCATATAGTCCTTTATATTTTATATTTAGGGTCACTTCCAGCCGAGTGATCCTTTATTAGTTTCTTTCTGATACGATCTATTAGCAGCCAAATAAATCCACTGCCTTGAAAAAATCCATCACTTCTTTTTCAGCTTCATCTACTGAACGGTTTTTAAGTTCCATTTCTGCGAATTTAACTTTTTTAGTTTCAGCCAAATTTATAGCCCCTTTCTTCTGCACAAAATCTTTCAGATATTCAGTCAATATAGTGATAAATTTAAAATTTAACTTTGATATATCTGTTTAAAATAACCTTCTATCCCTTCTTCAACTATCCTGCATTGTTTAGCACAAGAAGCGACTGCTATAATTGAACAATCGCACCCGTTAAATTATTAAGAAAAGGAATAACACTAGTATCTGTTATTTCGCTTGCTTTTCTGTAAGCATTCCAAGAAGGTGAATCTTCACTACTAGTATAAGAACCTCTGTCTGCCATTTTTTCGATTAATTTTAACAGTTCTTTTTCATCCATTGTTATAAACTCCTATGAAGTTATTTATCTTAATATAGCATCTCTTATGTAACTAAACTGCCCGTTAGTTGAAAAAAGTACGATAATATTTTTCGTTATTATACACCTATTACCCCATAAACTTCATTAATATTATCTGTATTCAAAATAAAAGCTGAGCTAAAGAATAATCTTTAGTTCAGCTTTTATTCTATTCATTATAATGTTGCACATTCTATAGAAATGCTGTTATATAAGTCTATAATCTAACTTCTTGACTTCTAATAAAAAATAATGATTGCGCTTTTCTTAATCCTGTTCACATAACACAGTTTGACTAAAGCTAAAAAGACCAGTTTCAAGTGAAGTCCTACCATTTGCATCAAAACATTCGTCGATATCCTGCATATTCTTTTTATGAATACTATACCTTTTCACAGTAGCTAAGCTAATGAGCAACATAAAGACAATGAACACAATACTTATGATGACTGTTTTACGCTTCATAACGCCCTCTCCTTTATTTAAAAGTTAAGCACTTATAGTTTTCTGATTGTGCTTAGATCGACTTAAACCTCTCAGCCACTTTTGAATATAGACAAAAAGAATATAGCCAATCATCGCGCCTGCTGTAAGCAAAATCACGTCATCCACATCTGCTCTTCCTATAGAAAATAGGAATTGTATTACTTCAATTATAATACTAGTCACTACAGCCAGTTTGAAAATGCTTTTTGCATGGCGAAAACGTTTTATGAGCACTGGTAATAAAAGTCCAAGCGGAATGAAAATCACCATATTTCCAAATAAATTATAGAGAATAATAGATGTATTCATTTCCCCAAAACTCGTTAAATAACTATAAATTGTATTAAACGGAATAAAATTTGTATTAAAACGCCATCCACTATAATCAAATAACATGCCACTGTTTTGGTCTGAAAAAACAAATGGGTTGAGTGGTTCTCCATAAACTTTATAAATCAATACTAAGTCAATAATACGATCGATTATTAGCTTATGTAGTGCAACAATAACGTAAAAACTAAATAACATCCATCCAATTACTTTCCATGAACGATAATGAGGAATAACCGTTTCCTGATAGCCCGTGTGCAGTATCTCAACTTGACCGAAATCCTTCAATACTTTCTTCGTAGCTTCATCTTCTGCCAAGCCTTTATTCATATAGTCAGCCTTGGCAGTATATAAATGGTCACGCATCTCTTCCACAATATCCTCTTTATCCTGATTACTACAATCGAGATCACCTACTATGCTTCGAATGTAGGTCTCAATGGCTTGATCCATGCCATCCCCTCCGAACATACGTTAATAAGTGAATTTATTTGACTCCATTCTTTTAATTTTTTCTGAAGTTCTTTTTTTCCATCTTCCGTAATTTGATAGTATTTTCGTCTACTGCCCGTGTCAGGTGTTTGCCAGTAAGAAGTTAGCCAGCCTTTTGTTTCGAGCCTTTTCAATGCAGGATACAAAGTTCCCTCGCTCATATTGTATAATTCACTGCTATTTACTTTTAGTGACTTCACCATTTCATAGCCATACATATCCTGCTTCGCCACTAGCGATAGCAACAGGATATCAATACTGCCCTTCATAATTTCCTTATCCATAATTACCACCATCCCCATTTTTAGTTAATAACATCTTATCACGATGTACATCGTGTTACAAGGTAAATTGTTGTAAAAAATGCCAATTGGATCGATCCGCTTGATAATGGCTTCTTTATAGTTGTCCTTTCTTTTCTAAACACCGTCTTGCTACCTCATTTATAACAACGATTTTTTCGGTATTGGTCTATTCTGTCATAATATCTTCTTACTACTAAGAATCATATAAGCCCAGAAATTCCAAACAACATAAATTCAGGAGTTTTCTTTGGAAAATAACGCTTTGAATAATAATAGTAAAACACTATAAGTAACTAAAAAACGATATTAAAAGATGGACTTTTCTGTTAACTTGGTATATATTTAAGAGGAAATATTCCCCTTATTATTATTTTGCGTCCGCTAATTTTAGCTGGCGTTTTTTTTATGTGGATATTAGATTAACTAAACTCCTGGCTTTCTTTTAACTATTATGCATAAGAACCATTGATCGATTATTATAAAATAAATAATATTTACTTAAAAGTAGGATCTAAGATTAATAGGAATTATCCACTAGAGAACTAATGGCCAGTAATTAATTATTTTAGTACATGATGAAGTGCTAAAATTACGCAGAGCAACTGTTTTCCTAGGTTCTTTATGTCCGAGATAGCCCTATAAATCTATATTTCTTTTTTCTACCTTTACTCATAACACAACTTGGTATTTTCAATCCAACAATTTTCTTCTACCAAATTATTATCATTGCTCTTTAAACTAACCATCACTTTATACTCTCTGGCTTTTTCAAAAATTACTTCTTGTGAGTTCTGTAATTTGATGTGCAGTCTGTTCTCCCTTACCAAAACATCTTCAAAAACAATTTTTAACATCTCAAAATCAGTATTTGAAAATTTACCACTAATAGTGATCTTTTTTATACCACCAATGTTATTTTCCGCTGCATTTGGCAGCATATATTTCTCCATATAATCTCTTGTTTTTTGATTTTTCATTTGTTGAAAACCAATTTGCAATGGAACACCTTGAAAGAAATCCAAATAACTATTTCGCCATGGTAACGTTTTTGAGAATAAATTAAAAAGGAATTTTATCTTCAAGCTTTCTGGTTTCGAGATAGATACCCCTTTGGTCTGTAATTCAGTACTTAACTTATCTATATCTGCTACATCAAGCATTAAACATATCAGGCCCCGCTCACCTCTGTTAAAAGCACTTACCCAATCTGACTTCCATCCTCCTCCATCTTTCTTCAATATGCTAATCATTTCGAAATACTCTTTGCCTATCCAAATATTTGATGCTTTAAAACCTTTCGTCCCTTTTCCTTTTTTCGGTTCATAAGGTAAACCCAATTGACGAATTGCAGTAACTTGTTCTCCCTCTACTTGATAATTTCTGTCCACATTTATAACTAAATGATCAATTTTCATCTAACATTCTCCTTTTTAAGAAAATAAATTAACGAAAAACCAAACACTCAAACCCAAGTATTCAACGTTGACTATTGGAGTATTTTTTTCTCCCTCTAAAAAGAGGGAGCACTTTTCAATCTAATAGCTCTAATATATTCTCAATAAGTGTGATTTGTTGTCTGACAATATTGATCATGTTATCAGAAACCAAATGTACCATTGACGGCAATTCCCCATCTAAATATTTTTTCTTAATATCTATACCACTCTCTAATGCCTTCAACTCTTTAGTTAACTTCTCTAATTGTTGCTCCAAAGCTTCACGTGATTGCTCTGTAGGCAATTTATCTATAAAAGATAATCCAGAATAAAGAGCTGTTGGGTATGGTACAGAAGATGATTGAATTGCTTTAAATATCAACTCTTGAAAATATGACTTGCCTTTTTCAGTAATTTTATATATAGCTTTTTGTCGAAAACCTGTTTGTTCTATTCGCTCTATTTCTATATAGTTATCTTTTTCAAGTTTTTTCAACGCATGATAAATTGATCCAACCAGTACACCTGACCACCGCTCAACATCATTTTCTTGTAGCATCATCTGTATATCATAACCAGACATTGGGCGAATATCTAACATTCCTAAAACAAGTAGTTGCGTCAAAATAAATACCTCCAAAACACATACTCTACGTTGAGTATTTTACATTTGAACGATAATTTTGTCAATAACAGTAAAAAGAAACCCTACTTAATGAGAGGCCACTGAAAAACTTACGTTTTTAACTATGAAATTGTTTTTTGAATAAAAATAAGGCA
>NZ_JAEOAH010000003.1 GCF_016612995.1 Viridibacillus soli
TGGCTGCAAAATAAGGTGTTTTCTTATTGTCTCAAAAACTCCCCATTTCTAGGGGTTTTCTATATTTATTAAGGTTTCTTAAATTGACCTTTTAAAAGCTTGTGGAAAACGAAAGTTTATTGTTGTTTTCGGCTTTTATAGTTTTTTAAAGCTCAATTAAACTGACACATCAATGGAACCGCTGGATGTACTGATATGACTTTGATTATTTTGACTTGCTGCTTTAAATGAGCGCCACGCTTCTATATAAGTCGCATCAAATTCACTTTCACGAAGATGTTCTTCTCGTGTACCAATTGCATGCCATCCATTATGGGGCGAATAGGTAGAAGTAATATTCCCCCTCGCATCCTTTACCTCTAAATAGCTCACATTTCCACGCTGCATGAATGGTAATTGTCTTAATATTTGTGCTATCGAACCTTTACGGTCAGGTGATACTACAGATACAAAGCTGTTCTTTAATGTCATATAGGACGAATTTTTATGACCACCACACTTACCATTTTCAAAATCTTTTTTAGCCTGTGCGATAATCGCGTCCTTATATTTTTCTTCACTCATCGCTGGAGCTGATTTTGTCGGCATCGCATTTATTCCTGAAAAACTTGGCATTGAAATAGGTGTTAATTTATTTTCAACACCTAACAATTTTAACGCATCGCTACTAATATTCGAAAATCTCATCTTTGTACCTCCTATTTATGAGAGAACAAATAAACTAGTTACACTATTTTTTACTAACTAATAGCTATCCTCATTGTATCCCTAGAAGTAAACGTTTTTGAAGATGATGCAGCAAGTGTTGTAGATGTTGTGAAAGAAAACATCATTACTACCACAAGCAAAAAACTAAATAGTTTCGTAAATTTCATTTCAATTATCCTCCTATATTTAAATAATTAGGGTTTCTCAAAAAATACCTTAACATTGTTATTATTAGTATTTTTTTACAACAAGTCCTTTTTTATATCGGATGTACAACCAATATTTTTAGTTATAAATTATAGAACGCTCATTAAGCCTGTGAAATAGATGTTCTTTACAAGCATTAATCAAAGCAAAAGAGGAAAAATTAAATGTTTTTGAGGTTTTAGAATCCGTGATTGAATGGAATTCCTTTGTCTTTTCAGTGGAAGAAGCTCAGGACCTTGCACGCCCTGCTGACTATGATTATTTAGACTTACTGCAAAAACGATTTTATTCACTTAGAAAATATACACCGACTCTATTAAGGGTATTGAAATTTCATTCTACAAAGGCAAATGAACCCCTTTTACATGCAGTAGAGATTATCCGAGGAATGAACGAATCTGGTAAGCGAAAAGTACCTGATGAATCACCTGTGGATTTTATTTCAAAGCGTTGGAAAAAGCACTTATATGAGAATGATGGTACAATCAACCGTCATTATTATGAAATGGCCGTCTTAACCGAACTAAGAGAACATGTACGTGCTAGTGATGTATCCATTGACGGCAGTAGACAATATAGGGATTTTGAGGAATATTTGTTTTCAAAAAATATATGGAATCAAACGAAGGGAAATATGAGGTTATCAGTTAGTTTATCAAATGAAGAGTTATTACATCATATATTACCTTTAGGCTGGGAGCATTTTAATTTACTAGGAGAATATCATTTTAATTCGGAGCAAGTGGTATCATTAGATTCTTTAAGACCACTAAAACTTTCTTAACGTTGTTAAAAATGGAGGAATCGTCAGGAAAATGGGCTTAGCGTTGTAAATCCGCATTTTCCTGACGGTACCCCTATTAGAACTATTCTCTACCGACAATTAGAGAGCATTTTAGATAGGACTTTTGAACCTATAAAAAACAAAAAACAGCAATTCCATAAGGCTATTGCTGTTCCAAAATCATCTTAATATAAAATCACCTGAAGAGGTTCTTACTTTTAGCTTAGTCTTACCAGAGCCAATTTCCCCTACAAGTAGATGCTCTGATTTTTCCGTATAAGTAACTCCTGAAGCACTGATAATGCCATCTCCGGATCCGCCTTTATAATCAATTGCAAATGGAATTGACTGTTTTGCCTTAATTTGAACTTCACCGCTCGTTGTTTCAATGTCCATATCATCAATTTGTTCAACAGAAGCTGAATTGATTTCTAATTGCTGAATTTCCTGTCCACTTACAGGCTTTTTCTCTTCCCATTCGGTTAGTTTAAACAAAGATCCTTTCGTAAAATAGAGTGTTGATGCTACTCCAACGATACCTATAAACAAAAGAATAAATGCTCCGACCACCATTTTTTTCATCTTAACTCCCCCATTAATAACTTTTACATTGAACTTAATATAACTAAGAATAATCGCATAATAGAATTCCCCTACATATATCATCGCAACACTGACTAATAATCCAATTGCACATGTAATAATCGAAACAAAAAATTGCAGCATAAAGTCATCAAATCCTATAAAAAAAGAACCTAATACAGCGATCAAGGGGAGACCCTACATTTATTGCATTTGTACACAGTATTGGTGTCATCATCGACTTATACATTGAAAATGAAACGGACTGGTAAGGCGAGGAATGATACTGTGTGTGAAACTATAAAGTGAATTCTACAACTCTAGTTATTTAACATGCCATATTTCACTTTAATCCGTTCTAATTTTTCACCAATTGGTTTCGCTAAAATAAGAAGGAATATGACATTGGATACAGCATAGACAATCGTGAATGGGATAGCTGTTGAGATGGCAATTAAATATCTCTTCCAAGAAAATAATCCGTCATAAGATATAACCGTCCAAATGTCCATACAGAAGGAATATAGGACCCCTGCTACAGTGCCAAATACAATCAATGCTATTTTACTTTTCATCCATCCTTTTTGCCCGAGTAAACCAGCAATATAACCAAGGATACCCCATGTGAACATTTGGAATGGTGTCCATGGACCTTGTCCAAAAAAAATATTCGATGCGATGGCAGATGTAGCACCCGTTAGGAAACCTGCTTCAGCTCCGAATGCGAACCCTGTAATTGCAGTAATTGCAGTTACTGGCTTAAATGCGGGAATCCAGATGAATGCTGCACGCCCCGCAACTGAGATAGCTGACATGACAGCAATCGTTAAAATTTCCCTTGGCTGAGGCTTACGTCTTTCAAACGAAATGAAGAATGGTACACATGCTAATAGAACGATGATCATTGAGATAAGATTGTATTTACGATCATTGAACATTGTCACGCCAACAATCATGACGATTGGAATGATAACGAAAATGATGATGCTCGAAAAAATTAAACGTTTACGGGCGAAGTTGTTGGCTCTAGCTGCTGATTGTGCTTGCATAACGAAATCACGTCCTCACTTGTCACTGCATGATCAAAAAAATGCCGTGACATTCGATGCGATGCAGTTGTATAAAAGTTATTGCCACTATAAAAAAGTTTCGGTTCATCCTCTGAAACGATATCACCGTCAAAGAACATCGCACAACGGTCAGAATACTGAGCCGAAAACTCAATATCATGTGTGACCATTACAACAGCAACATGACGCGTTTTAAGCGTTTGTAGAACTTCCGCGAAGATTTTCTTGGAATACGCATCAATGCCTTTTGTAGGCTCATCTAACAGGATTATTTTCGGGTGTAATAATAACACTTTGGCTAAAGCAACCTTTTGCTGCTCTCCACCGCTCAAATCATACGGATGACTGTCTAACAAATGTCCGATACCAAGTGTTGCTATAATCTCATCTAACTGTTCTTTGGCTGCCTCTTTTGAAATCTTCAAGACACTAATAATACTGTCAAATTCAAGATGTACTTTCTTCTCTACAAGCAAAGTAAGGGGATCTTGAGGTAAGACCGCTAAATTATTGCGATACAATTCCCCATTTGAAAACTTTTTAATCGATTTGCCATTGATGAAGATGTTACCGCGATACGGTTTAAATAAGCCGGACAACACACCAAGTGCCGTTGTCTTCCCTGTACCGTTCCCCCCTAGAATACTAACAATTTCCCCTGCGTGTACTTGTAAAGAGAAACCTCTTAATACATCAGGTAAATTCTTTTCGTAACGGAACCAAGCTTCTTTTACTTCCAAGACGATATCACAGGCCTTCTCACTAAGTCCGCTTTTCAAAGCTCTTACGTCATTCGAAAAATGCTTCGACAGCCATTTACGACCGTCGCGAATCGTTAACGGTACGACATCATTAACTTTCAGCGCATTATTAATACGTACGGGCGTAGGTAACCCAAGCATCATCGGGTGATTGTAATCGTATTCCTTTAACTGTTTGGCAACATTTTGAGGCGAATCATTACATATGATACGTCCCTTTTCCATGACAACTACACGATCTGCGATAGGAAATACCTCTTCTAGTCGGTGTTCTACAAGAATAATCGTTAAGCCAAGCTCTTTATTAAGCTTTTGCAACGTGCCGATAAACTCAGTTGCAGCAATTGGATCGAGTTGAGAGGTTGGTTCATCTAAAATCAGCAACTTTGGTTGCATCGCCATAATCGCTGCTAAATTGAGTAACTGCTTCTGACCACCTGATAACTCCATTGTACTTTTTCTAAACCATTGTTGAATGCCGAAGAAATTCGCCATTTCTGCCACTCTGCGTCGAATCGCCATCGTTTCAAGTCCTAAATTTTCAAGACCAAATGATAGCTCATGCCACACTTTATCTGTGACAATTTGATTTTCCGGATTTTGCATAACAAAGCCAATTTCAGAAGCAGCAACACGATCTGGTAAATCCTCTAAAGCCGTTCCAGCGTAATAAATAGTCCCTGATTTCTCGCCGTGGGGGGCTATTTCTCTTTTTAATTGTTTTAATAGCGTACTTTTACCGCAGCCAGATGTGCCACAAATAACCGCAAATTCGCCTTCTTCAATTGTTAAATTTATATCATCTAATACCCGCTCCTGTTTTTCTGGATATTGGAAATTCACATGTTGTATTTCAATGAGCGCCATTTAATTGCCTCCTGAATTTCAATCACAATAGGTATAATGAGTAAGCTAGCATAAGAAATGTACAATCCTATACTAATTGGCGTTACGGTTAATTCAGTGAACGTTGGATAAAAATAATACGTCGTTACACCAAAATAACTACCAAGTATATTCGTAAAAAGTAATGTTAGTATAATGCCAAGCATGAACCCATCCCTTTTTTCAAAGATGAATAATGAAAATGTTGAGCGGTTTTTTAATCCATAACCACGAGCTTTCATCGAATCGGCCGTCTCAATCGCATTTTCAAGTGCCCATGTAATAAGAATTGAGAGTATCCGAATCCCACTTTTCCCACGCTGCCAAGGGCTTCCAGCAGAAATATCCATACCAATGGTCTTCTGTGCATGAGCAATAACAGTGATTTGGTACTTAAAGCGTGGAACAAGACGTAGCGTTAATGAAATAACCAGCGCTAAAGCAGGAGAAAGCTTACTGAATAAATACAGAAATTTATCCGACGTCATAACGGCGTTATAACAGCCAAACCAGAAAATAACGGAGCAAATCATAATAGACATCGCAAATCCGTAAACAATAGCCTCTAAAGTAATGGCATTATAATCTATGTAGAATAGAATGATTTCTCCGTTATGGCTAATGAGTGGATTAATAATCGCGGCTATCAAAAACATTGGTACAAAAAATTTTAAGCCACTTAGAAACGACTTTCTATTCAGCAATAAGCTTAATGTGATGGCTGCGGTACAAGTTATGATTAAATAAACAGGATGCATATAAAACATGGAAAGTCCGATGACGGATGCAAAATATGCGAAAAGGACAATGGGGTGATACATTTCAAATGCTTTCATGATGCATAATACTCCTTTGCTATCTTTTTGTACCTAAGTCGCGACCTAGATCAACCGTATATTGCCACTGGATATTGTCACCATTCTTCACTGTGATTGAACTACCCCCATAATCAGGAAATACCCCGTTCACAGCAAACATCCAGCCACTAGACGAACCCGCATCTCTTTCATATAGATGATTCATCCCTTGTATATAAACAGAGCCATATTTATTGTCTCCGGCCCCTTGATATTCAAGGTGTATACCATGCTCTCTCGTTGCTCGTTTTAAAATGCTCCAAACCGTTTCATCTTCACTTAAAATTTCGTACATAGTTGACTTTAAAATAACACCATTTTTTGGCACATACTTCTCGTTTTGTAATGCCGGCTTTAACATATCCCAGTGCTTTATCAAAGTAGCTGCACTAATTGAGATGGTGACATACTCTTTTTTCTTTACTGGTTCTTCTTTTATCGCTGCACTTGGCTTTTGCGTGTTGTTATGATTAATAGGTTGTTTTGTGGTTGGTACCTTATCTTTGGCTGTTGTTGTTTCTTTATTTGAACTAGTTGACGGGTTTTTACTAGTTGTTTTCTCAGTTGATGTTGAGTTCGTTTTAGGCGTGCTAGTTGATGGTTGCTTAGTTGGTTGTTCATTTTTAGTTACTGTTTTATCTACTGCTTCATTTTGAGGTGTTTTCCTCTTTTCAACTAGTTCGTTTTTAGTCACCTTAGAATCTTTAGTTGAATCCTTTTTTACTTCATCCTTTGTTGTTCCATCTTCTTTCTTTTCTTTGACGACTACTTTTGCATCGTTTGTGTCACGGATACTTTTCTCTTGCTCAGTTTGATTGTTGTATTCTTCAACTGATTGAATTTTACAGCCAGTCATGACAAATAGTGCGAGGATCATCATGAGCCATAAAGACATACATTTCTTCATAAAGCGCACCCCTTCATATAGATGGGAATAGGGTGCTAGAGAATAGACTCTAACACCCTTCCAATGTCGTTCAAATTATTTTGTTTTAACGGTTACTGTTGTTGATTTACTGTTGTTACCGGCTTTATCTTTTGCGTAAACTGATACTTTTGTATTGGCTTTTTGTTTTTGGATTTTCACAGTAAATTGGCCTTTACTATTAACAGTTCCTTTACCGATTGAAGTTTTCCCTTTTAATACATATACTTTTGCGCCTTTTTCTGCTTTACCAGTCACTTTGCTAGATGATTTTGTTACTTTGTTAACTGATGGCGCTTTTGGAGCTGTAATATCTTTGACGATTGTTGAGCCATTGTTACTTCTTACACCGTCGCCACTTTCTGCAACTGCAATAATATTGCTACCAGCTGCCTGTTTTTTAACCGTTACAGAGAAATTACCTTTATCATCTGCTTTAGCTTGATTTAATAAATTATTGTTATTGTAAATATAAACCGTGTCACCTGCTGCAGCTTTCCCTTTTACAATAGTTGCGCTATCACTAACAACTTCCATCACTGGTGTAGCGATATTAACTGTGTAGAATTTAATAGACTTTGCAGCATCAGACATATTGTAAATACGATTTTTGCCATTTTCAAAGCGGTCATAAGCACCTAATGCGCGTAAGCCTTGTTCGGATGACATTAAATTCGGTGTTTTTTGAGATAAGCCACTTTTTAAACCGCCAGTAGTTTTATCTACAAAACTCACTAAATTTGAAACGGCCCAATTGCCATCCCCTTTAATGAAACGAGGATCTGTTTTTGCATTCGTTTGATTAGCCGCTAAATTGATAATGAATTGAGAAACCGTTTCAGAGCTGTCCCCTTTTGCCCATTCAGAGAAGAAGCCGCCTTGCTTCCCTAGTTCTTTTCCTAAATAATCATTTGCTTTTTCGACAGCTGCTTTTACCGCATCTTCCTTTGTATAAGGTGCTAATGCAGTAGCAGTCATAGACGTTGTATCTTTATCAGAACCCCATTTAAGATCCCAGGCAAAGGAACCATCCTTAAGTTGATCTTTTACTAAATCATTCACTAATTGCGTTCTTGTAATTTTTGCATATTTCGCTTCTGTTGATAAATCATAGTTTTTTGTATCAATCGCGTATAAGAAATAGAATTTGTTTCCGTTTGTTAACTTTCCTGCTTGTTCAGTAGCTAAATATGTATCATACATAAATTTAACTAAATCATAGCCCCCAACATTACGTGGATCTTTGTTAATTGCTGTTAATGCAATAATAACTTTTGAATATTTACCAACATCTTCTGAGATTTTGCCATTTTTACTTTTGACTTCTTTGACAAGATTGTTGAAGTACGTTACATAGTATTTAGATGGAACTGGAATGCCGGCACGCGCGAAATCTGTCACATAGTCTTCATCACCAAACGACGGATTCGGCACTTGTTCTAGTAAAAATGATGCAGTTGACTTTAAAACGTTTTTATAGCTGACATCTTTCGCTGGTACTTGGACTGGCGCTATCGTATTTTCTGCAGCGTTTACTGTCGACGGTTGTCCTGGTAGTTGTGATAATACTAATAAACCAGCCATAGAGATTGGTGCTACCCATTTTCTTACCCATTTACTTGTGTACATGAAAACATCTCCCATATCTTTTTAGTTTATTACTTGTAGTTTTTTCTTCGATAGATTGAAAGTTTTCTCGAAAAAGACCAAAAAAATATCCCTTTACACAATGTAAAGAGAGTTTGGACGGCGGAATGCCTGAAACTATGTATACTAATATACAAAAAGGCCTTCGATGCTCCAGATCTCCCCCTCGAAGAATTGAAACTACATTATAAAAGCAGGTATCCTGGCTCGTGTTTCCATTTACTCTTGTCCCTTCCCAATCCATTTAACATGAATCAGTGGTTCGCAACAATTTCATCCACACATACAGTAGCGGGGCTGCATCGGATTTGCACCGATTTCCCTATTAACTTATGTTTTTCATAAGCACTTTTATAAGAATATATTTAATTGTCTTTTCATCTAAAGTATTCCATAAATGAAATGGAAAGTAAATTGCTTTTTCATGTTTTTATATAAAACACAATAAAACCCTACCCGTTTTTAGTAAACTGGTAGGGTTTTTATAAAATTGTGGCGGCATCAGACTTCGTAATCATCGCACACCTGCGTATTTTGATTAAATGCGTTTAATTGCTCTACGGTTAAGTTCTTTACGTATAGATAAAAATTCATCGACTCCATACCATAATTTTCACAAGCTAGACAATACGTTTCATAACCTTCTCTATACATTTCCATATAAACAACCTCCTGTTATATAACAAATATTTTATTTTTAATTAATATATAACAGATTAAGTTATCTGTCAATTAAATCGACTGAAAATATGGGAGCAAAGTTTTCCATCCAAAATAAAACACCAAACTCCCCATTTGAAGGTTTGGTGTTTCATATTAAATAATCGATGTATTTGTCTTCACTTTATGTTTCGTAGCAAGACTTACAACAATAAATGTGATTAAGGATAAGGTAATCGGCAATGTAACAGTATGCATACCGAACACGTTTGGCATTTTTTGATCAATGATTATATATGAAGAAATACCAATAATCATTGAACTGATTGCACCGTATTTATTCCCCGTTTTCCAATAAAGACCAAATACTACCGGCCATAAGAAAACAGATTCTAATCCACCAAAGGCAAATAAGTTCAACCAAACAAGTAAATCTGGCGGACGTAGAGCAACTAGTACAACTGCAATCCCAATAATAGTTGTTACATAGAAGCTCGCCTTTTTAATCTGTGCATCTGTTGCAGTTGGCTTAATATAATTTAAATAAATATCTTTCACAACAGTTGAACTAACTAAAATGAGTAAAGCATTAACAGTTGACATAATGGCTGCCATTGGTGCAGCAAGAACAATGCCAGCTAAAAATGGTGGCAAAACTTTTAAAGTAAGTAAAGGCATCACTTTATCGCCGATTTCAACACCAGGTAATACGGGACGTGCTAATACACCGATTAAATGCATGCCAAACATAACTGTAGCAAGTGCAACCGTTCCGATGATAATAGCAGAATGCATACCTTTTGAGTTTTTATACGACATCGCACGTACCGCAATTTGTGGTAAACCAATAACACCAATTCCTATTAAAATCCAAAATGTCGAGACATATAATGGCGTTAAACTACGATCTGCTCCATATGGTGAGACAAGGTTCGGATTTTCTGCCACCAGATCACTCATAATATTAGAAATACCACCACCCGCTATAACCGTTGCAACGAGTAAAATGATTGTCCCAATGACCATTACAGAGCCTTGTACAGCATCCGTTAATGCAACTGCACGGAAACCGCCAATAATAACATAAATTAAAACCGCTCCCGCAAAGATAAATAGTGCAGATGAATAACTTAAGCCCGTTAATGATTCAATTAAACGCGCACCACCTATCCACTGAGCAGCCATTGAGGCAAAAAGGAATGCAATTATACTAATAGCGGATACAATGACAACCGTTTTACTTTGATAACGCTCACGTAAAAAGTCAATTAATGTAATAGCTTGATATTTTCTTGCAATAATCGCAAACTTCTTACCGAGAATCATTAGGACAAAATAACCTGCAGGCAACTGAGCCATCGCAAGTAGCACCCAGCCAAGTCCTGTGTTATAAGCAACACCAGGTCCCCCGATAAAACTTCCGGCACTACCATAAGTCGCCATCATCGTCATTGCCAGCAAGAAGCCGCCCATTTCACGACCACCAAGGAAATACTCTTGCAAAAACGAATTCGATTGCATGACATGACGGTTTGCCCAAATACCAATCGAGAAAATAATAATAAGAAAAATAGCTAATGGAATAATGACTTGCCAATGCATCATGATTGGTCGCCCTCCTCATCGTCAAAAGGTACATCTGTGAACAAGAATTTTATGACGAATACAATGAGGATGACCATAAAAATGGTACCTGCAATACAGCTATAGAAAAACCAAGCTGGAAATCCAAACACATATGTATATGATAACGGGTCGCCTGAACCCATGCCATATGCAAAGCCAAACCAAATACTAAAATTGATGATGACAAGAATGACGCCAATGATAGCTTCGCGATGTGCAATTTTAAAACGCTTATCACTCATATAACAATCTCCTTTATAATGAATCACATCTTATTTAAAATAAGTTGCTTTTACTATAATACTTTTTCGTACAGAAAAATGAAAGCATCGCATTTAGTTTACATAATAATATTATGTAAACTAAACTTATAGGAAGGGGTATAAAATTAATTATTACGCATAGAATTACAGCTTACCGGCAACTTTACTGGTTTTACTGGCAACTTTTCATAAATTACTAGCAACTTTGACCGTTTTACTGGCAACTCTTTGTACTTTACTGGCAACTTCGAAATAATCTACACACAAATACATATAGGGGTATACAAAAAATCCCCTATCCAAATTTCTCAAAATGAAAAAGCTGCCTCCAAGCCGACAAATCGACTCTAGAGACAGCCTTTAACACTTACAGTACGCTTAATTTTTCATCTTTTAAATCACTGATGAACATGCAGCCTGGTGCGTGTGTAATCATAATGGCTGGCTTACTTTCCATCGCTACGGCTTGCGGTGTTACCCCACAAGCCCAAAATACCGGAACCTCATCTGCTTTAATCGTTACAGCATCACCGAAATCCGGTTTCGTAACATCTAAAATCCCAATTTGACTAGGATCTCCAATATGAATCGGTGCACCGTGTACACCTGGGAAGCGAGAAGTAATCTGTACAGCACGAATGGCATCAGCGTGCTTCATTGGACGCATACTTACTACCATTGGACCTTCGAAAATACCTGCTTTTTCACAAGGGATATTCGTTTTGTACATCGGTACATTACAACCTTCTTCAATATGTCTTATTGGAATGCCACTGGCAAGTAGAGGTGTTTCAAAAGTAAAACTACAGCCTAATAGGAAGCACACCATATCATCTTCCCAATAATCCGTAATATCTGTCACTTCCTCGGTATACACACCGTCGCGATAGATGCGATATTTTGGAATATCTTTTCGAATATCCGCCCCGTCAGCAATGGTGCTCGGTGTAAATGATCCGATATCTGATACATCTACTAACGGACATGGCTTAGGATTACGTTGGCAAAATAATAAGAAATCGTACGCATATTCTTTTTTTAAGATGACTAAATTAGCTTGTGTATAGCCTTTAGCCATGCCTGCAGTTGGACCAGTCAATTCGCCAGTTCGTATTAATTCGCGAATAGTAGCTGGTGCCATTGTATCGAATTGTGTCATCATATGTCGTCTCCTTCTTTAATAGTTAAATAGTTTAGGTAACTCCACAATGAGTGTACGAACACTTAGTGCACTCATAACGACGACAACAAAAATACCTGGTATTGTTAACCACATGGGGTGTCTGTAACTGCCGACAACGTTCTTTTTATAAGCGGCAATTAATAGAGTACCAAGAGCTAGTGGTAAGATTAGAGCATTAATCGCCCCTACTAAAACTAAAATTTTAACTGGTTTACCAATGAACGCAAATGTAATAGTCGATACAATGATAAAGCCAATAATGACCCAATTATGATATTTTTCAATCACAGGGTGGAATGAGCGAATAAATGAAACAGATGTATATGCAGCACCTACAACAGAAGTAATCGCAGCAGCCCACATAATAACACCAAACATACGATAACCGATTTCACCTGCAGCTAATTTAAAGACCGAAGCTGGTGGGTTGACAGAATCAATTGTTAAACCTTGATGTACCACTCCTAGCACAGCTAAAAACAGAGCGACACGCATAACACCTGTAGCGGCAATACCTGTTACAGAACTTTTCGTTACATCAGGTAACGATTCTATACCTTTAACGCCTGCATCAAGCAAGCGATGTCCACCAGCGAAAACGATATATCCACCAACTGTACCACCAACTAATGTTACGATAGATAGAATATCAATTTTTTCCGGCGTAAATGTATTTGCAAGTGCCGCTCCTACTGGTGGAGAAGTCGTAAATGCTACATACATCATCAGTAAAATCATCACTAAACCAGCTACTTGTGCGACCTTGTCCATCGCTTTACCTGCTTCTTTTACGAGAAAAATAAATATTGCAAAAATGGCACTTATAACTGCTCCGACAATCGGATCTAAACCGAGCATAGCATTTAAGCCAAGACCTGCCCCGGCGACGTTCCCAATATTAAATGCAAGACCGCCAATGACGATCATGATAGCTAATACTAGACCTAAACCAGGCAGTACTTTGTTGGCAATCTCTTGTCCACGTAAGCCTGATACTGCGATGATACGCCAGACATTCATTTGAGCAAAGACATCTAAAATAAGTGATACTAAAATTACAAAGGCAAAACTAGCACCTAATTGTTGTGTGAAAACTGTTGTTTGTGTTAAAAATCCAGGTCCGATTGATGAAGTTGCCATTAGAAAGGCAGCACCTAATAAGACGCTACGTGTAACTTTCTTCTTTCCTTGACCTTGCTCTAAGCTGACTTTTGACATATATAAACCCCTTTTTATTCGTAAAATGCTTGAACGTTAATGTGATTATTCTCCAATGTATTGCGAATATATTTCGCAAATGCCAGAGCATGTATACCATCCCCATGAATACATACTGAATCTGCTCGCAATGCTACTTTTGTGTGTTGTTGAGACAGAATATAGCCTTCTTTGACCATTGTTACGACTTGTTTAACAGCTTGTTCTTCATCGGTCACTAATGCATCTGCTTGTGAACGTGAAGTGAGTGAACCATCGGCTTGGTATGTACGATCAGCAAAAACTTCATGTGCTGTTTGTAATCCTAGTTTTTCTCCAGCCTTCGTTAATTCACTATCAGCTAAACCGAATAATACAAGGTCTGGTGACACATCATAGACTGCTTGTGCAATGGCTTCAGCTAATGCCGGGTCCTTTGCAGCCATATTATATAATGCCCCGTGAGGTTTTACATGCTGCATTTTCTCCCCAAATGTAGCTAAAAACCCTTGTAGTGCACCGATTTGATAAACGACCATATCATAACCCTCTTGTGGCGTAATCTGCATCGGGCGGCGTCCAAAGCCATTCAAATCTGGTAAACCGGGATGAGCGCCAATTTTAACACCTTTGGCAACGGCCATTTTGACCGTTTCTCTCATAACAGAAGGATCTCCCGCATGAAAACCACATGCTATATTCGCAGATGTAACATAATTTAAAATCTCTTCTTGCTCCCCTAGCTTGTATCGACCAAAACTTTCTCCTAGGTCGCAATTCAAGTCTACACGAAACATTTTCTCAGCCCCTGACTAATTTTAAATAGAATTAAATGTAAGTTTTTCTAACACAAAACATATATTATCATTAAATTAACGTCATGAAAACCACTTTTTTAAATTTTTTCCACTATAATGAATTATCAAATGCAAATAACTTACTTGTCATATCATATAGTTTTTCTATATGATAATACTATTTATAATGCAAAATGAGAGGTTGATCGAATTGGGAGAAGCATTTAAGCATGTAAAATTCAAATCATTAGGAGATTCGGCAGTGATGGTTCAAATCGGAGATTCAATTGATCCCACAAACTGTGCGATTTTACAAAATTTATTAGCATTACTAGAAGATCATCCATTTGATGGTTTTGCAGAAGCTGTTCCAGCATATACTAATATAACTATTTACTACCATCCGTATACCGTTTTCAGAATGACAGGAAATATTACATCATACGACTTCGTATGTCAGTATGTGAAACAGCTAATGACTAAAATGACATCGAATAAACAAACTACACAAAGAGTCGTTGAAATCCCAGTTGTATATGGTGGAGAATACGGACCAGATTTAGAATATGTCGCTAAAAGAAATGGCTTAACAACAGAAGAAGTTATTCAATTACATAGTGCAAACGAGTGCCTTGTCTATATGCTTGGTTTTGCTCCTGGCTTTGCCTTTATGGGTGGTATGAATGAAGCAATAGCAACATCTCGAAAAGATACACCTAGACTAGCCATTCCAGCTCGTTCAGTCGGGATTGCTGGCAAACAAACAGGCATTTATCCGTTCGAAACACCCGGTGGTTGGCAAATTATTGGTCGCACGCCACTCGATTTATTTTTGCCAAAAGAAACGCCTCCTTCCCTTTTGCAGGCTGGTGATTGTATTCGCTTCAAACCAATATCCGACGAAGAATACAAACAATTAAAGGAGACAAGATCATGACAGTTACAGTATTAAAGCCAGGCTTATTAACAACTATTCAAGATACAGGCCGCTTCGGATCACAAAAATTCGGAGTAATCGTAAGCGGAGCCATGGATGCTTATTCACTTAGAATCGCAAACATCCTAGTTGGAAATGTTGAAAGTGAAGCGGCTCTTGAAGTGTCATTATTTGGGACAGTTTTACAATTTAATAATGATCATCTCATCGCACTTACAGGAGCTGATTTAACAGCTACCATTAATGGTGAATCTGCTCCGCTTTGGCGCCCTTTTATCGCGAAAAAAGGCGACATCTTAAAGTTTAAACGGGCACATAAGGGTTGTCGTGCATATGTTAGCTTTGCAGGTGGGATTCACGTACCTACTGTTATGAATAGTAAAAGCACATATTTGAAAGCTGGTATGGGTGGTTTTGAAGGTAGAGCATTACAAAAAAAGGATGAACTAAATATCGGACCTTATACTAAAACAAATCAAGAATTAAGCCAATATGCAAAAAACTTGGACGCTCCTGCTACTTGGTCTGTTAATTACCATGAATTAATATCATTAAATCAACAACAAACAATACGAGTAATCCATGGTACAGAGTGGGATTGTTTTACCGCTGAAAGCCAGCTTCGCTTAACAAATAATCAATATACTCTTTCTACAGAAGCTGATCGAATGGGCTATCGCTTTGAAGGACCAGAGTTATCTTTGATTGAGAAATTTGAGTTGTTATCAGAAGCAGTGACATTTGGAACAGTACAAATTCCACCAAGTGGTAAACCAATTATTTTAATGGCAGACCGTCAAACTACCGGTGGTTATCCAAAAATGGTCCAAGTCATCACAGCTGATTTAGCTAGTCTTGCGCAGTTACAATCAGGGGCTAAGATCCAATTTAAACTAGTATCATTAGAGGAAGCTCAACAAGCGTTAATTGCTAAAGAGCAAAATATAAAAAACATTGCCACAGCGATTCGCTTATCTGCAAAACTTTCATCATAAATAAAGAATTTCGCTGTAGCTTGAACAAATTAATACTATAAACCTCAATATATAGGCAAATAGAAAGAGCATGTATTGATATAAGTTTAATCAATACATGCTCTTATTGTATTTTATTAGTTCTTTCTTTTATTAAAATGATCAACTTTTTTACTACTAGCATTCATAATTCTTTTATCTTAAATACACTGTTTGGGACCTCATTGTAATTCGAAAATGGCTTGCATTTTAGAAATCCAATACTTGCATAAAGTCTCTTATCTTCCCGTTCCCATACACTCCAGAATGTATTTTTTTTTCGATTCCTCAAGATTTAGGGCATGTATACTTTCTGCCGATGAATGTTGCTTCATAATATGAAGATGTTCCTTCAATTACTTAGCCACTATAGATCCAAATAAATCATCAATTTTAATCTCCAGAAAATCACCTCTTAGTCTTTCCCATTTTAGTCACTCCCCTACTGAATTGTTGAAGACGAGCATTAGAATCTATAATAAATTATTAACCACTACCCAAATCAGACAGGTAAGCATTTTCTGTTTAAGGTAAAATGGCGAATGAGCGAACTGGGAAGCCAGACGCCTTCTCAGGTTTTGGTACGATGTTAAAGATAACCGCCCCTTTTGGCGGTAACTGATCTAAATTGGTTAGTAGTTCTACTTGATAAGTATCTTGTTCCAATACATATAGTTCACCAAGTAAAGCATTGTTTTGACGATATAATACGCTAGAATCCGTATCCAATGTTTCATGCCCTACCGCTTTAATATGACGCTCCTCAAATAAGAATTTCAGTGCATCCACTGACCATCCTGGTGCATGTGGGTGACCGTCTGCATCAAAGTTATTAAATGCTTCAATATCAGGCCAACGTTTGCTCCAATCCGTACGAAGAGCTACAAATGTACCTGCCTCGATTTTACCGTGTTCCGCCTCAAATTTAAAAATATCGTCCACTGAAATTGTGAAATCGTTATTTTCTGCTGCATCCTTTGAGTGGTCAATAACAACCAGTGGCAAGGCAAGCTCTTTTAACTCTAATTCTTCTAAATAACGGGCATCACGTACAAAGTGTATAGGTGCATCTAAATGTGTTCCATATTGACCTACAAATGCAAAATTATGTGTTAAAAAGCCGTCTTCATGTGAAAATAAAGTTGTTTTTTCTAACCCTTTAAATGCATTAAAACGTGGTGTTTCCTCCCCGAAAGTATGTGTTAAATCGATCCATTTCTTTTCTTTTAATGTTTGTAGTGCACTGATTAATTCAGTTGACATATCAATCACCTCATCTTTTTATTGAACAAAAAAACCTCTCCATTGATAAGAAGAGGTTGACGATACGTCCATGCACTCTTCTTATCATCAAGCATACGCTTCTGGAATTAGCACGGTACAATGTCCGTTGCTGAGGTTTCAAAGGGCCAGTCCCTCCACCTCTCTGGATAAGAAAAAAGTTATTTTGTTGTTTCTTAATTTACATCTATATGAAGCAAATGTCAATGAATTCCAGAAAATTGTTTTTATACATGTAAAATCCCTATTAATATAGGACTTTTATGAATTGATCAAACCATTTTATTAAACTCTTCACTTGAATATCATACAGAATGGGTAATGCATCACTATTATCAAAAGTATATTCATCATATGCATGCTTATTCCAAGCAACATTTAAGTCTGCCATACTTGCAATATATGTATCCCAGTTACTTAACTTCCATGAATCACGTAATTCATTACGGCTGATGAGACGGTTTAACATCGTTTGCTTATCCACGTGAACACGGATTATTTTAAGATTTGCTTTTTCTAAAATTTTCGCCATTAAGCCTTCATTAATCCAATTCTCATCGTTTAATTCCTTTTCAAATGGAGCAGATAACACAACATCATTGCCAAGCTCAATATTTTCTAGAGCAATACGTAGCATTGTTTGGTATTCAATTGGTCTCACATTGTCCATATAGAAGTCAGATTCGCGGTCATATGGATCATTTGTTGGTGAGCATTCTTTTAAATACAGCTCAGTAAAGGGGCAAGTTACTGTCTCTTTATCGACGTATACGAAATTTTTGTGGTTCGCAATTAACTTCCCAACTGCACTTTTCCCTACCCCTGCAGCGCCTATAACGAATACGATATTTACATGCTTTGCCATTGTCATTACCACCTTAAATGTATGCTTGAACGAGCACATCGAATGCCTATGTTCATATTAAATTTATTGTAATAGAACTGGCAATAAAAGTATATGAAGCGTTAGTAATGAAAAGGGCAAATTGAATCTATAAACAGCTTAATAAATGCAATTTAAAGTGACTATAGACTCAATTAATTTATTGAAAGAACATCTTACTTCCATTATTCATATAAAGCGTTTGATATTGATTCACCGCTTTGGCAAGTTGTTACTACTGCTGTCGAAAAATCATACAAACGACTTCTTGCAGCGGCAAATACCTATAATAGCTTCTAAAATTACTTAAATGACATAAATATTTAAAATATTAAATAAGCGTATTTTTCATAAATATACTAGTTGAAGTAGCATATTTACGTCTTTATGCATTTCTTCGATAAAATCCTAAAATATGCGCGTTGACTGTTATCTGAATTGTTCATATAATTTAGAACATTAACTCACTTGAGATTGGGGATTTTGTCGAATGAAAGATTTTTTTAACAAGTTATTAACTGGTATGAGTATTGGGATTATCGTATCCCTCATTCCAAACGCATTAGTGGGTGAAATATTAAAATTGATTATTCCGCATGTTCCGATATTACAACATATTTTAGATATATCTGTACTCGTCATGAGTATGTTACCTGTCATTATTGGGGTAACTGTGGGTTTAACTTTTAAATTAACTCCGATTCAAACCGCAAGTGTCGGGCTTGCCGCTATGGTAGGTAGCGGTGTCGTACAAATTTCGACTGAAGGTGCTATGATGCTAAGTGGTATTGGTGTCGTTATTAATACAGGTGTTACAGCGGGTTTAGCTGTCCTTTTCGTAAAATACATTGGTGCACGCTTAAAAGATTATACGATTCTACTACTGCCAGCATTAACAATTTTCGTTCCAGGTTTGATAGGGTTTATGTTATTACCATATGTTCGCACTGGATCGGGCTATGTTGGTGTTGTGATCGATCAAATTACGCTTTTACAACCTATTATTATGGGCGCAACAATCGCAGTGATCTTCTGTATTTTGATTTTGTCCCCACTTTCTACTATTGGTGTTGCGACTGTTATTATGCTATCTGGTATTGGAGCAGGCGCTGCTAATTTAGGTGTCGTTGCATCAGGTGTGGGTATGTGTATTGCAAGTTATAAAGCAAATTCTCTCGGCACTGCACTAGCACATGTATTGGGTTCTCCTAAAATTCAAATGCGTAACTTCTTTATGAAACCTAGTATTGCCTTACCGATGATGATTACAGCTGCTATACTTGGTGCTCTTGCTGGGGTTGTAGAAGTCACAGGAACTCCAATTAGTGCAGGATTTGGACTAGCTGGCTTAGTTGGCCCACTGAACTATATCAATTTAGCAGAGGGTGGCTGGAATCTACACAATATTACTGTGATGTTGGGCATGTTTTTCGTACTACCAATCATCTTAAATATCATGTTGCTTCGCCTATTTGAACGTAAATTTAAATTAATTACAGCTGAAGACTATAAAGTTCACATTGAATAAAAAAAATATAAAGGTCGCCCAAAACTTCGGGGTGACCTTTTTTTACAAATTCCCCCATATTTTAGGAAGGTGAAAATCCTGCAATCTTGCTGAGAATTCCTCGGTAGACAACGGTTTACTGAAGTAAAATCCTTGTACAAAGTCACAATTATTATCAAGAATAATAGATAACTCTTCCTTCGTTTCAACGCCTTCTGCAACAACAAGCATATTGAGTGCATGTGCTAATTTGATAATTGCAGTAACCATTGCCACATCACTAAGTCCCGGTTTTAGGCCTCGAATAAAGGACTGATCAATTTTTAATATATCAATTGGAAATTTTTTTAAATAGCTGAGTGATGAATAACCTGTCCCAAAGTCATCTATAGCGATCATGACACCTAAATCCTTTATTTGATTGAAGGTTTCAATCAATTGCTCAGTTTGATGCATTAAGCTCATTTCTGTAATCTCTAACTCTAAATTTTTAGCAGGTAAACCTGTTTCTTGTAACACTCCATGTAGTCGTTGTACAAATGTTCTTTCCTTTAAATGAATGGGAGAGATGTTCACCGACACACGAATATCAATGCCAAATTCATCGAGCCACATCTTCATCTGCGTACAGGCCCTCTTTAAAGCCCACTCTCCAATGACACTTATCAAACCACACTCCTCTGCAAATGGTATAAACTTCTCCGGTGAAATAAAGCCATAATCTGCATCATACCAGCGAATTAAACCTTCCATACCCATTAACCGATTCGTTTTCAAATCGAATTTCGGTTGATAATATAGCTCAATTTGGTTTTGTTTAATGGCATATCTCAGCTTTGTTTCTAGTATTAGCAATTGATCATGGGCGATATTCATCGAATGTTCATATTGTACATAGCCACTGCCTTTTTCTTTCTTCGCCTCAAGCAAAGCAACATTGGCGAATTTCACTAAATCCTCCGGCGTTTGTGCGTCAATTGGGCATGAACTAATTCCAATACTAATAGAAGAATATAATTCATATTGCTCAATTAAGAAACTATCTTCAAAAACAGCCATTATTTGATGTGCTTTCCATAGCGCTTGCTCCTCATTCTTCATAATAATGGCGAATCTATCGCCACTATATCGAAACAATGATTTCTCATCAACGCCAAGTCTTTTTAAGCGAGTGGCTACTTCTATTAGAAATAAATCACCTGTTAAATGACCAAAACCATCATTAATTTGCTTGAAGCGGTTAACATCCATCATTAAAAGAGTCAATGAAAGGCCATCTTTATTTGTATCTTTAAACGAATCTGCTAAATAAATATGCATCATACGGCTATTTAGTAACCCTGTTAATTCGTCATGATAGGCTAAGAACTTAAATTTTTTAATATTTTTTTGTTCTGTGACATCTGTGCGAATGGCTACATATTGATATGGAACTCCTTTAGCATTTAGGAATGGAATTATTGTCGTTTGAACCCAATATAAACTGCCATCCTTTGCACGGTTGCAAATATCGCCACACCACATTTCGCCATTGCCAATCGTTCGCCACATTTCTTTGAAATATGCTTTAGAATGGTGGCCTGAATTTAATAAACGATGATCCTGACCAATCAATTCACCTTTTGTATATTTAGATATAGCACAAAAGTGATCATTCACAAATGTAATGACACCGCGATTATCGGTAATTGCAACGATAATAGATCGATCTAATGCATGCTTGATATCTATTAATTGCTGGACTGTATATGTATCAGCAGATTGATTCTTTTGTGTCGCTTGAATATGGTTCATATAATCCTCACTCCTAATCGATTCCGCATTATTCGAGCATTTTCTCTTATAATTACATTTTACCATAACCAATATAAGGGTATTATTCAATATAAAACAAAAGGTCAAAGTGCCTATTTGGGAAAAAAATCAGTAAAATTGTTAATGAATAATTAAAATGTAACAATCAAATTTTTACATCATTAACATAGTATTTATATTATTATCAGTGTATTTCAGCCTATAAAAATACAGGTTAATTACTATAAATTAATTCAAATTCATCAATATTCAACTATATTAAAGGTACTAATTATAGATAGTTTATTTGAATTGGTCTTAAAAAAAGTATTCAGAGAATAATTGGATAATATTGCGAATTTTATAAACAAATTTAATATATGAAATTCTTTTTTATAAAGGAGCCAAATTTTATTAAACGGATATTTAGGTACTATTAACTACTCTATTGATTGTTCTATCATCTCACAATTAGTTTACATAATTATATTATGTAAACTAATCAAAAAGAAAGACCATCAATGATGGTCTTTCCTGCTATTTATGCCATTCCTCTGAAAGAATGCTATAAACAGTATGGTCTACATAATGATCATATAGCCATTCAGATTGACGACTAATACCTTCTACAGTGAATCCTAGTCGTTCTGGTATGGCTCTACTCCTCTTATTTTCAACGGCAGCACGAATTTCTATTCGATTTAACTGTAGATCAAGAAAGGCATGATTGATAAGTGCACGGACGGATTTCGTCATTATGCCTAAACCTTCATAGTCCTTTGAAAGCCAATATCCGAGACTAGTCGACTTATTTTGCCAGTTAATTTGATGAAATCCAATAACTCCAACTATTTTTTCTTTAAAAACAATAGCTGCTTGGAAGCCGTCATTATTACTAAACTGCTTCAATGAGACCCGAATAAATTGCTGTGTATCCGCAATACTTTCATTAGAATCTATGAAAGGTAACCATTCTCTCAAACTTACTGCTGAGCTCTTCGTAACGGCAAATAGTTCAGCTGCATCATATTCCTGTAGTAATTTTAGCTTTAGATCGTCATCAACTTTTACTGTAAACATTAATCCCCCTTCTAAGTAATTTGAATTATACTATTTTTAGAATAATGTGCAAATAGTTGTAAAAAGAAAGGAAATACCTCTATTTATTCCATAATAATTATAATTTCTTTAATAGAATGAATCTAAATAAGCTGATTAAACGGATTGTTTTCGATTACTTGTTGGATTTCTTTATCTTCCACATGCGTGTAGATTTGCGTTGTAGAGACGCTGGAGTGACCTAGTATCTGCTGGAGGCTTCGTATATCAGCACCGCTTTTATACATCATCGTAGCAGAAGTATGGCGTAACTTATGTGGTGTTAGCTTTGTTTTATTCAATCCGGATTGCTCGTTAATCTCTTTCACGATCTTGGCTACACGTTGTCTAGTAAGGCGTGTTCCTTTTTGAGAAAGGAATAACGATTCGTTCATATCAGCACCTTTAATAGCATAGCGCTCTTTTTTGATATAGCGAGACAATGCATTTTGGCAGGATTCATTTAAATAGACCGTTCTTTCTTTATCTCCTTTGCCCGTTACAGTTAAATAATCCCCTTGAATAGAATCTAAGTCCAATTTACACAGTTCCGTTACCCGGATGCCTAGATTTAAAAAGAAAGTAATCATGCAAAAATTACGATAATAATGTGTGGATTCTTTAATCCCTCCTATGAAAACCTTCGCTTCATCCATCGTCATATAAATAGGCTGACGCTTACCAACTTTCGGTGATTCGAGTTCATCAGCTGGATTTTCTTCTATTAAATGACGTTTCGATTTCAAGTATTTAAAAAAGGATTTTAAGGTAGCACCTTTCCGCGCTCTTGCATGTGCGCTATTTTTCCGTTGTTCCTCACAATATTCTAAAAACAAATACATATCTTCTAATGATATTTCACGGATAAAATCGATTGTTAAATCTGATATATCTATTTGATTGATCAACTTAATATTAATATCTTGCTGCACTGCTTTTAAAAAGCGGAAAAACAACGTTAAGTCATATTCGTATTCTTCACGCGTTCTTTTTGATTTTCCTTTGATTGTTGTTAAGTAAACGAGGAAATCTCTCATTACTTTTGGGTATGTAGTTTGCAAATTCAGCACCTCTTATACTGCTATTTTAACATAAATAAGGTTCCCAAATGTGTATTTGGGAACCTTATTTAAAAAACAAATATTTTCATATAATTTGCGGCTTAAATTGCTCGCCTTTTTTACATAAATTAGGATGCTTCAGATTCGCTCTCAGACGATTCGAGATGTATCAATACGCATAGTTGTATCTCTCGATTCGTTAAAAATTTATACGTTTTCTCCACCTAGTTTTATGTAAAAAAATACAAAAAAAAGACAAACTACTCAATATTAGTTAATAACTATTTTATTTTCTATATATATATCGTAAAATAAAATATTGTTATAGTTGTAAAATTTTATAAATATTAGCTTTGATATGGTTGGATAACTGCAAAATGAGGATGAAGCAGAAATTACATAGTACCTTAAAAGAGGAAGAAGATTTTAGAGCGTGATTAAATAGGGAAGCCTAGTGCAGATAAAACGATTAATAGGGGTATATTTCTATATCGGCGATTACGACTCTACAATTGAGTTAGTCTCGGAGTATGAGACTAACTCATACAACAGAGAGGAATCTTTCAAGATTAGCATTCTCTGTTCATGATATTCATAGTGATGATGCAGCTGCCAATCACCTATTATTAAAAGCTATTTAATTAGCAATGAAGTTGAAGTAGGAACGCTCCATATGTAATTGTTTTAAATTACAAAACAGTATAATGCCAAACACCATCCTGAATTGTTTTCAATAAATGCCCCTTCTCTTCTAAATAATCTAAGTAGCCAATCACTTCTGACATCACAAGAGAAAATTCTGTATTGAACTTATTACGATATAGTTTCTGTGCGATTTGTTTAGGTCGCTCTATTCCCTCTTCAATAACATGATATAAGCGCTCCGCTTTACGATGCATCTTCTCAAGCTTTTGCGCAATAACTGTTTGATGGTCCTCAATTATTTCTTGATGGCCAGGAAACAATAAATCTATATCAAGTTGCTGAATCCGTTCTAGTGATTTTTTATATTGTCTTACAGTGTGCAGGCGATTGCCCTTTACATTTGGATCTACAATAGCATTTGTTGCAGTTGTTTGTAAAACAACATCCCCTGCAAATAACCACTTTCTCTCCATGTCATAAAAACTAATGGAATCAGCGGAATGCCCCGCTGTTTCTACTACTGTCATACCGAGAATTTCATCACCTTCTATTAGTGGCCGAATAGTGGTCTGGATAGCATATTCTTTTTGCTGTTCAATTGTACGCTGTAATTTTTTAAGGCGTGGTTTAGCATCATCAATGCAGCCCATTTCAATGTAAAGTTCAGTAAAGAAATTTTTCCGCATCGTCAAAAATTCCGAATCTACCATTAGACGTGGAATAGCTTCCGGATGTGCATATACTGGTATATCTTTTTGTTGTAAAATCCAATTGACTAGTCCTATATGATCTTCATGATGATGTGTTAATAGAATTCGAGATAGATCGGATATGAGAAAACCATTTTCCGCTAATGTTACGATTAACGCCTGTTTATATTCCTCCGTATGTATTCCAGCATCTATTAACGATAGTGAATCTCCATCCTGCAGTAAAAAGCTATTAATCGTGCCCATGTTACCGTAACTTGTAGGCATTAGTATTGGATACACAGTACGCCCTTTTTTCGTAATTTTAGCCAAAGTTATCACTTCCTATTTCGAATTAGTGTCAGTATCTTCTATATTATAGGACTATCATACATTTGAAAACGATCTTCTGTTGCAAAATTCAACTATGTCTCAAACCACAATTGGTAGATGAAAAATGACAAAGGAGCAGCTACTGTTAAGTAAGCTGCCCCTTTTTATAGTCCGTAACGATAAAATTTCTTATCTACCTCTAACAATGGAAATGCTGGCGGAAGTTCGGATGCAGTTATTTCCATAAAGCCGTTTTTTTCATAAAAGCGATGTGCTGCTAGAAATTGTGGTGTTGTTCCTAAAAAGATTTCTATTGCATTGTGGTATTTAGCCCAAGAAATAGCTGTTTCTAGTAACAATTGTGCTGTTCTATAACCTTGACCACGGAATTGTTTTGCAACGAACATTTTCTTTAATGCGAGCTGATTATTTCCTATATCATACAAACTAATTGTACCAATCACTTTATCATTTACTGTCGAAATCCAAAAATTCCCCTTACCTACTTGATATTCCATCTCTATTTGCAGTAAATCAGGTTACTCTTCAATGGTAATTGGTACATTGTACTCGTTTTGTTGGATATTTAATATTAGCTCGATGACTTGTCTTTGAAATGGAGCTGAGTATGGCTGAATAATAGGTGATCCGTGCATTTTTAATTCCCCTCACTTTAATTTCCTTTTTTCAAAATATATAAAGTGCCTAAATGCTCATTAAAAATCGCTATTGTATATTCATACGTATCGCTTTTCATAATTTCTGCAATAGTATCGTCATTTTTATCATTTTTAAAGAAGTAGTTTCCCGTTAGTTCATCTACAGGTAGAGTATGTTTAATCTGTTTCGCTACTAGTTGCCGCAAGTCTTCATTAGCAGGTAATGTCTTCCAACTCTCATGTTCTGCAATCGATTCTTTAAATTTCTTCACCTGTTTCGGTTTCAAATGATATTCCACATAAAATTCCCCATTGTTTTTGAAGAGCTTATGTCTATCATTTTTCGATACTAATACCGCTCCCTTTGGAATTTTCGCTTCAATCATTCGTTCTGCATGCCTTGTAATATCAAAATGCGCAACTAAAAAATAATAACCGATAAGCACGAAAATCAATAATGATCCTGATAATAAAATTATCTTTTTTGACAATAAAACCGCCCCATTTTAAACTGACATATTAAGTTGTTTTTTTATATTGATAGTATATCATTTCATCGCCCACTTGAAACCCAGCATCTGTAAATACATCCAATTGTTCAGCTTTGTCCAGATACATCTCTGTTTGCGTAAACTGAGGATATGAGAAAATGTGCTGCAACGATTCATAGATTAACTGTGCACGCTTTTCATTTGGTAAGTCAAGAAATGTATAATGATGTATTTCACCTAAAAAATACATCGCTTCAACCCTCACATATACATACCCCAAAATATCTTCTATTTCATTTATGTAGAAAAGTAATTTTTGGTCCTCATTTAGAGTAGCCGCAAATTGAAACCATTGCTCCTCATCAATTTGTAGCAACTGGCAAAAAGATTTATGAAACGGATGAACATTTGAATGAATCTTAGTGGAATGATCTCTATTAAATGTACTTACAAAATTTTTTAGTGCTTTTATCATAATCATTCGTTTCACTTCAATGGCCTGTAACTTTAATAAGAATTTCCGAATACTGTAGTTGTTTGTATTTACTAGGAATTCAAATGATTGCAGTGATGCTGGAACGTTCCTATTTAGTGCAAACCACATTTCCTCGACTAACTGTGGATATTTGTCAGGATATTTGACAAAAGGGCCACATACTTTCGCTTTGTTTAATGTTGAATAGATATCAAAGCCAAGTGCACCAATGATCTCTCCTTCATCATAAGCGACAATAAAAGACTCCTCTAAAGTTAAATCGGAGAAAAAGTATGTTAGCTTCGAGTGAATGGTATGCCGTTCTAAACTACAAAAGCCAATATGATGCTCTTGTTGATTATTCATCATTTCTAAAAAAACTGTTAATAATGGAATATCCTTTGGTTGTTGTATTTGTACCGTCATATGATTTAATCTCCCAGAGCGCCAATGGATATCAACCTTTTACAACCTCAATCATAATTTTAGTGACGTAGTTTTCTAAGTCATTTACAGATACTGCATCTAAAATATATTCCTCGTATGAATAGCCATTTAATTGTAAATGTTGTTCTTTACTATACGCAATCATTCGATCATAAGTTTCAAAAATATTCATTTCATCTCCGATATGATATCCGACGATATATAGACCCTTTGGTTTCTTCCATAGGTTTTCTCCTTGCCAGCTGTTTTTCATTTTCGTATATAGAAATGAATAATTTTCAAAATCGCGCTCCATCATTTTATCTCTATGAAGCATACCACCAATTGGATGACCAGTATATAGTTCGTAATTATCGCTATAGTTGATAAAGTTTGAAACCGTTTTGAGAAATACCTTATCCGATGTATCTAAAGTACTTTCGCTTATTAATAGATTTTCTTCTTCTGAATGGACTACCGTGATATTCTCAAAGTCTGTTTGAAGTGCATTTTTTGTTATGGCTATTTTCGTATCAAGGATTTTCCTTAGATGCGCAAGGTTATGAATTTTTTGCTCGATGAGCTGAGATTGCTGTTCTAATAATTCAATCGATTCAATTGGCGTTTTATTTTGTAAAAAAGCTCTTATCTCTTTTAACGGCATTTTCAGCTCTTTTAAAAGCTCAATAACAGCAAAAACTTCATATTGTTGGTAAGAATAATAACGATACCCTTTTGCTGTTTTAATCTCTGGTGTTAATAGGCCAATTTCATCATAGTGAAAGAGAGTTTGTTTTTTTACACGACAAATCTTTGCGAATTCGCCTGTTGTAAAATATTTACGTAAATTATCACTCATTTTAGTTCACCTCCTTGACTATACGGTTACCATATACCTTATGATGTTACTATACCATAAAAAATGGTTAGTAAAAAGACTTGTCTAGACTGAAAGGAACTGATAGTCATGAGTATAGAGATTCATGACGTAACAAAAGAAAATGAAAAGGCCGTCTCGCAATTATGTGTGGCGAAAGAACAAAAAAGATTTATTGAAACACCTGAAGAATGCTTACAAGAAGCTAAAGATGATTTACATTATCACCCTGTAGGATTGTATGCTGATCAGCAGTTAGTTGGATTTGCGATGTATGGATTTTTCCCACATGAAGACGAAGGTCGTGTATGGATTGATCGCTTCCTCATTGATGCCAAGTTCCAAGGTCATGGATTTGGCAAAAATATGCTACAAGCGTTAATCACAAAGCTCACTGAAGAATATAAATGTAGAAAAATTTACTTAAGCGTCTACGAGGATAATCCTAAGGCGATTTACTTATATCAAAAGTTCGGATTTCAATTTAATGGTGAACTTGATGTTCACAACGAGAAGATTATGGTTAAAGCAGTATAGCTTAACCCCACATTATAAACGGATATGTGTGCTTCTCGATTTTAAGGAGTATTAAGATGTCAGAGTCAACTTTCAATTTGCAAAATAGACCGGTGCCAAAGGTTTTTGCATCTTATTTAGTCCCTTCTCTTTTAGGGATGCTGTTAATGGCTATAAATATTTTGGTGGATGGTATATTTGTTAGTAATGGTATTGGACCTGAGGCATTAGCAGGCGTTAATATTGCGGTACCCATTTTCTCTATTCTATTGTCGATTTCTTTGTGGATTGGGATGGGTGGTGCAACCTTGTATTCTATCTCACTCGGTCAAGGAGATACCAAAAAAGCGCGTTCGATTTTCACGCAGTCATTCGTTTTAGCCGTATCAATTGTCGGTATTTTAGTGGCTCTAAGCTTATGGAAACAAGAAGAGATTGCTTATCTATTCGGAGCAAGTGACGTAATATTCCCTTATGTAAAAGATTATTTGCATATCATATTATTATTTGGGATTGTTTATGTGCTGGAGAATATTCTTAGTATCTTCATTCGTAATGATGGTAATCCAACACTTGCTATGATTGGTTTAGTTACAACTTCAATATTAAATATCGTTTTCAACTATATTTTTATTTTCATGATGAATATGGGTGTTGAAGGAGCTGCTTATGCAACCGCGTTCTCAACGATAATTGGACTATTTGTGTTACTGTATCATTTCGTACGTAAAGAGAGTGTCCTACGTTTTGTGAAGTTCTCACCTGATCGTAAAATAGTAAGTGAAATTTTGAAAATCGGCTCACCAAGCTTTGTCGTAGAAGGATCTGCTGCTATTATTGTCGTTGCTTATAACATTACATTTAGTCATTTTGTTGGTGAAATAGGGGTAACAGCCTATGCCGTAGTAAACTATTTACACGTTGTTTTTTTAATGATTTTCATTGGAATTGGTGCTGCCCTACAGCCAATCGTAAGCTTTCATTTTGGTGCCAAATTATTTGACCGTTTACAAGCATTTCTGAAACTAGGTTTGATAACTGGTGTTGGCTTCGGTGTTGTCATATTACTCATGGGCTGGTTTTTAGCCGATCCAATGATTGCATTATTTGGAGTGACAGACCCTGAAGTTACTGCTTTTACGAAAGAAGGAATTTCATACTTCTTCATCGGTTATTTATTTTTAAGCTTTAATTTGATTATGGCTGAATATTATCAATCAATCAAACGGATTCGATTGTCGATGATCATTATCATTTTGAGAAGCTTAGTATTGTTTTTACCGTTATTATGGATTTTACCTACGTATTTTGGACCTGAATATATTTGGTTGGCATTTACTTTAGCCGAAGGAGTAACAGGAATTGGATTATTTATTGGAAAAAAAGTGTTTCGTAATATCTCCCCAGAGAGAAATTTAAATGAAAATAGCGCTCATTCCGTTATTTCATAATAAAATCTATCAAATTGCTCGCTAAAACTTATATTTACTAATTAATAAAACTATTTACCTATAAAACAACAGAATATAGTGGTTTTTTTACATTAGTTAAATGTTCAAGAGCCTTTCCCATCATTTATATCCTAATTTCCGCCATCTTAATCAGGTGTTGAAATTAGGATATTTTTGATTTATACAGAAAAAAAACAACATAATATAGAAATATTTTATTTTTCTAATAGAAAAGCATTGCTATTTTAAAGAGATTTGAATATGATTATCTAAAGGGTTTTTGATAATCACTACTAACTCTTATTTTTCAAAAAGGGGGATTTATAATGGATCATAAGCTTGAAAGCGTTCTCAACTCAGCCAAAAATTCAGATTTTTCTGAAAAAACAAGTAAAAAACGTGACAAAAAGATTACTGCTGATGACTATGTAGCAATTGCAGGTAGTCCAGAATTCAAGTCGTTGGTGAAAAAGAAAAATTCATTTCTCGTTCCGGTTTCGATCTTTTTCTTACTTTTCTATTTCACTTTACCGATTTTAACGTCATTCACAGATGTGTTAAGTGTCAAAGTAATTGGTGACATCACATTAGTATGGATATTTGCATTAGCACAATTCATCATGACATGGACTTTATGTATGATTTATGTGAACAAAGCAAACAAATTCGACAAAGAAGCAGAATCAATTATTGAGAAGGTAAAGGGTGGTGATTTCTAATGGGTATGAGTATTGTCGGTATTTCTTTCTTCGTTGCAATAGTAGGTTTAACACTATTCGTTACATACTTAGCATCGAAGCAAACAAACTCAGCTAGTGAATTCTATACAGCAGGTGGTGGTTTAACAGGCTGGCAAAATGGTATTGCAATCGCTGGTGACTACTTATCAGCAGCATCATTCCTAGGGATTGCAGGTGCAATTGCCCTATTCGGATTTGACGGTTTCTTCTATAGTATTGGTTATTTAGTAGCTTACTTAGTTGTATTATATATCGTAGCAGAGCCATTACGAAACCTTGGTCGCTATACTCTAGCGGATATGATTACTGCTCGCTTTGATCAAAAGAAAGTTCGCGGAGCTGCCGCGGTAAGTACAATTACTATTGTATTATTTTACATGATTGCACAGCTAGTTGGTGCAGGCGGACTTATTCAATTATTATTAGGCATTGATTATTGGGTTGCTGTACTTCTTGTAGGTGTTATGATGACGATCTACGTTCTTTGGGGCGGGATGGCTGCAACAAGTTGGGTACAAATTATTAAAGCCGTATTACTAATGATTGGTACAGTGATTATTTCAGTTATGGTCTTATGGAAATTCAACTTCAACATTATTGAAATGTTCAACACGATGAAAACAGCAACACCACATGGTGAAGGTTACTTAAATGCTGGTGCAAAATATTCAAACGGCATTGATACAATGTCAATGATGATTGCCCTAGTTCTAGGTACTGCTGGTTTACCACATATTTTAATGCGTTTCTTCACTGTAAAAGATGCAAAAACTGCACGTAGCTCAGTTGTTTATGCTACTTGGATCGTTGGTATTTTCTATATCTTAACTATTTTCCTAGGCTTCGGTGCTGCTGCATTCGTTGGTTCTGAGAAAATTATTGATGCAAACGCTGCTGGTAATATGGCTGCACCACTTCTAGCGCAAGCTCTTGGTGGCGACATGTTAATGTCATTCATCTGTGCAGTTGCATTCGCAACAATCTTAGCGGTAGTAGCAGGTCTTGTATTATCTGGTGCATCTGCATTTGCTCATGATATTTATGGACAAATCATCAAAAAAGGTAAAGTAACAGAGAAAGAGCAAATGAAAGCAGCGCGCCTTGCTTCAATTGGCGTATCTGTATTCTCTATCATCTTAGCTTTAGGTGCTCAAACAATGAACGTTGCGTTCTTAGTATCTTTAGCGTTTTGTATTGCGGCAAGTGCTAACTTACCGGTTATCATTTACACAATCTACTACAAAAAATTCAACACAACTGGTGCATTAGCAGCTATGATCACAGGTCTGGTTTCTGCTCTTGTTCTTGTAGTATTAAGTCCAAACCTTTGGAACCCAGATGGTTCAGCTATTTTCACGGGAACTGCATTATTCCCACTGACTAACCCTGCTATCATTTCTGTTCCACTTGGCTTCCTTGCAGGATGGATTGGCTCACTAGTTGGTGCTAAATCTGACGCTCGTAAATACGCTGAAGTTACAGTTAAAGCGAACACTGGCTTAAAATAATCTATCTTTCAACTTACGGAAAACTGCTTACTAGCTTAGCTAGTAGCAGTTTTTTGTTGTATACACTTAATCTTAGTTGACAGCTCATCCGAGGATTATTTACGAGTTTCATTTCATCATGACACTACTACGACAAATGTAATTTCCAATTTTTATAGGAACATTAACATTAGAAAATGAGATGTTTTTATCCTACATAAACTACATTCTCTACTTCCCTTTTATAGTTCTCTTCTCACTACTTGCAATACCCATTATTCAATTGAAAATTTATCATAATCACTTATATCTGTCATAATAAAAGAAAACACATCAATCGATAAAGGATTTTGCTCATGAAAAATACAACAGGACAAGTAATACTGACTGCAGTAATTGCGATTTGTGGCGTATTATTATTTCAACTGATTCATGCACCGATTCCCTATTTACTTGGTCCGATGACTTCGGTATTAATCGCTACTAAGGTATTTCATCTACAACTTAAATGGCCCAAGACTTTCCGTGACGCAGGTTTACTAGTTATTGGTTATTCACTTGGAAGTACTTTTACAGCAAAGATTTTATTTGAAATGGCACTGCATGTTCCAGTGATGTTTGGTATTACTACTTTTACATTTGTTATAAGTATTGTTTTTGCATTTATTGTCTCTAAAGTTGGTCATATGGATTATCCTACTGCTTTGACAAGTAGTGTACCTGGTGGACTATCTCAAATTCTTATTTTTGCAGAAGAGATGGATGGTATTGATATGACAACTGTCACTTTTTTTCATACCATTCGAGTTATAATGGTCGTTTTTTTAGTACCAATGGTATTGTACTTACCATGGATTCAATCTGGATCCTCTAATAATATTGTTACAGAAGCAGTTAATCCTATTAACTATGGTACATTAGCTATTTTCGCCCTTCTTTGCATTTTAGGAATGAAAGTTTCAAAAAAGCTACATATCCCTGCCCCATATATACTTGGTCCGATTATTGTTACACTCATTTCTAACTTAACATTTATACAAGCCTCACCATTGCCTATTGGAGTATTAAGTCTCTGTCAATTGCTTATTGGTACACATATTGGCTTATTGTTAAAACCCGAGAATTTATATTACAAGAAGCAGATATTTACATTAGCCTTTGCTAGCAGTCTATTACTAATTGGGGTTACTTTTTTATTAAGTATTTTTGTGATGGTGCGTTTAGAGAATACATCTATATTGACAGGATTCTTAAGTTTAGCACCAGGTGGCATGGATCAGATGGGTATCATAGCGCATGAAGTCGGAGCAGATGTCTCTACGATAACCATTTATCAAGTGTTTCGCATGCTTTATATCTATATACTCATTCCACCGTTTTTGACTTTTGTATTGAAGCGTTATCGAAACAAAAATGCACACAGTTAATAACACCGTCCATTTATTCGGACGGTGTTTAAAAATAATTTTTAAATTTTATCAAATACTCAAATAATAACAACACTTTATGGTTACCTTATTTGTATGAAGTAACAGCTTCAGCAAAAAAGGAGAGAAATTCATGAAAATTAAGAAATTTATTGGATTATTCGCAGCAACTGCTTGTCTCTCGATAGCCGCATACGCTTCCCTGGCCCAAGCACCACAAAAAATGCCCGAAAACAAACTGGTAGCAACAACAGCAAAGCCTATTCAATGGTCTTATGAAGGAGAGACCGGTCCGAATAAATGGGCAAATTTAGATCCATCATTTTCAATGTGCGCCAATGGAAAAGAGCAATCTCCTATCGACATTGAACTTGAAGATGTGAAGTTGGATAAAAGCATAGGAGATATCAAAATAAATTATCAGCCTACAATATTTACGATCATGAATAATGGACACACCATACAAGCCAATGATGTTTCCAGAAAAAACTCAATATTAATAGACGGTGATGAATACACATTGTTACAAATGCACTTCCATACGCCAAGTGAGCATAAAATTAACGAACAACATTATGCTATGGAAGGGCATTTTATTCATGAAAATAGCGAAGGAAAGCGAGCTGTTCTCGCGGTTCTTATCGAAGCCGGTAATGAAAATAGGGCATTGGCTGAAATGTGGTCAAAGCTGCCACCTAAAGTAACAGAAGCAGATATTCCTTTAAACAATGCCATAGACCTCGCTAACTTATTACCTGATGATAAGAAAGTATTTCGATATAGTGGTTCCTTAACTACTCCGCCTTGTTCAGAAGGTATTAAATGGTCCGTTTTGGAACAAAATATTGAAATGTCGCAAGAACAAATTGACGCATTTAGCGCCATATTCCCACATAACAACAGACCTATTCAACCTCTCAATAACAGAGAAGTTTTAAAAATGCCGTAATAAGATAAAGATTTGTAACTGAAACAACTTTCTTCTGAAGAAAACATTTACATCTCATGATAAGTGATTAAACTGTGCACGTATCATGAAAAAAATGAAAACACCTCCAAGTTGAAATTCAGGTATATGTACACCAAATCAACTTGGAGGTGTTTTTATACATGCCTCATTTTAATAGTTTCAAGTACTATCAAGTGTGTTGATTAGGGATCAGAAGAAATCATTAATCAGTTATGTATAGGTAAGTCTCCTGGTTTAACTCCATTCTTTGACTCCCTTCATGTACATATGTTTTTGCATTTGAAGTGTCAATACTATTATTAGGACAATAATCAATTAAACAATCACCTAAATTGCAATATTAAATGCAACAAACGATAAATCTTGATAAACCGGTATTTTCTATACATATGGCATGAGAGTTTGGACATAGAGATACTAACTCGCTACTTTACTTGGAGTGGCGGGCATGATAGCCTTTGCAGGCCCAAGTCAGTATCATTGAGCTGGCTTCATGGCTTGGAACTTATGCCCGCAGAGGCTCCATGTCAAGTAGCTGAAGATGGTACCCTGCCTATCAACCAATCAAGAGAGAGAGTTCCTCATGGAAACATTCTTCAGGTGTTCGGTATCCAAGAATTTTACGTGGCAGTTGGTTACACCATTTTTCAACGTGTGAAATGGTCTCCTCGGCAATTGCCTTTCCTTTGGGAATGAAACGTCGAATTAACCCGTTATGGCGCTCATTTGTCCCTCGCTCACAGGACGTATAGGGGTGGGTAAAGTAGATGTCCGTATCTTCTTTTTTAGTGTAGAGTCCAGGTCCATTGTCGGCAGTAATTGTTTTGAACGCTTTTGAAAAGTTCGGACCACATTCTTTTTGAATGAATTGATAGCCTTACTTACAGCTTCACTTGCTTTACCTGCAATCTTCATAATAATTTCTTGGCGTGTTTTGCGTTCTGTAAGCGTTAAGAGTACAGAATCTTTACTTTTCTTACCAATCACTGTATCAATCTCCCAACGTCCGAAATCTTCACGTTTATTTATTCCAGCTGGACGGTCTTCAATACTACGGCCGAGTACACGTTTATTTTTACGAGAACGTTTTTTCTTGGTGTTCAGTCGAGTTTTCATCGGCAAATCTATGTTTCTAATGTTCATGAAGCCTTGTTCGATATAATTATATAATGTCTTGGAGCATAAGGTAGGTCCTTCAAATAGTTGATGTAATAGATATTCGTCGAAAAGACAATCACTCAGCGCTTGCAGACTTTCTGTTTCCTGTAGCTAAGAAAAAAGCAGTAATTTTAAGAATGAATCCGTCGTAAATTTTTTCGTATAAGCATCTAATTTCATCGTTTTCACGTTTTCTTCAAAAAGTTGAAGATTTATGGGTAAAACCATTGTCCATATGTAGTTCCTTTATTAGTGGATATGGACGGGTTACCACCTGATTTTATCCGTTATAAAGGACTTTTTTTATACACAAAACAAGATTATTGAACATTTTGAGTATTTTTAAAACTAAAGTTATTTTAATGCAACGCTAGTGTGTTAACAATTAGTATTATGTTGAAAGAGTTAAATGTTGATTTTTTAGCAATAGGTCACCTTTCCTCTTGCTGTTTTGATTAAAATAAAAATGCCCTCCTAGATTTTCTTTGGAGAGCATTGTAATTAATTTGTTTTCTAATCCCTTGTTATAGCCTGTCTGTTTCTCTGTCCATTGAACACCCTTATTTCCAGGCCAACCTGAAGTATTAGCAACATGTTTTAATAGCTCTAGTCCTTTTAATTTTTGCTATAAACCACGGTTGTATGCATTTGTCGTATTAGATATTGCAATTCGTGTATTGGTTTACGTTGGTCATATGCATATTTTACAAGATATATCCATACTATTAAAACCAAAATAAATACTCCAATTATTATTAATGATCCTCTCATCCATGTCACCTCACTTGTCCGTATCAAAGATTGTTACTAATAATCATATTCGTGGGGAATGTACTCGTAATCGTTTATCATTTGATTATTCTCTTTTTCATTAATTACTGATACCCCTTCAGCCGGTTTTACATTACTATTTGTTGTGACTTCTCTTCATCAAATAAAAAGAGAATCCTGTTAGCACAGAGCTTCTGTATTATTGTCAGCCTACAAGCGTGCGTCTTTTTGGAAATTCAGGTGAAAATGGTCAACATCCTGATAAACACCAAACTCATATCCTTTTTCTTTATAATATTTGATGATTTCTGGAAGTGCTTGTAATGTTTGTGGCTTTTCATGTACAAGAATGACCTCCACGTCATCTGTTGTTCCCTTTTTAATATTTTCTACAATTTGATTAGGATTATCTTTTAGCTCCCAATCACGAGAATCAATTGTCCAATCCCAAACTTTAATACCAGCTTCTACAATTTGGTCCCGAATTTGTTGGTCTTTCAATCCCGGTGCTGAACCATATGGAGAACGAACCAACGTAGGATTTGTGCCTGTAATATTACGGATAAGCTCTAATGCTTCTTTCATCTCTGGTACAAATTGCCCATCAGTGTATAACCTCTTACTATCATGTGTCATACTATGTCCACCGATATAATGACCTTCTTTTATCGCTCGTTTAACATTTTCTTGGAACCCCGCATTTTGTAGGTTTTTTCCTATCATAAAAAATGTTGCTTTGACTTTTTGCTCTTTTAATACATCTAAAAATTGACCTGTCAATGTACTCGGCCCATCATCGAATGTTAAATACACTACTTTCCCTTCTGGCTTTCCATCAGGTTTTTTCTTTTTTTCATGCTCTATTTTTTCTTTCTCTTTTGGTTGTTCCAGAGCTCCTTCACTATTTTCTTTAACTCCCTCTTTTGCAGAAGTAGAATTGAATTTGCTTATTGAAAAATACACTAAAAATGCTGTTGTTAGAAGAATTCCTAATGATAGTACGGTCTTAAATATTCTCTTTTTATTATTTCTTGATAGTTTCATTATTTATCTCTCTCAATCGGTTGTATATGCAGTATATATAAATTGAACTTTACAAAGGTGGCAATGAAGAAATGCCGTTGTTATTACATTATGTAGCGGTTTTTAATTGTAATTACCACATCCGCTTTTATCACTTTCGGCACAGTTACTGTTGTAAGGGAGCGAGTTTTCTATGGTACATCCATTAAAACCACACCTTTTTCTCGAATACCTAGCTTTCTTTTATTCGATTGAAAATAAAGAATAACTGTATACATAAGGATAAACGCCTTTAAAAAACTCATTTTCTAGCCTCCATTTCTTTATAAAATTACTTTAAAACAAAAAATTTAAAAGTAAGTAAAGAAAAAATAAAGATTTTATAAAGATTGATAATAGAAAAGGTATACTGCTCCTTTAGTTGAACAAGATAGTCCGGCTCAACTTCTTGCCAATGCTTCATTAAGTTAAAAGGGCTATCTCATATGACTACGAGATACTCCTTTACATTTCTAATAGCTAGATCAAATTAAAATAAGATTGATACTTGAAAACAAGCTTTCCATAAACACCTCAATATGGAATATATTCATCATTTGTGCTTTAACATTGCACAATATAGTAACCTTTGAGTAATGATTTTACAATCCTTAGAGGAGTGTTCATAACAATGTAACAAAATGATACGTGACTCATATTGATTATTTTATTCGCTGTAATAAAATGATGTTATATCTTGTTAAGTTATAACATCAAGGAGGAGACTATGCTTTCAGAACGGCAACAACTTATTCGTGACATGATTTTATATAGACATAATTTAAAAATCTCAGAGTTAAGTCAGACTCTTGGCGTATCAGAGATGACAGTACACCGAGATATTAAACCTCTAGTAGAGGAAGGATTTATTATGAAGACATATGGTGGGATTACTCTCGTAAGAGATCAGTCTCCTCAACATGTTGAAGACGATGATTGCGTGTATTGTCATCGTAAGTGTGATGAGCGATTAGTATATAGAATAATTCTTTCGAATGGAAAACGTGAAAATGCTTGCTGTAGTCATTGTGGTATACTGCGGCATCTACAGTTAGGAGATGAGGTTACACAAGCAATCTGTACCGATTTTTTAACAGGTACAACGATCAGTGCCCACTTAGCTTGGTTTGTTATAGACACTACTGTTCATATCCGTTGTTGTCAGCCACAAGTGTTAGTATTTGAAACTGAAGGATTTGCGCAGAACTTTGTGAAGGGATTTGGAGGAAAAGTTAATACATTTTCCGAAATAATGAAATCATTTCCTCAACACCTTCGATTGTCCTGTCGGAATAGTTGAAGAAGGAAATTATCTAATGAGTGAGGCACTTCTTCAAATACATGTATGGTTAAGTCAGTTAGCAAATACAGTAGCAGACCAATATATACTATGGCACTTAAACTAGATGGATGGAGTATATAAGCATTCTTGTTAGGATTAATTGGGGCAATGTCAACTTACGTCCAATTCAACTGACATAGCTTGGATTACATATGAGACTGAAAAAAATAAAAGGTGGCTAAAGGTATGTAAGTATATCACAGGCAAATCTCTTGTTTACATCTTGTTAGGAATGATGTCTGTATTCATTGGTAGAACAGTGGCAGACATTCCTGTCATTGGAACAATGGTGTACTTGGTTTTACTAACAATTAGTTCTCAGTTGTTAAACCTGTCTAAGAAGACATTGTATTCTTTTTTGGTTTAGGTGGTAGGGGTACCCCTACCACCTAAACCAAAATCATCTATTCCAATAAAATTCTTTCAAAAGGTACTTGACTGGAGGTAAGAAAAAGAGCTGTCTGCACAGCTCAAGGGTGTTTATCATTTGAATGGCTTATTTCCATTCATTAAACAAAAGCCCATAAATAACGTGGTCTACATAATGGTCATATAACCACTCTGCTTGTCTTATTTCCCCTTCCTTCTTGAAACCGAATCTTTCAGGAAGCGCTCTACTTGTAACTTATTCACTCTCAACCTCTATTAAATAAATCCCTTCTTCAAATCCACCGCGTTTTTGTTTCTTTGCAATGCGAATTTTCTCCAGATCCTCATATGTTGCTTCATGTATAGGAAGAGCAGCATGAATTAGCTCCAAAATGTCGGCTAGTTCCTCTAGTGCATCTTGGTGGTTCATCGTTTCTCGAAATTCCTGTACTTCCTCATATAGTTTTTTCTTTATTTCGGTTAAGTGTTCGGAAAGATCTAGGGTGCGTGTAGTGAATTTGCTACCTGAGTTTTCAATGACTTGTGGTATTAGGTCGCGTACTAGTTTGTTGTAAACTGGCATTGGAGATCCTCCCTTTTCTATTATTATAGAGAAAATTAGAATTATTTGAAAAGAGGGTTCAATTGTAGCCTTCTTTTATGTACCCAAGTTTCTGCTCTTTGTGTACTTAAATAATAGTTTCATTAAAGTCTAATTCCAAACAGCATACTGCCATATATTATAGATAGGTTACTCTGTTAGGAGGTGAGTATATGCAACTTTTTTCACCAGTTCCAAGAAGATCCTTTTCCCAAAGAGATAGACAAGTATTTGGCCCTCCTTATCAGGGACAACAATTTGGAGCCCCTTACCAAGGACGACAGTTTGGCCAAACTAACGACAAAAGATGGAACCCATCTTTCATGTCCCCTAACAATTCATCTCCAGGTATTTTAGGAAACCTGCCGAACCATCTCAACACACTTATGGGTCACGCCGGTACCATAAAGAACGGATATAATATGATGAGACAATTAAGATCTTTTATGGGTTTGTTTAGATAGTGAAAAGCCGATGTTCTCTTACATATGGGACATCGGCTTTTTCTAATAATGCTCCTAACAATACAGCCCACATCATATCAACTCGTCCAATACTATTAGAATACTCCTCGAACCCCTGAAATCTTCCTCTTCTGCTAATACATTAACGTTCTTCCTGAAAAAAATCCTATTTATCAGAAAAATTACACATTATAAACATTTTCCTTATTAAACTAAACTTCCCTTTTAGTTGAATAAGAAAAGAGCTGTCTGGACAGCTCAACAATCTTGTACTAAAGCACCTCTTTACTTTAAGAAGGTGAATAAATCCTATGTATCATTTAAAGGCAGCCAATCCAATTATGTCCTTCTGGGAATTGTTTTTTTAAAGATAGTTTAAGCCATTCCTTTTCTTTTGGTAATAGCAATGGGAGGATAGTTTGAAAGTCCTTAAAATCCTTTTCTCTGACTTGTTTTGAGCCAGCCCTTATAAAGAAGCTGGACTTCTGGTTTTAGATAAGGTGTACCATTATTTGTCCATTGGAATATTTCGTTCTTTCCTTTTTTAATAGACTTTTCTCTTCTATATTGCACCTATTTCATAGGCAATGCGTGAGAACGCTAAGTTGACATGCGTCGCTCTATTAAAGTAATTATGTAGCCCTATTGAAGCGCAAGGCATTATGAACCGTTGGCGAAGCTCAGTATGTTCAGAGGCGTGTGTTTCGGATGATAATTTGAAAATAAATACAAAGCAAGAAAGTATGGAGATAAACGCATTTTTTTTCATGAATACAACCCCTTTTAGTTTTTATATTGTTCTCTTTCAAAATCATCTTCTAGCTCTCCTGTTACTGCGTTGAACATTAAATAGATCATATTTTTCTTGGCCTGATCCCAACCGATAACCTTCACAATTGGAACGTTTTTTTGCAGGTGTTTAGTGAAACCAAAATTATATCCCTTAGCAAAAGTATCTCCTGGATATATTTTGGTGGTTTTTTGTGCCACTTTTAGTAATTCAGGTGTATCATACTTAAAATCTTCAACTTTAGAAATAAATTGACTTTTAGGCATAGCGTCGTCCATTCCATTGGGCACATGCACTTTATCTAGTACCTTTCCGTCTCGGATAGTAACTAGATAAAAGTCTGTTTTACCCGGTATACCAAATTCGATGTTCCAATGTTTTCTTCTGCCGTCCATTCCTGTTGGAGCTTTATCCTTGTCAACACTAGTTCCACTATATAACATTGCTTCTTTATTCCATTTAAGTGCTTCTTTATGGGCGATTCCAAGTGCTTCTTTTAATGTTAAGCCCATTTCTATGTCAGGGAAAAAAGCAACTTCAGATTCTATGTTCGAATCCATCGTAGTATTTTGGTCTGTACTTTGTTGACAACCAACTAAAAATACACAAATGAAAAGAAATAAAAATACTTTCTTCATTAATTCCTCCCTCCCCTAGAAAATCAAATTTAGATGTTATAAGAATATTCTATAATAGTGTAAAAATTCCTCCTATTTTAAAAATTTCCACTCTCTTTCTAATAATAGAAAATATTTATTAGATTAATGTCACCTCTCATTTTTATAACTATACATATTATAGATTGTAGAAAGGAGTGATTATTATGGAATACGGCGGAGAATTTCGTGAACGTAACAATGGTTCAGCATTCGCTCTACTCGTTGTACTATTCATTCTTCTAATTATTGTCGGCACTGCTTTCATATGTTAACAAAAACATCTTTTGCAGCTAAGATAATTAATTAACCATAGTATCTTGGAACCTCCATATATGATTTTTTTGTTTAGGGTCACTTTCCACCGAGTGACCCTTTTAATAGTTTCTTTCCTCATATACATATTTAGTTCACACTTCATTTACTGCACATTTTCTTTCAGATATTCATTCAATATAGTGATGAAATTTAACATCCAACTTTGATAAAGGTTTTATACCATAATAGGAGTTCCGTCTATCGCATCTAATCCTTTATCTTAATTGGATTTTATATAACTTATGTACTACTTTCAGTTAATGCTTAAAATAAAGCTAGGTTAAATAACTCTGTTGATATTTAATAAATCGTACATTCGATCTCTTATAAGGATAACCAATGGAGAACGGCGTTAAAGAACTAAATTCAATATCTCATATTGGCTCTTATGAAATTAAAATATTGGATACCAATGGGAAAGTAGTAAATTAGTCAATTTATAAGGTTAAACAATATTGGCATCCCTTCTTATTAAGCTAACAGGGGCAGCAATTCCTTTTTAAAGGACGCTCGAGGTATTAGAGCCCTCTAGAGTATCAACGATCATAGACTCATCATCAAACAAGGAGGATTCCCTTATGCATTCTAAATGGAATGATAAAATTAATCATGTCGCTGAAAATACACTCGTTGTCGGTATGGACATTGCCAAGCGCGTCTATGGAGGAAGAAGTACAAACTAATAAAATTTCCTAAGGGTTACTTGTCGATTTCGCTCTGTAATAGTAGAGTTTCAATTAAATTATATTATTAATTTATAGTTAAATTGACCTAAACAAATCAAGTCTTCATTGAATAAACTATATTCACAGACTAAAAATGCCAACAAAGGCAATAGAAAGGTTGATAAGCTAATTTATGAAAACGATTATTTTTATAGGTAGTAATAAATCCGGTTCAAGTAGAGAGGCAATAAAGGCTGCTGAAAGGCTAGGTTTTTTTACTATTTTATTAACCGATAGGAAACGGTTCCTTGAAAACAGGCTCGATTACCCTGATGTTCACCAAATGGTTCTTACTGAATTGAGGGATCATGATTTGTTAAAAGAAAATATAAGAGCAATACAAGCACAAGGAAAAAAAATAGAAGCTATATTGAGTTTTATTGATCCTTATGTTCATGTAGCTGCAAAACTGTCAAAAGAATTAGATTTGACTGCAGTGTCCCCTGAACCTTTAGAGAAAATGGAAGATAAGCTTTCAACACGTGAACTTTTAAAAGATCTTCCGGTATCTCCCTATTTTGCAAAGTTTGAAAAAGATGATTCCTTAGAAGACTTTATCGATAATCAAAAAGGCTTATTTCCTCTCATTGTAAAAACACCCGTTTCAACTGGTTCTAAAGATGTGTTATTGGTCAAAGATGACAAGCAATTAGAACAATCCATTAATACGTTATTAAATAAAGGGAACAGAGAGGTATTAATTGAGGAATATTTAGAGGGTCCTCAATATTTGATTGAAGCTTGTGTGTACAAAGGAAAAGTTCATATTATTGCAGTCCTTGAACAGGAAATAACGTTTTTCGACCGTTTTATTGTTACTGGTTATTGTTTATTGGGAGATATGGACATAGTCCTTTACAATAAAACCTATGAAACCGTTTGTTTGGTACTGGAACGGTTTAATTTGAATAATGGATCTTGCCATTTAGAAATGCGATTAATTAATGGTGAATGGAAACTAATTGAAATAAACCCTCGGATATCAGGAGGCGCAATGAATCGAATAATTGAAACAGCCTATGGAATTAATTTAGTTGAAGAAACCATAAAGATATTTTTAGGACAAGAGCCTAATTTCGAAAAAAAATGTAAAAGATTTGTATATGCACAATATTTAACAAGTGAATCTACGGGTACTTTAATAAAGGTGACAGGAAAAAACCGCTGTTCTCGGATAGATGGGGTAGAGGAAGTATTTATTAAGCCTAAAAAAGGGAAGATATTACATCCGCCTTTATCCATGGGCGATCGCTATGGATATGTATTGGCTTCTTCAGAAAATAAAGAAGAAGCAATCAGGACTGCTAAGGAAGCCGCAAAGGAAATCCGTTTTTATATTGAACCTATCTAATTGGAGTGAAAAAAAATGAGAGATGGCCGACATGAAAAAACAAAAGAAGACGAGTCCGTTTGTAATGTAAAATCTACTTTGAAAACGATTTATGAAACTCAGAACAAGGCAAAATTACCAATCTTTCAAGGTATACTTCAGGAAACCATCCCATTTATTTTATATTCCTCAGCAACTTCTGAACCTTATTTTACTTTTGGTACTACCCAAACCTCACAATCCCCATTTAGAACTTGCTTTTTCCGTGTCGAAGATTTAATTGACTCGGTTGTCTCCCTATCATTATTACGTCCAATTGATATAGAAGGAAATTGTTTAGACACCATACACATTCCTTATCGATTAGAAAAAACGAATATTAAAGTGATTGTATCCATACAAGAATTTTCCAGTATTCAGTGTATCAGCCCTAAATTAATAGATCGTAAAAGTATCATTGTTGGACAAAAGTGGTAGGAACAAAAGACGAATTGTATCTTTGTCATTGTAAAGAGAAAATCATAAATTAATAATATAGGATCTAGGTGTTCATAAAAAGAGGAATACTGGATAGTCTTTTCTAATAATTTTCTTAGAAGGGTATCTTTTATAAGGAGAGATGGAGAAATATGGTCTTAATTGGAATGCTGCATCATAGAGCAGAACCTGAAAAAGTAATGAAGGCCTATGCCTATTCTGTTGTGGCTAAAGCTGAAGGTGTGGAGTTTTTTTACTTTACACCTGGTAAAGTTGATATTGAAAACCAAAAAATTACCGGGAAATATTATGAAAATGGTGCGTGGATTGACAAGGAATATCCATTTCCAGATGTCATTTATAATGCAAGTTATCCCTTGGGTGAAAAAGCAGAGCGAATCTTCGACTATTTATCTGAGAGGATTACATTTACTAGTCATTCAATCGGAGATAAATTGAGTGTCCATAAAAGGATAAAGGAAGGTGAAGATTTCAAACAATACCTGATTCCAACACTCGAACTAACTAATGTCAAAGATTTACTTGACATGATTAATCTATATCCAAAAATCATTATGAAACCTATTTCTGGCCACCAAGGTGAGAGCATCCTTTTCATTGAAAAAGAAGATGATGAATTCAAAATTAATGACGCAGGCAAAATCTCAATTTATACGAAAGAAGAGTTGTTAGACTTGGTGTTACTTAAAATTCAGGAACAAGAATATATAGTTCAAAGGTTTATATCATGTCAGATAAAATCAGGCCATGTATCCGATTTCCGTTTGCATGTACAAAAAAACGGAGAAGGCAAATGGGTTATAACATCAATATTCCCCCGTATAGGACCTTTGGGCAGTATTACATCTAATTTAGGTAGTGGCGGTTATACTGCTTTTCTTGATTGTTTTTTACAAAAAGAGTTTAATGATGACTGGTTCAATGTCAAAAGAACACTTGAGCATTTTTCATTAAGCTTTTCTAACCATTTTGATTCATTATACGATGATTTCCCACTCGATGAATTAGGAATCGACGTTGGAATCGATGAAAACCAAAGATTGTGGTTATTTGAAGTAAATTGGCGGCCAGGAATCCCAGTAATATTTAATAGTGAATTAGACGTAGCAAGAAACACGATTCATTACGCCAAATATTTAGCCCTTAATAAGAAGAACTTGCCCTCGAATTGAGGTTTAGAGAAATGTAACTGCCCTTACTATTTGAGAAGGTCGTTTTTTAAAAGAAATTTTGTACTGGACTGCATACAACATTAGGTTAATAAATAAATTTGTTATTGAACTAACGATGGTTTTAGTTGAAGATGTATGGGGAACCTTATACCTACGGTTCCCCATTAAATTTGATTTAAAATCAACAATATCATCTACCATAGCTAAAATAAAAAGCTATTCGGGGTAGAGTCACGAACACTCGTATTTAACCGTTTAGGAATTTCTCAATTTAAAAGCTCGATTTTTCTTTATGGTAGGCTATGTTAATATTTAATACTGTTTTTCTCAAAATTAAGAAGCGTATTCGACTTTTATATCGAATACGCTTCTTGTTTCGTGGGCGAATAATTCAAAATAGCCCCCAATTACGATTTAAATACTTATCCTAAATTTTTTCACTTCATTAATGATGTCACAAAGTTTCATTGTGCAACCTCCTAATCATTATTACTTTATAGTAATCAAATGCCGAAAGTTTAAAATATTCAAATTATCAATAATGAGTTTTAACATAGCCCCTTATGGTAAAGGGAAGTACCGAACCTTTTTCTAGTCCAGTACTTCCCTAGTTCAACAGACAGCTAACAACGAAGTACTAATAAAAGATTGTCTATCTTTTAACATCATTTAATTTACACTTTTTAAAGGCAACTCCTCATTTCGCTTTCGTGTGCCAAATCCTAAAGCAATTGCAGCTCCCATACAACTGAATAGACAACCTACAAACAAGTATAATGATGGATCTGATTCACCAATTAATACAGAAGCTATTCCCCCAATTACGGGGAATAGAGCAACCATGTAACCACTTTTGGATCCCCCAATCCTTTCTACAAGTTTTAAATAAAATAGCCACGCAGCGAAAGAAGCAACCAATGTCAAATAGAGCAGTGCTGATAAGTAGGAGATTGATGTAGGAAGTGCAATTTCTTCCCCTTTAATCAATACAATGACTCCCATCAATAGACTTCCGACTGTAAATCCAATCGCATTTGCATAAATCGGGTCGATCCTCTGTTTAGCATTTCTTGCAGAGCTGGCGTCACCTACTGCTGTAAGTAGCGCTCCTAAGAAAGCAATCAGGATCCCTTTTATGTCGTTAAAATCATGAAAATTGTTCAGAGTGGGATAGATGAGAATACAGACACCTAATACGCCCAGAATTCCTCCTATTAAAATGCGTGAATGTAATTTTTCTTTTAAAAAAATTCGAAGGGCAATTGGCGTTAAAATAACTTTAAGTGAAAAAATTAACGTGACGATAGCTGCCGAACTCCAAATTGTTCCGTAATAAAGACACAGATAACTTAATGCAAAGTTACATATACCAAAGATCACAACAAATGGGATGTCTTTCCTTGTCGGTCTTCCTGTGGGACGAAGAAACCAAACCAGAATTAAAAACAATACTGCTGTGACAACTAAACGATATGTTAATGATAGCTCTAAGCTGACTGGAGTCCCTTGAATTTTTACGGCAATAAAATTAAGACCCCACACAAGCAAACAAAATATGTACATAAATTTTGTCATTCGTTTTCCTTCTTCCTGCTGTTTAACTGTAGATCCGTAACTAAAATGATAAAGCTGAAGTAGTTCATAGTAATAAGATAGTAAGCTACAATTTTACTTCTGATAATGTACTATTATGCTCTAGAGACTTTTGTGATTTCATAAAATTGATTGACAGTCATATTCCTTTCTCGGTATATCTTGACTGTATAATTCATTCCAGCATGATATTTCTTTAAATTCCTCTTCCTACTTACCTAGCTCGATTCCCTCTCGTTGACATGCCGTTCCACAATTGAACGGAGCTTTGCCGATGCCAAAGAACTACATGGCTATCGATCCGCTTGGTTTCGGGGGCGGAAGTCTGTTCAAATGTAGGTCTATCTCACAACAGCTTTCCTAAATATGAAAAAATCACCCTTCATCTAACCAAAATGGGACAGATGAAGGGTGATTTTCTTTGTTTTCTATCCTTATTTTATAATTTATCCACAAAATTCAATTTAAGAACCATACACTCACTAGGTTTTTCCAAATCTAATAAAAATGTTCATAATTTATCTAAACATAATACAACTACCTATAACATTATAGGTTCCTTAGCTTCCGGAAGGAAGCCTATATCCATAGCATAATTTAATAATAAATCTATATATTCTTGAGTTGGTTCTAAACAATGTATACTTATATTATTTAAATACCTTTGCGTATATTCACAAGATGGAATCGACACTGACTTCTCTTCTACTGATTCAAGCAAAGGCATTATCAATTCTAATGCTTTCTGGTCTAGTATAGTCAAATTCGCATTAAAGAATTTATCCATATACTCTTGTTCATTCATTAGCAATATATCATAGCCAACACATTTTAGATTATTAATAAATTGCTCCCAATCGAGTTGAACTGGATTACAAATATGCATGGTTTGGCCTATGGTGTTGCCTATATAAGATAATTCAGTTATAGCTAAGCTACAATAATCCACAGGAGTTAAATCTATATACGTATGAATTTTGGGAGCTGCTTTTGACAAGCATATCCCTTTCAATAACCTATAAAAAGCATTTTCATTTATATTATATTGAAATTTCCCTGTACGAGAGTGTCCTACTAAATTTCCAACTCGATAAATAGTAGCACGCGCTCCTTTCTTTATTGCGTCCCGAACCAGTTTTTCCGCCTGAAACTTACTTTCAAGATACACATTATCTAAAACTTGTCCTCTCTCAAAGTCTGATTCAAAAAATAGAAATTTATTTGGATCACTTTCAGCGTGACCAACCACACTTAAAGTAGATACATAATGAAAACGTGCGTCTGCATTTTTGGCTAAGTGTAATAAATATTTTGTGGACTGAACATTTACTTTTTGAAAATGTTCACGTTCTCCATAGTGTCTAACATCTCCACCACAATGAATAATAGAATCTACTGTATCCTTTAGGTACTTACTGCTTTGTGGATTGAGACCAAGATCTATCAAAGATAAATCTCCTTCTAAAAATTCAACTCTCCCTTTCATCTTTTGAAGAATCTCAATACCAAAGTAAAATACCATTTTCTCTTTTAATTTTGCATCAAGCACTTGATCCTTATCTTTTCGTACCAAACAGTAAATAACCGTTGAGGGCAAATTTAATAACCTTTCTAAAAAATGAGCTCCTAAATATCCAGTTGCCCCTGTAAGAAGTACGGTCTTTGGATGATTTACTACATCTATTTGAAATTCTTCTAATTTAGTTTGGTTATATACATTGGTATCTCTTATTTCTTTCTCAATAAATGGGGTATTATATTCTTTCTCATCCTTTATTGGTAAGTTATTCATACCTTCAATATGATGGGCTAATTTTTCTAGTGTTCTATACTTAAAGAAATCTTGAATTTTCAGGTTGGGATATAGCGGTTTTAGTTTTACTAAAACCGGCATAATTTTTAAAGAATGTCCACCCAAATCAAAGAAATCATCCTTAAGGCTTATAGATTTGATGTTTAACACTTCAGACCATACTTGTGCAATATTTTTTTGCACTGTGGTTTGAGGATGAATTATAGAACCATTTTTATTTTCGCTATCAAAATCTATTTCTGGTAGTTCCTTGAAATCAATTTTCCCATTTGCAGTGATTGGTATTTCTAACAAATGAAAATACTTTTTAGGCAACATATATTCAGGTAATAAATCCGATAAATATAAAGATAATTGATTGCTTTTTATCTCTTTACCGTCCACTGTTTTATAATACGCTTGCAATAACATCCCGTCTTTTGTTGGTGTTACAACGGCTTGTATTATCTCCTGAAATTGTAACATTGCATCTTCTATTTCTCCCAATTCAATTCGATGCCCTCTTATTTTAACCTGTTTATCTCGTCTCCCCATAAATTCTACATTTCCATTTGGTAACCATTGCGCTAAATCCCCTGTTCGATATAGTCTCCTGTTAGTTTCCAATGAAAATGGATTTGATATAAATGCATGTTTTGTTTTTTCTTCCTGCTTCCAATACCCTTTCGCTAGTCCAATACTATCAATATATAATTCACCTAGAACACCGATTGGGCAAGGTTGCATATGCGAATTTAATATATGAATTTTTGTATTAGAAATAGGTACTCCAATCGGAACATTCTTAGAATAGTCGCTCATACGTTTTGGTACCTGATAATACATTGCAGAAACAGTAGATTCTGTGGGACCGTATTCATTTACAATTTGCACCTCATCTTGAAAAGTATTCTGCCAGCCTCTAATAGCACTTGCTGATGCAGCCTCCCCTCCCATAATCATAACCCTTAAAGACTGTATCTTCTTACGATCCAACTTAGTCAGTGATATAGACAATTCATTAAAAAACACCGTTGGTACATCAGATATAGTGGCTTTTATCTCTTGAACAGCCTCAGTGTACGCAGCAGTTGAATAACGCTGTTCATCACTTAATAGATACAATTGTGCCCCATTTAGTAAAGTAGAGAAAATCTCTGATACCGAAGAGTCAAAACTATGTGAATAGAATTGAGTCACTTTATCTAGTTCAGATATATGAAACACTTCTTTTCTCCATTCAACTAAATTTAAAACCCCTTTATGGGTTAACAATGTACCTTTCGGCTTTCCTGTCGATCCTGAAGTATAGATGACATAGGCTACATCATCTGGTTCATTTATAACTTCAATATCATGCTCTGCCGTAGCGCTATATATATCTTCAACTATAGAAACCTCTCGATCACCTAAATTCAAATGGTTTCTATATGCATGTTTTGTAATAATCCTACAAGCTTCACTATCACTTACTATATATTCAATTCGGTCTTTAGGATATTTTACATCTATTGGTATATAAGCCCCACCAGCTTTTAATATTCCGATCATCGCAATAATACTATCAACACTTCTATCTAAACATATTGCGACTTTATCTCCTCTTTTGACCCCTTGCTCTAACAGATGCTTAGCTACTTGATTGGAGCGCACATTTAACCGTTTATATGTCATGGATTCCCTATTAGTTTCTATTGCAATTTGATTTGGATGTAGATTTACTTGCTTATAGAACTGCTCCTGTATGTTTTTAAAATAATATGATTTTTCTGTAAGATTTACCTTAGTAAATAGAGCTTCTTCTTTTTCTGATAAAAACGTCAAATTTTCATATGGCACCTCACGCTGTTTAATAAATGCTTGAAGGATATTTGAAAAATTTTGAGTAAATCTTATTATCGTTTCTTTCTTAAAAAGATCAGTATCATACTCAAATGATACGTCCATGTAATCTAAACCGTCTTCGACAGACACAGAAAGATCAAATTTACTAATCGCCTGGTTCATAGGTAATAATTCAAGGCTATATTGATCATTACTTTGCAATATTTCCTTCTGATAACTAAACATTGTAGAGAAAACTGGATTATTGCTAAGACCTCTATCTGGATTTATTGCCTCAATTACTTTATCAAATGGATAAGATTGATTTTGAAAAGCGTTTAAACATTTTTCTTTAACCACTTGTAATAAATGCTGTAGATTTTTTATATCATGAAATTGAGTTCTTATTGCTAAAGTATTCACAAAAAATCCTTGTATTTGTTCAAACACCTCATGATTTCTTCCTGCAACGGGTGTACCTACTATAATATCTTTTTGATCAGTTAAGTAATGTAACAGCTGTATATAACTAGCGAAAAATAACATATACATTGAAACATTCTCTTGTTCACATACTGTTTTTAAAGATTCCTTTATTTCATCATTTAATTTTATTCGGAAAACGTCTCCATTATTTGTTTTTTCATTCGGACGATTAAAATCCAACGGAAGATTTAATATAGGGAGAGGTGTCTTCATTTCAGAAATCCAATAGAATTTCTCTTTATCCCAATGCCCTGTATTTAACTGATTCTGTTCCCACTCAACATAGTCCATATAACGATTTGGAATTACAGATAACTTTGGAGTTTCTCCCTTACAGAAAGCTTGATACACTTTCATTAATTCATCTAATAAATATTTCACACTCCATTCATCTGTAATAATATGATGTAAATTTATATATAAATATGAACTCTCCGCATCAATATTAAACACTTGAATACGAAATAATGGCCCTTTTTCCAAATCAAATGGCGTATTATCAATTCCCTTTATTTTTCTATTTATATATGCTTTTTGTTCTTCTTGAGTAATGTACTGGATATTTTCATAATGAAAATCAGTAGACATTGATTTTAATATTCTTTGCTTTGGTTCCCCATTCTTTTCAATGAAAACAGTACGTAGCATCTCATGTCTTTGAACTAGAAAATCTAAAGTATCTTGCAAAATATTTTTCTGTAAGCTTGGCTGTATACATATGTGTAGTGGTGTATCGTACACTCTATTTATAGAACTTAATTTATTCAAAAACCATAGTCGTTTCTGAGCATTCGAAAGCTTATAACATTGTTTATCTTTTGTCTTCAAGACTTTTACATCATAACCACTATTTCCATCCTTTTTCTTCTTTAACTTATCAATGTAAGCAGAAAATCTAGAAATTGTTCTGTACTTAAAGATATCTTTAATTTCTAATTTCAATTGAAATGTTTTTTGGATTTGATTTAGCACTTGTACAGCAATTAATGAATGCCCACCCAGTCCAAAAAAGTCATCCTCTCTACCAATTGTATGTTTTTCTAGTTTTAAAATATTTGACCAAATTTCGACTAATTTTTCCTCAGTAATACTTGTAGGAGGTACATATTGATTAGCTTTTTTTTCGAATAAGTATGGGATTTGTAGCTCTAATTGCTTTCTATCAATTTTCCCACTTGGTGATAATGGGAATTTTTCAAGCTGAAATAAATAATTTGGCAACATAAAATTAGGTAATTGTTTATTCAGGAATGCTTTTAACTCATTCTCTTTTATAACTGTATTGCCCTCTGATAAATAAAAAGTAACAATCTCATCGTTTTTATTTTTATAAATAAGGGCTACAGCATCTTTTATTTCTGAATGTTTTAATAACACTTCTTCGATTTCATCGAGTTCAATTCGATATCCTCGTAATTTCACTTGGTTGTCTTTTCTTCCCCAAAACTCTAGATTTCCATTGGGCAACAGGCGTACCAAATCACCAGTACGATAAGTTCTTTTATAGGAATTTACAGATATATCTGTAGAAATAAACGCTGTTGTCGTTTTTTCATCTTGGTTTATATACTCTTTCGCAACGCCCTCTCCTCCAATGTATAATTCCCCAATCACATTAGGTGGACATAAAGTATTAGATGGGCTAACAACAAACACTTCACTATTATCAATTGGTTTCCCAATAGGAATAATAGACTGTTCTTCTACTATCTCCTGTTTAACTTCATGAAGTGTCGTGCATACAGTTGCTTCTGTAGGTCCATAGGCATTAATTATTGGGATATTTAACCCCGTTTTTCTTTGCCACTTACGAACTGATTCAGCAGGCAGTGTTTCTCCTCCTACAAAAATATGTTTTAAAGAACTCAATTCAACTAACATTTCTTTCGGCATATTAGCTAACAGTTTAAAAAACACCGTCGGTAAAAGACAATACTTTATATCATTTATTTTAATTACATTAATAAACTCTTCAGCAGAACGCTTTTGAGTTTCAGAAATGATATGCGTTCTCCCTCCAAACAATAGCATCGGAAATATTTCCATTATAGATGCATCAAAAATAATAGATGCAAATTGTAAAAACACATCATTTTTTGAGAATGAATATCTATTTTTTAATGAATATGATAAATTGATTACCCCTTTATGTGTTATTACTACTCCTTTTGGTAAACCTGTTGAACCAGAAGTATAAATAATATAAGCAGCATCTTCTATGGTATGTTGTTGCTTGATAAGTTCCGAAGAACCGGAATAACTAAATTCATCAAGACAAAGAGTATGAATTTTAAAATTCGATATTAAGTCTCGATATTGTATTCTTGTAATAACAATACGACACTCACTATCCTGTAACATGTAATGTATTCTAGAGTCAGGAAAATTCGGATCGATTGGAACATACACTCCACCTGATTTTAATACACCAAGGATAGATACAATTGTGTCTATCTCTCTTTCCATAATAATACCAACGCGCTGTCCTTTTTTAATATTATTTTGATGCAAATAATTGGCAATTTGATTAGAGCGCTGTTGTAACTCATTATAAGTAATTTGTTTATTTTCCATTGATATTGCTATTTGATTTGGTGACTCAAGCGCTTGGATATCAATTAATTGGTCTAGTGTTTTAGAATTAGGATATTTCTGAGCGTTTGAATTCATGTTACTATACAAATTATGATCCATTTCTAAAAGTAAATCCAATGAATGGATAGGCTCATTCACATGTAAAATAAGCTTTTGTAGTAAATGTTCAAACCTTTCAATTAAATTATATATAGTTTCAGATTTATATAAATCTGAATTATAGTCAACTTCAATTTTATATTCGTTTTTTTCTGCATATCTTATAATTCTCCACACCATATCGAAGACGTTCACTCTTTTACTGTCTGTTAATACCTTTACCTCGACATCAGGCAAGCTCATTTCTGGTAGTTTTACCATATTAAATGCTGTTGAATATAAAAAGTTTTGATTTATATTTCCATTTGAATTTAAACTTTCTACTAAATCAGAGATAGGATAATTTTGATACTTAATAGCTTCATTAACACGTTCATTCACCTTGCTAAGTAATCCCTGAAAGGTATCCCCTTCTGAAATTGATACAAGTATCGGTAATGTATTAACAAAATAACCAAAAGTATCCGCTTCTTTAGATCTTGGTCTCGTATTAATTGGTACACCAACAATCATTTCTTTTGCGTTTGTCATTTGATGAAGTAAACTAAAATAAGCACTTAGCATGACTCGATATATACTTACTTTATTTTTTTCAGCAAAAGATTTTATTTGAAGATATATCTTTGGCTCTATGCTTTTACTTATACAATCTCCAGAATATTTTCTTTCATTATTTCTATTAAAATCAGAAGGGAATTCCGTATACGGTAATTCATGTTGCAAGGATTGTTTCCAATACAATTCTCCATCTTTATATAGGGTACTATGGTTGTATTTATTTTCATATTCGATAAGACTTTTATAGGATACTTCTTGGTCGATGCTTGTTTTTTCAGAGACTAGTTCTGAGTAGTTTTCAGAGAGCTGCCGAATCAATATCCCCAAGCTCCATCCATCATAAATAATATGATGAATAACCATATGTAAAATATATTCGTTTTGATTTAATTTAGCGATCTGGAATCTAAATAAAGGTCCCTTTTCCAAATTAAACTTTTTATATAACGCCGCTTCCAGATATTCTTTTAAAACTGTTTCTTTCTCCTCTTCCATATAGGCTGTTAAATCCTGGATGGGAATATCAAATTCTATATTCTTTCGAATGAGTTGTTTTATCTTTGAATCCCTTTTTATAAATACGGCACGTAACGCTGGATGAGATTGCATCACCTTACTAAGGGATTCTTTTAAAATTTCTATTTTAAGATCTCCTTTTAACTTCATTACAAGAGGTTCATTGTAGATGCCTTCCCTTAAATCCATTTGATGTGCTAACCATAATGATCTTTGACCCACAGTTAAATCAAGTTCATCGACTATTTCATAATGTGCTTTTATTTCTTTCATATAAATTCCTCCTTTTCGTTTTATACACACATCCATAATTAGATAATATTTACATCCCAACTATATATGCAAACCGAATGTTTTGTAAATATATAAATTCCTCTTCTAAATTCTGTGTTTTTCATTTATTGCATAATTATTAATGTTATGGATAACCCCTTTATTTACAACGTTATTTTCGATATATTTCATTCACTGTAAGCATAAAAAACCAATTTACTGATAATTTTAATTATTTTTTTGAAATATTAACTCTGCTTAATAGTGCTTCATTAGAAAAATTGTTTAGCGTATCATTAATATTTTTCACCCAATGTATTAAATTTTCTAACAATTTTGTATGGAACCTATATATTCCTAATAATTCCTATTCAAAAGGAAGACTCATTTTATTATGGAATACAAATTATTAGCCAACATTGGATTAATTATTTCAGAAATAGGATTTGGTTCTTAGGCAATTGGGGGTGACGAATGGGGGCTGTAAAAGATAATGAACCACTTGAAGCTATAAATTGTAACATAAATGATATTTACAGTTAAATACACATTTAGGTTACTGCAGCGATCAAGTTAAGAGATTTATTGTTCTCTAAAACGAGCTGAATTTCTTATAAATAACCGTGGAGAGATAAAATTTCCACCTCGGGGGCACTTCAAAAAATTAGATTTATGACTATATGGCGTTACCCCTATATAATCATCCTGGCATATTCATCGCAGCTTAAATCAATAAAATCTTCTTTTATATATAAGAAAGCCTCTAACCCTCTATATTACAAGACGATTAGAGACCCTTTTTTACACTGGCTGTTTATTTAACAATTCATTGATTTTTTCTTTATGCCCTTCGTGGAAAGCTTGAACTATAGCACTGCCTACTATAACTCCGTCCACCATAGCGCTAATTTCTTCAACTTGCTGTGCATTTGAAATACCAAATCCTGCAAGGACGGGTATTTGACTCACTTTTTTCAAATTGGATAAATGTTGTTCCAATTGTTCTGTAAAACCTTGTCTCACACCCGTGATACCATTTACAGTTACTGCATAAATAAATCCTTCGGCTGCTTTGGCAATTTTCTCGATACGTTGTTGCGGACTTGTTAATGATACGAGCTGAACAAGTGCAATATCTGTACCTTGTAATTCATCTGAAATAAGGGTAGCTTCTTCTAAAGGTAAATCAGGGATTATTAGTCCACTTATGCCACTTTGTTCACAAGCTTGTACGAAATCTTCTATACCAAATGCAATGATCGGGTTTAAGTACGTCATCACAACTAGTGGAATCTGGATCTCTTCTTTAAAGGATGAAATTGTTTTTAAAATAGCACGTAAATTTGCACCTGTTGCAAGTGCGCGAAGACCAGCTTCTTGAATGACAGGTCCATCTGCTACTGGATCTGTAAAAGGAATACCAAGCTCAATCGCTGTCACACCAGCCTCTTGTAAAAATAGAATCTGTTCACGAAGAGCATCTAGGCCACCGTCCCCTGCCATAATATAAGCAACAAATGCTTTTTCACCTTGAGCTACTTTTGCTTCCATCACATTTTGTAATGTTTTATTTGCCATCATAATTTCCTCCTAATGCATCCCGAACAGTTTGCACGTCTTTATCTCCGCGCCCTGATAAGCAGATGACTAAAATTTCGTCTTCACTCATTTCCTTTGCAAGGTTAGCTGCATAATAAATGGCATGCGAACTTTCAAGTGCTGGAATTATCCCCTCTGCTCGGGATAATAGTTGTAATCCATCTAATGCCTCTTGATCTGTCACAGCTTCGTATTTTACTCTACCAATATCATGTAAATAACAATGCTCTGGTCCAACAGCTGGATAATCTAACCCTGCTGAAATAGAATGAGCTTCTTGGATAAATCCATTGTCATCTTGCAGTACATACATATAGGCTCCGTGTAAGACCCCTTCTTTTTCATCTGCAATCGCAGCAGCATGTAAACCTGTGTCAATTCCACTCCCAGCGGCTTCTACACCATATAGTTTGACGTCCTCATCATCGATAAATGGATGGAACATACCAATTGCATTGCTTCCTCCCCCTATACAAGCGACAATGGCATCTGGTAGTCTGCCTTCTTTTTCTATAATTTGTTTACGTGTTTCGATTCCTATAATACGTTGGAAGTCACGTACGATTTGCGGGAACGGGTGTGGTCCAAGTGCTGAACCTAAAATATAATGTGTATCCTCTACATTGGAGACCCAGTAACGAAGTGCTTCGTTTACGGCATCTTTTAAAGTACCTGATCCTTGGTCAACAGAAACGACGGTTGCTCCAAGTAACTCCATACGGAAAACATTCAATGCTTGTCGTCTGACATCCTCTTTACCCATGAATATGATACATTCTAAATCAAAAAGTGCACATACCGTTGCAGTCGCCACACCGTGTTGTCCTGCCCCTGTTTCCGCAACAACTTTCTTTTTGCCCATACGCATTGCTAGTAATGCCTGGCCTAATGCATTATTAATTTTATGAGCACCTGTATGATTCAGATCTTCTCGTTTTAAATAGATTTTCGCACCACCAAGTTTCTTTGTTAGGCGTTTAGCGAAATAAAGTGGATTTTCTCGTCCGACATAGTCTTTTAAGTAGTAATTTAGTTCTTCATAAAATGCCGGGTCTTGCTGTGCTTCCTTATAGGCATCTTCTAATTCTATTAATGCAGTCATTAATGTTTCTGGTACGTATTGACCGCCAAATTTACCGTAGCGTCCTGCTTGATTTTGTTCAGTTGCTTTTACCATTATAATCTCTCCTCATCTTTTACTGCTTGGATGAATGCTTTGATTAACTCATTACTTTTACGTCCATTTTTCTCTACGCCACTTGATACGTCTACCATATACGGTTTGACACGGATAATTGCTTCTCCAACATTTGTTGGATTAAGACCACCCGCTAAAATGAGGCGATTTTCTAAAATGCCATGGCCCTGTAGTAATTGCCAGTCAAAGGGTATACCGCTACCACCTTGAAAATCAGTTCCTGGTGCATCAAATAATAAATAGTCAGTATTGAACTTGGAGCCACTTTCTACATCACCAATCGATTTAACTGCTAATGCTTTAATAGATGGAAAATGACATGTCGCTATATAATCCGGTGTTTCATGACCGTGAAACTGTACATAGTCTAGTGGCACTGTGTGGACAGTTTCTTCTAGCTCCTCATACGTCGGATTTACAAAAACACCGATTTTCAGCACACCTTCTGGAACGAAATGAGCGAGCTCTTTTGCTTGGTCGATTGAAATTTGACGTTTACTAGGTGCAAACACAAAGCCAATGGCATCGGCCCCTGCTGCAACAGCTGCTCTAACATGTTCTGGCTCTTGTAAACCACAAATTTTAACCTTAGTCATCGCGGTTCCACACCTTTCTTCACTTTGAAATCAGCAATTGTTTGTGCTACTTCCCCACTACGCATCAATGTTTCACCGACTAAAATGGCACTGGCACCAAACTTTGTCACAACTTCTGCATCCTCAACTGTTTGCATGCCACTTTCACTTATTAAGACGCGTTCTTCATGAAACGGGAAGTTAGCTGAGATTTCAGCAGTGCGTGCTAAATCCACTTCGAATGTTTTTAAATCGCGATTATTAACACCGATTAATTTGGCATCTAGCTTTAGGGCCTGTTGAAGCTCATCAACATTATGTACTTCAACAAGTATCTCTAGCTTTGACTCTATTGCATATTTGTACAGCACTTGTAATCTCTCTCCTGGTAAAGCAGCAACGATTAATAAAATGACAGATGCGCCTGATGCTTTTGCTTGATCAATTTGCACTTCATGAATCATAAAGTCTTTACATAAAAGTGGAATTTGAACGGCTTCTGCCACTGCTTTCAAATCGGCAAACGTACCTTTAAAAAATGGTGTGTCAGTTAAGACAGATATACAGGCTGCACCTGCTTTTTCGTAAATGCTTGCTTGCACCACTGGATTTGCGCCTTCATTGATTAAACCTTTTGAAGGAGAGGCACGCTTCATTTCCGCAATGATTTGTAGACGCTCATTTTGGTAGAGTGCATCAAACAGAGAAGGTCTTATTTTCAATCCTTCGTTACTTGCAGGTGTATTTTGTAGTAATTGTTGGACTTCATTTTCTTTTTCTTTTAAAATCCGAGCTAAAATTGTCATTCCATAACCCCCTGTTTTTCACGTGCTTCACTGAACGCAACAACTGCTTCCAATTTCCCAAGTGCCTTGCCTGATAAAATCGTGTCAATTGCGAGTTTTACTCCATCTTTAATTCGATCTACTTTGCCGTAAGCGAATAGACCGATTGCTGCATTGAATACGACAGTATCAAAATAAGCACCTCGTTTACCGTTTAGTAATGCACGTATAATAACTGCATTCTCATCCGCATTGCCTCCTCGAATGGCTTCAAGTGGAGCGGATTTCAAGCCAATATCTTCAGGTGTTAAGGAGAATGGAATTAAATCCTGTTGATCAACTAACACGAATTCATTTTGACCTGCAAGTGATGCTTCATCCATACCACCAGCTCCTGATACAACAATGCCCCGCTCACGACCGAGCATTTTCATGACAGCTGCATATTCCATCGTGAATTCAGGACGGTTAATGCCTGTAAACTGGGTATCTAAAGTTATCGGATTCGTTAATGGGCCCACTAAATTGAAAATCGTTGGTTTGCCAATTTGTCGTCTCACTTGGCCAATTCTTTTTAGCTTTGGATGAATATTAGGTGCGTATAGAAAAGCAATGCCATGCTCGTTTAGAAGCTCCACTGTTTCATCAATTGTTAAATCCGTATGAATACCCAGTGCCTCTAGTACATCAGAGCTTCCAGAGGAACTGGAAATTTTCCGATTGCCGTGCTTTGCTATTTTCACACCCGCACCTGCCATCACAAATGCGGTAGTTGTACTAATGTTAAAACTGTTCACGCCGTCCCCGCCAGTTCCGCAATTGTCCATATATCGAGCAGCTTTTACAGGTACTTCTAAGGCAAATGATTTCATAACCGTTGCAAGCGCTGCAACCTCATGAGCAGTCTCACCTTTTTTCGCTAATGCGATTAAAAACGACTCAATTTCATTTAATGGCGTTGCTTCATGAAACATCAGTTTAGAAGCTTCACGCATTTCATCAAATAATAAATGCTGACCATTTTGTACCATCGTTATAAACTTTTTCATCGTCCACACTCCTTTTATAAGTTCATTTCCCTTGGAAAGATAATAATGACTTCGCCTTAGCTTCCGTTTCTGCATATTCCTTAGAAGGGATAGAATCTTTTACGATTCCTGCACGCGCTTGAATATAGGCTTTGTCATTTATAAGTAGCATGGAGCGAATTGTAATAGCAAAATCGATATTGCCATTAAAGCCGATATAACCAATGGCTCCTCCGTAAGTACTTCGATGTGTCGTTTCAAGTTCATCAATTATGGACATTGCTTTTTGCTTCGGCTTACCTGTCACTGTACCAGTTGGGAAAGTGGTTGCTAATACATCTAGCGCATGCAGTACAGGTAATAATTCCCCTTCAATATTGGACATTAGATGCATAACATGTTCAAAGTGCGCGACTTGCAAATATTTCTTCACTTTTACAGTAGCTGGTACAGAAACTCGGTTTAATTCTTGTCTTGCCTCTTCAAGGAGCATATTATGCTCGGCAATTTCCTTTGGGTCTTTTATTAATGTTGCCTCTAGAATCTCGTCTTCTTCAATTGTTTGCCCACGATGAATTGTTCCGGCAATTAGATTGGCTTTTACAATGCCTTCCGTCACACTGACCACACTTTCAGGTGAAGCACCGATTACGATATGATGATCAAATTCCATATAGTACATATATGGTGACGGGTTCTGTTCACGCAATCTTCTGTAAATTAAAAATGGATTACCAGTAAAACCAGTGACTAGTTTACGTGATAGAACAACTTGCTCTATTTCTCCCGCATGTATTTGCTGTAAAGCCTTTTCAACTTGGTTTTCAAACTGGGCTTTTGTCACATTACTTTGGAAATCACTGAAATGAAAGTCTTCTGCCATCATTTCGTTTTCTGCTGTGATTGTAGCAGCAATCGCTTCTAAATCTGGTCTCTCTAGTTCCGCATTTACAGCCGTGTGCATAATAGTGATTTCATCTTCTATATGATCGAAAATAATGATCGTTTCATAAATTTGAAAGTTAACATCTGGAAGCTCCAGCTCATCTAGTAAAAGCGAATCTATTTTTGCAGCGCCGTAACCGATATAACCAACAGCACCGCCAGTAAAAGGAAACGCCGATTGCTCCGTAATTCTTGGCATTAATCTTTTTAATTGTGTTAATAAATCTCCTGTATATTCATAGCGTTTACCCGTTGTATATTGCTGTTCGATTAATGTTTGCCCACTACCGCTATATGATTTTAATGGATTAGCACCAATAAACGAATAGCGGCCAGACTCTTCCAATTTTGCCGAGCTTTCAAGTAAAAATTTTCGCTTACCCTTTAATCGATTGAATATGTCGATCGGTGTTATTGTATCACCAGTTAATTTCTTGATCGTCGTTCTATAGCTCAATTTTTCTATGCTCATATAAATTCTCTCCTCTACTCATCTCGTCTAACAATTCTATGCTTAGCTGATTTTTTACATAAAAAAAGCCCTCTCGAAAGGAAAATTCCTTTCAAGAGGACGATATAGACCGCGTTGCCACCTCAAGTTGAAGCATAGCTGCTCCCACTTATCGTATCAAAAAGATACTACCTATAACGTAGGTTAAACGTCTATTAATAATAAGAAGTAATTACTTCTGTTCTTAACAGCTCTCATAAGTCCATTCATATAGGGGATAGATCAGTTTTCACCAGCCACTGATTCTCTACACTAACACACCTATACTACTACTCTTACTCTTCAATTTCTCTGCTATGCTTGACTAAACTGTTCTCAAGGTGGTCTCGCTCCCGAAACCTGCTACCTATACCCGAACAAAATTGTTATTTTCCATATTAAACTTTGATTTCTAAATTGTCAAATGATATTTGTAAATGTAAAAGATGTTTGATAAAAAGGTGGGCGTAATTATATATTAAATGTACAAGGTTTTTTACATTATTAGGAGGTGCTTTTATGGATTTGTTTTTAATAATATTTTTGGGAATTATTCTGTGTCTATTAATAACAATCGGATTATTGTTACTATCATTAGCTAAACAAGGAGATGAAAGGAAAAGTTTTATCAAAGAAAAGTCAATGTGTCAAACGTTTCTAATCATGGTCTGTTTTTTAATATTCAAAATTGGTGAATCTTTGTATTTAACATTTGTAAGAGCAGGCGAAGTGGTGGGAATCAACCCATTGATTTTTTTAACGGAAATATCTATCGTATTCCTCATTTCTTTAATACTCAATAAAAAGAGATATGGTGATTGGAGTGCAGAATAGAATTCAAGAACTAAGAAAGGTAAAAAAGTTAACTCAAGACGAAATTGCTAAACTATGCAATGTTTCAAGACAGACAATTAATGCGATAGAAAATAATAAATATGATCCTTCGTTATCTCTTGCATTTGATTTAGCGAAAAGTTTAGAAACAACTGTTGATGAACTATTCAATGAAAGAAAAACGCGATAATAGGTTGATAATGATTAACGGCTCTCAGTATTGGAGTCGTTTTTTATGTACTTCTTAGCACTTCCACTGTTGTTTTATTCGATTTTCGTCAGGAAAAAATATGCATTTGCTCTACGTATTTATCAGCTACAAGCTTTCCCCTTATTTCAACCTAATGGAACTAGTATTTGTAGTTATCAAAAGTAATTCCAAAAACGTCCAAATGAAAAACTACAGTTTTTAAAAATCCCCCTATACTTTTTCTTTTTATCCAAAGAAAAGAATACTTAAAACAATAAGTATAACAAAGGCCCCAATAGCACTAGGGATCATTCCAAACATTGTGTGTAAAAATTTATAGGTGTATGGAGTTACCACGATAGAAACGATTGACAGGAATGCTGACCACCCTCTTTCTTTGTCTTACACTTTGGGGTCTGCAGACTAGGAAGACTGGTGTTACTACTTAAAATATGTAATAAATTCACTCTATTATAAAAAAGCATAGTAAAAACGCTATTCTTCTATTATTTTTATCATTTTTAAATATTGCACATCTCCCAGTCCGTAATTTGGAAACAAATGAAATAAGTTTTTCAGTAAATCTTTATGGGACTTATCAAGATGTTTTTTTATGTAAGCAGTGATTTCATTTTCATCTTTTAAATACTCTAAATACAGGTTAATTCCTTGATACATGACAGGCAATACTTGAGCTTGGGGAAGTTGATGTTGGATCAATACTTGTTGATAGATTTCTTTAAAGCCTTCTGGAATCACTTCAATTTCTTCTACATCATAGGTCTTTTCATTAATCATATTGAAAAATACTTTTCCTTTGTACTCCTCTTGTTCCAGATACGCCAACATTGTTAGTAAATTCATCTGACAGAACATATCCTCACCAAACCATAAAACAATACATTTATATTGTTTTTCAAATAGTGGTTTTAAAGAGTTAATGGTAATATTCTCATAATCTTTTAAAGACACTTCATGTCCTGCAGACCTTAACTTATTAAATTCATCGCTGAATATGGTAAAACATGTATCATTTGAACACATGGCTTCATTAAAAGGAACATAATCACTTTTCCCCATTAACTGGTGTATTTGAAATTCTTCATACATAATCCGTCCATTTAAGATATTCAAAATACCTTGATCAAATTGTTCATTCATAATGTTCTGTAAAGATTCAATCTTTAACTTCTGTGAAATATCCATCATAAAACTCTCCTTTATACCATTCATATTTAGTTTCACATATGATTGCAGGGGTTGAGGATTTTTTCTAAAGGCATTTGGACTAATACCAAATGTATTTTTAAAAGCTCTTGAAAAAGTCTCCTGAGATAAAAATCCATATTTAAATGCAAGATCAATAGTTCTATGGTCTGTATTTTCAAGTTCAATGCTAGCTAGAAATATCTTTCTAAGTGCCCTATATCTTTTAATACTGATTCCTGCCATTTGATGAAACTTAAATGAACAGTAATATGGTGAATAGCCCATATCATTTCCTAGGCTTTTTAATGAAAAATCATCAAATAAATGATCTTCAATCCAGTCTATCATTTCCTGCATCATGGTGGTCACCCCTAACTCATGCATTTATTATAATCGAAATAGAATTTGATGTTTTGATATAAGTTTTGGTTGCTACATAAAAAATTATAAAGGCTTTAAATTCTGTTTGTTGTATCTCTAGCGTCAAATTTCAATAATAAGCTTTCACTTTCTTTTATTTAGCTCTTTATTTCTCTTAGTGGCTGGGTTTTGATCTTATTATATAGACTAGCGAGGTTTATAATTAATAAAATTATTGTCATATAAAATCATCAAGTTAAAGAAACTTCTATTATTAATATAGAAATAAAAAAGACCAAGAGCGATTTTATGCTCCTAGTTCTTAAGTAGATTTGATTATTTTGCTAATTTATTGTAATAGAGCTTTTAATGCTTTCTTTTTCCAGAAAAAATGTTGATACATAGATTGAGCTGTGAAATTGGCGATGAAGGCCATAGGGTATGCTATCCATATACCATTAATTCCAAGTGTTGTGAAATGTGAAAGGAAATAAGCTACAGGCACTTCAGCAAGCCATATACTAGAGATTGTAAAAATAGTTGGCCATAATACAGTGCCTGTTGCCCTCATTGTTGCTGAGATTGCCTGAGTGTGACCCAAAATAACATAACTCCAAAATGAGATAAGAATTAGACTATGTGCAATTTGAATCGTTTCGTCATTATTTAAAAACATCCCTAATATTGGATTTGAAAGCAAGTAAATCATTAATACTAGAGCTCCTCCAAGGATATAATTCAGTTTAATTCCTATTTTTTTGATATGTCTTATTTTAGTTATATCCTCTGCTCCAACAGATTGTGCTACGAATACTGAAATCGCAATTGAAATACTCATTGCAGGTATTTGAACATAGCTTGCAATTTGATTGGCAACTCCGTAAGCTGCAGTTGCATTTGAACCATAACTATTCACAAACGTTATAACCGCAATTTCTGACATGGCCATCGCAACTAAACTAATACTTGATGGTATCGCTAATTTTAGCAATGTTTTTAATACGGCACCTCTTAAGTGAAAGTGGCTAAAAATAGTGCGGTCTAATTTAAGGATGTGATTGCTTTTGTGTAGGTAACCTAATAGAAGCGCTAAACTGATTAGACTAGCTAATACAGCAGCATAAGCGGCACCATTTAATCCGAATTCAGGTAAACCAGCCAAGCCAAAAATAAGGATCGGTAGCAAGATAATATTTAAAATGACACTAATGATTAAAAAATAAAAAGGTGTTTTGGAATCGCCTACCCCTCTCAAAAACGTTGTATACACCATATTTAAAAAAGTAATAGGTAATGTAATAAATAGAATTCGAGCATATTCTACACTTTCTTCAAGGATATTCTTAGGAGTTCCCATCCATTTAAGAATATTATCAGTAAATATGCTTCCAAAAATGGCGCACACAACAGAAATAAGAATCGTAAAAGCAAGTGTAACTCCAACGACTTCCTTCATTTTCGTGATATTTCCTCCACCGTAAGATTGCCCAATTAATATCGAGCTTCCAGAGCCAATGCCAATCGCAAAGGTAATAAGTAAAAATAAGAGTGGAAAGAACGCAGATAGCGCAGCGAGAGAATCCAGTCCAAGTGATTGGCCAACGACAATAATCCCAAAAACTTGACCTAATGATTGTATGACACTAGCAAAAATCACCGGAATCAGAAAAGTAATCATAGACTTAGATATTGTTTTATTTTCATTCCTAAGTTTATTCATTGAAACACAACTCCCCATTTAGATAGAACGCTTTTGATGAAATTCTTTTATAAGAAAGTTGAAAAGTTCAAATCTTTTCCACCAAAATATTCTTCTATAATCTTATTAAATCTTTTAATACCAGGTGTGTTGATTAGGGAAATATTAGGTTGTTAATCACCTTTAAAATGGGTTTTTTATGTTCAATATTAACGTATGTTACTAGATTTTTTAATTGATTGTAGCGGAGGGTGCTTGCTCGCGGAAAGCTAGCATCCCGTAGCGGAAATCAACCTACCACTTTAATAGTAATGGTTAAAATTGGCTAATCAACACGCCTGTTTTAACACTTCAAACTCAAAGACTTCCTCTCAAAAATTGAATTCCTTTACTAGAGTTCCAACCAGATACAGTAATTTTTATTGTTTGATAATTTTATATTTAAGCCCTCCTTTTGATCTTCCATAAATAAATCGAAATATCATTTCCCTAAACACTTTATAATAACGCTAGATTATTAACAAACTAAAATTAAATTTGTTTGTTTTATTACAAACATAATAATATAAAGTTTGTAGTTAGTCAATATTACTTAGTGACCTTTTCTGAATTTTCCTTTTCTAGACTAGTGAGCTTTATCACCAATCTTTAATTACAAAGGAGATGTTTGAGTTATCATTTAAATAGAAATAATTAAGACCAAGAGCGATGTAAAGCTCTTGGTCTTTAAGTATTTCTGTTTTTACAATATAGATTTTTACTAAATGAAGGAAGACCACTTTCTTATTTCCTTCATTCTGCTGAACATCTTGACTCGACATATCTTCTAATCAAAAAACATCTCCTAATATAAATAGAAGAAACTCGTCCAGAAAATACGCAAACGCGTCTTCAAGTAAGAGAATTAAATCAGAAAGATGCGGAATATCTAATCTCTTTCTTTCCTAAAATTGTGAAGCCAAACAGGAATCGAGAGCAGGTAGAAAATGTAATTTATTGATCAGATTTCTTCTATATACTACGGGGCTACGAGCCAATGAGCTCTTAAGTTTTAATTAGGAAAGTTTTAGGTACAATCGTAAAGGTTATCTATATACAGATTTAATTGGAAAATGGAAAAAGCCGAGAACTATTCCCATAAAAGAAGAGACAATAGAGTTACTATTTGATTATCGAAAAAGCCTTGGAGAGTCTATTGAGAAAAATCCAGAAGATACCAGCCCGCTTTTCTTCGCTCTATATAGTAAGTAAGAACCATAAGAACATAAAAAACGGTTAACCTATCCGAGCATTTATAAGATTATGAAGGAAGCCGTTCATTTGGCCGAAAAACATTCAAAAGTTTCTCCGCACTGGTTTCGGCACAGCTTTGTCACCATGTTTTTGGAAAATAATGTCCCACTTGCAGTAGTGAAGGACTGAGCCGGTCATTCGGATATCTCGACCACAAATATGAACTTAGAACGTGTGAATCAAGATAACACACATACAAAAAGTGAACTTTGATTTTTTTCTCAGGGGGATTATTTCTTCTAGGATAGAATCAGGAATTATGGAATCACAAGGATAAGAGGTTTATCATAAAAACCCTGATTTTATCTATTCAATAACAAGATAAAATCGAGGTTTGTTTTTTACTACATAAGCAGCTACTTAATTTTAATGAAATTATTTCTTCTGTTGTAATTTATCTTCTGCTTTCTGTATATTCTCATTGACTCTAAATTTTACTATCTTACTTATTAATTCATACGGCATCGGCTTTTCTATAGGAAACTGTATTGCCCCTTTTGGACTTTTGTATTCCGATTTGAAACTAATCTTTTCAACTGCATCTGGTGCCGCCTCTTTTATAACTTTTCTTATCATTTTTAGTTTTTCCTGAACATCAATAGGAATTTGTAGAATGTATTCATCAATTGATTTAAACGCAATTTTGTTACTTTCCATGATTTCTCCTTTCAAAATTACAAAGCCTTAGATCTAGATGTTATCATGCTTAATTTTACTACTACTATTAGGGGTAGTATCAGGAAAATGCGGATTTACAACGTAAAGGAAACTCAAATATAAAAAGACTAGTTTCTCGGTGTTGTAAGTGAGAAATTAGGCTTTAGTTACTTCATTAAAGCGCCCGATTGTTGAATAATACTTTTATATGTTTGGGATTTCCTATCCTTCTATTAATACTTTTATACGATAGATTGAAAGCATGACTAAAGATTTTTGCTTTGATTAGCATGCTTAGATAATAAGTAGATTTTCTCCGTACTTTTGTCTATCTAGATTGACACTTTTAATATTCTTTTAAGCCAACAAGCTCCTCTCCAGAATAGCATAAAAACTCATTTGCAATTTATTATTGCAAATGAGTTTTCTTCACTGACTGACATCTAGCTCTGTATTAAAATATCGCTTGTTTTAATAATTCTATTTTAATTATTTTGCTCAAGGAATTGGTATACCGCCATCATTTCTCTTTTATTCAACTCACGAATACGATTGAAAATTGGAATATATGCAACAGCCTCAAGATTTAGGCTTTCAGCAACAACATCACTTACTTTGCCAGTTAGCCATGTTTGCACGTCTATGCCATCGATGATTTCCTTACGCCCTTCATCATTGATGCCACTTTCATAACAACTAACGCATGGTACCGATAATTTATACACGCCATCATGGAGTCCATCTTCTGAAATTACTTTCTTCCCTTTACAGAAAGGACATTGATGACTTTTTTTAATCTTATTAATTTGGGTGACAATTTTTTTATAACCAAACGCTTCATAGACATAGGTAAGCTTTTTGTATTTTCCATTGGTGAAATACTTATCAATGATCGTTTCTCTCGTTTCGGTAATATTGTCAAAATCACAGATGGTGATCCGATTATTCATGCTGATGGATTCGATATTACCGCTAATACTACCCCAGAATGGTAGGACATTTTGTAAAACCATTTCATAATGGGCAAAGCTTCCCTGCTCCAGTTCAAACATTTTCAGGGCGACCTGTGTTTCCCTAGGTAATAGAGAGACATCTTCAGTCAAAGTCATATTGCCACCGACTATAGCCTTTAGTTTTTCTAGTATTTGTAACTTACCTACTGTTTTCATCACTTGATCAACAGGCTGCTGAATAATCTCACGAATATCTGTGTCGCCAAATTCCAGCTTTTTATGATGGTTTAGCACGGTTCCTTGACAGATTGGACAGGTAATCATCTCTTTGGATGCTTTCATTTGCTCTTTAATAATCGATTTCGATACAACTATATAGCGTCCAATGATGAAATTAAAGCCTTCCCAAGTCCTCGACGCCTTGCCTGCTTTATCATAGAATGATTTTTCCCAATACCCATATAAAAAGGTATGTTTTTCAGCTTCAGTCATGTCATTATAACTTTTACTTATATCCTGACCGAGCTCATTCTTAATTTCATCAAAGAGGAATTGCAATTTTGGATATTGATAAAATTTTAAAACCTTCATCACGTCTGGATGGAATAGGCCATCCCAAAATGGTACGATTTTGTCCTGAATAACAATATCAATATCAAATTTCTCAATTACTTGGCGTCCCGAGCAGGATGGACAATGGTTTTCTTGATTATAGAAATCGAAGTTATTCGTATTTTTATTGATCGGATGAGCTGCCACAATATGGTTGATCAAGCCGCCCATTTCATAGAGAAAACTATATTGACTATACAAATGCCGCTCTAAATCAATAGCGATGACGGGTGCAATTGTTTCGGATTCGTATTCACCATAAATCAAACGTGCCATTGATGATAAGCTTTTTAAGATACCACCCTTATAGACGTTTTCTGCATTTTTAAAATAGGCAATATGATTTTCTTTTAAGTAGTTAACGTCATTTTGTTGATTGAGTGTTGAAGAAATTTGTAATGGAGCAATTCGATCTTCACTGTTTTTTTGACAATAATAGTCTTCATGACTGACAACATCCAGATGCTCCACAGGTGCAAGCTGTCTTTTACCAAAATCAACGATAAAATCAGAGTTTTCTAGCATATACGCATTATGTTCAATCATTATTATTGAGACAGATTCATCTTGCAAAATGCTTCTGAGACTATCGATGAATTGATTTAAAATATTTTGTGATAAACCTTTTGAAGGCTCGTCAAAAATAAAAAGCGTATGTGGGTTTCTAGAGTTCGCAAACAGCTCAGAAACTAAATGGACACATTGAAATTCACCAGTCGATAAGGACTGTGTTTTTCTTTCTAATGTCAAATAACCAAGTCCAAGTTTGATCAATAAGCTCAAGCGTTTATGAGCGATGTCTCCTTCTGGTAGTTCATCAATAATATCTTCAATCGAGCGCTGAAAAATATCATCGATATCTTCACTATATTTTGTGAGCTTCTTTTTAATATCAAGAAACGTCGCAACTGTTGACCGACTCGTAATCGATTGGTTTCGTTCTTGCCCAACCATGACAATTTTATCTTTTGGATATCGCTTCAGAAAGTCTTTGGCCATACACTCGTTAACAAGTGTAGATTTACCACATCCTGACTCACCCGTAAACGTTACAAGTCTGTTTTGGGGAATCTGAATTTCTGCCATTTGAATATTACGACAGTAAAGCTCTTTGAATTGATAGAATTCTGTTGGCATTGCCTCATTTCGTTCCCAAATGATTGGTTTTGGACGTGGTGATTCTTCAACAATTTTCCCGCCGTATTTACCACTACCCGGACCAAAGAACAATTGCTCATCCGTTGTGTCGAGCACTGTGTCTGAATGATCAATGAGCCAAATTTGATTCTTATAGCCTAATTGTTTAATCTGTTCTAAAATTTTCAATAGTGTTTGGTGATCAAGACCCACGGAGATTTCATCAATAATAATAACGGTATTTTCACTTGATGCCATGAATTCTGCCAAGTACAGTCGTGTTAATTCTCCACCTGACAATGTACCCATAATGCGATTTAATGTTAAGTAACCAATATTCATATTGATCATATTCTTGAGAATATGTTGTTTACCTTCACTAATATTTAAAACTTCTGCAAGTGAAATAATGGATTCAATGCTTAAGTCGTTGATATCGGAGATATTATGGGGTTTATCAAATAATTCAATCATATATTGCTTAACTTCTTGATTATAGCGCTTCCCCTTACACTTAGGACATTCGACATTTTTAGTAGTTCCGCGACCTTTACAACCTGGACACCATCCTAACTCATTATTAAATGAAAAAACTTCTGGAGACAGATCGAATTTTTCAGCAAGAGTAACACGAATGTCTTTAAATACGCCTGTATGTGTACCAATTGTAGAACGTGGATTGGAAGAGATTGATGATTTTCCGAGAAAAAGGACTAAAGGCATTTTTTCCATCTTGATGGCACTAAAATTAGTTTCCATAATAGTTGGAAATAAATACTGATATTCAGCTTTTGGCAATAAAGAAACGAGACGCTTCTTGGATTCTTCACCAATTGTTTGACAAAAAGTTGTTTTACCAGATCCAGACAAACCAGCGATTCCTAACGATTTATCTACTGGTAGTACCGCATCTAATTTGTTAATATTGTTCGCAATTAATTGATTTATTTTCATAGTGATGCCCTCTCGATTCTCAAAATTTAAGATTGCCATAATTGTAAAACTTCAATTGAATTTGTTGTGTTTTTTTCGAATCGACAAATTCATACTAATTGTAGACGAAGATTTCTAAATTTCTTGTTATATATTCACTTATACCGTTTTAAGAAACAATTTCATGGCTCAAATCCAGCAATTAGTGGTCCTTTTTTCAACGCAATCCCACAAAGTATTTACTTAAACTCTCAGATATATTATAAAAGCTTCTACAACTGTCCTACCTCGTTTGCTAAATTGCAATTATTACAAAATTTGTTATTTAACTCAATCCTTTATTCCATTAAAAATGACGCTTTCCGTGGTCCGGAAAAGCGCCCAATTGTAGAAGATCGTTTAATGAATACTGGCTACACTTATATTCCAGATAATTGTTCGTTTATTTTTAATTTCTGTTATCCCATAAGGTGAGAAATAAGAAGGACGCCTTTCTTGCTTCAGAAATGCGCCCTTCTCATAGAGAAAGAGCACAATTCTAGCTACGGAATTGCGCCCTATTGTTGAAGAATGGTTTAATTATATAAAACGATTAATAATTATCAATTTCGATTTGATTGATATATTCAAGTACTCACTCAAAAGGGCCCTGAAAAGCAGGCATCATAGAGGATGATACAGTTATGCTAACACTTTTCCGAGCTGGTCACCCATGTTCGTCCAAGCATATTTAGCTCCCTCGATAGCTCCCTCGCGGGCTTTTGTTTCTTCACTAAATCCAGTTTGATCGAGATGTAGATGGATAGTGCCATCTGAACCTTTTTTCAAAGTCCATGTAACAGTAGTGCTTTCTCCGGCACTTTGCCAAGTGTAAGATAATATATGAGGCTCGTCCACTTCGAGTACCTCGCAATCTACAATTCCATCCCACCATTCATTTGGCTCAGCTCGGAATTGAAACTTATGTCCTACGATTGGTTTAAAGTCATTTTTCCATATCCATTTCGCAAGAGTATCCGAATCTGTTAAAGCGTTCCACACCTGCTCGATTGAACTTGTAAATTGAAAATCTAATGATACATCTGATTTCATTTTTTTTCCTCCAATAAAAGATTTAATTTAACAATTCTTTCTTTCCAGAATCCTTCGTAAAAAGATACCCAATCTTGAATTTGTTTCAACGGAGTGGCATTCAACCGATATCTCGTTTCTCTACCAACCCTTCGAGCAATTACGAGATCAGCATCTTTAAGGATAGCCAAATGCTTAGAAACTGCTGTACGACCCATTTCAAAATGAACCGTCATCTCATGTAGGGGTAATTCTTCAACATCTGCCAACATTTGAAGTAATTTTCGCCTGGTTGGATCGGCAACAGCGTCATAAACATCCTTCACTTGACTTTTTCCGTTCAAAATCACCCCCACCTTTTCATTATTATTTCCTGTAATGTCACCGGTTAAACTTCATAATAACCCAATAAGACACCTTTTGTTGTCTTATTGATTATAGGACACCAAAAGGTGACATGTCAACTTCTCTTACTATTCCATTATCTGGCGCTTTAATGGAATAAGGAACGATTATATGTTCCCTTCCGATCACTTTCTATATAATGAAGCTCTAGATGCATTTGTAATTTCACAAATTTGATTTACAGTTTTACCTTTATCAGATGCTCCCAAGAATAAAATTAATCGATTTACTCATGGATGTTGCTTATATAACAGGATTTCATGAGCAATTCACTCATACTCCCAATAATCGAAAGCCAAATAAAGAAGAAACGATCATTATCATGGCTGCCCTTTTAGGTATGGGAAGGAATATGATGGCTAAAGCAACACCCGGACTTACATATTAGCAACTAGCCTATGTGTCTCAATGTAAATACTAATAAATGAGTCAATCCGAAAATTTGGTCCGTGTAACCGGCTGTGTCTGTATAATGTTCTTCTATGTAAGTGAGTATCCAAAACTAGAAGCTATTTTACGTGGACAAATAAATACAAAAGTCATTCAATAAGAGAAGGAACAGTCTCAATATCCTTGATTATGGGGAAATTAGACTGTTATTCAAGACAAAACAGCTTAGCTACAGCCTTACGTGAAATGGGACGAATAGAAAAAACAATCTTTTTTACATTACATTTAGGATGAATCTTTAAGAAGAAAAATACAAAAAAGGATTGAATAAAGGAGAAGCCATGAATGGACTGGTAAGAGCTATTTTCTTCGGAAAACAAGGAGAGCTTCGGGAGCGAACCATACAGCACTAATTGCAAAGAGCCAGTGCTTTAAACATAATTATCAATGCCATAAGTATCTGGAATACTCTACATCTAACAAAAGCAGTAGAATATAAAAAACGGACAGGTAGTTTTAATGAAGACTTATTGCACTATATGTCGCCTTTAGGTTGGGAACTTATTAATTTACTAGGAGAATACCATTTTAATTCGGAGAAAGTGGTCTAGATGCTTTAAGACCACTAAAACTTACTTAACGTTGTTAAAAACGAGGGAATCGTCAGGAAAATAGGCTTAGAGTTGTAAATCCGCATTTTCCTGACGGTACCCCATGCCCATCAAGCTAACAACGTAAATGACTAGATATGAAATGATCCTTGTTTCAAAACTAGCGAGTGATGGAATAGTAGGCATGCCAAAGAAGCCTATTAAAACGCGATTTTTTCGCTAGGCAGCTTGTCTATGATTCACCGTCGTTTCATACACGACCCCTAGAATATCAAAGACGGTCATCTTCTTATACCGATGACATTTACGACCGTTCTTTTTTAGCAGCTGATAAAGGCGATGCAGAATGTTCAAAAGTTCTTCTGTGCCAACTGCTATCGCTTGAAACAGTAACGGAAAGTAATCTTTAATCTATAAATCGCTTTGTATTCACTCAACTCCTGCTTTTTCTTTTCAAGCAGAAGCTGTCGCATTTGAAACATCGTAGAAGAACAGAGGAGAATGCCAATGAGTTGTCCATATAAATGGCACTCTAGGCGTTCTTTTTTGATCGTTTTGCATTCATGGATTTCAAAGAATGACTTCCATGTTTTAAATAATATCTCAATCTGCCAACGTAGGGAATAGAGGGAATGGACATAATCAGCGGGGACTTCTTCTGGCGATGTGTTCGTGATATAGACGTTCATTCCCATCAAGCGCTTACTTTTCTCCTTCATGGCAATGCCTTTCTTCTTTTCACGTATCGCTTGGTTTTTCAGGCGTGTTTGCGTTTGGTCGTCGGTTAAACGATGAATCATGACACGTGCTGGAAGCTTCTGATTTTGGCCAATGTATGCCTCGGGGATTTCTATCGTTTCACCAGGGGGTAGACCAGACATCATTTGTGTCATATCAAGCTGGATGTATTCGGTTTGCTTTTTTAACGTGCCATTGTTGAAGTATTCGGGCTCAGGGTTCTTGATATAAATGCGTGTATTCAGCTTCAACCGCGAGATAAAGTAAGCCTCTTTATCATGAATCGCTTGTAAGTCTCCTAAATCGAAGTAACCAAGATCACGCAAACATAAATCGCCTGCCTCTACGGTTTCAAGCTGGAGATAATAGGATTCATAAAAAAACACCATCCTTTCTCGTAAACTTCTTACAATAAGAATAGCGTTTTTTCATTCTTGACGGTATTGTTTAAACTTAGCTTGATGGGCATGTGGTTTTACCCTTAGTTGAATTAATATAGAATCTTAACTTTATCTATTTTTTCATCATGGCGTTCCACCAACATTTCGCGCGAAACGTTTTCCGTTTTGCTGGTATGACCCAATTCTAGTGTTCGTACTAACATAAGTGCAGCCTGTTGACGTGTGAGTGTGCCATACGGGTTAAACTTAGTAGCTGAAACACCTCGGATAATTCCTGCATCGTATAGGGCTTGTACATCATAATACCGGCTGCGAACGTATTTACACCGAGAAAATGAGTGGAGCAAAAGATGATCGCCCAGAACTGGTATGCTAGCTGTTCTTGCAGAGTTTGAGCGTGATATTATTCGTGGAAAGCCTCTTTGTAAAGATAATGCGTAAATACAAACAAAACCAGCAAAACACCTTTTCTGTGTCGTACTGGTTTTGTTGAAGTCCATCTTGAATTGTAGCTAGTTCAACGTGATTGCAAATTCCGAGTTCGGCGCTCCAGCAAATACAACCGTTCCGTTCTTCGGCAGTTTTACTTTGTTATTGCCGCTCACAATGGTAAAATCGACGCATACTCCCTTCTCATCATACACCGCGAACGAACCCTTCGATGGCAACGTCACGTTCATCGTTTTCTCGGCTGCCGATTGCGGGATCGTAAACCATTTCGCATGCCCATTTGCTTGCAGCGTAACTTTAGATGATTGCCCTACATCAAGTGGTTTTACGTTAGTTCCACTTACGTATAACAACCCGGCCATCTCCATAAATTCATTGCCACCTTCTGTATAGAAATGGGTTTTCGTCGTATCACGACCATTCATCACGGGGATCTGGAGCTGATGCGCCGCGGTGTCCGGACCTGTAATTTTTCTGCCATCCCAATAGCCTTCCAGGCCTTCCTTGCGAGTAATCTGTGTGGTAATAAGTTTCGGTTGTACGAGATATTCAATAGAACTAAATTTCTCGTTCACAAGATAGAACTTGACGCCTTCCCGCTTTGCCCATGCAGCAGCGGTTTTCTTCGATAGCACGTTTTCTTCTAGTTTCTCAGCTAAATAGTGAGTCATCACACTTTGCCCTAAGCTTGGCTGCGATTTATATGTGCTCTCCCTCAAATAAGTTCTTCCATTCTTCTCGGTCACGAAGTTGAGCTTGGAAGTACCCTTCTCATTAATAAAGCTTCCATCCGCAGTATATACATATTTTTCTTCTCGATTAGATGGTAAGAACAGTTCTCCATTCTTCGTAATTTCAATTTTGAAATGAGTTTCGCTATTGCCATAAAAGCCCGCTTTCTTTGTCACATCTTGAGGCATCTTGACCTTGACCGGCTTGCCAAAGGATTTGTTCGGCTTGATGTCCTTAATAGTACCGTTCTCTTTAAGCACGGCGAGCAGCAATTCAGTCGCCATCAGTTGATTTGTAGAACTCCGTCCACCGGATGACAACACAACTGCTGCCATTTTCTGTTCCGGAAGCACGACCAGTATAGCATGTTGCAGTGCCGTGTCGCCGCCCTTAGCCAAAGCTTTTATCCCATATTCACTGAATGGGTATAGTTTCACACTATCCCAGCCAAGACCATAGTTAAAAATATTATCTCCATCCCCCGGCCACATCCCTTTTTTATATTCCTCTTGCTCCATTGCCTTGACTACTTTATCAGAGAGGATCCCTTTTCCCTGTCCCATAAATAGTTGTGAGAATCTTACCATATCTTCTGCCGTGGAAGAGATCCCTCCCGTACCAATCACATTCACTGCTTCAATTGGAAGCTGCCCTTGGTACGCCGGAAAATAAAGTTCAGCCCGCTTCTCGTCTCTCCATTTGTCCTGCGGCGTTTTTGTATGATTCATCTTTAAAGGTTCTGTAAGCCGTTGATGTAGAAATTCTGTAAAGCTCATACCGCTGACTCTTTCCACTAAAATTTCGGCCAGTGTAAAGCCATCGTTGCAGTATACCGAGAACGAGCCTGGGTCCGCTTTCAGGCTCTGGTTCGACAATTGCTGCAACAAGGTATCATGGGCATAGGTATCATTATCGTTAAATAAAAATGCATTACTTAACGTGGAACCTTGCAAGCCAGAGGAGTGATTCAACAACATACGCGGCGTAATGCGTTTGTACCGCTCATCTTTCATCTTAAAATCAGGAACATAGTTGACGACAGGAGCATCCAAATCGACTTTTCCTTCGTCGACTAATTTCATTACGGCCGCTGCTGCATACATTTTACTGACTGAACCAATCCCGTATAGAGTATCTTTGGTTAACGGCTGTTCCCCTTCCATATCGTTCTTGCCAGCCTGCCCTGACAAAATAAGTTTGCCATTATCAATTAGCGCATACTGCACGCTAGTCGCCCCATGGGACTTCGTGAGTAGCGCAGCCTTCTCTGCTGCAATCTTCTTCAGTTCTTGGCTAGCTACTTCTTCGATAGTTACAACTGTAGTCTTACTGTCAGAAAATGCTTTCGCCCCTGTTGGTAGGATCATAGTTAGCGCTAATATAGCGGCTAACACACCAGTTAGCTTATTTTTCATGAGGAAATTGCCTCCTTAGATAAGTGATCGATTTCATCATTTATTTGTTTAGCTATGAGAATATGATAAAATTTATCCGTTCTTCCTTTTGACCTACTTGCTAAATTCAGCAAGTAAAATATTTTTAAAAGGATTAGGACTGTCAGCGCTACCCAAACTGTTCCAATTGACAGCCAACGTATGCTTGCCTCCAAGTGTACCCCCAACAAGAGTAGTAAACCCTAGAATGCCACCTGTGTGTCCCCATATCGAGACACCGTTCGGAAGCTTAGTTTCATAGATTCCAAGACCATATCCATCGATTCCTTCTTTTCCTGTAGGGACTGTAGTAAGCATTTGTTTTAGTTGTTGTTCTTTCAGTAATTTGCCACCGAGCAAGTAAGAGAAGAATTTGTTTAAGTCGTCAGCAGTAGAAATCATATCTCCAGCAGAGCTACCTGCACTTGGGTTATAATAAGTAACGTCTTTTAGCTCACTTGTTCCGTCTAGTTGGACATATCCACGGGCATGGTTGGTGCCTGGAATAACGCTTGAATTGCCAGGTAGGAATGTATTCGACAATTCAAGTGGTTCAATAATCCGATTTTCAATCTCTTCCGCATAGCTGTTTCTAGTTACTTTTTCAATAAGAATACCCAGTAATACGTATCCTGTGTTTGAATAAGACCACCCCTCTCCTGGGTCAAAGTCTGGAGGCAGAGAAACCCCCATCTTCACTAACTCTTCAGCCGTATACGATTTTTTTGTATCCGTAAAATCAGCGTCTTTTGACCTTGAGTATTCAGCGATACCACTTGTATGGTTCAATATCTGCCGGATGGTAATCTGGTTACCATCATATCCATTTCCTTGAATGGCACCAGGCAACCATTTTTCAATGGAGTCGTCTAGATTCAGGCGGTTCTCTCCAGCTAGTTGAAGTACAACTGTTGCGGTGAACGTCTTCGTCACACTACCAATGCGAAAGCGAAAATCTGTTTTCATTGGTTTTTTGGTTCTCAGATCCGCTATCCCAGCGGCATAACCCCACGTTTTTCCACGCTCAGAAGTTTTAGCAAGTATCCCCGGGTATCCAAATTGCAATGTATCCCGCATTGCTTCCTTGACGGAATTACGATCTCGTTGGTTGCTTGTTTGTAATGAACTAGATACATTTTGAGTGGGCTCTGCTTTTACAATTGAGGTTGGCGTTGTATATAACAGGGAACTTCCAGCTATTAAAAGGGCCAGACTTGCAAATGTAATTTGACTACGTATTTTCATAAGGCATTCCTCTCTTCTATTAATATTGTATAGGTGGTTGCTTACTGTTCCTTACCTCCTGACAAGGCTTAGGGAAAAGGCCCTCACTCATATAGATTAAAGCCCCAGTACAAAGGTATCTATCAATATCAACAATTTGAGCCATTTAAATCTACACCCCTTCTATAACAAAATTATTTAAAGGTATGAAAGCATATTATGTATCCTTAGTTATTGCTAGATTAACGCAACATGAGACATACCCCCAACCTATATTTTACCTTATTTATCCATAATATGCATTAAGAAAGAATGTAAATCCGAATCATTTCCGTACCCAAACTATTGATCGTCTTTTTCACCAATTATAATTAGATATTTAGAATTTCATTATAAAAAACTGTAAAAAAAATAACCAATCCCTTAACATATAGGAAGCGGTTGAAAAATGTGTCTAAACGTACAATTTTCTTTTTTTGATATGGTGACCCTATCGCCAGCAAGCTAAGGTTTTGAAGTACCCCCTAAATGAAAATTTTCTTTCTCTACAGTTAGTTATTTTGAGAAGTAAGCTCATTTTTTTGTTTTGGGGGTGTTTACTTTTCTTAAGTTGATGGGCATGTGACGGTACCCCTTCTTGAACAAAAAAACATTTACATCTCATTTCACGATTGAACTGCCTCAGGTATCATGAAAAAAAATGCCTCATTTTAATAGTTTGAAGTACTATAATAAAATAAATAGCTTCTACTTACGCACTCTTAGCGGATTCCTTTAATGTATATGTGCTTTTCATACTATAAAATTGAAGACATAAGGAAATAATCATAGACAGAATTGCAAAGTAGACTAGTGATATGCTACCTATTTGTAAAGTTAATACTACTCCACCTAAGGTAGCTCCAATTGAACTTCCTAAATAATTGATTGAGCTATTTAAAGCAACTGCTGTACTCCCCTGTTTTGGTTGATATGATAACAGGATATGTTGTTGTGGCGCTTGACTAGCCCATCCCATAGCCCCCCAAATAAAGAATGGTAAATACTTTATTACTGGGAATTCAATCAGAATTGGGATGCACACAACTGATAGAGTTAATGTACTTAAGATAATAGTGACTAGGGTTTTAGGTTTTTTAAAGTAGTCAATTAAATACCCGACTAGAACACTGCCGAATAAACCACCTAATCCCCAAGCCCATAGAAAAGTTGTTAGACTGTTCCCTGGAGCTAGTTCTCCTAATAGCGGTGACAAGTAGGTGTATAAACCCAAACTGGCTATACTTGCAAAAAAAGTTATGGAAACAGTTATAGCTACTCTCTTATCTAAGAACATTTTAAATCTCTCTTTTAGTGCAGGAGGAGCAGAGGCTGGAAAATGTGGTAAAAGTTTAAAGACACCTAATGCAGCTATTAAACTAAGAATAACAACTAACCACATAGCAGATTTCCAATTAGAAAAGTCAGCAATATAGAGCCCAATAGGAACGCCCAATACTGTTCCCATGCTCATACCTCCTATAGTTAATCCTAATGCTCTTCCTTTTTTCGCATCTGGAACCAATTGAGTTGAGGCTGCTACAGCCAATGGTGAAAATAAACCAGCTCCAGCTCCGGCAATTGCCCTAGATAATAAGAAAATAGAGAAGTTAGGAGCTAACGCCGTTATGGCATTCGCTAATGTAAAAACTAACATGGCAGCTAACAACACTTTTTTAATAGGTTTTCCAGCAAGCAGAGATGAAAACAGTGGAGCAGATATAGCATAGAATAAAGTGAATATGCTAACAGCTTGACCTACTTGTGAAGCATCTTTGTGATATGTATCAGTAATCCCTGGAATTAAACCTGCAATTACGTAGGCATCGAATCCTAGAGCAAACATCCCAAATGACAACAACAGAACTTTTCTCACGAGTAACTTATCCTCCTTATTAGAAATAAAAGTTCTTTTATAAGAGTTTCAATAATTGGATTGAAACCTATAGAAAAAAGAGGGATGCTTCTTGTAAAATGTAAGTTGCCATACCAACATTTACGAAAAGTGGGATCTCTCATGCATAGGAATATTACATGCTATATATTATTTCAAAAATTCGAGTTACAACAGATTTTAAAGCCATTCATTACAACACACACATATAAACTGATCTTTGTTAAGTATTATATGTTCATCAAAAGAATCATCTTCTAAATGGATATTAATAACACTCTCCCAGTATATTGGTTGATTATGTAAAAGTAAATACTTGATTCTAATTTTTACCAATTTATTATAATTGGAGTATTTAGCTATATGATCAAAAATGGATTTTATATAACTTATGTACTATTTGCAGTCATTGCTTAAAATAAAGCTATGTTAAATAACTCTGTTGATATTTGATAGAACCAACGTTACATACCGGTACATCTCGGTGGTAGTGATAAGTTCCAAAACTTACGCATTCTCCATAAAGAAGTACACAATAGAAATGCTAATTTAAATATGTACACTCATGCATGAATAACTATTAACTGATGTTATATTTTTATCGACAAGTGGAGAAATGCCAACGATTTATGAGGGATTTGTAGCTTCTAACGCCTTATCACATGTACAGGTACAACTTGAAAAGACATGGACAACAAGAGCTATTGAAGTAAATGGTGAGCTCATTGGCTTTACTGGATTTGGCCATCAAATTGTGTAGCCAATCGTCATTAATATAATACAAATACCTACATTTTAATGCATACATGATGTCGCTTGACATGGAGCCTCTAGCGATATAATTTAGGCTAAGAACCCTCAGTAACAAGCTTAGCGGCAAACCATCCTATCATATCGCCCACTCCATGTAAATCGTCGGTATACGTGAGTTTATGCATACTCTTAATGGCCATAACCATTTATAATGTATGGCGATTCGAATGAACTGAATTACTATGAAATTTGCCGAATTATGATTGATAAAAAGTGGCAAGGAAAAGGCTAAGGTAGAAAAGCAATGACGCTTGTAATAGAAGTAATACAAGCAATTGAAGGCTGCAATGAAATTTATTTATCAACAGACCCAGAAAATAGAATTGGAAAAAGTTGATACGAATCTTTGGGCTTCAAGTTTACGAATCGATATGTAGATGAAGAAGAATTGTATTGTTATGAACTCAAATAGTACAGTCAAAATAGGGCGTTGATCCAAGTAGGATTAATGCTTTTTATTTTGAACTTATTGTAGTAACGGGGAGGTTACTTAAAGAAGAGGACATTGTGTTTTTGTGGAATTCTTTAGGGATATAGGTCATACCTTCTTAACGGGAGGGATTATATGTTACAAAGGATATTGATTATTGCTGGAATACTTATAGTGGGGATAGCCTCATTTAGCCTGTTAAATAAGCCTTTAGAAGTTGATACTCCTGTTGCAAATAAAGAGGAACAAGAACCTTTAGTTACTAAAGGAGAATTACTAAATATATCTACATTGAAAAGGGTATCTGAAAAACTTCATGAGAAATACGTGGGGGTTGGTGTAAAAACGACTTCAAAGAAAGAATTGGTGTTACAAGTTGTAGGGGATGAAGAATATTTCAATTCCGTAAAAAAGGATATAGAGTCTATTGCAAAAAGTGTAATTAAAACCTCCACTTTAAAAGAATATACAGTTGTTTTTGAGAGATGGGAATTTTCTTCTATTACCGATGAAAATAAAAATATACACAAAGAACTTCACCATTTAACATCCACTTTAATGGAAGGTCTTGTAGTTTACGACGTAATCGGAGATATAAATACTGATTATCAAAAATCCATTACCATTCAAACATCAATAAAAGGTTCAGATAAAGATGCACCTAAGTTAGCAATGGCAATTGAAGAGACAGTAAATGAAATCTTACATTCTAAAGAACTAGATTCAGTATCTCATATTGCCTCTTATGAAATTAAAATATTGAATACTGACGGTAAAGTAGTAAATTAGTCAACTTATAAGGCTAAACAATTTTGGCATCCCTTCTTATTAAGCTAACGGGAGCTTTCGTATTATAAGGTTAACCAGTTTTTACTGGTTGACCTTTTTTTAATAGAATCTATTATATCAGTAGCCAGGTTAGGACGTACGGGTGCGTGGGGCACTGATCCCGTCAACTAAACTGTCCATCCTCTACTTGTAGAAACATGTTTGAGGCTGGTTGGGACGTAGATCTCGTATAACAAGCGAAACAAATTTGGTCGCATAGTTGTGCCCTTCTCAAAGGCCAAAACTATGCGACGAGTGTGCTAAACGCTGATACAGGAAGAATTCTCGCCATTGTTCCACATCGGGACCAAGAGGCCATTGCGTCTGTTTAACAGAAAGTAAACGGGACAATTCAGGCAGTTGCTAGTGATTTCGCCCGGCGGATTCAAACGGTATTTCCGTCTGCGATTCATGTACTGGATCGCTTCCACATGGTTCAATTTTTTACGGATGCCCTTCAGAGACGTCTCCGTTATTTAGGCGAGGCCAAAAAGCATCACAAGTCACGTTTTATCGACCGCTGCTTAGCACGTTGTCCGCCTGATTTAACAGAGGAAGAGCGCGGTTTTGTCGCACAGTGGCACCAAGAAGATGATCATACGAAACACATTTATCAAGCCCTGCAGCACATTCGTGATGTATTCAAAGCGACGACGATGACACAGGCAAAACGTCGATTAAAAGAGTGGTTCAGACAGTATTAAGTTCATGTTTGTGGTACTGTTTCTAAGATTGCCAAGACTTGATTGTACGTGAAAAAGCGTTGGTAGATACCGTCATTTCACCGCTTTCAAATGGCATCATGGAAGGCACAAATAATAAAATTAAGTTCATCAAAAGACGGGGTTTTTGGTATCGAAACGACGCCCATTTCTTCCTTCGACTTCGCCTGGAAACCGGGCGTTATTTTTGTCATCCCCGACTTTTGGTGATGAACCATATTTTTTCCATGCATTTAAGATTCCTTGAAATTAGTATCACGAAATCACACAATTCTTGTTAATTTTCGAATACTTCGGTATACTTACAGTAGAAATGAAATATATTAAAAAAGACCGCTTGGTGAGCAAACACCAAACGGTCTTGCAATAGAAAGGTTCCCTTCAAAGGGGATCAGCGTCATATGAAGTAATAGTCCACCTGAGCGCCTAGACTCAAGGGTGGGCTATTTCTTTTGCGACATTTTAAACGACAATGCAATTATAGAAACAATTAGTGTAGAAAGACTAATTGCAATTACAAGCGCCTCAAATACAGTCACTAGCAGCACCCCCCTTCCGCCCTGGAGTTACCTTGACAGGAACGATTGACAGGAATGCTGACCACCCTTGAATTCCTATTCTATTACTAGATTCATTATATCACACACTTGTTCGCCAATCTCTTTTAAAGTTATAATTATCCAATTTTACTTTAGTAATATTTCCTCAAAAAAACTCATCCATCAATGTATAAAATGATAGTTTTTGTTTATCAATTCGTGTAAGACCATATGTGTTTAGGAAAACAGCTACCTCAGATTGACCATAATATTTTTTTACATCTCGAACTGCAATTGATAAATCCTGGTACTTATCACCAACACCGCTCCTTCCCCAGTCAACGACCCCAGTTACTTGAACAGAAGAAGCAATAACATTTTTTAAATTATAGTCACCATGGACTACAACAAATTCTTCATGAGTAGGACGTTGTTCTAAAAGCTCCAGAAACAATTCTTCTAATGATTTCCCCTGATTTTCTTCTTCTAAATCATCTGCGTTTATTAAATTATGCGCAATTCTCTTCTGAATTATTTCAATTTTGGAATCAAGTTTCATGTCAAAAGGGCAATTTTCAATCGATAGTTCATGAATTTCTCGAAGTGTTGTAGCGAATAACTTAATATTATCCTCTCTTTTTACCTCAACGATATTCTTCCCTTCAAGTGCTGTCGTTAGTAAGTATTCTTTCTCATTACACTGTTCGTAATGGATAACGAATGGGGCTATACTTGTACCTTCTAGCCACACTAATCTCTCTTTTTCTACTAACAACTGATCTTCCTGCATTGTTGGAAAATCTTGTGTTTTTAAATAATAAACAGGGCATAGTTCATCCTTAATACATTTATAAACGCCCGCATTTGATTTTCCAAAAACTATAGGGAGTAATTTGTAACCTTTAAGTAACTCAGCAAGTACTTCAGATAATTTGATCATTTACTATCAACCTACTTTCTATTTAGTGGCTTACTTTCTATTGCATGTTGAATTTCTTTATCCTCAATAGCTGCATAGCAATTCATTAAAAATATAGGACATAGGGGACTCAATTCTTCCTATATTTATAGCACTCTTCACATCTCTATCCGCTAATATAAAAGCTACTTCTTACTTCACCATTTATCTCCGCCAAATTGCCCTGAATTGCTCTTAGTTATCTAGTAAAGTATACCATTTCCTCATGGTTGAACCTTGTGTCCTTATCGGGACTATAATGTTCACTTCGCAAGACACTTCATTTCTTTAATACATCAAATTACGGGTTATGTATGTTTTAACAAACTGTGTATTCACTAAGATTTACTTCATAAACTGGGTCATCTCTTTTGTATAAAGCAATTTTTTATGGAACTTGGCTAGATTATCTTTAAGTATTTTCAAGCTTATATGACCTTAATTGCGGGCGACTGACACCTTCCATATAGAAAAAATGCCAGCACCCCCTAATAAAAAAGAAGCTGTTGGCATTTTAAACTAAATGTTAGAAGTGTTTTCAAACTGCATTATTTCATATACTTTATCCATATCGATATGTTTCTTAACATGCTCCGCAAGTAACTGATAGGCATCTTCACGGCGCTCTGCATCTGATTTAACGGAATCAGAGATAGCAGGTAGTCCCTTTTCTTGTCTCAATACATTTACTAGCTCGCGTGTATATTCTCTATTATTAAAAATGCCATGGAAGTACGTTCCGATGACATGTCCATCAGATGATACAGCACCATCCATACGCCCATCACTAAGACTTAAAAAAGCCTTTGTTTTAGCATCTTGAATTTCCGTTCGTCCGAGATGAATTTCAAAACCTGTTAGCTCCTTACCATTTGATAGTAAATGACCTGTCATCTGTTTTGTTTTCTTCTCAGCATTGAAAATGGTTGTGACAGGTAGTAACCCCAAACCTTCCGAGCTACGGCCGTCACCTTCCACTGCTTCAGGATCTAACAATAAATCGCCAAGGATTTGGAAGCCACCACAAATACCAAAAATTCGCGTACCTTTTGCGCGGAGCTTTTGAATGGCTTGTACAAAACCTTCTTCTCGAAGCCATTGTAAATCATCCACAGTGTTTTTTGTACCAGGTAAAATAACTAAATCAGGCGTACCAAGTTCACTTAATGAGCGCACTAGTCTAACGCCTACTTCAGGTTCATCAAAAAATGGATCTACATCTGTGAAATTTGAAATTCTTGGTAAACGAATCATTGCTACATCAATTGCAAACTCTTGCTGCTTTGGTTTTTTAAAGCGTAGTGATGATAATGCCAATGAATCTTCCGCCTCAATATTAATTTCTATGTAAGGTACAACTGCTAATACTGGAATACCTGTTGCCTTTTCTACCCATTCAATCCCATCATCTAATAGTTCTCGCATTCCTCTGAATTTATTAATAATTAGACCTTTTACACGTTTTCGCTCATCCTCATCTAATAAAGCGAGTGTACCTATAATGGAAGCAAAAACTCCACCACGATCAATATCGGCAACTAGAATGACAGCCGCATCTGCTAGATGGGCCATCCGCATATTAGCGATATCACGATCCTTTAAATTTATTTCAGCTGGACTACCCGCCCCTTCTAAAACGATAATATCATTTTCGTTTTGGAGCTTTCGGACAGATTTTTCAACGATAGGCATTGCTTGGTGAACAAAATCGTTGCGATATGCTGTGGCAGTCATGTCAAGAAAATGCTTACCATGCACAATAACTTCAGATACCATATCTTGCTTTGGCTTTAATAAAATCGGATTCATATCCGTCGTAGCAATTACTCTTGCAGCCTCTGCTTGTACTCCTTGTGCACGACCAATTTCTCCTCCATCAACTGTGACAAAAGAATTAAGCGCCATATTTTGAGATTTAAATGGTACAACTTTGAATCCTTCATCCGAAAAAATGCGACAAAAAGCAGTGCAAATCATACTTTTCCCAACATCGGAAGCTGTTCCTTGTATCATTAACGCCTTTGCGGTCAAAATCATTCCTTCTTTCCTTAGAATTCTAAACCTTTTACAGCAGGGATACCTTGTTCATAATAATGTTTTGTTGCATCGATTGTTGAAACAAGATCTGCTAGATTGATCAATTGTTCTTGTGCACTGCGTCCCGTTACAACTAGATGCATCGTTTTTGGACGTTTTTGAATCGCTTCAACTACTTCTTGAAGAGGCAGGACGTCATCGATTGGAAATTTTGAAATTGCTAATGCATTGTTTAGTTCATCTAATACAAGAAGATCAATTTTAGGATCAGCGAGCGCTACCTTGGCTTTAGCCCAAGCTAATTGCAACGCTTCTCTATGCTCTTCAGGTGTTTTTGTCCAAGTAAAGCCAATGCCCATTTGCTCCATTTCGACACCTAATTTCCGAAGTGCAAGCGCCTCCCCGTAAGTTCGTTCTGGAGATTTTATAAATTGCATATATCGAACATTTAAACCACGGCCGACCGCTCGTAGCGTAACTCCTAGTGATGCGGTTGTTTTCCCTTTGCCGTCACCTGTATACATCAAAAATAAACCTTGGCGTGCCATTTCAATCCCCCCTTTTCATTTTTAACCCTATTAATTGGATGAAAAAATTCTACTAAGAACGTTACTATTTTATAACCACGTAGTTTTTTCTTGGAAAGAAGTACGTTTTGTCGGTGGAACTTCGCGACCTTCTTCTGGATAACCAATGAATACAGTACCAATAACTTTCTCATTTTCAGGTGAACCGATAAATTTCATCATACGCTCATCATGCACTAAACCGACACCACGTGTACGCCAAACAAAACCTAGTCCTAATTCTTTTGCAGCTAACCACATAGAATGTATCGCACAGCATACGGCAAAAATATTGTCTTCTGAATCATCCGGTTTATCAGGATTTTGATCTGCTGTTACAACAATCGCAACTGGGGTTGTTTTCACTACTTGCAAAGAACTTTCTACTAAATGGGGTTTCGTTGGGAACCGCTCTTGTAAATAATCCTCTGCCATTTCTTCATAGCGAATCATTGCTTCATCTTGAATGACATAGAAATGCCATGGCTCACGTAAGCGATCATTTGGAGCATATGTTGCCGCTTGTAGTAATTGTTCAATCTTCTCTTTTTCAACTGGCTTATCCTCATAGTTGCGGACAGCTCGTCGGTCTTTTAATACTTCTAAAATAGACATTTTTTCTCTCCTTTTATTCATATTTAACGGCAGAAAGATCCTCTATTAAAAGACTACCTACTCTAACGTTCAAGTTGCTATCAATGAAAGCCGCTTCACCAGCCTATTGCAAAACGGATGTAAGTTGTTTTTCATACCATTTGATTTTGTCACGCATACGAACGACCTCTCCAACTAACACCATTGATGGGTTATGGTAGCCTTCACTAATTACTAAATCATGTATATTTTCTAATGTACCTGTTAACGTTCTTTGCTGTTCAGTCGTACCCCATTCAATAACTGCAACGGGTGTTTTCACATCTCTGCCATGAGCGATCAATTGGGCGCTAATATATGCTAAATTACCTACACTCATATAAAAGGCAATGGTATCGATGCCATTTGCCAAGGCGTCCCAGTTTAAATGATCTTGCCCTTTTCCTTCTCGTCCATGACCTGTGACAATGGCAAAGCTAGAAGCATATTCACGATGTGTAACCGGAATCCCTGCATAGGCCGGTGCTGCAATACCCGCAGTTATTCCCGGAATAATTTCATATTCAATGCCGTTTTCCGCAAGCACTTCCGCTTCTTCCGCTCCTCGACCAAAAACGCATGGATCCCCGCCCTTTAGTCTCGTAACTGTTTTTCCATCTAAAGCTTTCGAAACTAATAAGTCATGGATTTGATCTTGAATAAGATGATGCTTACCAGGAGATTTTCCACAGAAAATCAGTTCAGCATCCTTTTTTGCATGCTCAAGTAATTTTGGATTAACGAGTCTATCATATGCAATAACATCCGATGTTTGAATACATTCCAATCCATAGACTGTTAGAAGCCTAGGATCTCCTGGTCCTGCACCAACTATATACACTTTTCCTACTGCCATGGCGCAATCCCCCTTTTTAAATAGTGTTGAAATAGCTCATCACGTTCGGCCATTTTTCCATCCTTCGTTAAGGTTAAGAATTCCGGCTGTAATAAAGCATCTAATAATTGTTTCTTTCTTACTTCATTTCTCTCATTAGCTAAAATATCCATGCGAGCGCTTTGTAAAAATGCCACGTAATCGCCGTAGTAATCATCGAATTGTAGAGATAAATCCTCTTTCACTTTCTTTGCTAAACCAGGATTGGCACCAGCTGTTGACACTGCAATCGTTAAATCTCCTCGTCGCACTGTTGCAGGTACTATAAAATTACTAGCTGTTGCATCATCAACAATATTCAATAACTGATGTGGCAATACATTTTCTTTCACTTTGGCATTAATGGATGGTTGATCAGTTGCGGCAATAATACAAAAAGCATCTTGTATATCTGCTGCTTCAAAAGACTTTTCAACCCATGTGAGTAGTTGTTTTCGCCATTTTTCTTGTAATTTTTCATGAAGTGTTGGGCTAATAACGGTGACAAGGGCACCTGCTGCTAATAGCGAATTTACCTTTCGATTGGCAACTTGGCCCCCACCGATTACGACACAAAGTTTATCTTTTATTTGAAGCATGATTGGATAATAAACTGTCATTTTTGCTGAAAACCTACACAAGCATTAATCCACTGCTCTACTACAGCTGGATTTGATACGAAGTGGAAATGCGTATAACCCGCAACTAAATTCCCTTTTAAATACCCTTCAGCTTTTTTGCCAAAACGTCCTATTGTTTCATACGCAGGTTGAATTTCCTCTGAAGCTGTAAAAGTAGAATAATGGAACTCATGTCCTTTTGCTAATTGGTTGTCACCTATTAAAAAGTTGTTTGGTGTTCCGAAAATTTCTCGATAGCCAAGAGCCGCTAGCTTTTGTTGCATTTGAACAGTTCCTGGAATGAGACCTGCCATTGAATAGGTCTCCCCCGCTGTATTTGTAATGGATTCAGTTAAATACATAAAGCCACCACATTCAGCTAATGTTGGCATACCACTTTGCACTGCATGACGAATGGAATTTTTAACCGCTTCTTTTGTTGAAAGCTGTGCTGCAAATTCCTCTGGGAAGCCTCCACCTATGTATAGACCGTCAACATTTTCAGGCACTGTTTCTCCATTTAAAGGTGAAAAGAATACTAAAGAAGCACCGTGCGCTCTTAATAACTCTAAATTTTCTTCATAATAAAAATTAAATGCCGCATCCTTTGCTACTGCAATCGTTACTCCGCGATCTGGTCGTTGATCAAATAACTCACTAGAAATATATGGAATATCTGATGTTTTTGCTAAGTCATACAGTTTGTCAATATCAACCGTTTCCGAAATGAGCGATGCGAGTTGATCAAAAAATGTATTCAATTCACCACGTTCAATAGCAGGTATTAAACCTAATTGACGACTAGGAATATCAATGCCATTTTCTCGTTTTAAATAGCCAAGTACAGGTATGCCACATTCTTGCTCGATCGCTGCTTGCACAATTTTATAATGGTTGATACTACCAACTTGATTGGCAATGACACCGATAATATTTGGTTTACTAGAAAGTGTTTGAAATCCTTTAACGATTGCTGCTACACTACGAGCCATGCTAGCACAATTAACGATGAGTAATACTGGACTATCCGTAATAACACTAATTTCTGCAGTTGAACCTGCGTCATTTAGTGGACTCTTTCCATCATAAAAGCCCATTACACCTTCAATTATAGAAATGTCAGCACCCTCACTTGCACGTGCCATCAATTCTTTTACCGTTTCATGCTCAAACATCCAGCTATCTAGGTTACGAGAAATACGTCCCGTTACCGCTGTGTGATAAGATGGATCAATATAGTCAGGACCACATTTGAACCCTTGCACTTGAAAACCTTTCTTTTGCAAAGCTGCCATAATACCGATCGTAAAAGTCGTTTTACCAACTCCACTCCCTGTTCCCGCAATGACCAGTCTTCTTGAACTCATCATTTATCCCCCTTATAGTAGTAAAACCGGCATAAACAGCCGGCTTTACTTGCCATTTGAAACTATTAATCATGTGAAATAACAGCTACAGAAATTGTTGTGTTACCTGATTTTTTCTTAACTAATACTAGATCACCTGATCCGGTGTATAAACGAACAGCTGGCTCACTTACACCGTAAGCACCTGTATATTTGAATACCGTATCTGAGGGCGCTTCTATTGTTGTAGCATTTAGTTCTGTCGGTGAATAATATTTAAAATCCCACCCATATTTTGCAACTGTTTGAAGGAAACCTTGTTCGTCTTTTTTTAAATCGATTGTACAAAGCGCTTTGACACTTTTAATTGAAATTTGGAGTTCTTGTAACGTATCATGAATGACTTGTTCAATTTCCTCTGCAGATGTACCACGATTACAGCCCATGCCAATGACGACATTTTGCGGACGATAAACAACACCATTCTCTACTATTGCTTCTTCAGCTTTCGTTAACAGGCGATGCGTAATGATTAACGCCCCTTTTGGCTTTGCCTTTAGAGCTGCAGAGATACTAGCATATTGTGTGATATTTTCTGGAAGTGGCGTTTGTAGATGCCACCAGTTTTTCTCACCAGATTCTTGCACAATCGCAACAGGTTCTTCATTTACTACAGATGCACTAACAGGTGTTAACTTATCATCAGCATCCCAAATCCAGCCAAAGCGAGAACCAAAAAGGTCTACAGGAATTGTTTTTTGAACATCTGATGCAGTTGTAATAATCGCATGGGCATTAATAGCAGAAGCTACTTCATGCGTTAATTCATTTGCACCACCTAAGTGGCCTGAAAGCACACTGATGACATTTTCTCCGCGATCATCAATGACAACAACACCTGGATCTGTTTTTTTATCAATTAAAATAGGGGCAATCATACGTACAACAGCACCCAGTGAAATAATCATGATAATGCCTTTATATTGTTTAAAAAGGGTCGGCAATAGCATGCGAACACTGCCTGTAAACAGTTGAATATGCTTTTGCTGTTCATCCCCTTGTTCAAATTTACTCATATAGTAAACATCTGAGTGTACAAATGAACTATGTAAATTACGTGCTATTTGTACACCGTGCTTTGTAATGGCAACAATAGCATATTGGTTATGCTGGTCAACAACAGGCGTTGTGCCTTCTTGAAGCTCAATCATTGTGGTTTCACACCTTTTCGGAATCCGTGTGTGAACGTTGCATCATATAATTTTGAGCGGTATTCATCTTTGTCATGAATATTAGGGTCAAGTGCCCAGCCTGCTAAAATCATTGCATGTTTACGGATACCATTTTTACGCATATCCTCATCTAAATTAATAAGTGTTGTACGGACGATTTTTTGATCAGGCCAAGATGCTCTTTGGATCACAGCAATTGGCGTATCATCGCTCCACCCTGCAGATTGTAGCTCTTTAACGATTTTTTTCGTTAATGTAGCGCTTAGAAATAATGCGATTGTACAATGATGACTTGCTAAATCACGGAGTTTTTCAAATTCTGGTACAGGTGTACGTCCTTCTGCACGAGTTAAAATAAGTGTTTGTGTTAAATCTGGAATTGTTAGCTCCGCACCAATTGCAGCAGCAGAAGCAAATACCGAACTCACACCCGGTATTACTTCAGCATGAATTTCTTCTTTTTTCAGTAAAGCTAATTGTTCCATTGTCGCACCGTACATTGCAGGGTCGCCTGTATGAATACGTGCGACCGTTTTACCGGCATTCACGCGGTCCACAATCACTCCTACCATTTCTTCTAAATGCATACCTGCTGTTTTAATCACTTCAGCTTCTGGCTTTGCTTTTGCAATAAGCTCATCATTTACTAGTGAATCTGTATACATAACAACATCAGCTGTTTGTAATATATTTAACCCTTTTACTGTTATTAAGTCTGGATCTCCAGGACCTGCCCCAACTATGTATATTTTCTTCATTATTTGCGCACCACCATTAATGTTAAATATTCTAATTCTACATCTTCTAATTCATCCATTGACCAAATGACTTCTTCATCAGAAGTAACCTTTGTCACCACAGACGCTTTATCAAATAGATTTAAATCTTTTAATACGCGAATCATTAAGTCCATAACTTTTGCGACTTTAATGAACACAACAGCATCATGATCTTCAATTGCCTTTTTCATTGCCCCGTAATCGTCAGTAGCTGGAATGATGGCAACATGGTCATCTCCGTCAGCAAGTGCAATACCTAAGCGTGAGGCTGAACCATTGAAAGATGAAATACCAGGAACGGTTTTAATCTCTACTTCCGGGTGCAATTCTTGCATTAGCTTCATCATATGAATGAATGTACTATAAAGCAGGGGGTCTCCTTCTGTAACGAAAGCAACGTCTTTACCCTCTTGAATTTTTTCGTAGACAAGTTCTACTGCTATATTCCACTTTTTATCAAGAATTTCTTGATTTTTCGTCATTGGGAAAACAAGTCCAAGCATTTCTTTTTCACCTGGGCGGATATATACATCGACAATGCGTTGTGCATAGCTTTTACTACCTTTACGTTTACGTGGATAGGCAATGACTGGTGATTCTTGAATCACGCGGAATGCTTTAACTGTAATAAGTTCAGGATCTCCAGGACCTACTCCTAGACCGTATAATGTTCCGTAATTACTCATGGATGTCTTCCTTTCGTTTAGCCGTAATAATATAAATTGGATTCAATGGAACAAATCGCTTCATGCCAAGAATCGGTTTACTTCGAGAAATTTGAGCGTGCATAATAGATGTTTCAAAACCAAATTCATCAAACGCTTCATTTGCACGGTATAGATTTTCTATCGTCGCTGCATTTAAAACAATTCGCCCCCCATCATTTATACGCTCACAGCACACTTTTAGAAGATCCTTCATATTACCGCCTGTACCACCGATGAAAATAGCATCTGGGTTAGGGAATGTATCAAGCCCTTCTGGCGCTTTGCCGTGTATCGCTGTTAAATCTGTTCGAAACTTACGTTGATTTTGTAAGCAATTCTCGAGATCACCTTCATTTTTTTCAATCGCAAATACTTGACCTTCTGGTGCTAGCTTTGCGGATTCAATAGCCATTGAACCTGTACAAGTACCGATATCCCATACCGTACTCGTTCTCGTTAATTTCATTGCATATAAACTTAAGACACGAATTTCCTTTTTCGTAATAAGCCCTTTATCTGGTTTACGCTGCGAAAATTCTTCATCATCAATACCTAATGTCCAGCTCGGGCTACTTTCAACTTTTTTAAGAATGACAACATTTAATGGACAGAACTCTTGATTTTGCATATCCTCTAATTCATACCAGCCGAATTTTTCGCCTTCGCCTTGCAAGTTTTCTGCAACAAATGCACGGTATTCTGTCATACCGAAAGATATTAAATAAGCTGCAATTTTACTTGGGCTATTATCAGCATCTGTTAATAATGCGATTTTGGATTTGCCATCGATTTTCTGTGCTAAACCTTTCATACTGCGGCCATGAACACTTACTAAATAGGCATCTTGCCAGCTTTCGCCCATTTTTGAAAAAGCCAATTGAATTGAGCTGAAATAGGGATATACTTCGATAGTCATTTTACTAGCTAAATAACCACCTAATCCGTAAAACAATGGATCACCTGATGCTAAAATGACAGTTTTACGTGTTTCTTTTTGTAATTTCTCAACTAAAGGTTTTAAACCGCCTTTTACAACAACTTTTTCTCCTGTGTAATGAGGGAAGAATTCAAGTAGTCTTTCTCCACCTACTAATACTTCACTATCTTCTATCCAAGATATATATTGAGGTAATAAACTATCTCGTCCGTTATCCCCAATACCTATTAATTTAATCGATTGTGTCAATGCCATCAGCCCTCCCTAATAATTGTCCCTTCATGGAATAAATCGCAGTGTCCATGATGAGACCTCCACGTACATGATTGAGAGACGATGTACAACAGGCTTCACATAAATGATTAAAAAACTGATCATAGCCTGCTTCCATCATGATTTCACCGACTTGCGAAGCTGTATTCGCTTGTGCCACTTCTTGCACCATTTCATCCGGAGCCCCAACATCTTTTGCTAGCTGGGCCATAAATTCAAAATTGACAGCGGCGCTTTTCGAGTGCACCATCATGACCCCTTGGGCAACCTTAGAAAATTTTCCCATCATGCCAACTAATGACACTCTTTTAATACCTAGACGTTTACAATGTTTTAGGGAAAAACCAACGAAGTCACCCATCTCAATAAAAGCTTCCTCTGAAAGTGCTTCATATTGTTGTATGCCATATTTTTCACTACGACCACCTGTTGTTAAAACGACATGTTCACAGCCCATTGCGACTGCTACACTAATTGCCTGTACAATACTTGCCATATAAGCGGAACTAGAAAATGGTACAACCGTTCCTCTTGTCCCTAAAATCGAAATACCTCCGATAATTCCTAACCGACCATTTAGCGTTTTTTTTGCAATTTCCTCCCCTTCTGGAACAGAAATGACAACTTTCACACCACGGACAATTTGAAATTCAGCTAACGTTTCTTGTACAGTAGCGTTCAACATTTTTCTTGGGACGGGATTAATGGCAGCTTCACCAACAGGAACAGGAAGACCCGGCTTGGTCACTCGTCCCACGCCGACTCCTCCATCTAAAATAATTCCTGGTTGATCTCCCCAACTGACAGTTGAAATAATTAATGCTTTATGTGTGGCATCTGGATCATCTCCAGCATCTTTAATCGTTTCACAACTGACAGAATTTGCTGCAAAGACATTTTTTTCGATTGTAAAAGTCGCATCGCGGCCCACCGGCAAATGTATCGTTGCTGTTTCTTGCGCTTCACCAGTAATAAGAGCCGTTAAAGCCGCTTTCGTTACGGCTGTAGCACAAGCGCCTGTTGTATAGCCATGACGCATTTGCGATGGATCTTTTTTCTCTTTCTTTTGCATAGTTAAGCCTGATCGGCTAATAGTGAGATGGCATTAAGTGCCGCAACTGTTACGGTACTTCCACCTTTACGTCCTAAATTTGTAATAAACGGAATTTCAGTTAATTTAACAAGCTCATCTTTCGATTCAGCTGCTGAAACGAAGCCAACAGGCATACCGATTATTAAATCCGGCTTCGCTACTCCTTCTTTAATTAAACGAATTAACTCTAGTAACGCGGTTGGTGCATTACCAATCGCATAAATGCCTCCTTCATGTAGATGAACGGCTTTTTGCATTGACATAATAGCACGTGTAGCGCCTGCTTCTTTTGCTGCTTTAGACACATCTTCGTCAGAGATATAGCAATAAACATCTCCACCATGCTTTTGGAAGCGTTTATGCCCTGTTCCACTTTCAATCATCTGTACATCCGCGATCACAGGCTTACCTGAACGAATTGCTTTAATGCCCGCTGCAATTGCATCTGGGTGAATTATGACTGAGCGCCCTAAATCAAAATCAGCTGAAGCATGAATAATACGGCGAATGATTTTCCATTCATCCTCTGTAAATTCGTGAGGACCATATTCTTCTAAAATAGTAGCAAAGCTATGTTCATAAATTTTATCTGGGTCAACTGTTAATGGTTTAAAATCTGTTCTGAAATCCATAATGATTGCCTCCTAATTTTTCGAAAGATTGATTTGTAATGAATGAATGATTGCTTCAAAAGTAGAATGCACATTTTCATAAGCTACTTTTGGTCTTGCGATCATAATTGTTTCTATACCACATTCAAGTGCTGCTGTAATTTTTTCATCAACTGAACCGACTTTGCCACTTTCTTTTGTAATCATTAAAGTGACACCATACTGCTTATAAAGCGCAATATTCAACTCCTTTGAAAAAGGTCCTTGTATTGCGACAATATTCTTTTGTTCTACCCCAAGATCTGCACATTTTTCCATATTGTCTAACCGTGGCAGCATGCGGGCTATGACTCTTGTATCCTCTAATCCTAGTAGCTTCTCAGTAAATGTACCAAGTGTCTTACTACCCGTTGTTAGCATAACAACTCCACGTTTTTTTGCTGCTAAGTTCGCAGCTTCCTCGTAGTCTTTTACTGTGATTAACTTATCATCTACAAATTGCTGGCTTTCACGTTCATAGCGAATATATGGAACATTTGCTAATTTAGCTCCTGCTAGTGCATTTTTTGAAGCTTCTTCAGCAAATGGATGACTTGCATCAACGACAGCCTTAAAGTTTTTAGTTTGAATGAAGGAAGCCATATCGTCAGCTGTTAATCGACCAATATGTGTTTCTATGCCCGCTTCTACTAAGCTTTTCGCAGCCGAATCCGTTACAACTGTTGCAAGAACAGGGTAACTCGCTTGTTGCATTTCAATTGCTAATTCTCGTGCATCACTTGTACCTGCTAAAAACAAAATCATTTTGCAGTACCCGCATGTTCATGTTCATGATGATGGTCGTGGTCGTGGTCGTGATCATGATCGTGGTGGTGATGCTCATGGTCGTGGTCGTGATCATGATGGTGATGATGCTCAACAAACTCCATTGCATTTATACGGTATTGGCAAGTATCACAGTTCATTTTCACATCACCTTGTAGTGATTCTTCCACTCGATCTGCTAAAACTGTTTTTAGTTCAGGGTGGTACCCAAAGTAAGCGGCTAATTTTACGTCTAAATTAGGGTATGTTGTTTGATAATTTTCGACCATTTTTTCCATACGTTCCATTAAAATACCAGTGAATAAGAAGTAAGGAAGCATAATGACTTTTTTAGCTCCAAGCTGCTGGCATCTTTCAATACCTTCTTCAACAGTTGGATATGTAACACCCATAAAGGCACATTCTACTGTACGCACATTTAATTGCTCCCAAAGCATACGTGCAATTTTATAAAAATCACTATTGGCATCTGCATCACTACCACCACGTGCAATTAATAAAATAGCTGTATCATTATTGTCAACTTCTTGATTAAAACCAGCTTCTGTTAAACGTTCTTTTAAAATCGTAAAGATAGACTCATGAACGCCTAATGGGCGACCATATGTAATTTGCACAGTAGGATATTTCGCTTTGCCTTCATCAATTGCTGCTGGAATATGAATTTTCGAATGCCCTGCTTGTAATAAAATAATCGGAATGACATGAATATCTGTGGCACCTTTAGCAACACAGTTATCAATCCCTTCGGCAATATTTGGTGATGCAAACTCTAAAAAACAAGACTCCACTAACAGTTGATCATTTAATGTTGGCTTTAATTGTTCAACAAATTTATTAACTTCTGCATTACCTTCTGCTAAACGACTACCATGACCTACAAATAAAATTGCTTTCATAAAATTATTTCCCCCTCTTAATAATTAATCTCCACAAGGTGCTGGTTCAATCTCAATTTTTGGCGACATATCTTGATATGTATAACCTTGAATCTTCTTGGCACGCTTGAAATACTTGAACAAACGCTCATTTGGATGTGCGTTTTGACGATACTCTTCAACTATTTTACTAACCGCTTCTACTATTTTTTCTGGCTCAATACCTTCTGCCACTGGCTGTCCTGGATGAGCAGTTCTACCGACTGGTTTCGCACCAACAAATAGATCGAATTTACCTTTTCTATAGACGATTCCTACATCCTCCATAACTGCCTTGTAACAAGCCATACCACAGCCATTAAAACCGATATTAAATTCTTTTGGCATTTGCAGACCACCTAATTTCTCTTGAAGTTCCTCTGCATAAGGAATGCCACCCGTTTTTTCACCATCACAGAAATCGCATGCCTTAATCGTCACAACATCTCCAACTGGTGACAGAATAAAGTTTGCGTCCTGTAATTTTGCCGTAATCATATCAGGTGTAGTCGTTGGGATTTTCAATAGAATATTATGATTCGGTGTATATTCCATCGTTCCTTTTTCTCCAACTACTTCAGCTAATGTCATCATTTGCTTTGGCGTAAATCTTTTATTTGCCACACCTGGACTTACTGCCAACTCAAAAATAGATTCCATTTCTTGATGAACGTACGTTGTTGCCGATGATTCTTGCTCACCTATGACACGAGATAATGCTTCCAGCGCTAGTTGATACGAGCCCATCGTTGGTTTTGCAGCTGCTTTTACAACTGTCTCTTGCTCTACCTTTTTAAAAACCGATACTTGATCAATATTTTGAGAACGTTGAATGCCTGTTTCCTGGTCCATTGCCCATGGTTCAGCTTCTTCTTTCAAACGCTGATGTGGTTTTAGCGGCTGTTTATCAGCATTTAAAGTATATTTTCTTTGATAACCACGAGGGGTAATCATTTTATTGTCATATAAAAATGTCGATGAATTCCCTATAACAACCGTCGTTAACATACCAATATCGTGATTCAACATATCTTTTAAATTGGTAATAATAATATTTTGTCGATCACGATAGGCGCTTTTCACAAGTCCAACCGGTGTTTCCGGAGAACGGTATTGCAGTAAAATCCGCTGTGTTTCAACAATTTGACGTGTGCGTCGGCCACTTCGAGGATTGTAAAGGGCGATTACGAAATCCGCCATTGCTGCAGCTTCAACACGTTTAGCTATTAAATCCCACGGTGTTAAATGGTCACTTAAGCTGATCGTACATGAATCATGCATAACAGGTGCACCAAGTAACGATGCACAAGAATTAATCGCCGAGATACCAGGAATGACTTCAATTTCCACACCTGTTGCTTCTGTCCAACCCTTTTCTATTAGTACTTCATAGACAAGACCTGCCATACCATAAACACCAGAATCTCCACTTGAGATGACAGCTACTTTTTTTCCGTTCTCAGCTTGTCTAACAGCTTCTTGAGCGCGAGATACTTCTTCAGTCATCCCAGTACTAATGACAGCAGTATTACTATCAATCAAATCTTGAATGAGTTCAACATACGTTTTATAACCGATGATGAAATCACTTTCTTGCAGCGCTTCAACAGCTCTTGTTGTTATATGTTTAAAATCCCCTGGACCAAAACCAACTACATAGAGTTTGCCAAGTTGTGACATTCAAACATCTCCTTTCCGCAACAGCGTTCTATTTATTTTTTGAAATGCCTTTAAATGCTCCTGATGTCGGATTTTTCGTCATACTGCCATTAATCGTTTGATAGACGACATGTGGTGCAACTTGCTGAGTGATACAGTCGCGTACGATTTGACGCCCTATTTCAGGAGATTCTGCCTTATACCAAGTTCCTTGTGGATACGCAATAACGACACAGGCATCTTTGCATCGTCCATTACAACGAGTTCGCGTTGTATGTATTTGTTCATCAATACCTAGTAGAGCAATCTCATCACGGACTGCAAGTGTCACTTCTTCACCGCCCTTTTTCAAGCAGCTACTGCCGTTACAAATGAGCAAATGGCTTTTCATGCCTTCTAAATTCCAAGTTGTCATAGTGATCCTCCCATATGGTGTTCATCATTGTACTTATGAAAAATCTATGGAAATAGGGTAAAAAGGCAACCAGTTATCTATTTTGGCAAATAAAAAAACCTTAATCCAAAGAATTAAGGTTTAAAAACTAGATTTTTCAGACAGCATATCAAAATGAATACACGTCATCCTCTGTAGCCTTCACCTTTCCCTCCGAAAAGTATCGTTCATAATTTTAAAAGCAGGTTTCCTGGCTTACGCTTCATTTTACTTTGAACTCTTCCCAGTATTTTACCAGTGAGTATTATCATTTCATCAGCGTTACAGTAGCGGGGGCTGCATCGGATTCGAACCGATTTCCCTATTATCCTTCACGTTAAAAAATACTTAACATGTCGGCACTTTTAAATTTGCTATTCAATTGTATTATTCAGTAAATTCTAAAACTGTTCTTATCATATACTATATTTAGTAAGATTTAAATAGATTTTAGAAAAGAATAATATAGCGAAATAATTACAAATTAATAAATTCCTAAAATTCCCTTGTAAAACAATTTTTTCTACATTTCTATTCAATTTCAATAAAATAGGTGCTTTTATAAAATTATTCTAGTAGTTAGGAATTTCCCATGATACACTATATTCTGAAATCAAACAATTCAATAAACTTTATGGTGTTAAATTTGCTTTTAACTGAAAAGGGAAGTCGGTGTTAATCCGACGCGGTCCCGCCACTGTGTTGAGGAGTTTTGTTACAAAATGTCACTGTCAAATGACGGGAAGACTGTAGCAAAATGATGATTCTAAGCCAGGAGACCTGCCATAAAGTGTGGAACTGTTTCAACCTACGAGGATGGGTGTGAAAGTGAGTACATCTTATTTTCTGATGACTATTCCTTCACGCACTTCTTTCTTAGAAAGAGGTGCTTTTTTTATTGAAAAATTGGCTGTATGCCCAATCCAGAGAGGTATTTCCTAGGAGGTGTTGTTTGTACAAGCATTAAAGAAATAAAAAAAATCAGACCAATACATAAATAAAAGGGAGAATTTTATGAATAAGTTAAAATCAATCTTTAACTGGAAAATGATTTACTTTTTAGCATTTGTCATGATTATTCCAAAGCAAGCATTTGCAATGCACATTATGGAAGGCTTTTTACCTATTGAATGGGCCATTTTCTGGTGGGCAGTGACGATTCCGTTTTTAATCCTTGGATTCCGCTCTATACGTAAAACTATAAAGGAAAATCCAGATACAAAAATGATGCTTGGCCTATCAGGCGCATTTGCATTTGTATTATCTGCTTTGAAAATTCCATCTGTAACAGGTAGCTGTTCTCACCCTACTGGTGTAGGTTTAGGGACTGTATTATTCGGACCATTCGCTATGAGTATTGTCGGTTTTATCGTTCTTTTATTCCAATCATTATTATTAGCACATGGTGGATTAACCACGCTTGGTGCCAATGCATTTTCAATGGCTGTAGTAGGTCCAATAATCGCTTACGGCGTTTATAAAGGGGCTACTAAAGCTGGATTATCTTTTGCATTTGCTGTATTTTTAGCTGCTGCTTTAGGCGATCTTGGTACTTACCTTGTCACTTCAGTTCAATTAGCACTAGCTTTCCCTTCTGAAGTCGGTGGATTCTTTGCATCATTCACTAAATTCAGCGGAATTTTCGCTTTAACACAAATTCCTTTAGCTATTTCAGAAGGTATTTTAACTGTCGTAATTATGAATTTCTTGAAAAAATACAATGTAGCCGAGTTAAAAGCGCTTCGCGTCTTTTCGAAAGGAGCTGAACAACGATGAAAAAGAATTTATTATTAATTGGCATCGTTATTATTCTTGCCATCTTCCCTTTATTCATTCAAAAAGGGGCTGAATTTGGTGGGGCTGATGGTGAAGCTGAAGCTGCCATTGGTGAAATTAATGCTTCATATGAGCCTTGGTTCTCAAGTATTTGGGAGCCGCCAAGTGGTGAAATTGAAAGTCTATTATTCTGTCTTCAAGCTGCCATTGGTGCTGGATTTATCGGTTACTTTGTTGGTTTAACTCGGGGCAAACACAAACGCAAAGATAATGGTAATAAAAAAGAAGGGCAAATTTAAAATGCTTCTTATTGATAAATATGCTTATATGAATCGTTGGCAGCATATTCATCCTATAGAAAAAATAGTTTTAGCTTTTTTTCTATTATTATTTTCTTTAACTGTGAAAGACACACTTGTATCACTCATCACTTTTATTGTGATGAGTGCTTTTACAATTTTGGGAGCAAAAATACCCTTTAAATATTATTTCAAGCTATTATTAGTGCCTGGATTTTTCCTTTTATCGAGTATGATGACCATTTTGATTTCATTTACAAGCAACACTATCTTAATTCCCTCCTCACTTTGGACGACTGAATTTTTAGGATTACATATTTTTATTACGAAACATAGTGTAGAGACGGCGACCCAATTATTTTTCACAGTGCTTAGTAGTATTAGTTGCTTATACTTCTTAACATTGACAACACCTGTACATGATATTATGCATGTATTACGTAAGTTGAAAGTTCCCGCATTATTGATCGAGTTAACTGAAATCACATACCGCTTCATTTTCGTTTTTTTAGAAACATCGCTAAAAATGCATCAAGCACAAAATGCACGTCTTGGTTATCTGACCGTGAAGCAAAGTATTCATTCATTAGGTTTACTAGTTTCTTCATTATTCATCCATGTATTTCAACGTTCTAAAGAATTGATCATTGCGATGAATTCACGCTGCTATATGGAAGATATAAAATTATTAGAGGATGATTACTCATTTTCACAACGAAATTGGCTAGGCATTGTAGTCATTTCTATTAGCATAGTCGCTGTTTATATTCAGTTTGGAGGAAGTCTAAATGGATGAGCTATTTTTTGATATACAACATCTGACACATTGTTATGCAGATGGCACGGTCGCACTTGAAGACCTTTCTCTTTCCATAAAAAAGGGCAAAAAAATTGCGCTACTCGGTAATAATGGTGCTGGCAAGTCTACATTATTTCAGCATTTAAATGGCATTTTAGAGCCTACTTCAGGAACAATTCATTTCAAAGGTAAGCAGATGAAATATGGACGAAAAGCATTACTTGAATTACGTCAGCAAGTAGGAATTGTTTTTCAGGATCCGGATTCACAATTATTTTCGGGTACAGTGAGACAGGATATATCCTTTGGTCCTATGAATCTAGGTTGGTCTAAAGAAAAGGTGGTTAAGCAAGTAGAGTGGGCTATGCAAGAAACCGAAGTCACTTCCCTGCAACAAAAGCCGATTCACTTTTTAAGTTTAGGTCAGAAAAAACGTGTTGCCATTGCTGGTGTATTAGCGATGAAGCCTGATGTCTTTATATTGGATGAGCCTTCTGCAGGTCTCGATCCGTATTATTCTAAGCAAATATTGGCCCTACTAAATACGATTCATGAAGAGTATAAAACGATTATATTATCGACACACGATGTGCATTTTGCTTATGAATGGTCTGATGAAATTATCGTTATGAGCGATGGGAAAATACTCTACCATGGTGATCCAATTTCAATTTTTAAACGACCGGAATTACTAAAGCAAGCCCACCTTGAGAAACCATGGATATTTGAAACTGCTGAGCAATTACAACAAAATGGTTTACTAGCATCAGATGCTCCCATGCCACGTAATAAAGAACAATTATTTTTGCAATTGAAGCAAGGCGTCACAATTTAATATCTATATTATTTATTCACCGTACTTGCTTTTTGCTAGTACGGTTTTATTTTTCTCTTAGAGGCTTGGTTTTGATCTTTTATATATAGACTAGCAAGGTTTATTATTTATTTATTTTTAGTTATACTTATGTAAAATTACAACGGTTTACTATTAATATAGAGATAAAAAAAGCCACGAGCGACAATATGCTCGTGACTTCCAAGTGAAATTCATGAAATCTGTTCTTTTAAAAAAGTGATTAAGTCTAGTTGATTAGCTGGTGTGACACCGTGTCCATCTGGATAGCTCTTAAATGTTACGTCCGCCCCCAACGATTCAAAGAATTCCTTACTTTCAACGCCCCATTGATGTGGTAAAACATAATCATATTCACCATGTGAGATGAAGATTGGCATATGTTCAACTGACATTTTGTGATACTCTGTTTTGACGAATTCTGGAATATAGCCACTTAAAGCGATAACTGCTGTTAATTTATCGCCTAAAACAAGTGCTAATGACTGCGCTAAAATAGCACCTTGGCTAAAGCCCATTAACGCAACCTTGGTTGGATCGATTTTATAAATGAACATCGCTTCATCTATAAATTCTCGTATAAAGTGAACTACTTTATCAAATACTGGACGATCTGGTTTGCCGAATTCTTCAATAGTGAAGAACGCATAACCCGGTGCATGTTTAATTGGACCGCGTAAACTAAAAACATGGCAATTATCTTGAAAATCGGCCACTAATCCAGGTAAATCTTGTTCATTACTACCCATTCCGTGTAATAAGAAAATCGCTGGGTATTGTTTCGTTGCATCCATATTTTTTGGTTCTGTATGAATAAATGTAAATGGTGAGTTCATAAATTGTCTTCCCTTCGAGATAAATTACTTTTATCATAGCATAAAGTTTGCTTAGAAAGTGCTTATCCCCCTTACTTTTATTAGAAAATTGGATTTCTCAAATTAGAATATAAATGAAGACGCCTTAGCTCTTGTAACAACTAGAGCTAAGGCGTTTTTTAATTATTCCCATTCGAAAGGTGTTTCTTGGTATACGTAGTAGTTCAACCAGTTGGAGAACAATAAATGCGTATGCGAACGCCAAGTATTATTTGGCTGCTTTGATGTATCATCATTTGGGAAGTAGTTTTCCGGGATGTCGATCGTTAAACCTTTTGCCAAATCACGGGAATATTCCTCCGCTAATGTGTGTGCATCGTATTCTAAATGCCCGGTAATCATAATATGCTTTTCATCTTCTGACATTACTATAAATACACCTGCATCACTAGAAGCTGATAGTAATTTTAATTTTGGATGTGCTTCCACTTCCTCCCTAGACACCGATGTATTGCGTGAGTGTGGTGCGGTGAAAATATCATTGAATCCGCGAACAAGTTTAACTGTTGGGTCTGTAATAGTATGATCGTAAATACCTGAGCATTTCTTAGCTAACGGGAATTTACCAATACCGTAGTGATGGTAAAGTGCTGCTTGAGCTCCCCAACAAATGTGTAAGACCGATGTAACACTTGTTTTCGACCAATCCATAATGCTAACGATCTCATTCCAATAATTAACGTCTTCAAATTCCATAAGCTCAATTGGTGCACCTGTTATAATCATACCGTCAAAACGTCGATGTTTCACATGCTCAAACGTCGTATAAAACGATTCTAAATGTGTTTTACTCACATTTTTTGAAACATGTGTAGCCGTATTTAAAAAAGTAACATTTACTTGCAGTGGTGTGTTACCTAGTAGACGTAATAATTGTAGTTCCGTCTTCTCTTTTTCAGGCATCAAATTGAAAATCAGAATATTAAGTGGACGGATATTTTGACTTTTAGAGCGATCCTCTTCCATGACGAAGATTTTTTCCTCTTTCAATAATTCCGTTGCCGGAAGATTTTTCGGTATATTAATTGGCATTGTTTCTTCTCTCCCTTTTATCTATTTCTATTATGTAATACATACAAAAAAGCCCTCCTTCTCATGATAAGAAGGAGGGCTAAATTTATACGCTCGTTTCTTATCTTCCAAGACATTTGTCTTGTAGGACTTAGCACCTTTCTGATTAAATCAGAGGTTGCTGAAGCTTCATAGGGCCTTTTCCCTCAGCTTCTCTTGATAAGAATATGTAATTAAGTTAATAGTATCATGTACAATTCATACATGCAAACATTTCTGATAATTAACAATAGCAAATAAGCCCGTATAGATTTTCTATAGGGCTTATTTGCACTGTATCATAAAACCAAGTAATTAAGTATGTTTAATATATTATAATGGCTATTTTGTTTTTTTGCAACATACCGCTGCCCTTTTATTGAATTATTTCTACATTTTGTCTTTCGAATTTATTGTCGTATAGCCATTCGGATTATTCTGTTGCCATCGCCATGCATCGCGACACATATCCTCTAACCCTCGTTCTGCTACCCAATTCAGTTGCTTCTCTGCCTTTGTCGTATCAGCGTAGCAAATCGCAACGTCACCAGCGCGTCGATCAACCATTTTATAAGGAATTGTAATCCCTGTTACACGTTCAAACGTTGTGACGAGCTGTAATACACTATAGCCCTCACCCGTACCTAAGTTAAATACTTGCCAACCGTATTTTCCAGAAATGTTATCTAACGCTTTCACATGGCCCTTTGCTAAGTCCACTACATGAATAAAATCTCTTACGCCCGTTCCATCTATCGTTGGATAATCATTTCCATAAATGCTCAAATAATTACGTTTTCCTGTTGCCACTTGTGTAATATAAGGCATTAGATTATTTGGAACACTTAAAGGGTCTTCACCAATCAAACCACTTTCATGTGCACCAACGGGATTAAAATAGCGTAATAATACAATTGAAAAGTGCGCATTTGATTGAGCAAAGTCATATAAAAAGTTTTCTATAACTAACTTCGTTGTACCATAAGGGTTAACAGTTTTTAAATTTGCTGTTTCTGGGATTGGGCATTGCTCTGGAATACCATAAACAGTTGCAGATGAACTGAAAACAAAATGATGCACTTTATACTTTTCCATTAGTTTGACTAATTGAATCGTGGCAACTAAATTGTTTATATAATACTTGAGTGGATTTTGTATAGATTCAGGAACTGATTTATAGCCTGCTAAATGGATAACACTGTCAATTTCATATTTTTTAAAAACCTTTTCTAGTTCTACCGTTTGACAAATATCTACATTATGACATATTACACTTTTTTTCGTGATCAATTGCACGCGATTCAATACTTCTTTATGACTATTTGAAAAGTTATCTACAATAATAACCTGGTGCCCTGCTTCTAATAATTCAATACAAACATGTGAACCAATATATCCGGCACCACCTGTTACGAGAATGTTCACAATTTCTCTCCATTCTTTAACCTTTTTATTTTCTTGCATTGTTTCCAGTTGGTTTACAATTTTTTCACATTGACTGTTAAAGTTAAGGCATAATGAATGATGTACTTGGGATTTCCATGTATTGCTATCAGCGTAAAATTTATATTCTTGATAACTAAGTCGCACCGCCTTGGTTCTACAATAGCTGTTCAAGCTCGGTTGTGATCAAGTTGTTGTACTTCTTTTTCCACCTTCTGTTCCCTTTGTATTTCTTGATAAAGATTTACGGTTTTCTCATACATCTTTTGGAACAAAAAATTTTCTTCAAAATAGCGGCGACCTGTATACCCCAGCTGCATTCGAAGTGATTGACTTTCTAGTACCCTGATTAAATATTCCCTTATAGTTGTAATGTTTCCATCTACAACATAGCCGCTTTTACCATGATTGACGAGCTCTGAAGTGCCGCCAACATTGGATGCTATAACGGGTAAACCTGCCCTCATCGCCTCTAATATAGCAATCGGAAGCCCTTCAAAATTTGACAGCAGTACAAAGAGATCCGCATAACTAAGTTGTACTTCGATATCATCACGTGATCCTAAAAATGTTACGCGGTGTGCAATATCACGCTGTTTTGTTAACTCTTTTACTGCCTCTATTTCTCTTCCGTCTCCTATGAAAACAAGCTCCCATTCCATTTCCTTCATCGTCGACAATACTTCGACCAATAAATCTTGACGCTTAGGATGTTCAAACCGTGCAACCATGACGATTTTCGGTACCTTATTTTGAAAATATGACGGCTCTTCGATACTTTGAATGCCATTATGAATCGTCGTTATTTTGGTTTTCTTCACCACTTTTTTTTGTATAGCCAGCTCACAGTCATAATTTGAAACCGCAATTATTCTGCTCGTTTTTCGTGCGAGGACCTTCTCAATATATTGAAACAATAACCGTTTCAAGGGCTTTACACCTTCTGTAAATGCCCAACCATGCGCCGTAAATACAGTCGGGATTTTTAATGAAAAGGCTGCTAATCGTCCGACTACACCTGCCTTTGAAGAATGAAGAGCAACTACATCAGGCTTTATACGACGTAAATTGGCACGAATCTCCATAAATGCACGGCTATCATCTATAATATGAATAGACCATTTTAAATATTTCAGCTGAATAATTTTTATGTTTTTTTCTTCTAAAGCCTGCTCAATTAGATCTCCTTTTGAAGTCAATATCGTCACTTCATGGCCATCTAATGAAAGCTGTTTTGTGAGGGCAAGTACATGCGATTGTGCGCCTCCAACCGTATCTAACTTTGTAATTATTTGAACAATCTTCATTCATTCATCCCTTCTTTTGCCTTACCAGAATGCAAGTCATCTTTAAAATAAGCCACAAATGACGTCAATGAAGACTATCAATAAAGAAGCTGTTTGCCGAATGACCAATAATTACGGCTCCTAGCAACATTTAATGGAGCTATAGTGACTGATCGCCGAGAGTTCTGAAAACTTCCTATAACAGACGCAACATTCATATCTTTAATAATGAACATTAACAAGTTGAAATACTGGTAAACACATTATGCTAAACTAATGAGTATGGGTAAAACGCTATATAACCTAACAAATAGCCAACACAATAACGATGCCAATCAACACATCTGTCAGTGTAGGTTCCCACTATGTTAATATTAATAAATAGCCCTGCAAAAAAATGACTAATCGATAACAACGTGGCTAAAAGTCCTTGCACGTTTAGCCACGTTGCTATAGGTAATAAGTACAGTAGGATACAAACTTACGTACTAAAAAATAATAATAGGCACCTATGCTTCCTCTTCTTTCTGAAGCATAAGTGTGCTCTCATAACGAAGCGATACAATCCGCATGCATATGCTGTGAAAACGGATATTACGTCAATGGGAGTATACATACTTGTTTATATAAGTGTTGCCAAGCGAGTACATACTTCTAAATAGTTTCCAATCACTCATTCAATCCGAACATAAAATAGCTGTTGGTTTATTCAACTTTTGCCACGCTCAATAATATGTATTTTTTTAACAATTTAAATCAAACTATTTTTACCACCATTCTATTTAATGAGAGATATAGTGGTAACCTTTTAGATTATGGAGCTTTATTTAATCTTTTCCTTTTCTTGTCTCACTTTGGTATCACTATAGATTGTTTCATTAACATCTTTCACTAAATATTTTGCCAACTCAGTCGTCACAAGTGTCTCCCATTTTTCCAATACTTATCACAGCAAGTATTTTTTGTTTCTTACGAATGAAAAGTATCGAGCAGTTTGCTCTTCTCCAAAAGCCGATGGATTTTCTCATTCACCCCCTTTATGGAGGGGATCAATACTCTTGCCAATTAATAGTCTAATGAGTACATATATCAATACTTTGTATTCTGTTGATTCTGAACGCATAGCCTCCTCCCACCAGCTTAATATGCTCCTTCTCTACTCAAAACAACGCGAATAGTGCGCATTAATATTTTTAGATCTAGTGCAAATGAACAACTTTCTACATAATCAATATCATAAAATATTTTCCTACCATGAGGTATATTGGAACGTCCATTTATTTGTGCTAGTCCTGTTATGCCTGGCTTCACATATAATCGTCTAGCCTGTTCTGTATTATAAAAGGTTGTAATTTCTGGTACTTCAGGTCTTGGTCCTACTAAACTCATGTCTCCTTTTAAGACATTAATAATTTGTGGCAATTCGTCTAAGCTCAGCTTCCTAAGTAGCTTACCAATCCCTGTCATCCGTAAGTCTTGAGATTGCTTAAAGACAAATTGCTCGGGTACTCCACCTTTCCAACTCTTTACTTTACCTTGCTGCGCTTTATCGCATTTCATCGTCCGAAACTTCCAAATTTGAAAGTTGTTATTATTCAATCCGGTCCGCTCCTGCGTAAAGAAAACAGGCCTTCCTGAGACAATCAGTAATAGGAAAGCGATTAGAAGAATGGTCGTTACGAAAACCGGTAGCAGAATACTTGCTATGATTAAATCTAATAATCTCTTTCCATATTTACCATAAAACGTAGACCTCTCCATTACATTAATTTGCATTTTCGTCCTCCTATTTCTTTTTTCTTGCTTCTCTTATATGCGAATATGTTTTAGAAAAACTACTTTAAAGATGATGGAGGTTTAGATTTCTTAACGTAAATGTTATTTCAACAAAATAATAAAATCCACCAAAAACATCATAACCATAGTAGAAACCTTATTTATTAGGCCTATTTTATACAGCATTTCTATACGAAATATATGAACTTATATCAACGATTATGATGAAATCTTTGTAGTGCCTTCTATTTTTTCTAGAAATCAAGCCAGAAAGCTAGTAAAAATAAAAAAGCCTAAGGAATAATAGTCCTTTGGTAATTTCACTAAAGTCTTGATCATCTATTCTAGAAATACCGTCTAAATCCACCTTATAAACAAATGGATTTACTCAACTTTTTCACAAAAAAACCAAATGTCTAATGGAGACATTTGGCTTTATTACATCATTAAATTTTAAATCGAGTAACCGAATCAGCTAAATGGTCACTTAAGTTTGTTAAGTTTTCAGATGCTGTAGTGACCGCTTCAATGGCATTTAATTGTTCTATTGTTGAGGCACTCACTTCTTCACAAGAAGCTGCTGTTTCTTGTGAAGTGGAAGTCATTGTTTGAATGACTTCAATGACTTCTTCTTTATATGCAGTGACCGCGAGTATTTCTTCCGACACATCGTGGATGGATCGTTGCATCTCATTCATTAAGGATGAAATCGTTTCGAAAATAGTTTCGGTTCCTCTTACAACTGTTCCTTGCTGTTGGAACTTACTCATCGTTGTAAGCATTTGTCCGGAAACTTGTTTAGATTCTAATTGTAACTGTTGCACCGTTTCCTTCACTTCTTCTGTTGCACTCGCAGATTGTTCAGCCAGTTTTCGAACTTCCTCAGCTACGACCGCAAATCCTTTGCCATGCTCACCAGCTCTTGCCGCTTCAATGCTCGCATTTAACGCTAGTAAATTCGTTTGATTCGACACTTCTTTAATAGTTTGCATTACGTGCTCAATGGAACCTACTTTATTTTCAAGTGCATCTATCACAGTCGACATACTTTGCAAATTCGTTTCCCATTCGTGGAATGCAGATTTTAATTGCTCCACTTGCACTTGTCCTGCCTGATTGTTCTCTGTAGCTTCTTTTGCAATACTAGCCATTGTAATGGATTTCTGGCGAATTAAGTTTATTTGCTCACTTAATGCCGCTGCATTTTCACTAGCTTGCTCTGCACTTTCTGCTGATTTTAAAGCACCTTCTGCAATCTCTCCAACCGCTGCAGTTACTTCTTCACCAGTGGCATTCGTTTCTTCCGCAAGTCCACTTAGACCTTGTGAGCTTACTTGTACTTCAGTCGATGAATCTTTTACAACACGAATAATTTGTTGCATATTATCCGTCATTATATTGAAATCAGCACCTAGTTGACCAATTTCATCATCTGCTTTAAAACGGGCTCTTACCGTTAAATCACCCGCTGCTACACGATCCATCAACTTGCGTAAAATAGCGATTGGTTTCGTAATTTTTGCTATAATTGCTATAAGTGCTAAAAATAGAGTGATGAGAAGTGCAACTGAAATGCCACCTATAATATTGCGAATTTCATTTGCTGTTTGCTGAATATTCTTCTCCTCAAAAACGGCTGCTAATTTCCAATCTAAGCCTGGAATTGTACGGTAAATTGTTACAAAATCGGTCCCGTTTTCAACATCTTTAATGACACCTTGTTCTTTATTTTCATCTAACATTTTTTTCACGTATGAGAAATCGGATAGATTTTCTCCGGGTTTTGTTGGGTGAACAATAGCCGTACCCTCATTGCCAATAATAATTGGATAACCCTTAAATCCTAATTCTTTTTTCGAAATCTCATCCGTTAAATTGGATAGTAATATATCCATCCCTACGACACCTATAACTTTACCATCTTTTAAGACGGCTTTAGACCCCGAAATTGTTAATTCCTTTGTTGCTTGGTCTATATATGGTTTTGTCCAGGAAATCTGATCTGTATTGTTAATTGCACTCTTAAACCATCCACGTGTAGTCGGATCAAAGTCATCACCTAAGTCGGCTTCAGGCATAATTTCTACATGCGTATTTACCAAACCGTAGTAAACGGATGTTGTGGCATCAAATAAAGAAATATATTGCTGAAACTGTGTATCTAGATTCTTTTCGAGTAAAGCTGCTTTATTATTGTCTTTTTCCATCATCTTATCTTTATATTCTACTACTTCATATGCTGTTGACATTTGAAGTAAGCCTTTTTCATAGGCACTTAAGTAGTGTTGTATCGAGGAGGACATCTCTGAAACGAGTACCTGGTTTTGTTCTACTAAACTTTCTTCTGTTTTTTTATTAACCATATATGTACTAACTACGTTTAATAAAATTAATCCCACAGTTAACAACATGACAACAGTACTAATAATTTTCCACTTTATCGTTTTCCCCATTTACCTTACCTCTCATCCCTTTGGCTACATTTATAAAAGAGTTATAAACTCCTAAGTAACGCATAAATTACTGATTCATTATAACTAATTTCCACTGTGCTACTACAGTATATCAAACAATCATAAAAATATTAACACTATTTCATTTTTCTTATAAAATAGTATATTATCTCTGTTTTGCCTAATTCTATTTTTAAAATATTCTTTATTTTATAATAATTGAGAACAATACTTTTCGAATATAATATTACTTTCACATACAAACTAGTCTATATGAACTATTATTAGATTTTTAATTTGTAATAACGTTTAATTATTGAACATTCTGAGAAATTTTAATAAATAATATTTTTTTAGTAAAAAATATCTGTTACTTTATAGCTTTAGTGTGATAAAATATTTCATAAAATTACTTTTGCAACTAAGGAGTGCTTGCACGTGAAAATCGAAAAATCAAAAAAAATGGCTATGTTTCCAAAAGCAATATTCGGTGATTTGAAAGCGGCAGCGAATGCGAAAGCAGCTGAGGGAGTTAAATTAATCGATTTAAGCTTAGGAAGCCCGGATCTTCCACCAGACGAAAAAGTCCGTAAAGTATTGTCCGAGCAAAGTGCTTTAGCTAGTTCATATGGCTATACACTTGGCGGTACGAAACGATTCTACGAAGCAGTGGCCCGCTATTACAAACGTCGCAGCAATGTAGATTTAGATCCAAATACTGAAATTATTCAAACAATGGGTTCTCAAGAAGGTCTTGTCCATTTACCGATGGCTTTCTGTAACGAAGGTGACTATGTATTAACGACGAACCCCGCATACGTAGCCTTTGATGCCGGTATTCATCTCGCAGGAGCCGTTCCTTATTATATGCCTCTATTAGAAGAAAATAATTTCTTACCAGACTTCGATGCAATACCTGCAGACGTTGCAAAAAAAGCGAAACTAATGATTCTAAATTTGCCAGGTAACCCCGTTCCTGCAATGCCTAACGACGCATTTTTTGCGAAAGCAATTGAATTTGCACATCTAAACAATGTTATCATTTTACATGATGCTGCTTATTCTGAATTCTATTTTGAAGGGGATCGCCCATCAAGCTTCCTAGCAACACCTGGTGCAAAAGAAGTCGGTATGGAAATCAACTCCCTATCAAAAAGTTTCAGCTTAGCTGGTGCACGAATCGCATACATCGCCGGTAACGCTGAAATGATCTCAATCATCCAAGAGTTAAAATCAAATTTAGATTACGGAACATTTGGACCTATCCAAGAGGCTGGCATTGTAGCTCTTGACAATGCGGAGGAAATAACAGACCGCCTACGCGCTACTTTCTCAAAACGCCACCATATCTTAATGAACGGGCTAACTAAAATTGGATGGAAAGTAACTCCATCTAAAGGCGGCATGTTTGTTTGGGCTAAATATACGAACCAAAAAATGAACGACATCGACTTCGTTTACCACGTCATCAAAGAAACTGGCGTAGTCATGGTACCAGGCAGTATCTTCGGTGAAGCTGGTGCAGGCTATATTCGTGTAGCACTCGTTCAAAAAGAGGAATTACTAGTAGAAGCTGTGGAAAGATTAGCTACACTATGTGTAGTGCATGCTTAATAGATTTAAACCGCAAGAGGATTAATTCTCTTGCGGTTTTTTTATGCATGAGGTGCTTTTAAATCATTAGAGTGCTCTTATAACTTACTCACTCTTTTTCGGGACGCCATTGGCTCTATTCGGAGGTTCATTTAACTCACTCGGCTCTCCATTTAACTCACTCAAGGGCTCTTTTAACCTACTCACTCTTTTTGAGGCGCCATTTGCTCTATTCGGAGGTTCATTTAACTCACTCAGCTCTCCATTTAACTCACTCAAGGGCTCTTTTAACCTACTCACTCTTTTTGAGACACCATTTGCTCTATTCGGAGGTTCATTTAACTCACTCAGCTCTCCATTTAACTCACTCAAGGGCTCTTTTAACCTACTCACTCTTTTTGAGACACCATTTGCTCTATTCGGAGGTTCATTTAACTCACTCGGCTCTCCATTTAACTCACTCAGGGGCTCTTTTAACCTACTCGCTCTTTTTGAGACGCCATTTGCTCTATTCGGAGGTCCATTTAACTCACTCGGCTCTCCATTTAACTCAAAAAGCCTAGAAACTCCATATAATAAGAAGTTTCTAGGCAATATTTTATTTATTAAAAATGGGCACTCTATGATTATATAGAAATCTTCTGGATTTGGTATTCCCTAGAGCTATAAGATTACTATTATTCAATGTCCTTGCTACTAGATTTCTACTATTACACTGTAGAAAATCCATGAATTCTTTTATTGTAACCACCTCTCCACAAATCCAAAACCAGTCCTGTATGGTTTGTTCAATGGCATTTGGGATTGCGCATTTGCATGTTGGGCAATGCCATGTCCTCTCTGAAATGCGGATACCGCTCGCACCACAATGGCAAATGACTCCATTTTTTATATGCTCTTTTGGTATATGATATTTTTCGCATAATGATTTTTGCTTGAATGGTTTATTACCTGTTATAATGGCATCGCTCAACTCTAGAAATTGATTTTCATTTATCACGGCTGGGAGTTTGTTTAGTTTTTGGATGTACAGGGCGACTTGTTTTGACATGATGAGTGGCACTTTTGTTGGTGCTGTTTTAATAATGGTTCGGCTGTTTGGCATGACAATGATTTTGTATATCGGTAGCTTTGGTAGCTCCATACAATTTAGCCAGTGCTCAACAGTGTCAGCCGCTCGTAAAAGTTGCATTTGAGGACAATGATAGGCTCCTTTCTTCCCTTCAATATCTTGAATAAGCTGATATGGCTGCTCATTAAAATGCAGCTCACCTCGCATATTTTTTATTTCGATTAATAATAAATAGCGGTTAGTTAATAGGACGGAATCTAGTTGAGAAAAACGTGTTGGAGAGAGTTCACATTCGAAATTAGGGAAGTAGAAAAAGGGGATGTCAAACTGGATTTCTTGCATGATTTGATCGACTCGAGTTTCACCGTTGAAACCTGCAGAAATAGTTTCAAGCTGTGTTCTTATGTCTATAATTTTTAGATGCGATAGGGGGAGTCGCTGTAAAAGTCGCTCGAGTGCTTTCATTTCATAAGGGGTTTGTCTTTTGAAGAAAATAGTAAAGCCTCCTTTTCTACCACTATTCTATATTTATCATAATTTAGGAAAATAATCAAAATAAAGAACATTGGTAAGTAGTCGTTTTACTTACCAATGGCATCTTCTCGTAAAAATTCTAATCATCCAACAAAATAATCATATTCGGCGTTGTTCGTGGTGGAATGCTACGTGTACTCATTTTGAAAAACACGGCTATATCATGTCCATCAAGTTGCTCTGCTTCTATATTCTGCCCTGCTTCAGCTAGCATCTTAGTATTAGGACCAATATTAAGACGTAAATCTGTTTCAATTAGTGATGTCGCTGCATTGTATGTCCCAACTTTTACACCATAGAATAGGTCTTTTTCATTCGCAACAACAAGTGTTGGCGAAATTTGCGGTGGAAAAATGCGTGTTGCTGGTTGATGCTTATGGACATAAGCATGGATGAAAAAGCCTGGCTTCAGATCACTTGCCTGAAGTGACTCATATGTAGTGCTATTGAAAAGTAAAGTTTCCTTCGCTATATTTAAAATAATTATGTCGTCGTGATCTTGTTTTTGGCAAGTTAAGGCGAAATAAGTTGGTGTTTCGTGGAGTTCAGTTAAAACGCCTTGAAAATGTAAAAAAGCTGACATAGTGTTACCCCCTAGATTTACTTATGATCTATTATGGGTATTCATAAAAGATAGGTCAATCAATAGCGCTCCACGCAAAAAATGCAGAGGAATGTCATCCCCTGCAGAAATATATTTTAATAAGCTTGTTCTATAATATGCGAAATGGTCCCTAAACCCGTTCGCTTATTAATAAGACACTGTTTAGAGAAATTGTATTTAATGAATTGCGATTCACTGAGCGCATTAATTCAGGATGATTAATTGATTAGAATTCCTGCTAAAATAACGATAGCTGCATCAATTTCTTCATATGTAACCGTTAATGGTGGTAACAGGCGAATGACATCTTCACCAGCACCGACTAGTAATAAGCCTGCTTCTTCAGCTTTTGTTATTAATGGTGCTACTGCTTCGCCACAGCCTAAACCTAAGAGTAGACCCCTTCCTTTTACGGAAAATTTGTCGGCTGGTAGCGCTTTTGCTAATTGTTCTTTAAAGTAATCCGACTTTTTCATTACTTCCCTTAAAAATGATTTTTCAAACACATGATTCAGAACAGTTTGTGCAACTGCTACTGCAAGTGGATTGCCGCCGAATGTTGTGCCGTGTGTACCTGGACTAAATGTGTCATACATTTCAGCTGTCCCAAGCATCGCACCAATTGGAAAGCCTCCACCAAGTCCTTTAGCTAATGTGACAATATTAGGCTTCAAGGCTATTTGTTCATATGCATAGCGTGTGCCCGTACGCGCAATACCTGTTTGCACTTCATCGACTATAAGTAAAATACCTTGTTCCTCGCAAATTTTAGCGATTGCTTTGCCAAATTCATCGGAAACAACATTTACTCCGCCTTCACCTTGAATCACTTCTAACATAATAGCTGCAACTTCATCGTCGACCGCTGCTTCAAGTGCTGTTACATCGTTAAAAGGTACATGGATGAATTTTTCGACTAAAGGACCAAATCCTTGTTGTACTTTCGTTTGGCCAGTCGCTGACATTGCGCCAAATGTACGGCCATGGAATGATTGCTGAAAAGTGATAATTGTATGTTTTCCAGTGTGTTTACGAGCAAGTTTTATAGCTGCTTCATTGGCTTCTGCGCCACTATTACAGAAAAATCCGTGAGCAAGGTGCGTGTCTTTCACAAGAGTTGCTGCTAGTTGCTCTTGTTCTGGACTGTCAAAAAGATTTGAAATATGCCACAGTTTTTCACTTTGTTCTTTGATAGCATTTACTAAAATAGGATTTGCATGACCTAGACTTAGCACTGCGATGCCACTTGTAAAATCTAAATATTCTTTTCCTGCTTCGTCGTAAACTTTTGTTCCTTGCCCTTTTACTAAATGGACAGGGCGTCTACCGTAGTTGCCAAATAATGCACTCATGCGATAACTTCCTTTCTTTGAATCGTCGTACCAGCTAGCTGATCACTGACTATCTGGACAGATGGTATACCTTCATTTAAACAAGCAATGGCAGCCTGAACTTTCGGGATCATGCCACCATAAATATCGCCAGAATCAATCCACTTTTCAATTTGTTCTGGGTATACATGATTTTGGATTACATCCGCGATTTTGATCCCTGGTGTATCAGTCACAAGTAGAAGGCTATCCGCTGCCATCGCTAGAGCTATTTTGCTGGCAACAGTATCGCCATTAATATTAAGTGGGGTGCCATCGACTGTTGCACCAAAGCAGGATACTACTGGAATAATGCCCGCAGAGAGAACTGTCTTCAATAATGTCGTATTGACCTCTTCAATATTGCCCACAAAGCCGTATTCTTTTTTATTTAAAAATGAACATGTCAATAAATTGCCGTCATAACCACTTAATCCGATAGCTTGAATACCTGCCCCATTCAATTGATGGGTTAAGGCAGGATTAACTTTACCGATTAATGTTTTTTGAACGATTTCAATGGCTTCACTTGATGTAACACGAATACCATTTTTCGTTGTTGTCTCAACATTTGCATTTGCTAATGCTTTATTAATAGCAGGTCCGCCACCATGAACGATAATAATGGTATAACCTGCTTCTTGCATCTTTTTGAAGTTGTCAAAAAAGCTTTCGTTTAAACCTTCTAGCATACTGCCGCCTAGTTTAATAACAATACATTTATGATCTGTAACTTGCGTTGATCTGCACATAGTCATATGTTAAGTCACATCCCCAAGCAGTACCTTGTCCCTCGCCTTGGTTTAAGGCCACTGCAACTTTCACTTCATTTTGTTTTAAATAAACGATTAGATCTTCCTCTGAAAATGGTACTGGTTCACCATTCTCAACGACCATTGTTGTACCAATTTGGATTTTCACTGCTGTCGGATCCACTGTTGCACCGCTATAGCCTACAGCACAAATAATACGTCCCCAGTTTGCATCACAGCCAAAGACTGCTGTTTTCACTAATGGAGAACCTACTACTGTTTTAGCGATTTTACGAGCCTCTTCATCACTAGTTGCACCTTCAACCTTCACTTCAATTAACTTTGTCGCACCTTCACCGTCTTTTGCAATCATTTTCGAAAGATCTTGAGATACCGCGTGGAAAGCTGCTTTAAATGTATCCCATTCCGGGTGTGCTGGTGTTAATGTCTGATTACCTGCTACACCATTTGCGAACACTAAAACCGTATCATTTGTAGACGTATCGCCATCCACTGTAATGGCATTGAATGTCACGTCTGTTACTTCTTTTAGAAGCTGTTGTAATGATTGTTGGTCTACATCTGCATCAGTCGTCACATAAGCAAGCATCGTCGCCATATTTGGTTCAATCATACCTGAGCCTTTTGCTACACCTGCTATCATGATTTCTTTACCATCAATTTCTACGCTATAGGTTGTATTTTTCGTTACAGTATCTGTCGTTAAAATCGCTTGAGCGAAATCGATTGCTCCTTCTAATGTTGCTGTTGGTGTTATTTTAGCGATGCCCTTCTCAATCGGCTCCATTTTCATAATTTCACCTATCACGCCTGTAGATGAAACCCCAACAAGTTCTTTTGCAATGCCTAATTTTTCAGCTGTTAATTGTTGCATCATTTCAGCATCTTTGTAGCCTTGTGTTCCGGTACATGCGTTGGCATTTCCTGAATTCACAATGATCGCTTGCATTTTACCGCACTCTTTAACAATTTGTTTTGTTAAAACAAGTGGTGCTGCTTTAATCGCGTTTGTTGTAAAAACACCAGCTACATTTGCTGGCACTTCACTCACTAAAATCGCTAAATCCTTTTTCTTATGTTTAATTCCACAATGTATACCTGTTGCTGTAAAGCCCTTTGGTGAAACAATATTTTTATCTGAAATTCTTTTTAAGCTCTCAAACGTTACTGTCATAAAAACACTCCCTTGTTAAATGAATAATGGCACTTCGGTAAGCCCAGTCGTTTCATCAAAACCAAACTGGATATTCATATTCTGAATCGCCTGCCCCGCTGCCCCTTTAACTAAATTATCAATTACAGCAACAATAGCTGCTCTCCCGGTCCTTGAATCGACTTTCACATGGATATCACAGAAATTCGAGCCGTACACTTGGTTTGTTCCAAACTTAGCTGTTTCTCTCACAATTCGAACAAATGGATTGTTTTTATATTGTTCTACTAAACAATTATAAAGCTGTTCTTCGGTTGTACCGTTCGTAAGAGTTGCGTAACTTGTCGCTAAAATGCCCCGTGTCATCGGTACTAATGTTGTTGTAAATGTAATCGGTGAATCACTATTTGCGAACATTTTCATAGCCTGCTCAATTTCAGGTATATGTTGATGCTCATGTATTTTATAAATCGCCGTGTTTTCATTCGTCTCACTATAGTGGGTCATCAAACTTGGCTTGTTACCCGCACCAGAAACCCCACTTTTTGCATCAATAATAAGGCCACTTGCATGAATCAGTTTTTCTTTTAACAATGGCAGTAAAGATAGTAAAACCGCCGTTGGATAACAACCTGGGTTGGCAATCAATATTGCTTCTTTAATCGCTTCTTTATTCCATTCAGATAGACCGTAAATACTTTGCGCGATAACTTCACTAGGAGCCGCCTCTTTTTTATACCATTTTTCATAATCTTCTAAATTCTTAAGGCGGAAATCACCTGATAAATCGATGAATTTTGTCGTACCATTTAAAAGTGGTGGTAATAGCTTACTCGATACACCTGATGGAGTACTCGTAAAAACAATATCTAATTGCGCTAATGTCGCAGCTTCAATTTTTTGTAATGGTTGATCATATAATTTCTTTAGATGAGCGTATTTTTGTGAAAAAATGGCTCCTTCATCTGAAGAAGTGAATAATTCGATTTTTTCGACTTTTTGATGATTATGTAATAGTCGTATAAGTTCTAACCCACCATATCCTGTTGCTCCAACAATTCCGACTTTCAACTGAATCACCTCACGTGTAAGTTAAAAATATTATAATAATGTATAATTATAAAGTCAAATGTATTTTTATTTAAAATCACTCTTATTCCAAATGTATACGCTTCCATTACTAATGCTAAAGCATTCGAAATAATATAATTTTTTTGAATTTATTCATTGCTACTCTACAGATTGATGTATAAAAAAACAGCCACTCCTTCAGTACTTGCTGGAGGTAGCCGCTGTTTTTGTTATAAGATTACAGATTATTGTATTGAAATTCATCTTCGTCAGATTGATCTTGTTGACCATTCAAATGCAAGGTTGTTTTCAGGAATAATATAACCGAAGCTCTCGCCATTTCCTCCCGTTTTAAGTGTTTTTTTGCATATCTAACTAAAAAACAGCTACCTTCACATGAGAAAATTAGCTGGGTTTCTTAATTATTTTCATTCAGTAGGGGATCACTAGAAAAATCGCATTTCTGCCGTTACCCCAGCTTCAGCTAAATCACGAAGTCTTGGTGCAAAACGGAATCCTAATATATGACTCAAACCAAAAACTTGATCGGTATAAAGCTGGGTATCAGTGTAATCCTCCCCAATATTCAATTCTGTTTCATGATGAAGCGACATTGTGTAGCAACATCAGCCGGACTATAAACTTTCCCCTTTATTCCAACGCCTTATAACATCATCATAACGATTTACGTAAATAATTGACATAATTTCATGTAATAGATATAAACTATATTTTAAATAGCCAATTCGTATTAGCGTTTCCGTTTTGAATATATTTAAGAGATAAACTAAAAGGGGATAATATACATTGACTATAAAGAAAATAATTATTTTCTTGGTTGGATTTTTTCTCTGCCTCAGTGGATGGCAATCCGTTAAATCATATCAACAAAGGAGTATAGAAAAAAGTTATTATAACTTAGGCTACAAACCTGTTTCAGATGCAATACAGGACACCGAATCTTATTATAAAACAATCTTAGATTTACCAATAAAATTACCACCATTAGATTTTACCCACTCTTTCGGAAGATTTGACCAAGGAAATGAGAATCTTGAGATCGAATATTTAAATGAGGAAAAACATTTTAATTACATTATAAATGTCTTCCCTTCTAGAATAGGGAATAATTTACTTTCGCGTACAAATCATTCTAAAATAATATCTCTAAAAGATGGAACACAAGCTTATTATTCAACAATAGGAATAGATAAAAAAATTTCAAGTATTCTTATGTTTTAAAAAAATAAATGGACTTATATGTTAAGTATTGAGGAAAGTCTATTAGACAATCCTGTTACAACATTGGTAGAAATTGCAAATTCGTTATGAATTTAATGCAATATAAATAAAAAGTCCCCAATAAGCTGTTCATTTTAACTCAAACAACTCATTGAGGATATTAAGTTAAATTACGTATTAATTTCCATATTTATTTTATCCGAGAAAATAGAGTCGAACTAGAATCTCCGTGAAGTTGGTACCAGCCTTCAGTATCATTATTTGTCATTGCCTTCCAGATGACGTCATATGTCCCACCTGGCTTTTTAAAGTCACTAAATATCAATGTAGCATTAGCATAGAAATCTCCATTCACATCTCTTGCATGTTCCAACTTATTCAGCCTTTTCACTTCTAATTACACTATGTATCACTTTTTTAGTTTCGTCCATCTTGCAAAAAAATCGGTAGCAATTGCTACCGATTACTCATCTTTCCAATCTTCTACTTTATATGCCAAAGCAGGATCTGGTTCATGTCGATTATATCGTTTCTTATATAAATAGAATAAGTGACTGACTAATACTTTAATTACAGCATAACCTGGGATACCTAATACAACCCCTGGTACACCGAATAATGAACCTGCTGTTAAAAGTACGAAAATAATTGTAATGGGGTGTACATGTAGTGATTTACCCATTACTTGTGGTGAGATAAATTTACCTTCTATTAATTGAACAACTGTCCAAACAACTGCTAGTTTAACTAGCATAAATGGTGAAGTTACGATTGCAATAATCGCTGCTGGTGTAATTGCAATAATTGGTCCTAGATACGGTACAACACTAGTGACCATTGCTAATACCCCAAGCACTAATGCATAATCCATACCGATGATTAAGAAGCCAATTGTGATCATAACACCGATACAAAATGACACAATAATTTGCCCTTGAATATAAGAACTTATTTGTCGATCTGCTTGTTTAAATAGATGAGCAACATCGTCTCTCATACGTGGAGGGAACATTCCTAATACAAATTTAGGTAATTTTTCGCCATCTTTTAATAAGTAAAATAAGATGAATGGCACCGTTACTAATGCCAGAAGAATACCTGTTAACGTTGAAATAAGTCCTGTAATACCTGTTGCAATACCACTACTTAATTTTCCGACTGTATTTTTTACTGTTTCACTTAAGTCTTTTGTTAAATCTCCAATAGCTTTATCCAAATTAAAATCGAATTTAGTTAAGTAACTATTGAAAGTCGACCCTTGCACGAAGGTTTGTATTGAATGAAGCATTTCCATAAAGTATTGTGGGAATTCGTTGATTAAATTCGTAAACTGACCTTTTAAGAATGGGAATACTAGAATAACTAACAAAGTAATTAAACCGGCTAACCCTAGATAGATAATTAGAATTCCCCAAACGCGTGGAATTTTCCACTTCTCAAGAATGCGTAGGATAGGTCTTAATAGATAATATGCAATCGTGGCTAAAATAACCGGAAGTACAACTGTTTGTAAAAAAACAATAATGGGATAAAAAATAAACGATACTTTTTGATATATGAATAATATACACCCTAAAAATAATAAGGTAACTAATCCGAAAAGTAAGTTTTTACCTCCTAAAAATCGAATAAATCTTGTTGAAAAAAATGATGGCTTTTCAGGTTCCATCCAATCCCCCCTTTTCGGTAAAAAATGCTATATCTTTAGTTTACAGCAAGCATCTGTTTTTCGCTAATAATATTATTATACCCCTATATTACTGTTGAAAATCAAGAAACACATCTAAAGCTTTTTTATTTACTTCTTTATTGATTTCAATAACAGATCCTGCATGTGGATAGCTAGCAAATGTAAAGCTATTCTCAACCGGTATAGTAAGCTTTTCAATATTAACATCTCCACCTTTAATGATGGATGTCATGAAAGCTAATTCTTCCTTGGATGTGATATCAGTTTGAACGTAACCTTGCAGTGCCCCTAATAATTTAGGATAGTTTTTATAATTCGTTGGTGACACAACTTCTTTTTTCAATGCTTCTAGAGTCTTTTGCTGACGGTCTACACGTCCAAAGTCTCCTTGTGCATCTTTACGGAAGCGTGCATAACCAAGTAATTCTTTACCGTTTAGCTGTTGCGTTCCCTTTTTCAAATGAACGCCAATATTTTTCGACATATTTTTTTCCACATTTACTTCTACCCCGTTAGGCGCAACAACGTCTACCAACGATTCAAAGTTTTTAAAGTCAATTAATGCATAGTGGTTAATTTCTATGTCAAACATATTGCTAAGCGTATCTTTCAATAATTGAACACCATCTAAATAATAAGCCGTATTCAATTTATAAGATTGGTAGTTAGGAATATCTGCATAAATATCTCGCATAAACGAAACCATCTTAATATCATTTGTATCTTTGTTCCATGAAACAAGAATCATAGAATCTGTTCGAGATTTTTCCTCACCGCGAGAATCGACACCTAATAGTAAAATATTATCTATATTTTTGGCTGATTTTTCGTCTCCAATAAAGTTTTCTTTCTTCTGTTTTTGCCCATTTGCAAGATCAACACCTGCTTTATATTGAGTGTATGCATATACTCCAACTACTGTTAAGAAAAGTAGTAGAAAAGTAATGAACACACGTCCTTTACGAATTTTGCGTCGTTTATTACGCATTCTTGTTTTTTCATTTTCTGCCATGATGTATGCTCCTTTCAAGTGGGTATGTTTTTCTAATAGTCAATGTTGTACACTAGAAGAAGTCCAAGACGCCACTTGTTTATTGACGTCATTATACTACAGGAGGTTACAACATAATGGAACAAATTTTTAATAAAGCTACATTTGCTGGCGGATGCTTTTGGTGCATGGTCAAACCATTTGTCGAATATGATGGTATACACAAAGTAACATCGGGCTATATGGGGGGCCATTTAGAAAATCCTACATACGAAGATGTAAAGAGCGGCCAATCAGGTCATTTAGAAGTCGTTCAAATCGAATTTGATCCTACTATCTTTTCATATGAAAAATTACTAGACATTTACTGGCCCCAAGTTGACCCTACTGATGATGGAGGTCAATTCCAAGACCGCGGTGAATCTTACAAAGCGGTAATCTTTTATCATGATGAACAGCAACACCAGTTAGCCCAAGCTTCTAAAGATGCATTAGCCACAAGTGGTCGATTCAAAAAGCCAATTGTCACTGGGATTCAAGAGGCAAAAGTATTTTACCCTGCTGAAGATTATCATCAAGACTATTATAAAAAAAGTGCGACTCATTATAAAGAAGATCGTGCGCAATCTGGACGTGATGAATTTATCGAGAAAAATTGGCAATAGCCTTTTTTAAACACGTAGTTTTATAGCTACGTGTTTCTTTGAGGATTATATTAATTTTTCAATGGAGATGATTTTTTGTCCTTATTTCTTATTATTTTACCTGTTTTAATAGTGTTTGCCATAGGCTTCATTGGCCAAAAGTATATTGGTTTTGATATTAAATCAATTTCAACAGTAGCACTCTACTTAATGTCACCTTTTCTTGCATTTCGTACATTTTATACGACACCACTAACGATGGATTATTTGTACATAGCTATTTTCGCCATTATGTTAACTATTTTCTTGTTTCTATGTACTTGGGGTTGTTCATTTTTACTTAAAGCTTCTCGCTCCGAATTTTCTGCCATGATTCTTGGTGCTGTGTTCATGAATAGTGGTAATTATGGTGCGCCAGTTGTATTGTTTGCTTTAGGTGCTGCGGGATTTGATGTCGCCGTTATTATTATGGTCATACATGCACTACTGATGAATAGTTTGGGAATTTTCTTTGCTTCGATCGGTGGATCCCAAAAAGCCACGATAAAGCAATCTATCAAAAAAGTACTACGTATGCCACTTATTTACGCAGCACTAGCGGGTATCACTTTAGAATTTTACCATATAACTGTGCCAGAAACCGTCATGGCAGGCGTTAGTTTAGTAGCAGAAGCTTCTATTCCGACGGTTATGCTCGTTTTAGGAATGCAATTAGCCGTAATTTCCGCTAAAAAGGTAAATTATCGCTTCGTATCTGCTGTGACAATTATCCGAATGATTTTATCACCAATTTTAGCAGCAACCATATTATTATTTATGCCACTTAGTACGCTGATTAAATCCGTTTTAATCATTCAAGCTGCTATGCCAGCTGCTGCAAATACAACGATGCTAGCCTTACAATTCGATACCGAGCCAGATTTAGTGTCTTTTACAACATTTGTCACAACAATTATTAGTATTGTATCTATTCCAGTCGTACTCTACTTCCTAGGTATTTAAGTTATCATTGTCTACATTATTCAAAAAACTAGGAAAACAGGAAAAATGTATCGAGGAGGTAAATCATTGGACGTGCAATTGCCAATGATTTACCTCCCTTCAACCTAGCATTTTTACGTTGGTGCACAACATTAATTGTTTTCTTAACCACTACTTTTATCGCAATAAAACGGGATTTCAAGTAAACACTCGAGCATTGGACAATTGTTTTGTTCTTAGCATTACAGGAGTGGCATGCTTTAACACATTCGTTTACATTGCGTTACATTATATAACTTCTATTAATGTATCATTGATGCATATGTTAATAGAAATTGTCATCTATATCTTGTCGTTTCTTTCCCTTCTTATTCATATTTTGAACCACCTTGAATTATAATAGTAAGATAAGTATGCGTGCACAAAATTAAACTATTAAAAATGGAGGTAGCGTGATGGATCACAACTGGTCAAAATTTACTTTAAAGCTAATATGGGTTGTAGGTTTATTCGGATTGATCCTTGGCAGTTATCATTTGAAACAGATGGTAGAGCAACAAGTTAGCCAAAATTATATAATAGGACCTAGATTTTGGTTAGACGCAACTATGCCCTTTTTGTTTGGCCTATACATTTCTCTACTTTTCATAAAAAGATGGACATTTAAGATCAATATACCATTATTTCTATGCGTGACCGTTCCTTGTCTAATCATTTCATTTTATACTCCTGTTGTTTACACAATCACCTCTAATTCAACATCTGATCTTGTCTTAAGTATACCGATGCCATTCTGGTTATTTAAACTGAATTCTTATGGTATTGCTCCAATTACGGCTGGTTTAACTTTTCTTATTAGTCTATGCGGAGCTAGTCAACATCAAAGCACTGAATCTAAAATTGCGAAATAGGGTGCTGTAGCTGGAGAAAATCATAATAGAACTCAAACTTATTCATAAAGTTTAGACCATCTAAATATGATAAGAGCATGTTTTGAACTATTCTTTTTTATTAAATGTCAAGATATTTTATGAAACACTCGTATATATGAAAATAAAAAATGCAAAAAAAGAAGAAAATAGATTATGAAATGGTAGAAGTAATTAGGATATTTGGACCTATCTAAATAAATAATTCAAACGAAACAATCGAAAAATTAGAAATAGAGAATCAAAAGTTAATAAAAACGATTAATATACTTGATGTTGATTTACTTAATACAAAAACAAAATTATCACAAATACAACATACACTAGAAAAAATCGTAGAAACCTCTTTCTCTAATAATTTTAAATATGATTTAGAATACATCTCATTAACATTATGCTTAGTAGCGATGAATCTGATCATGCTAAGTTTCTGCCATTTAACATTGAAAGTGAATATCGAGAAACTAAAAAAGCTCCAACTTTAAGTGATTATCACAATCAATTACTCGATCGCTTAAAAGTAGAAGAATATAATAAAAAAAATTATCCTATAGAAATATCTATAAAAATGTTAAATGAATTAAAAGATCCAATATACATGAATAAATTCAGTTTCCTTAACGAAACTCTAATGGGAGAAAATAACTAACCAGAAAAAGACCTTTCATTTTTACTCTTAAGGATCTTTTTCTGGTTTGCGTTGAGGAAAACTTTTTTTAATAGACACAGTATTTACTATTACTATAACAAAAAATGTAGCCAAAAAAGACTCGGTTACTTATCACCGATCGTCTTTCTGACTACGTTTATTAAATGTACTTAATATACAAAAAGCTTAGTGTCCATTTTGTGAGGGTGACCTACCAGTACCTATTAATTTTGTCTTCTTTTCCTAACTAAACTAAGAGGATTTCTAAAAATGGAGATATCTTTTTGGATATTTTTCTGCATCTATAATTGTTAAACCTACAAAATTAGTATGATCTTGATTTAGGAAATGCAATTTAATTCCCTGGTATATTAGGTCAAATGTTGATTGAGGTTTTTTTTTGCCCCAATAATACCCCTCATCTACTAGTATATATTTATTGATATCCACCATGCTTTTTAACAACTCATAAGTTTCACCAAAAACCTCCAATCCTTTCACTCTATTTTCTCCATCTAAATCTATTTCGAAATCTGAATTTCCCTCCAGTTCTTCCGTAATTATTATTCTACTATTAAATGAAGAAGAAAATATTTCTATATACGCAATTTCTACTTCCTTATCTATTTTTAAAATATTAGTATTCATTTCTTTTTAACCCACCGTTTCTTTTTGCCTTTTTGTATATACGTAGTTGTTAGTGTATTATTTTTTTGTAGCTACAGCAATGCCTTTATAATGGGAAACTATAGAATTATATTTTGGGTCATAATATTTCACCCCATGGATTGATTCCCCCTAAATTGATTCCATTTTTAACTTCCCGGAACGAAAAATCACCACGATATGAGTCTCTTACTGCTCGTAGCGTGGTGTCCTATTATTCTGTCCTACAAAACTATTTGGATGTTCTAAAAGTGTCGGACGAACAGAATATATTTCTAGATGTTCAAAATAGATTTTTTTATCTGCCTATAAGTAATTGATAGTCATATTTTAACGAGTATTCGTGCTATACAAAGAGATTACGTCCCGTAAACTACCCCCAAACATAGCCTTTAATAATTTAAATATAAGTTATTATTAATTGAATTCTTTAGAATTTTGGCTTTAAACTATAGAGATGTATATTTAAATAGATCACTTACTAACCAATCATGCCCGCCACTCCAAGTAAAGTAGCGAGTTAGTATCTCTATATCCAAACTCTCATGCCATATGTATAGAAAACACCGGTTTATCAAGGTTTATCGTTTGTTGCATTTAATATTGCAATTTAGGAATATAAATTATGTTCATTACATACAAGAATTCACTCTGGAAATTCTTGGCGTAATGCTTCCAAGAATATCTCGGCTATTCCATTAGGGTTTCCATTTTTCGTTGCTTCCTCTGAAAACCAAGAATATTCCAAATCATGAATAATTATGGGTATTTCTCTTTTGAAAGTATTAATAATAACTTTATTGTCGTGTAATTTTTTTGCTACATTAGAAACTATCTGTAATAGCTCATAATATCCGTTTGGTCCTTTTCCTATATAATTATAATACTCATCATACATTAATGTTTCGTCCTCGTACCCAATATCTTTTATGCCATTTTCCTTAAACCATTGTAATAAAATGTTTGTTGATTCTTCATCGCCAATAATTTCATTTTCATCTTGTCTCCAAAAGGCGTAATTCCATCTCTGCTCACTGAGCTGTGAACTATACTCACAATCTTCCTCGGTATTATAACTGATTACAAAAATAGGGGTATTATCTGAATCTTCATTTGTATATGCAAAAAAAGATAATGCATATATTCCTTCCTCATTCCAACTTTCAATAATCGGTTTTATCTTTTTGTACAGATATTCTGTTAAGTTTACCATAGTAGTCCTCCTACGAAAGTAGTTAATCTATAATCCATAGTATATTATATAGTTGTTCATTTGTCTTATTCTTGACTTTTTTACTAAACACACCCGTTAGTTGAATAAGGATTTACTGTTAAGAAACGAACAGTACATTGGACAACTTCTCTATAAGATATTACTCAACTAATTCTACAGTAAGAGTAGTAATACCAATTGGTGCTGTATCTCGTATTGTCCCATCGTAACCGACTTTTACCTTATCACCAACCTGAAATGTTTCGTCAGGATTCTTTGCAAGATATACAGCAATTATTCCTGAAACTGCATTATCTTCATCTTCAGTTACATAAACTACGGCACCCTGTTCATTTATCTCTTCAATCACTCCTGTAAAAGTTGCTTTTACTTCACTCTCCGACAAAATAAATAATAAACCGCCGCATAGTAGAAATGTAAATATCAAAATAAATTTCTTTTTCAAAATACAGTCATCCTTTAAAATAATATTTATTTCATTCTTCACTGATTAATTCTACAAATAGAATAAAAAATCTCTCCTACATAAAATATATTCATTTTTATCTGTTTCTTCAACTAGCCTACCCCGTTAGTTGAAGACGAAAATGATGCTTAACCCCTAATTGAAGTAGAGCACCCGTTACTTTAAGTGCAATTCCTCACAAATTGATATATACATTGAAATTAAATACAGCAATAAGTTTCAAGAAATATAGCCTTCTTAGTTTAATTTATCTTTTAAATCCACCTTCTGAATGAATAATCTGACCTGTAATCCAATCTGCTTCATCACTCACTAGAAATTTAATCGTTTTTGCAACATCTTTCGGTTCACCTATTCTACCGAAAGGAAACATCGGCGTTAATTCACTTTTTATTTCCTCTGACATCCAGCCTGTATCAGTTGGACCTGGATTTATTGCATTGACCGTTATTCCTAAAGGGGCTAGTTCAGCCGACAATGTGATAGTTAAAGCATCGACTGCTCCCTTTGTTGTTGCATATGCTAATTCGCCAAGCATCGGCCCTTGAAATTGACCTGAAGTAATATTGACTATCCTTCCACCAGATTTCTTATCAAACTTTTGAGCAAATTTACTACTTAATAGTGTCGTTGCACGAACATTTACCATGTAATGTTTATCTAATTCTTCGGCAGTTAAATTAGAAAAATTGTTGTTAGTTGAGTATGCTGCGTTATTTATCAAGATATCAGGATAACCAAGTTGTTCAGAAACTCTACTTAAAAGTTGTTCAGGTGCATCATATTGAGTTAAATCCAACTCCATACATGATACCTTAACACCTCTTTTTATTAATTCTTCTTTTAATTTCATTGGCTCATCTAAATCAATACTCCAAGGCATTTTTTTATCATATTCCGTCCAATAGGTAAAAAATATATGATAACCTGTTTCAGCTAACTCCTTACAAATAGCCGCTCCAATCCCTTTCAGACGGCTTACACCCGTAATAATAGCAATTTTCCCTTTTAATAGGTTCATTAAAACATTCCTCCATTACAAAAGTAAATTTAAGTCTTAATTCTCCACTAACCAGCCAAGTTAGTTCAATAAGTTCAACAAAAAGGAGTGTAGAAGAATGATTTTATTATTGTTTCCTATACCAAATCACTGGTATAAAACACTCAATACTAAAATTTTCTTTTTTATTTCAGCTCTTAACTCTATGGGTTGAACTACTTTTGCATTCTTTCCCATTTGTATGAAATAATCAGCCAAAAAGTCAATTTCTGTTTCACTTATTGAACCCTTAATGACTCCATGACCTTTACTGTCTATTGACATTCGATAGTATGAACAAACATTAGATTTATATTTTTCTACTCCTTCTGGTGTTAACTCCACAATAAGCTCATATTCTTTTTTTGTTGATAAAAGGTTAATAATATCATTTAGGTTGGTTTCATTTAGATTCATCTTGTCTTTTCTTGCACTTAATCCGATTTCTGATATTCGATCGCAACGAAAGAGTCTAAATTCCTTCCTAAGATAACAATACGAAGGGCAATACCATCTTCCATATTGAGAAAATAATCCAATTGGTTGAATATCTCTTTTAACCCCCAAGTAAGAAATCCAAAGTGGCTCATTTCCTACTGCCGCCATAAATAGCTCTTTTAAAAGGGGACTTTCTTTACTCTGATTATCTATTTTGAAATCAATCTTATTTTTGATTAAATCAATTTCATCTTTCATCTTTCCATTTAAGTTCAGGTAGAATTTTTTGATGATTGAATTATATTCCGATTCAAAAGGTAGGCTAATAAAATGTTTTAAAGATAAAAGAGCAAAAAAGATAGAGAAAGTTTCCTCTTTTGTAAAAGAGGCAGAAAGTAGATTTTTTTCTTCCAAAACTTGATATCCTCCATTAGCTCCTACCTCTGAAATTAATGGAACCCCTAAAATACTTAGTTCTTCTAAATCCCTAAGAATCGTTCTTCTTGAAACATTAAATTCTTTTGCTAAATCATCTACCTTAAACTTTTTGACTCGATTAATATACAACCTTAACTCATTTAATCTAATTGCCTTACTCAAAATTTTTCCCCTTTTACCAATTGTGTCATCATTTGTCACTATTACATTATATACTGAAGGCAGTATCAAATTAATAGAATTTTTGTAATTTATTTAGGAGGGATTAAGATTGAACCAAAGTGAGAAAAAAGAGATTTTATTTGTAGTGTTGGAGGATTTCGCTGATTGGGAAATGTCTTATTTAGCAGCTTTTTTAAATGATACAGACAAGTACATCACTAAGATAGTTAGTGTAAGCGAGGGTATTATAAAGTCAATTGGCGGATTAAGTGTCCTTCCAGATTATACTTTTAGAAGTATACCTGAAATCTTTTACGGTTTAATACTGATTGGGGGAAAATCATGGCGTAAGCCACTAAACAATAACATCATTCCAATTATGGAAAGGGCACTTACTATGGATATTCCAGTAGGGGCAATATGTGATGCAACAGTTTTTATGGGAGCCAATGGATGGTTAAATGGAATAAAGCATACAAGCAATGATCTTAATGATTTGAAAACTTATGCAAAAGATAACTATCGAAATGAAATAAATTATGTACTAGAGCAAGCAGTTACTGATGGAAAAATTGTGACCGCAAATGGAACAGCTTCTTTAGAATTTGCAAAAGAAATTCTTGAATTATTAGAAGCATACCCTAAGGAGCATATTAATCAGCTTTATAATTTTCATAAACTAGGGTATTATGAGGCAGCAAAGACAAATTCTTAAATATCAAATATTCATAATGCACATAACCCTTAAGATAGGTAGTTATGTGCATTTTACCTTTTCAAGATTTCCTCTCAAGCACCTTTAACACGCTCTTTACCATCTCAGTGAATCCTTTAATGCTCTAATCCATTTTCTATTGCATATGTCATAAAGGTTCTCCAAGCATCCGTACAAAGAACATTTGAACCACCATTCAAAACCAATTGCTTTCTCAAGTAATTATTTAACAATTCTACCATGTTCTACTTTTTTTGAGTAAGTACCTTTTTATCGAGCTCTTGCCACAAAAACGTATACTTGCTCTTTGCTAAGAACACGCTTTTTAGAAACTCCGCCTCGTTTTCTGACTTTTAACATAGCTAAAAAAATAAGAGAACACATATTGTAATGGCTTATATGTGTTCTCTTTCATTAAATTATAAACGCCCGATTGTTGAAGATCATAGCTGATATTTTATTGAAGAAAAGCTACCCTATAGTTCAATTTTAGCTTTACGTGACTATATACTTTTAATTTAAATCTTCAATTATATTAATAATGAACTCAGAAATGTCTTTTATTGTTTGTTCAGAGAAGTCAAAATTAACACCTGTATTTCGATAAATGTCCGCAATCGGTAAATTCCAATCCATACTTGCGCCTTCTTTATATAAATTAATAGCTTTCTCAGGATTCTCGCGATAGATTTGAAACAGTTGTAACGCTCCTAATTGTGATATTGCATATTCTATTTTATAGAAAGGATATTGAAAATAGTGGAAAGACTCAATCCAGCTTGCTCCAATTTCTGTCTCGAAACCTGTAATATCCACTGATGAATATTGGAACCTTTTGCTGATTTCTAGATATTTTGCATCCCGTTCCTCGGGCGAATGGTTGGGATTAGTATAGAGCCAATGTTGGAATAGGTCTCCTGCCAGTGGAGAGATTAGCATAGAAAATGCACGATGCATTTGTTCACGCTGAGCTTTCTTAAATTCATTCTTTTCAGGGTAAAAAATTTCAAGTTTGTCCACCAACATTAGTTCTAAACTATGGGAGTAAAGTTCAGCTACTTCTTCACGAAGATATTGTTCTTGTACACCACTCTCATTAGCAAACTGCTTATAAAAATGGATTGCATGACCCAATTCATGGATAAGAGCATTAATAGCATTAAACGATGGGCTAAAGTTCGAATAAATGAATACATTTCTTGTTTTTGGTAAGGTGAAACAAACAGCTCCTGGTGCTTTATTCTTTCGCTCCTCCACATCAATTAATCCTTGCTTACGAATGTACTGAAATCTCTCCTTGAAATATAGGTCAGTCTTACCAAGCATTTTTTCTACTCCATCCAATAAATCAATCACATTATTGAATGGGGCTTTCTGTAATGTACAAGGACTAATATCCCAAGGACGATACTTTTCTATACCAAGCTCTATTTCAAAGACCCTCGCCAAACGTTTCCATACTGGGATAGCATATCTTTCAACAGATTCATGAAAAGTATAACAATCTTGAATACTGTGTTCTCTATTTTTCAGTTTAAATACATAGTCACGATAATTGCTAAATCCAGCATTAAGTGCCATTTGATGACGTAATTTTACAAGTTCATTCATAATACCGTCTACATCAGGTTTTACAATCATATGCGACTCAGATAAAGCGCGCCATGCTCGTTCCCGAATTTGTCTATTTGGACTATCTAACTTTGCTTTTATGTAAGAATAGGATTTTGTTTCTCCATCCCATTCAATCGTTATTCCAGCCAAAATTTCTCTGTATTTGGTTATTAATTCATTTTCTCTCACATTAAGAGGGATGTTTTTTTCATTAAACATCTTACTCTTTTCTAACCTTACTTTACGCATATAACCATACTTTTCTTCTTCCAACAGTTTTGAGAACGGACAATTGCTAAATTTCTTATCAAATTCTGCATTATATTTTGTAAGAAGTGGCTGAATATTGGTTTGGAAATACAAATACACGTCACGTTTATTTGTGTTTTTAATATCCCTATAAAAATTGATTTGATGACTAGTTATTAGTTCTTCAACTTCAGCAAATAATAAACGTTCCTCAGCTAGCCAACTATCTAATTCAGAAACAGAACAAATATCTTGTTGAAGAAGTATTTGAAGTTTATCCTCCAATTTTTTTGTATCATAATAATTATTTATCCTACTGCGCTTTGGAAATCCTGAAATATCAGACATTAACATCCCCCTAAACTAAATTCCCTTATTCTTAGATAATTTGACACGTCTGTTGATTATCTAATTCCCCCAATAAAATGAGAGATTTCTCATGTAAAATGTAAGTTACCACACAGACATTACGACACGAGGAATCTCTCATGAACAAGCATACCACGCCCTATATGATGATTCAAAACTTTCATTCAGAAGATGAGCTCAAGTATTTTTAGCGGAATTTCATCATTTATATACAGCTAAAAAATATACAGTACCTTCGCTCATTTCTTATTTAATTGGCGCTGCGACAAATAAGTTTACGTCACTTAGCCAATGTTGGAGCTAGCACAGGACTTGTTATTGTTGATTGTTAAAAAAAACAATATTTTGTTTAGCGCTTAAAAGTTAAAGTTCGAAAAATTTCCAACATGTATTGATTTCGTTTGGCAATTGAATCATTTTTCCGCTGGGTCAAGCAAAACCTAAATATGCACATTGTTATTTGGCAGGACGAAAAATGCGGTAATCCATCAGCTATTCGCAGCACTGATTGAATGCGTTTTACTGAAATTTCTTCATGTGCAAGGAAGGAAGAAAGAAAAGGAACATCAAACCTTTATCATTCGCAGGTGTTAGCCACCTTTTTTTGTGCTGGACCATTTGAATGGCAACTTGGTGTGAAGGACATCCTTGTATTTTATCGGCAAATGAATCAAATGGCGACTGTATAATTTTGGTTAATCAACACTCGTACTATTTTATTAAATAATTACTGTTATCCTCACATATTACAAACACTTAAGTTTTACATAATTTAAAAATAACCCCGAATTCAAACAGTTTTTGCTGTCCGTTATTCGAGGTTATTGGTTTTAAAGGTACTTACTCAATTTATCATTTCACAACAATTTCATGTATATTCGTTAATTTCCTCTTTTTTACTAACAGCCCTTCATATGGTCTAAATAAGAAGACTAGCATGAAGATAAGACCTGCTGTTGTAGCCATCATCCCCGCAATAGATGTATCAAAAAGTTTCGCAAAATAATAGCCACCAATTGCAGACATAATCCCAACTGCCATACTTGAAATGAGCATAACTTTAATGGATTTACTTAGTAAATAACCTGTTGAAGCTGGTACGATTAACATGGCAACAACTAATACCGCTCCTACACTGTCAAATGCAGCTACTGTAGTAAACGATACCAACGTCATAAATGCATAGTGAAGAAAAACTAATGGTAAACCGAGTGACATCGCAAAAACCGGATCAAACGTAGAAATCTTTAATTCCTTATAAAATACTACCAGGAATAAGATATTTAATAACAACACAAAAAGCAACATCCATACAGCTTTTGGCATTGTGATACCCACGAATGTCCATGTATTCCAAGGAACAAAGGCAATTTCCCCCATCAATACATGCTCTACATCTAAATGTACGTTACCTGCAAAAAGTGTGATGAGTAATACTCCTGCTGCAAATAATGTTGTAAACACAACGCCAATTGAAGCATCTTCCTGCAGACCATTTGATTGGAGGACTTGCACTAAATAAGCTGTTAAAATTCCTGCTATACCTGCACCGATCATCATCCAAACCCCATTTAATGTCTGTGTAACAATGAAGGCCATAACAATACCAAATAGAACCGTATGACTAATCGCATCTGCAATCATAGCCATTTTACGTAAAATTAAAAAGACACCAGTTAAACCACAAGTAATCCCGACTAAAGAGCCTGTCACTAATACCCAAATTTCATTCAAGATCCTTGCACCTCCTGTTCCAATGCCTGCTTCTCGAGTTGGCGTCTTTGTCGTATTTTTACTAATAGCCCTTGTTTTGGTGAGAAGAAATAGGAAACTAAAAATAAGGAAGATGCCGTTAAGACAATGATGGGACCAGTTGATAAACCTGTTTTCAATGAGCTAATCAAAGTTCCACATGCTCCAGAAAAAGCACCGAATAAGGCACTCATGATTATCATAATGTTTAATTTATCAGACCACATTCTAGCAGTAGCCGCTGGTATGATTAACATGGCCGACATCAATATAACACCGACTGCCTGGATACCTGTTACAATCGTTAAAACAGTCATTGCTGTTAGTAATAATCTTAACCGTTCTACTGGTAAGCCTATACCTTTTGCAAATGTCGCATCAAATATCATCAATTTCCATTCTTTATAAAAAACTAAGCAAGTTGTAATGATTAACGTTACGCTTCCTGATAACCAAACTAAATCACTTCTTGCCATTGTTGCTGCTTTACCAAAGATAAAATCATTTAAGCCACTTTGATTGCCTGAACTACTTTGATTTACAATTGTTAGTAATACAATTCCAATTCCAAAAAATACAGATAGTACTATACCTATGGCGGCATCGGACTTCAACTTTGAACGATTAATAATTCCTTGAATCAAGTAAACAGACAAAGTAGCGGTTATAATTGCACCGAGCATTAAAAGCGGTAAATCTTTCTGTTGAAAAATTAAAAAGGCAATCGCAATTCCTGGGAGTGCTGAATGGGCAGCTGCATCCCCTACAAGACTTTGCTTTTGAAGAAAAGCAAACGCCCCGTTTAATCCTGATGCAATTCCTAATAATGATGCACCAACTAATACCCATAACAGATTACCTGATAGCACTCAATGATCCCCTTTCAGTAACGGCTTTATTATTTTTTTCATTCATGAAAAATAGCTTTCCACCATAAGTTTGTTGTAATTTCTCTTCTGTAAAAGTAATATTAGTTGGGCCTGAAGAAATAATTGTTTTATTTAATAAAACAGTCCAGTCGAAATAATCTCTCACCGTTTGTAAATCATGATGCACGACCAATACTGTTTTCCCTTTTTCTTTTAATTGTTTTAATATATTGATAATCGTACGTTCAGTTGCTGCATCTACCCCTACAAATGGTTCATCCATAAAATAAACTTCTGCTTCTTGCGCAAGTGCTCGGGCTAAAAAAACACGTTGTTGTTGACCACCCGATAATTGACCGATGGAACGGTTTGCAAATTCCTCCATACCAACGCTTTTAAGACAATTCAATGCCTTTTCACGATCTTTGGCAGAGGGTCTATGGAATAACCCTATATGGCCAAAACGCCCCATTAATACAACATCTAATGCATTTGTTGGAAAATCCCAATCCACTGCATTTCGTTGTGGAACATAACCAACAAGATTATTTTTAGGATTTAAAGCTTGCCCTAGAATTTCCACTTTACCTGTTTTATTTGGAAGCTGATTTAATATTGCTTTGATTAACGTAGACTTACCGGCACCATTTGGTCCGATAATCCCCGTTAATTTACCAACTGGTACATGTAAATTAATATCATGTAAAACAGTAGTATTTTCATATGCCACAGTTAATTGACTTACTTCAATTGCATTCATTTCATACGCCTCCTATTTCAATGCATTCACAATTGTATCTACATTGTGTTTGTACATTCCGATATATGTTCCTTCTTTCGTGCCTTCTTTTCCCATAGCATCTGAAAATATTTCCCCTCCTATTTTCACATCTTGGTCTTTTTCTTTAGCTCCATCAATTACTGCTTTCATTGCTTTATCAGACACGCTTGATTCAATGAATACTGCTTTAATATTGTTCCCCACTAAAAAGTCAACAACCTCTTGCACATCTTTTAACCCATATTCAGACTCCGTACTTAACCCTTGTAAACCACGCACCTCTATGTTCAAACTGCGTCCAAAATAGTTAAATGCATCATGTGCCGTTACCAATACACGCCCACTTGCTGGAATTTCTCCTATTCGTTGTTGTGCATAAGCAGATAGATCATCTAATTCTTTAAAATAGATGGCTTCATTCTTGTTAAATTCTTTCTTATTTTCCGGATATTTATCACTTAACGTTTCAGTGATTTGATGAACAGCAGTTTTCCAAATATTGATATCAAACCATACGTGCGGGTCATATAAATTTGCATCCATTTCATTACCTAACAACTCACTTTCATCAATGGATTCACTAATTGCTGCAACAGATTTACCGCTTTCTTTCATTTTCTCGAAAACATCAAGCATCTTCCCCTCAAGGTGAAGCCCACTATAAAAAATAACATCTGCACTTTCTAATTTACTTAAATCCCCTTGTGTCGCCTTATATAAATGTGGATCGACTCCTGGTCCCATCAATGCCTTTACTTCCACATAATCTCCAGCAATGGCAGAAACCGCATCTGCAATTTGACCGATTGTTGTCACAACAACTGGTTTATCATTTTCACTCTTCTGTTTGACAGTACAACCTGCTAGAAGCATAATTGCAACCATAAAAACAACTAACTTTTTCATCCACTTCTCTCCTTTTTCACCAATCCAAATTTATTTCACAAAGGAAACTTTTGACGCAAAAAAATTTTTTATTCCATTTATAAATTTTTATTCTATTCATGAATTTTCTTTCCTTAAGGAAACTTTACTATAGTCTATAGATATTCTATTTTTCTGTCAACAAATAATTGGAAAAATTTTTAATTTTTTTTTTATAAAAGCGTGAACAAACTTGCAAATAGTACAGTGAATCGCGTTGAAAGGAATAAATAAAAACCACAAGCAAATTTTATAAGCTGCTTGTGGTTTTCTTATTATTGTTAGTCAATTGTATTGATGCTAGGTAAAATAAATTCAACTAAAATACTCCTTCATACAAATATATTGCATATTCTCCAAATGATTTTTGATGTTTGTTGGGAACTTCTACTCCAACTATTTTTTTATATAAATCTCTGTGCAATCGTCCAATCACTCACTCTTTATCTTCCGGAATTTTGCAACAACTACTAATAATAGTGGAAGTAAGATTGCAAAAACAGATGAATATGGTAACCAAATCTCATTATTAAATGTATTTGAATGAATTATGTTAGGATGTACAATTAGAGAAATGGCAATTAAAATCATCCCCATTGGTAAGACAAGAGGTCGATAATCTTTAATCTTGAGTATTTGAGATAAACCCAGAACTGATGCATAAAAATACATGAACGTTCTAATGTAAATTGTAGTAATCCATAAAAAGGCCATTATGATCTCAATACGCTCAAGAATATTCCCTATAGAAATTCTCTGAGCCATTGCATAGCTGGGGTAGGACATTTGTGAGGCATTCGGGGCTCCGAGGACTAAGATAGCTAAAGTAATCATTGAAACTAATACAATCCCCCCAGCTATTATACCTATATAGATTCCTTTTGATGCTGATTTATGAATATTTACGGAAGCAGGAAAAATCATCAACATAACAACTAAAGGGAAGGAAAATATACTTGTAAAAAGCAATATGCTATGTATCAATGGTTTAGTTCTACTTTCTAATATAGGTTGTATATTTTTTATGTCTATTTGAGGAGATATGAAAATGACAAATAGAACAAATATTAGAACAAATATAGGGAACAGTATTTCTGCAGAACGTGCAAATGTTTCTATCCCTAAATAAACGCCATAACAAATAACGAGCATAAACATTATTCCAAAAGCGACTATAGGTGTTTCAGGCATAACAGCAGACTGCATGAAATCCCCTAAATAATAAAGTAGTTCTCCAGCAGCAAAAAAGGTAAATAATACGAAGGCAATAGAAATAAGTTTACCCACATATTTGCCTAAAATATTTTCAAAGGCTTCCACTAAAGTTAGGTTAGTCGTAATATTCCCTACTATGATAAATAGTTTCACAACTAATAAGCTTAATATTACACCTAAAAAAGTGGCTATCCATGCATCTTGTTTAATCTCTTGTGAAATACTTGCTGGCACAATTAATATAGCTGTACCTATAGAAAAAAACATGACAATTATAGTTAATTGGCGTACACTAATCATTTGTTTATCCACAGTTTTCTTGCCTCTTTTACTGTTGAATTATTTTTTAACATTTCGAAGATGTCGTCAAAATTGCTGTTCTACTTTAATGTTGTCATAATAAAATCACTAAATGGTTTAAAAATAAAGGTTATCCAATCCAGTGGATTAGGCAGATTAACTTTTAAACATAATGCTATACTCAAGCTTGTACCAATAAGTAGTAATATTATAAAAACCCATAATTCCTTTGTTTTATTATTTTTCAATAAATTTGGCATTTCAAATAGCGAAATGGCCGTAGAAATAACTAATATCCCTATTGTTGGAAGCATATGAGATTACTCCTTTGTCTTATATAGCAATGAGTTTTGCACAGTACCTAATCCACGTGTATTGACATTTACTTTTACATTAACCTTCAACTCAGGAAATAGTGATTCCCAGTTCCCCTTTATCTTCTTCCATTCTTTTGGATCAGCACGATGAATAGCTTCACCAAATCCTACCACGTCAGCTTGATATTTCTTTTGAATGCTATCAAGTGATTTTTTTATTTTGTCCTTAATTAATTTACTTGTACTTTTATTTATCATATGAATCGTCTTGATTTTAGATAAATCGATATCGCATTCAACTTCACCAACATTTTGATCTACATTGATAGTGACATCAATTGAAGGGGTCCCATTTATTATTTTTCCTTTTACTTTTGTTTTTGATTTAATTATTTCTGTTGATAAATTCCCACCTTTTGGGCAAGACATGATTTCTATTGTACTTTTTAGCTCATCCTGTATGAAATTATAACCTTGGCTTTCTTCTTCATTTAATTGCCCTACTAACTTATCCTCTTTGAATACTGATAATCCTGTATATACCAGTATCACGGGTGTTTCAATTCTTTCTACATTTGTTGGGTCAATACCTAATTTTTTGTCGCCCACTATTTCAATTGTTGACAATACTGTACTCTTTCCATCACTACTAAGATTGTTTATTAATTTATCTAATTGAATGGTTGAAGTAGATGCCCATGATTTTTGAGAACCTTCATTAGAATTCTTCAACTTGTTAGCAGGTACCTTTTCTATAGGTGTTAAAACATTCAATACCTCTTTTGCAGTTGATTGATCGGCTACGACAATGTAAAAGTCATTTCGAACTTCATGATCTCTTGCTAGGAAATCCAAAGATTGATTAATCCCATCAGCTGCCAATTCTTCTCCTATTACTAGCATTTGAAGATGGGAGAAATAGGGTTTCCTAGGCGTTAATGCAGTCGTTCTCCGTAGAGCTTCGAATAATGATTTACCCTTTGCATGGTAAGAGACAACAGGAGAATTCTTACCACTCGGTTGTTTTGAAGATATTTCACTAGGGTTAACAATTTGCATTGTTACCTCAAATTCATCGTCTGTTTTATCAATTCCCAATGCCATAACAATAGCTAATTCATTTAATTCACGTTTGCTCCAACAGCCATTCAATAATAGAGTGAGCGAGAGAAGGAATATAATTATTGTTATTCTTTTCATGTCGGTCACCTCCATCATTACTATTTTACATACTAATATTGTTAATTATTTGCATCATTCTTTGAAGGATTACTTCCTCTTTTAGTATTAATTTGATTGATTAAACGAGGTCGAGTTAATAAGGAACTCCGTGGAAACAGTAAAATCGCATCCTTTTGATCCTCTGGGACTAATGGTGCAAAAGGAGTCATATAAGGTACTCCAAAAGAGCGAAGACTACATAAATGAAGGATTATGGCCATCGTACCCATAAAGACTCCAAATAGACCAAACGCAGCAGATAATACCATTAAAGGAAATCGCAATACACGAATTGTGCTGGACATTTCATATGCTGGAAAAAGGAAGCTACATATAGCTGTTATTGACACAATAATAACCATTACCGCTGACACAACCCCCGCTTCTACCGCTGCTTGTCCGATAACTAATGTACCTACAATCGACACTGCTGGTCCTATCGTCCTTGGCATTCGGAGCCCAGCTTCTCTTAATATTTCAAAGGCAACCTCCATAATAATAGCTTCAACAAATGCTGGAAACGGTACCCCTTCTCGTTGGGAAGCAATACTAATTAGCATAGGTGTCGGCAGCATTTCTTGGTGAAAGGTAGTTATTGCAATAAAAAGCGAAGGAGCTATTAAAGCAGCACTTATTCCCCCAAGCCTTAAAATACGTATAAGACTGCTAACAATTGAGCGTTGATAATAATCCTCTGCAGATTGTAAAAAAGATGTAAGTATTGCAGGCACAATAAGAACAAACGGAGTGCCATCTACTAGGATAGCTATTTTCCCCTCTAATAGCTCTGCTGCAATGACATCTGGACGCTCTGAGTTATAAACGGTAGGGAAAAGTGTGTATTTTGAATCTTGAATCAACTCTTCTATATAACCACTCTCAAGAATTCCATCGATGTCAATACGATCTAAACGAGTAAATACCTCTTTAACTATTTTATCGTTTGCAATTCCATTTATATACATTACAGCAACATCTGTTTGTGTTACTTTTCCAATAACCCTTGATTTTAGCCAAAGATTTGGACTTTTAATTTTGCGGCGAATCAAAGCCGTATTCGTACGAAGAGTTTCTGTAAATGACTCCTGAGGTCCTTTGACAACTGATTCTGTAGTAGGCTGAGATACCGCTCGATCCTTTGCACTTTTAGTACTTGCGGAAATACCTTTAGGTTGACCATCTAGCAGTATGACTGTTTCTCCATTTAGGATAGAACGAAATAATGTTTGAAAATCAGCAATATCATTAACATCACCCACTGTAAGACAAAAATCCTTTAGATATTGGATAACATCTTCCGAGTGAGTGTCGAGAGTAGCATCTAAGTCAAGCATTAGAGATTCCATTATAAAATCTGTAATAGCCGTTTTATCAGCTAGTCCGTCAGTATAAATAATTGCAATACGTTGCTTTTTAGATTTCCCAATTCCAACCTCACGTATAATGATATCAGTGCTATTTCCAAGGACTTCTTTTATCTTTTTGATATTTTCTGAAAGTCGTGTAAGGATTAGTTTTTGAGAATCCTTATTTTCTGAATCAGGAGAATTAGTAGTATTTTTTTCTGAAAAGCTCATAGTGAATTCCCCTCCTCCGATTAGACTTTTATCTTAGCAAAAGTATGTACTTGCTTAGCAGTCCTTTATACATAATGTGCTATAAAATTAAAGATTTGTTACAAAAAACAAAAACCCATTTTATTCCTAACTTCTAGGGCGAAAATGGGTTTTATCCTATTTACTTGTGCTGTTTACTCGTATACAAAACTAAAATGATGAATAACATAATCATTATTAGCGTAATTGAATTAACAAAGACCATTTGTAAATGTTTCAAAAATGGCGTTAGAAAAAGCAGAATTGCTAAAGCTATACAAAATAGTCCATTATTTTTTGCAAACTTCGCTTTATCACCTTTGAATTTTTGTTCGTTGTAACCGGCAACTAATTCAACGTCTTCCGTTTTGTAAATAAAGATACCCAAGGCCGCAATACTAAGACTGATCAAACTTGTAATCAATATGTCGATTAACAGTACCAAGTTTTCTCCTCCTTAGTGCATATTTTATTTCATTATTCAAAATCTATGCATGTAAATTGTCTAATTTACAATAATAAATTATGAATTTACGAAATCGGAAAATGCTGTATCGTATTCCTCCTATTCACCACCTTCTTTTTACTTTTAGTGTATTATGAGTTTCACAGTGATAGCCCAGTAAAAACCCAATCTTAATAAAATCTCAACAATCCAAGCATTAAGAAAGACAAAAAATAAAACCACAAGCAACTTTTTACAAGCTGCTTGTGGTTTTATGATAATTAGCCATCTAACATATTCATTTAAAATTCGATTTCATACAAATGACTATCGTTTACATATTGAATTTTTCTAGTTTCCATATTCACCTGATGAATGTAGGCAACTGCATCTGTTTTTTTAATCAATATCGTTTTTTTCGTTTTTCCATCGTATATTTTTAAGCCTTTTTTGTCCGTATAGATAATACTTCGAGATGGATAGTCAATATATTGATTTCCCTCATAAAAATTGATGCTTGGGAACTTATAGCTCTTACCGCTCATCGTATCTAAATAATAATAACTTCCTTTTCTACTATTATAATGAATGAGGACACCATTTATGGTGACACCGAAACTTTTCGCCTCAAAACCTAAGGCATTGTATAAGTAATTAATGGATTTGAATTGTTTAACATCCCCGCCATCTTGATTCATTGAATAAAGCATCCCATCACTTGTGAAATATATCAAATCCTCTTGAAGCCAAAAGCTATCTACTGATTTCTGTAATGTCTTTTGCTCTTTTGACTGCAAATCATATACTTTAAAATCATATTCGCTCATCGACTGTTTATTATAAGAAACATAAAATAAGTTAGAACCTATTATAGTAAACGGTGTGACAGTATTGGATGGAATATAATCGTTCATAACTAACTTTTTGTCCCCGTTTTCTGTCATTTCATATAAGTTTAAAGCGTATCCTTCTGCTGGTCCAAAGAAACTTTCAGTACGAAAGACGGGCAATGTAAAGTATACAGTAGATTCCACATTTTGAAGTGTAAAGATTGAACTATTATAATCATGTATAGGGTTTCCAACATTTGAAGCTATTTTATACTGAGCCGTAAGATCCTTCAATCTAAGTGTTTTCTTCACTTTATTATTAGTGTTAAAAAGATTGAACGTAACAAGCGGATTTGCTTGCTCATTAGGGTCGGCGAAGTAGATACCACTCGATACATGATCACTATCTTTTGCAATATAAAATTCCTTAGTCGCTGCTGAAATTTCCGTTGGTGCAAAAATTATAAGTGATACGATAAATAGTACGATGATGAGCATGGCCTTTTTCAAATAACTACCCCCTATTAATTTTTAATTCTACAATCTACAGTCAACAGGACAGCTTTTACTGATATTGAAATAATAATAGTTTTATTCTCTAACAGATGTGTTTATTAGGAAAATATTGGGTTATTAATTACCGTTGAAATGGTTTTTATGTTCGATATTAACGTATGTTACTACACATTTTTTAGTTGATTGTAGCGGAGGGTGCTCGACTCCTGCGGGAAATGCAAGCGAACCGAGACCCTGCACGGAGCGTAGCGAAGGAAGCGGCTCGGTGCTTGCCCGCGGAAAGCGAGCATCCCGTAGCGGAAATCAACCTAACACTTTATTGGTAATGGTTAAAGTTAATATTGGTTAATCAACACGCCTGATTTTCTAAAGAAATAATTGCCTAAACCATGACGCATCTTACTAAATTTAGAGTCCCATATTAATGAAGAAAGTGTATGGACATTAATATGTACCCTAGACTTAATTGATATGCCATATACAGCTTGAAAATGACTATTATGTATTTTTAATTGTTTCAAAGTTTTAAAAATTCAGTGATGTCAAGCGGAGTTACTTATCTTATAATAGAAATATAGGTACGTTTACTTTTATTTGTCTTGAAACCCCTAGTATTATTCATATGAAATCTATTTGACTAACATCATAAGCAGGAATAGCTTTCTTCACTTTATTATTCTATTCCCGCCATATCGGGTATATCGTTATTTAGCAATGCTACTTGAATTTGTATCATATATTAAGCGATTTCATATTACTTCAAAGCTTTCACTAAATGAAGCAAAGATCCGAGTTATGCCGAAAAGTTTGGACACTTGTTACACAAACATTTATTTAAATATCTAAAAAAACTGACGATATCTCGCCAGCACTACACATTACTAATTGATTTAAATCTTCCTCTTATAAATGATCTAAGCGATTCGAAAATAATATATGTCTATAATTATCTTCTATGAACCATTCATGTATGCTAGTATCTCCACTATGAATGATCACATCCGTATCGTATGGTAGCTTTAAAAATGCTTGATATAATTGGTTAATCATTCCACCATGGCTTACAATAGCAATGGTAGCTTCATCCGTATTTTCAGAAACGATTTTAGAAAGTATCCTTTCCGCTCTAAATCTAAAATCTAGTACAGACTCTTGTTCATAAGCAGCTTCATGAGGTGCTAGACCATCAATCTTTGGATACTGATTTGCTGCTGCTTCTCTTGTCATTCCAGCAATCAATCCATTATTCCATTCCATTAAATCATCCTCATAAACGATTTCAATTTGCTGTTTATTACCTAATAATAAGGCTGTTTGAACTGCCCTTTTCAATGAGCTACTATATATTTTATCTAAATTATAATGATTATTTATCCATTCTGATAACAATATTGCCTGTTGTTGTCCTGCTTCAGTTAGTTCAAAATCTGTTCTTCCTTCATGGACTCCAAGAAGATCTGCTTGAGATTCTCCATGTCTAATTATCAATAGTTTCATATATTATTCCCCCTATAAAATAGATTTAAGTCAATAGATCCGACGAAAAGGGTAGGTTACATTGGGATGTTACTTTGTTTGGTTTTGGAACAAATACCTTCCCTCACAAGTAAAAGGTAGTAAGATGGCTAATAGCCCATGAAAACAAAGGGATTTTAAAAGTATTATAGATCATACTTACTAATCAGCCTCGCGAATTCTACTATCATATCAACACATGAATAACCTTTAATTTTGTGTGTTGTTACTATGACATCTATCCTTTTATTCACATCATTCATTAACCACTTCGATTCCATTTAACGCCTGCGTTTCTGGACAATTCCATATCAGTTAATGGATGGCTATCTGGAATTCTCTAATGAAACAAACAGGCAAATCACTTAATTCCACCGATTAATTGGTACCGTTTCTTTTTCATAACGTTTAATGATTATACTGATCTTTTGATACCATTGTTTGCATAACTTAGAGATTTCCTTATATTGATCCGTTTCTTTAGATAGATGCGTACTGTTTTCCATAAATACAAATTCTAAAATGGGATTTGTTAAATCATTTACTACCATTTTTATACTCAGTTTAGAGACTACTTCTTCAGAATCATCATCTGGATCATCTTCTGCATCTCTTGAACTTGCTCCCCCACCAAGTAATGATCCCCCTCCTGTAGAACTGAAAGATAAAATATCTTCATCTTCTACAATGGCTGCTTCGAAAATTTCACTGAATTGATATTCTTTCCGCTCAAATCCAGAGTCTAACTCTTCTCTATAGGCAACATAGACGGTATTTGTTCTCTCATCTAATAACAATGCACTTAAATAATCAGGAGCTAGTGTAAATTGAGTATGTGGAATTGCTTGTAACAACTCTTCACTTTTCCTTTTCATTTCAGCATTAATTCGCTCCTTCTCCATCTTCCTCTCAATAGAACTCCATACAAATAGAGTAATTGATAAGACTAGACAAAGTCCCTTCGTTTCAAAAGTTACCATTGAAAATGATAAGAAGAAACTGACAACACTGAATACAAATAGAAGTACTATTTTCATTAGCTTCCCACCTTATAAAAGTTATTTGTTCAAGACAACGATTTTATTAGTTATTAGAAATACTATTCAGCATATTGGGTTTTCATTCTCTTTTTGGCTAATTTTTAATAGAAAAGAAAAAAGAGAATCCATTGTAAGATTCTCTACGGGGTACATTAGTAAGTATATTAGGGGTAATTTTCAAGCAAGAATAAAAGTCAAAATTGAAAAAAGCAGCTCATAAACACGGGGATAATTGAATGCAAATCTAATGTTATTAATTAGGCCTAACCAGAGAATTTAAGTAAAGAAGATTTGCTGTTATACACCTCATTAAACATAGTCTACGGATAAAAAAATCGCTCACTCTTTGGATTTACTGACTATCCATTAATTAAAGTCAATTCTATAAATTTCATCCTAAAACAAATAGACCATCTGCAAAAGTTAACTTTTAAGATGGTCTATTATTATTTTTAAATTATTTCACCATGTTTCTTTGACCAATCTAATTTTGCCTTACAAACAATTGGTATTCGATCTCTTAAGAATTATCATCAATATCATTTTCTTTGACAGTTAATCACCAATACCTATTACTTATTCAACTGTACCTATCAATATATGCACTATTTATTGATGACATTTCCATCTCTATAGAGTTTTCAATAAAATCATTACTATATATCTGGTTATAAAATGCTGCGAGACTTGCAACAAAAGTTGTTGAAGTATCCCGGAGTACTAGAACTACATCTAGTTTTTTTTCTTCCTTCCATACGTCATTTGATCCATCAAGTGCACGAGTCGTAACAACTACTAATATTTGGCGATTCTTCATGATGCAAATTGTGGATGTATGCAGCTAGCACTTGATCCTCCATTAATGTATGATTGTATTAATAGGAGGGGAGATTCTTGATAGCTTACAAGAGAATAATTGTACTATTTGCTTTTATTAACTTTCTTAGTTTTTTTATTGCTACACAGATGAACAGTATATTGACTGGTTTGTTGGTTCTTGCTTTTTTATATTGGTCGTTTATTGGCCTTCCTTATATATTCCAAAAAAAGGTGAGGTTTTTTGGAATATGTTGGACTTGGTTAACAAAGGGTGGAAGAATAGGTCCTAAATACTAAGGATTTGAATATGCACTAAGTTTGCTAAATTCTTTAAATCTATTTAATTATTATTGTGAAAAACACCCAATGTCATCAGGTGTTTTTTTATGTTGGTTTCACACCAATACTCCTCAAGTCTAACACTTCTATGCTGAGCCGTTACTGTTACAATTGACTCAATTTCATCTTCATGTCTTACCAATTCAAGCACTAATGTTGCCATCTTAATAGCTTCCTTACTATCCCCAAATATAGTCATTACTTTCAATTCACTTAGATTAGCCATCTAACACCCTCACCTTTGTTAAAATATCAGGTATGTTGATTAACTAATTTTAACCAGTACTATTAAAGTGGTAGGTTGATTTCCACTACGAGATGCTCGCTTTCCGTGGGCAAGCAACTAGAAAATGTATTAACATACGTTAATATCGAATATAAAAAACCATTTTAACGGTAAATATCAACCTAATATTTCCCTAATCAATACGCCTGTTAAAATATAAGTATTGTACTCTGTTTTAATAATTGCAACCTAAGAATGTTACAGTCCAAATTATGATACTAGTCATTCATTGTCTAATATCTCTATCAATTCCTCTTACATTGGGGAAATCACAATAACATATAGGATGCACTTAAAATGACTACAAATAATAACACCAAAATCTGTATGCCAAATGCAACGTTCGATTTTTTACTTTTCCTCTTTATCTGTTGTATGTGGCTATTTGAAGGGATCAATTCCACTTTATATTGTTCATCCAACATTTCTTTTCTACTGTTTTTCTTTTCTTTTTCACTTAATAAATTAAACCAGTTAATAAACTTTTTATAATCACTAATCACTTTTTTTGCTTCATCAAACATTTTAATTTGTCCAAAATGAATCCACATCACTCGCTCACAGAACGCTTCTATTTGGGACAATGAATGACTGACAAAAATAATCGTTTTGCCTTGGCTTTTAAATACATTGATCTTATCAAGACATTTTTTGTAGAACGTTTGATCTCCAACAGATAATGCTTCATCTACAATTAATATATCAGGATTCGTATGAATAGATATTGCAAAACCTAAACGGGATTTCATACCACTAGAATAATTTTTCACAGGTTGGTTAATAAAATTCCCTATGTCGGCAAACTCTATGATATCTGATTTTATTTGATCGATTTCAGCATTATTTAAACCATGCATTAAACATTTCAACTTAATGTTTTCTAAACCTGTTAATGAATTATTTAATCCAACAGAAATAGCAATTAATGATGTTTCTCCCTTAATTTCTATCATTCCTGAACTTGGAGGAATTACTTGTGCTAGAAGATTTGAAAGAGTAGATTTGCCAGATCCATTTAGTCCAATAAGACCAATGGCTTCTCCTTCATTCACTTCAAAACTGATATTTCTTAGTGCAAAAAACTGATCTCTATCTTTTTTTAGAGAAATAATATCAAATAACTTTTCAGATTGCTTTCTATATAGACTGAAACTTTTCGATACATTCATAAATCGAATTTTCGGATTCATTTCTTTTCCTCCGATTATAGGTAGTCAACGAATTTATCACGGAATTTTATATGCAAAAATGAACCAATTGTAAGTACTAAGATGGTTATACTCCAAAAATAAATAGTATACGGAAGGTCTTCGAAAAACCAATGTCCTCCTAACAGAGAATGCCTAAATCCTTCGATAATATAAAATAATGGATTTAATTTCAAAATGCCGACAAATAGTTCAGGGAAATTTTGAACATTCCAGACAATTGGTAAGAAAAACATCATTAATCGAACAATTGACTGTACCATAATCTGAATATCTCGAATGATCGTTGTGAGTGTTGATAACAACAATGTTAATGCAAAGAGAAAGAAATATAAGCAAAATAAATAATATAGTATTTGTACTAAATAAATACCTGAGAAAATACCATATATTAAAGCTATAACAAATGAAATGATAATCATGGGAATTAAAGAGATTGAATTTCCCACGATTATAATGGTAGGCAATACACTTACCGGGAAGTGCATTTTAGATACTAAATTTACTTTTGCATAAATACTATTTGAACCTTGCGTAATAGTACGACTGATATATAGCCAAGGTACGAGGCCAATAATTAACCATAGAAAAAATGGGGTTCCCTCAACAGGAGAACCCTTTCTTATTCCTAGACCAAAAATGAGCCAATAAACGCCTATTTGAATAAATGGGTTTAATATTTGCCATAAAGCACCTAAGTAGTGCATTGCGTATTTTCCTTTTTCTTCATATATACTCAATCGAAATATCAAATTTAAATGTAGGAATTGTTCTTTCAAAACTTGCCAAACAAAGTTCATACAGCAGTAGCTTCCTTTTTAGTATATTTATAAAGATTGCCATAGTTAATATATTCAACATCATTCGGAACATTTTTCACTACATTTTTTGTATCAAAAATTCTTTTATTTGACATGGAGATAAAATCAGCAGCTCCAAACTCCTTAAACTCATGATGATCCGATAATACGACGATGAGGTCTGAACCTTTCACTGCTTGTTCCAAATCTTGAATAACCCAGTCTAATTTAATATGTGGATCGTATGCACGTATCTCATATTCACTTTGTGCGTGTAATTGTTCAAAAATTTCGATTGCTGGACTCTCACGAATATCATCAATATTTCCTTTGTATGTTAGACCAAAAACAGTTACCACTTTTCCATCGACATTTTTCATTAATTTATTGATATTTTCTACTACAATTTGCGGCATAGAGGTATTAATCGTACGAGATAAATTTATTAATTGTGCAATTTCTGGCGCTTTCGCAACGATAAAATATGGGTCAACAGCTAAACAGTGTCCGCCTACGCCTGGCCCTGGTGTGTGTAAATTGACACGTGGGTGTTTATTGGCCATTTCGATAACTTCTAGTGCATTAATTTCTAACTCATTACATATATTTGCCAATTCATTAGCAAGTGCTATATTGACATCTCTAAATGTATTTTCCATAAGCTTAGACATTTCAGCTGTTTTAGCATCTGTTTTTATAATTTCTCCTTTTACGAAAGTGTTATATACGATGGCCCCTGCTTCTGCACATGCAGGAGTAATTCCACCTACAATACGATTATTGAATACTAACTCATGAAGTATTTGACCAGGTAATACTCTTTCTGGACAGTGAACAAGGAAAATGTCCTTTCCAACGACAAAGCCGGCTTCTTCTACTAATGGTTTGATGACATCATCCATACTACGAGGAGCAATGGTAGATTCAACAATCATAATATTACCTTGCTCTACATATGGTAATACCGATTTTACTGCACTAATCACATAGGTTAAATTACAAGATTTAAATTGATCATTATTATTAGGTGTTGGTACAGAAATAATAAATGCATCTGCCTTTTCAGGTGTAATTGATGCTCTAAAAGTACCCATTGAAATGACTTCGTCTAACGCTTCTTGTAATCTTGGCTCTTGAATATGGATTTTCCCGTTATTCAATGAATCTATTACTTCCTTCTTAACATCTACTCCTACTACTTCTACATTGTGTTTTGCGAACATGATAGATGTTGGTAAGCCAATATAACCTAGACCGATCGTGCATAATCTCATCATTATTTTCCTCCAATATTCAACGTAGTAATTTTAATTAGGTATTCGATGTATCATTTTGACATTGAAATTGCTCGATTTAAACGAATCGATTAGACTAACGTTTCTTCTTTGCCGAGAGGATTATGTCCTTATTTCGTATTCACTTCCTTTCAAAATGATTCTTCGCATTTTAGTTAATGCTAGAAAAATACTTTATAATTTGTTTATATTTCCCTTTCTCATATAGAGCAGAAAATTTTTCTACCTCCATAGATTTTTTCAATACTGAATCTTGATATAATGCGTAAATCTTATAGAGAGTATCAATTGCTTCTTTTTGATCTTCGTGATTGATTTTTTTAATTCTAACGAGATACCAATTTCTAAAGTAGAAGTTAAACCTTTTCTCCATATACAAATCTAACATGTCGTTTTTGATCAAAAACGACAGTCTTTCTTTTTCTAATGTATAATATTTATCAAAAAACTTTTTAGTAACCGTATTCGTTACAGATCCTGACACAGCTGCGTAATAAATATGGATATCTCTATCAACTACAGCTCCTTTACTCGAATTCAACAGTAATTCTTGGAAAAATAACGTATCTTGTCCACCTGCATTTTCAACCATTTTCAAGTTGTTGCTTATTATGATTTCCCTTTTTACTACTAATGCCTGTATGCTTTGTGTCCTCAAGTTAGTATCCATTAATAATTGTTTTGGATGATTTATAATATTACTATGGCATGCATCCATTACCGTTTTATAATATTTAAAATTACTAATTTTCGTATTATCCAGTTTAATCATGTTACCAATTGCTATATCTAGTTCTTTATTACTTTGTAATACATTTAATAATTGGGCATACCCATCATTAACGGCTTCATTGTCTGGATCTAAATAAGTTACAAATTTGGTAGTAGCAAGTTCCACTCCCCTATTTCTTGACCTTGAAGCACTTCCACTTCCACCCTCAGGAAAGAAATTAGAAATGACATTAGGATGTTCCCTTGCTATTCTATTAATAGCTACGAGAGTCTCTTTGTCTGAAGAACCATCATCTATCATGATGATTTCCATCTTTTCGAAAATGCTACTTCTTTTGAGACTATTAAAGCATTTGTTTAACAAATATTGCCCATTATTATAAACTGGGATTATGACAGATAATTCATAAGCACAATTATTCTCTTTCAGTACTTGATTATTAGATGCTGTATTTAATTCAAAGTGATCAATACAATAGCCATTTGCTCTCTTATGATTTTGTTTCATATTTAGCAATTCATTTGCATGAAAAGAAGCAGCCCAGAAGACAGTTTTATATTTATCTTTCATTTCATTTATATAATTATGTTCTATGCCTTCAATAAGCTCGCTACCATTATAGTAACTACTCTTCGAAATATAGTCAGAATCTGTATATTTAAACCCATTTACCATATCCTCTAGATAATATTCTTGATACTTATATTTTGATTTAAAAAAGGCAATGCAATCATACTGTGTTTTTATTTGTTCATTTAAATCTGCCTCGCCTATTAAATGCTTCTCGGTATATGTTTGATTTTCAAAACCCCTTAATACATCTGCATTCATAATATCTGCCACAACCAGTACTTTTTTCGAATGTAGCTGCCTACTAAACCCTATACAAGCTAATAAATCATCAAATCTTTCAAACGTAGTGTGCGAAGACATGGTATTTCGAATGCCTATTACTTGGTGTTTATATACCTCTTCACAAGTAAATCCGTTCATAATATCTTTAATCTCGTTCTTTTCATTCACTAGAAATACGTTCGGAAACTTATCATTCACCCCTACACTATAATTAGATATAATAATATTTCCAATTGCTTGTAGTTCATAAATCCTGTTCGCAAACATTGTCTCACTATATTTTATAGAATTTAAATTGATAGCCCAATTGTATAATTTATGAACTTTTTGAAGATATTGATGTTCGATAGCAGGTGAAATATATTGTACGTACTTCGTTGGAAAAAAGTAGTTTAGCTTATTTAAATGAAAATTCCGATCAATTATCTTCAATTTTCTCTTTGCTTGAATTACGCCATCAAATATTTCTATTGTTTCCTTTTGTCTTTCAGGATATTTCGTTAACCAAGATCCAGCAAAGAGAACATCGTCACTTTTTTGAATATTTTTTATACCAATTGGATTATGATAAAGTGGATTTACACCAAACTCTAATACAAAGATTCTGTCATGATGACAATCTTTTTTATAACTTTCAATTTTTTCTTTTGCTGTAGTAAATACATACTCACATTTTTTTGCTAATCCTATGAATTCCTCATAATTAACAGGATCCTCCTTAGAGTAAAACACCGTTTTAACTTTATTCTTTTTAAAGAAATGTATAATCTTATATGCTTCTTTTCTCTTATTGGAAGAAGGATTTCCTAAACCAACCCATGTTTTATCCAATCCCTTCCAAGTACTTACAACTAATAAGATATCTAATTGATTTTTATAATCTTTATAGTTGGTTAATGTAATTGGATAAAAGTTAGCTACATCTTTGTAGGATTGATATAAAAATTCATCAGCTATGATACCGACATTTATTTTAAATCTTTGGTAATACCGACTTCCATTACTATCAGGTATCTTTTGGAGTAAAGGTTTTACTCGATTGAAATACTCTAAATCGGCTACTTCTTCTCTATACTTTAAATATTCCTCTTTATTCATATTATTTGATGCGTCTACCATATCTTCGAATAAAATAAATGATTCATTTAAGATACTCCTGGGTAATCCACCATTCTCTAATAAATAATCAATTTCATATTTTTCTTTTTTAATGGCATTTTCAATCATTTCTTTTCTTGATTTTAAATGGTTGATTTGCTCATCCAGATTAGCTATTTTCATATTTGTTGCCTCGCTTAATTCTTTTTAAAAATTTCCAATAAGCATATGTTAATTTACCAAGTTTCGAATGACTAATTGCATAATATTGCGACGATAATTGTTTGTACGATGTTAACAGCTTTTCTTCATTTTCGTACATTCTTAACAGCTCTTCAAAAACGCTTATTTTAGACTGCTTTTCGCATATTAATTGTTTTTTTAGTTGATCCAATTCTTCAGATGTGTCATTTGTTTTCAACTCCAAAGTTAACACTCCTAGTATTTAATTAGACATGGTAGGTTCAATTGTTTCTAAATCACTTAAAATACTTTTTGTATAAACATTCATGAACATTTCCTTTTCTCTTTCCCAGTTAAATATCACACTTGCTTTTAAACTATTATCACTTAATTGATTGCGTAATTTTCTATCCTCTAATAATCTGTTCACAGCATCAGCAATTGCTTTAGGGTCATGAGAATCTATACAGATTCCCGTATTTTCTCCTTCGACTACTCTTTTAATTTCAGGAAAATCGCAAGCGACAACCGGCACCTCTGCCATCATATATTCAAATAATTTATTTGATGAAGCTGAGTAATGATTAAAGTTTGTGTTGTTTAACACTTGAAATCCTAGATAAGCATTTCTTGTATATCTTGGTAATTCACTAAGTGGTACTTTCGGAATAAACCTTACTTTCTCCTGAAAATCCATTTCCTTAACCATTTTCACCAAGTCGGGTTTAATTCTGCCATCACCAATTAGTACAAGCGTCCCTTCCTTAAATTTTGGAACCGCATGTATTAATTGCTCCAATCCTCTTCCTGCTTGAATACCCCCTTGGTAAAGAAGTATCTTTTCATCTGTAGGTAAATGAAGCATTTCATGAAGATTTACTTTTTCATTTGAAATAACGCTCTCCAGAAACGGATAATTATGCACTACATTTGGATAAAAGCCATATAAATCTTCATTATATTTAGCTCTTGTATGGTTTTCTACTATCATAGAATCAATTCTTTTAATGAAGAAACGCTCCATCTTGCCATAAATTGGACTATCGTAACCTGTTCTGCTTGTTTGGACTTCATGAGAATCATAGATAAGTGGTTTCCTTTTTAATCTCCATTTTGAGCATATATAACCTTGGGGTAATGTATTTAAATCATTCGAATGATACAGATCATATTTTTTCTTTCTGCCCTTTATGATCATTCGTGTTATTATACTGCCTCTAACAAACACTGTTTTTGCCTTTGTCTTTAGAATGAGCAGTCCCATTATTGTTAATGGTAGAATTACTACAGGAAAATAATAGGCTAAAAACAACCAAATTATAAAAGAAATTCCCCCTGCTATTTTATAATCCAAACAATATCTGTAGGACGTTTGAATTATTGAAAATAAAACAGGGTATCTCCTAACCCTATATATATTAAAATTTTCATTTCTTTTCTCTACATATTTCATCTCTTCATCATTTGGATCATGAATACAAATAAGGTCTACTTTATACCCTTCCTCTGATAAAGCAGTGCATTCCCTTAGCACTCTCGCATCATTTGTGAAATTATTCCAAACAAACATACATACGTTTTTACTCATAATGTTATATCCCTATCTACTTTGTTATTTAATGGTGCTGCTTCTGCGAATCGAAAATCTTCTTCAAATAAACTTGTTAATTTTTTAATATTTTTTTCCCATAGAAAATGATCTCTTATTAAATTAGAACTGTTATTTGCCGTTTCTTCTCTTAATTTAGGATTATTTTTTAACATCAAAATATATTCTACTATTTCATCTGCATCTCGATTTTCAGAAACGAAGCCTGTTTTATTTTTTTCAATAAGTTGTCTTGAATAACCTGAAACAGCAGCCACAACAGGCAGTCCAGATGACATATAGTCAATTAATTTACCAGGTAAAACAGTATCAAATACATCCTTATTATTTAAAGCAAGTACACCCACATCATGTCTTGCATTTAACTTTAAACACTCATTTCTTGTAGTAGGATTCTTAATCGTTACATTTTGCAAATTGTTTTCTTTTATAAAACTCAAAAGTTCATTTTTCTTTTGTCCATAACCCACTATAGTGATCCTAATATGATTTTTGGCCAAGTTATGAACTAATTTTTTAAGGAAATTTACATCCTGAGCAAGTCCGATATTACCCGTGTAAATGACTCTAAACTGTTCATGATTTTTATTTACCGGATTTAATTCATATTCTCTTGCAGCATTCGGAATAAATATGATTTTGTTGCTATCTACTTTTGCCTTTTTTACTATATAATCCAGGAAGCCAACACTATTAATGACGATATGGTTTGCTTTTCTATATAAATAAACCTCTAATATGGAAAAAAACTTAATAATAAAATTATTATTGAATACTCCTACACCTTTTAATGATTCTGGCCAAAGATCTCTAATGTCTAAAACGAATTTTGCTTTATACCTAAATTTTGCTATGACGCCAACAAAAGCGGTAAAGATAGCCGGTGATGTAACGAATACAGCATCATATTTTTGTTTATCAAATAGAACATAAAATAACATTTTCAACGAAATTTCAATATAATAGATCAGTCTGTTTAACATACTAAAAGCATATTTCCTATTTTTAACATGAACCCTGTGGATATTGCTACTATTATTTAACGAACTATTATCCCAAAATTTTCTATCTTCATATAGGTGTTTGTTAGGATAGGATGGTTCTGTTGTCAAGACAGAAACCTCGTAACCTTCCATCTGTAATAATTGAAAAATATTATTTATTCTATTTGCATGGCTACCAATTTCAGGATGGAAATTTTGTGTTAGGATCAATATTTTAGGTTTTGACATTTAGAGCATCCTCCTAAATAAAATAGCTTTACTGAAAAAAATATGAATGTTGTTTTTTCACCTCAAGGCATTAAGAATAGTATTATTTTTCAAAATATTTGGCAACGAGTTTATTCTAGCATAACACTTTACATAATTTGTTAATGTAATGATTCTTTATCATTAACGTTATGTAAATTATGTAAATTTTCTTGCAATAAATAGGTTTCTTATATTGTAAATTGATGTTATAACGTATAATGTTTTCACAGCGAAGGAAATATTAGTACTATTTTCAGGAGGGCATCCAAATTGATTTTGACAAAAGCGAAGGATTTTACAAATTAGTAACGGAGGCTTGAAATGGCAGGAGAACAAAGCGGAAAATACCATAAAAAGGGAAACAAATGGAGATGGTTTGTCGGCATTGTAGTCGTACTTGTACTTAGCATTAGTGGCTTTGCTTATAGTATGTACCATAGCTTCACTGCTAATATAAAAGAGACATATGTCGCTATTGATCGTGCTAAATCAGAACAGCGTACAGAGCAAGTAGATTTTGATAGAAAAGACCCGTTTTCGATTTTATTACTAGGTGTTGACAATCGTGAAGATGATAGTGTTGGTCGATCGGATACAATCATCGTCTTAACAGTGAACCCAAATACAAGAGATACTAAAATGCTCAGTATCCCACGCGATACATACACAGCCATTGTAGGAAATAATACGAATGATAAGTTAAACCATGCCTATGCTTTTGGTGGCATTACAATGTCCATGGATTCTGTTGAAGATTTATTGAATATTCCAATCGACTACGTGGTTGAAATCAATATGGATGGCTTCGCTAATATGATTGATGCTGTTGATGGGATTACGGTCGAAAATACTCGGGCTTTTGAGCAAAATGGTTATAATTTCTCTGTAGGTACGATTACTTTAGAAGGTAAAGGCGCACTTGCCTATGTTCGTAACCGTCACAATGACCCTGAAGGGGATTTTGGTCGTCAAAATCGTCAAAGACAATTGATTTCGGGAATATTAAAAAAAGCTGTATCTGTTAATAGTCTATTAAATTATGAGGATATTTTTAATTCTCTAGGGGAAAACGTACAGACCAACTTAACATTTTCCGAAATGATAGATCTTCAAAAAAATTATAAAGACTCTATCACCAATATTGATCAATTACACTTTGATAAAGGTGCTGGCGAAATTATTGATGCGGTTTGGTATTATAAGATGGATGAGGTTGAGTTGAAAAAAGTTTCTAGTTCATTACGTGATCATCTGGAATTATCATAGTATAGGAGCTGACTATAAGCCGTGATTTTGGCTTATAATCGGCTTTTTTTAGGAGATAAAAACCCCTCTGGCTTTTAACTGAACCAGAGGGGGATTAATTATTATTTAACATGTTACTTACTGTTTACTAACTTCTATTGGCAATGAATTTTCTGTTTTCTTATTAAACTGACGAGTAAATAGACAATAGGAGTAGTCGATATTGATGCAAAAAAAAATAAAGATATATTGAGTTACCCAGAGATCCTCACAGGCCGTCCAAAATAGCCGGTAGCATATACAAGAACTACCCTCTCTCACCAATATATAGGTGTTAGCACTACATGGCGTGCAGTGTTTCGCATTATAATACTTGCTTGCAGCCCTTGCTCTACTCTTCAGCTGAGCTCGGGATATGCTTCAGTTCCATTTGTATACCATTCCACTGAATATCCTTCTTTGCTTTTTAGCATATGTTCTAACATCTTACCTAAACGATGGTCGTCTTCCGCTAATAGAATTTTCATGAGTGCCCTCCCATTCATAGATTCGTATATTTCAAAGTAAAATATAAAACGTCTATGCTGTCTCAATTTTAAAAACAACAATTCTTTTATTTAAGAACAGGCGTGTTCATTAACCAATTTTAACCGTTACTATTAAAGTGGTAGGTTGATTTCCGCTACGGGATGCTCGCTTTCTGTGGGTAAGAAACCTCCGCTACAATCAACTAAAAATGTAGTAACATACGTAAATATTGAACATAAAAAAACATTTCAACGGTAAATAACAACCTAATATTTCCCTAATCAATACACCAGATTTAAGAAATACATAATGTTCTTGATTTTATTTTCATTATAACTTAAAATACATTTCCCATTTGTACACCAAAATATCAGATCCATCTCTACGTATGCTCTTTCTAAATTTTGCCCAGGAATCCCCTTGATTTTTTGTTATTTTTCTAAAAATCCTATTAGCATTTCTAATGGAATACATTAAAAACCCTTAAATAATTACTAAAAGCCGATTTTCTATTTATCTAGATTATCGGCATTAGTTTTTTATATAATTTTTAGAAACCTCCCTTACTTATATAGCTAAGGGAGGTTTAAATATGTAACAATAAATCTCTAACAAAGCAAAATATTATAATTTTTAGAAGGTCGTATCTGAATGTCATATACAAAAATTCAATTTTAAAAAAACATTCTAATACCGCAACAAGAAATTCGAGCAAAAACAATTGAAAATGGTTTATCTTCTATGAATACCTTTGTTTCTACATCCAGAGAATTAACTATATGACTAGTCTTTGTTTAGACCTAGCGCTTCCGCTGTTGCAGTATGAACTTCTTGTAGAAGCTCTGGGTTTTCCACTAGTGACATGCCATAAGAAGGAATCATTTCTTTTAATTTTGGTTCCCACTCTTTTGCATGTTCCGGGAAGCATTTTCCGATTACTTCAAGCATAACATGAACGGCTGTAGAAGCACCTGGAGAAGCACCTAGCAATGCAGCGATTGAGCCATCAGCAGCATTTACAACTTCCGTACCAAATTGAAGCGTTCCTTTACCACCCGCTTCAGTATCTTTAATAACTTGTACACGTTGGCCAGCAACTACAATATCCCAATCATCGCTCTTAGCGTTCGGGATAAACTCACGTAACTCTTCCATACGCTGTTCTTTCGATAACATAAGTTGTTGGATCAAATATTTTGTCAATCCCATCTCTTTAACACCTGCCGCCAATAACGTTGTGATATTATGCGGTTTTACAGAAGCGATTAAATCCATATTAGAACCTGTTTTTAAGAACTTAGGTGAGAAGCCTGCAAACGGTCCAAATAGTAGCGATTTTTTATTATCGATAAATCTTGTGTCAAGATGAGGAACAGACATTGGAGGAGCACCAACCGCAGCTTTGCCGTATACTTTTGCATGATGTTGCTCTACGATCTCTTGATTTTTACATACCATGAATAATCCGCTAATCGGGAATCCACCAATGTGTTTCCCTTCAGGTATACCTGTTTTTTGTAGTAACTCAAGGCTTCCTCCACCAGCTCCAAGGAAGACGAATTTTGCAGTATGGTATTCCATTTTAATGCCATCGGTATCGTGCACTTTTACTTCCCATAAGCCGTCTTTAGTACGTTTAATGCCTTCGACACTATGATTGTAGTTGATATCGACGTTTTGTGTTTTTAACTGGTCAAATAACATACGCGTTAAAGCACCAAAGTTGACGTCTGTGCCAGTGTCCATTTTTGTTGCCGCGATAGCTTCATTCGTAGGACGGTCTTGCATAATAAGCGGAATCCATTCCATTAGCTTTTCTGGATTATCGGAAAATTCCATTCCTTTGAACAGCGGATTGTTTGACATCGTTTCAAAACGTTTTTTCAAATACTCTACATTTTTTTCGCCTTGTACTAAACTCATATGAGGCAATGGCATGATAAAGTCCTGAGGATTACGTATCAGATTGTTGTTTACAAGATAAGACCAAAACTGCATTGAAAGCTGAAACTGTTCATTTACTTTTATAGCTTTGCTAATATCTATGGATCCATCCGTTTTTTCGGAAGTGTAGTTAAGCTCGCACAGTGCCGCATGCCCTGTTCCCGCATTATTCCATTCGTTTGAGCTTTCCTCTCCTGCGTCTGCAAGTTTCTCAAACACTGTAATGTTCCAGTCTGGTGCCAATTCTTTGAGCATTGTCCCCAAAGTCGCACTCATGATTCCGGCACCAATTAAGATAACATCTGTTTTATTTTGTCTGTTACTCATTCTTACCATCCTTCTACCTTAAGATTTGCAAAAAGGATATAGGCCGTTCTTGCTTAGACATCACAGCAAGCCAAGACGAAACCTAGGAACATACCTTTTCAATATTAATTATACTCCTCTATAGGCCCAAAATCGACTCAAATCCACATGATTTTTCAACATCCCCAAATTACATCAAACTAAATTTGGCCGTTATTTATGGTAAGGCTCACCACTTTTAATTATAAAGTAAAATATTTCCAAATAATTTTATTTAATCGATAGCAATTTCCCCTACAATCTGGACCGATTGCTAAACAGGAAACAATCCTGCATATCAACATAGGATTTTTGATCAACCCTTTATAAATTATCATTCTTAATCTAAAGTTCATATATAAATAGTTCATCTTTTTATAACCGGAATAATTTTTTTCAAAACGGTGCAACTTTATTAAAAAAGGTTAAACTTTATTTCAAAGCCACAGTTCCGTTGGGATTGGTGCATTATTTACATTATACAAGGAGCACAATAAAAGAGAATCCATTGGAGGATTCTCTTAAGAAAAAATTTATACGTTAAGATTGGATAATCTCAACTTTCTTGCCTCTCTTCATAAGGTACACGATGCCCTTTTTGAAGCATGGGAATACTCAATCCAAATGTCATTTGTAAGTGTGGGTAATCTTTGAAATTTCTCCAATCTCCACCCCATTCAAAACCAAGTTCCTTAGCTAGTTCAGCTACTTCAAACCAATCGGATTCTCCATTATTATTACCATCAAATTGGACATCCCATTCTATAGCGCCATTAGCATTTTTTATGGCATAATCAAAGGCTAATCCATAATTATGATAAGATTCTCCACCTTTTGAATAAGTGACGATATTTCCTTCAGTAGATCTACCTTGTTCGTACAACTCATCCTGTTTTTCAAATGATCTAATACCTGCTGTAATCATGACATCTATATTTTTTTCTGCTGCTTTTTCTAATAGAATATTTTTATTTCCCTCCACAATCGGATGCAGTTCCGTTGGGATTGGAGCATCATCCCCTAAGTAAAGATATTTGTCTTCTTTCATGTGGTTATAGGCAAAAAATAAAATAACAACAAAAAGAAGAATAATGATCCACGCTATTAAATGATAATCAACGATGCTTTTCAAGTTTAACTGTTCTCCTTTAAAAACGATTCATCTATAGTATGAATCATTCATTTTTCCTCATACATTTTAATTGAATATGAAACAAACAGGTTCTTAGTTAGTAATCATAAAAATACATATTCTATGTAGACTAAAAAATCCCCTTATGTCTATAAAGACGTAAGAGGAAAAGCTTGTTTCAAAGTAGATGCATGATGGTTTGGTAGGCAAGATACACGCTACAAATTGTTAATACAGTAGCGACTACATTTTCCACCTTACTACCTGTGCGTGTTGTAAGTGGCAAGCGCACTGTGATTTTAAGTGGAAACAATAACTTAATGCCATTTTTTGTAGCCATATCCAGCACATAATGGCTGACCATTCCTATTAATACACCTGCTGTTATGGATTCATTCGAAATATATGTATTCATGACAATGGCCATAAGGAATAAAAACAGCAAACTATGGGTGAACGATCGATGACCAAATACCTTATTGACGATTTTGGATGTGATACGAAACGTCCGTCCAATTTTACTGCCACCGTGGCAAATATCCGGAAGCAATGCCCCTGCAATACTAGAGCCAACCAGTACTATTGGATCGTAATTTGAAACTTGTGCAAAAGCAAGACCTGCTGCAATGCCACCTATGATGTGAGTATTTCCTGTCATGCTTTCATTCTCCTTAATTCTATTAAATTGTATGCATTCTTACATTACACTATTTCGATTCATATTTGTATGTGAAATGATGATTATGTGATAAATAGATTAAAGAAGTTAGTAAATATTGCTTAAATAGTCTATTTATATTTTTGACTTCGTTTTAGGGTATGAAAGAAGTGGCGCCGTTCTCCCTTAAGGTTGATTCCATTTTATAGTTCAGGTAGTGACTCGAGTCGTTAAATCCTAAGCGCAGAGTAAAAACTCCAGCTTTCTAACCACATAGATAAATTTCACTCCCCCACCTTAAAACTCACATTTTAATTGATCTTAATTTAAACAACTAATGACGTTACCCCTCAAAGTACTGTAAAATTAAAATTAAGTTCTCATTAAAGGAGTTATATAATATGAAAAAATCTGTTCACGTTGTTGGTGCAATAATTGAAAATGAAAAAAAAGAAATTTTTTGTGCGTTAAGAAGTCCTGATATGTCACTTGCAAATTACTGGGAATTTCCTGGTGGAAAAATTGAAGCTGGTGAGACACCACAACAGGCTTTAAAACGCGAAATTAATGAGGAGCTTAGCTGTAAAATTGAAGTTGGCCAAAAAGTTGAAGATACAACATACGAATATGAAAAGGTCATTGTCCGTTTAGAAACATACATGGCCAAAATCGTACAAGGTGTACCTACCATTAGTGAGCACGCTGAAGCACAATGGGTGCAACGTCAAAATCTTTCACAACTAGATTTCGCTCCTGCAGATATTCCTGCGGTAAGTAAACTAGCTATTCAAAAATAATATAATATGGGCGTGAATTAAATGGAGCATTTAATACGTAAAATTGAAAGTTCATTACATAAGGGCTTTATCGATCAAAGCAAGCCTGTATCAGCACAATTCAAACCAAAACTACTTACAAATAAAGCACATGAAAATGTTCTATCTACTTTATTACAAGAGCTAAAAACATGTAAGGCTTTTACTTTTTCAGTTGCTTTTATCACTGAAGGTGGATTGGCTACTTTAAAAACGATGCTCTATGATTTAGATAAAAAAGGGATTAAGGGCCGAATTTTAACATCAACATTCCTAAGCTTTAACCAACCTAAAATGTTTAAAGAGCTTTTAAAACTTACAAATGTTGAAGTCCGTTTAACTAGCGTTAAAGGATTCCACTCAAAGGGATATATTTTCGAGCATGAAGATTATTATTCACTAATAGTTGGCAGCTCAAACTTAACAGATAGCGCTTTAAAGATAAATTTCGAATGGAATGTGTTTGTAACCTCACTAGAAGAAGGAGAAGTTATTCACCATTTTAAAAATCAGTTTGATGATGCCTGGCATGAAGGAACTCCATTAACAAACGATTGGATTGCAGCTTATGAACAAAATTATATAGCGGCACCTTTCATTAAAAGTGATTCTTCAAATATTATTGAAATGAGAACAGAATATCTTACAAACACATTAGCAGAGAGTCTTTCTATTAAACCTAACAAAATGCAAAATGATGCACTTCAGCAAATTAAAGCATTACGTTCAACCGGTGCAAAAAAAGGACTTATCATTTCTGCAACAGGAACTGGTAAAACATTTTTATCCGCTTTCGATGTTCGAAATTTCCAGCCTAAAAAAATGCTTTTCATTGTACATCGCGAGCAAATCTTAAAAAAAGCGATGTCAGATTATCGTAAAATTTTAGGTGGTAACGAAGAGGATTATGGTATTCTATCGGGTAACTTCAAAGAAGTGAAAGCTCGTTATCTATTTGCAACGATTCAAACCATCTCATCTGAACGCTATCTACAACAATTTGAACGCAACGAGTTTGATTATGTATTAATTGATGAAGTGCATCGTGCTGGAGCGAAATCTTATCAAACGATCTTTAATTATTTTGAACCTGAATTTTTACTAGGTATGACAGCTACACCTGAGAGAACTGATAACTTTAATATATATGAACTTTTTGATTACAATATTGCGTATGAAATTCGCCTACAGGCAGCACTTGAAGAAGATATGCTTTGCCCCTTCCATTACTTTGGTGTTACAGAGTTTGAAAAAGACGGTGTCAGTGTTGATGAAGTTACTGAGCTACAAAAGCTTGTATCACATGAGCGCGTACAGCATATTATTGAAAAGATTAACTACTATGGTTTTTCCGGAGATAAAGTTCGTGGCCTAATGTTTTGCAGTTCTAAGGAAGAAGCTCGCCAATTATCAGATACATTAAATGATCAAGGATTGAAAACATGTGCTTTAACCGGTGATCATTCACAAAATGAACGTGAAGAAGCCATAAAAAAACTGAACTCCGGTGGGATTGAATATATTCTAACTGTCGATATTTTTAATGAAGGTATTGATATTCCCTTCCTAAATCAAATCGTGATGCTACGTCAAACACAATCGAGCATAATCTTTATCCAACAATTAGGACGAGGGTTGCGTAAACATGATTCAAAGGATTATGTTACGATTATCGACTTTATAGGTAACTATAAAAATAACTATCTAATCCCTATTGCTCTTTCAGGTGATCGGTCAATGAATAAAGATAACGTACGCCGAAGAACTGTTAATACAGATTATATTCAAGGTGTTTCAACGATAAACTTTGAAGAAATTGCGAAGAAACGTATTTTTGAAGCGATAAATAATACAAATCTATCTACTATTAAAATATTAAAAGAGACATATAGTGAGCTAAAAAATCGCTTAGGAAAAATCCCTTTAATGCTAGATTTCATACATCAAGAATCTCTTGATCCAGAAGTAATAGTTAATTACTCTGATAACTATTATTCATTTCTAATAAAAATGAAAGAAGAACTCCCTTCATTAACGGACTATGAATTAAAAACTTTATCCATGTTTTCAATTGAACTTTTAAATGGAAAAAGAATTCATGAAGTTTTGTTAATTGACACCTTGCTACAAAACGATTCGATTACTAAATCTGAGTTTATTAAGCTATTAAAAGATTTCGGTACATATGTTGATGAAGAGACAATTCATTCAGTTGAAAACATCTTATCTTTAAACTTCTTTGTCACAGTTGCCCGTGAAAAATATGGAAATAAACCAATAATAATATTGGATAACGATTACTATAAGTTTAATGACGATATAGTTCAAAGTTTAAAAAATGAAAATTATAAGAGATTCATTGAAGATATCATTGGATGCGCCATAGAAAAAAATAAACAATTTAATTCGACTCAGCCATTCACTATATATAAAAAATATTCAAGAAAAGATGTTTGTCGCCTTCTAAATTGGGAGATCAATGAAGAAGGGACCCTGAATGGTGGACATGTAAAATCAAATACATGCCCAATATTTGTGAATTATCATAAAGTAGAAGATGATGCAACAGTACATTATATGGATGAATTTCTATCAAATGAAGTGTTCAAATGGTGTTCAACTAAAAATCGGAAAATTACTGCAAAAGATATTGCACCAATTGTTAAATCTTATTCAGAAAATACCACAGTACATTTATTCGTTAAAAAGCATAATGGCGAAGGCAAAGACTTTTATTACTTAGGAAACGTAAAAGTTGATGAATCTAGTGCCATAAACGATCAATTAGTTGATAAAGGCAAAGCTTACAATGTTGTTACAATGAACATGATTTTAGAGCATCCAGTAGACTACAATATGTATCATTATTTAGTAGAAGAATAATAAAAAACTCGAAGCAAATTCTTGCTTCGAGTTTTTTTTCACCTATTTATAAAGTAAATAAATCAAGAATTATTACATTTAAACTACCTTTTATTCTCAAATAAAGCTTTAAAAAGAGGAATATATCTACTTAAATACATTCTTCTTATGCCACTTAAAATACTTCTTATTTAGTTCACTTCTATTTACACGCATTTTGGAATTAATACCATACTTTTCATAATCGCTTTCATTTAGTCTGTCTGATATATGAATTTTGCCAGTACCATCAAATGCTATATAGCCTTTATCATATAAAGCATCATGATTACAGCATAGTAACAAACCGTTGTATGGATCTAACCGCTCTTCATTCGTGCTATCTTTCCAAGGTTTTGAATGGCTCGCACGTAGCATGGCTGGTAAATCAATTCCACACAATGCACATTGATGTATCCATAATGGAGCCAAAGCTTCTTTATACTTTTGATTACCTTTACGGATTTTTACTTTCGCTTCTGCTTCTGTTTCTGCAATTATCGGAATTATACTGTTACGCTCTTTACTTACAATTGGCCCGATCGCAAATTCTAGCTGTTCCTGATCTTCCTCATAAATATTTAAATCGCCAATAAGTTCCAGAAATTTAATCGCTAATAGATCATTACAAGGAAATAGATAGCCCTGATTTCCATCGCCATTTTCCTGGAATGCAGAATACTTTAAAGGAAGGAGCGGCTGAATCTCTTCAAAATGCAATTTAATATTAAGCGGCTTCTCTAATTCTTCATAAACTGTCTCAACTGAATAACCATCAACACTATTTTCACTTTTATATGGATTTACCGATTCACTAAAATCTGTTTTAGTAATACTTACTGCTACAATATCTCCTTTTACATAGTGAAAAATACAGTCCCCTGTTTCCACTTCTTTCATTCGTCCCCAGAAATGCGGGGTTTGACCACTCTTGTCTACTTGTTGTGACCAAATAATATTATGTTCTTTCTCTTCTTCATACGTTTGTCCTTGCATAACAATATAAAAATTCACGCGAATACACCTCTTACATTATTCTAATACAATCATACCATTAATAAGGCTGTAGACTGTAAATTGATGCTTTTATCTACATTATCAATTCTAAAATGATTGTCTCTCTATCATTAGCAGTGGATAAATTATTAACTTAATATTCCGGTTATTTCATCAATAGATAACGGAGCTTCATAATCCATCTACAACTTACTCGAAGCGAATCCTCGGTTCGAGTTCATCCCCCATTATACGATGTTAATGAATTACGATCTTTTACAGTAAATAAATCAAACGAAGTAGGAGCAATGGATTCAAAATGTACTAACTCACCAAAGCAAGTTGAAACATTACATGAAGTCTTCTACAAATAGCGCCAAAAAAAGATTCACAACGTCCACCGTCAACTGCTACATTAAGAAATCTACGAGATAGAAACAGAGCAGGTTCAACGCTTTAAAGAAATATTGGAGCAGATAGTGTAATTTCTTTGTTGTGTGGGGGAGGTGGGGGTTGGTGTACCATTCATACTCATAATCTTCTCCCCTACTGCTTATGTACCTTCGATTACACCTAAATTACCATGGAGATTTGATATAGCTTGGGCCTGTCACCATTAATTTTTGACCACAGTTTTCACAATTACCAAATTAAAAACAAAATTTTCAATTTAATATAAAAATTCCCTTATCCTTGCGTTATAATTTAGAAAAGGGGGAAAGAACTATGATCAAACAATCTATCATTGAACACGTACTTGAAGCCGCTCTTTCTACAGGTGGTGATTTTTCTGAATTATTCATTGAAGATAAGTATGTGAATTCAATGGAATTACAAAGTGGAAAAATAGAGAAAAGTATATCCGGTCGTGATTTTGGAATAGGTATACGTATTTTCTCGGGTCTTCAAAGCATTTACACATACACGAATGATATTTCAGAAGAAGGCTTGCTATTAGCCGCAAAACGAGCAGCACTTGCTATCAAAGGAGGAGTCACGGGTACCGTTCACCCACTCCAAAAAGAGACATTTAACCCGATTCACAAAATCTCACAAATGCCACAGACTGTGGAGCATGCAAGAAAAGCTGCTATCATGAGACAGGCAAATGAGATTGCGAGAAATTATGATGAACGTATTAAACAGGTTGGTTTACGCTATTTGGACGAAGAGCAAAATATACTTATTGCTAACTCAGAAGGTAAATTTGTTGAAGATACACGTGTCTATAGCAGACTCTCCATTCAAGCGACTGCTTCTGAGGGCAATGAACTGCAAACTGGTTTCTACGGGCCAGGCGCTCATGCCGGATTTGAATTTATGGAAAACTTAGATCTGGGTCACTATGCAGGTGAAGCCGCTCGCATTGCGGTTACAATGCTTCAAGCAGATGAATGCCCAAGCGGGAAATTCCCAGTCATCATTGACAATGAATTTGGTGGTGTTATTTTCCATGAAGCTTGTGGACACGGGCTTGAAGCAACAGCTGTTGCAAAAAACAATTCAGTTTTCGCAAACCGAATTGGGGAAAAAGTTGCACCGGATATCGTTACTTACATTGATGACGGTACATTACCGAACGAATGGGGTTCCCTTAATATTGATGATGAGGGTGAGAAAACACGGAAAAATGTTTTAATTGAAAATGGCATTTTGAAAGGTTATCTAATTGATAAATTTAATGCACGTCGTATGAATGCTGAACCAACAGGCTCTTCACGTCGTCAGTCATACCGCTTCAATCCAACATCACGTATGACTAATACGTATATCGCACCGGGTACCTCAACACCAGAAGATATTATCGCTTCAACAGAATATGGTATTTACACAAAATATATGGGTGGTGGCCAAGTCAATCCGGCTACTGGTGATTATAACTTCGCAGTTGCTGAAGCATACATCGTAAAAGATGGCAAAATTGACCGCCCAGTACGCGGTGCAACACTTATTGGCAATGGCGCAAAGACATTACAGCTTGTCGATCGTGTCGGCAATAACCTTGCACACGGTGCGGGAATGTGTGGATCATTGAGTGGCAGTCTTCCAGTAAATGTAGGCCAGCCGATGATTCGCGTTAGTGAAATTACGGTCGGTGGGACAAAGGGGGAATAAACAATGGAAATCACTGAATTCCAAGAAAAATTGCTTCAAAAAGCAATGAATGCTGGTTTCAAAGAAGCTGAAGTATATTATGAACATGCTGAATCATTTCAATGTATGATTTATGATGGTGAAATTGATAGCTACGAAACATCTGAAGATGGAGGCCTTAGTCTACGAGGGCTTTATAACGGAAAAATGGGCTATTCTTATACAGAAAAACTAGACGACGATTCGATTCCATTTTTAATTGACAGTGCCAAAGCAAATGCAGATGTGCTTGATGAGGATGATGGCACTGATATTTACGAAGGAAGTAACGAATATGATGATCATAAGTTTTACAGCGAAGAACTTTCAAATGTTCATATCCCTAATAAGATTGAGCTGATTCGATCTATTGAAGAGAAAATACGTGCATACGATCCACGTATTGTCACCCTTGACTATTGCTTACTGCAAGATTTTTCAGGAGAGCGATCAATGGCGAACAGTAAAGGTCTTTCATTAACAGAAAAAAAGAATGGCATTATCATCTTCATTTCAACAGTCGTTAAAGACGGCGAAGAAATGAAAACAGGTAGCTACATTAATATGACGCGCGATTTTAGCTCTCTCGATGCCGATGAAATTGCAAAAGAAGCGGCTGAAGAAGCACTGTCCCATCTCGGGGAAAAATCCATTCCATCTAGAAAATACCCTATTATTATGCGACATGATGCAGCAGCGTCCTTACTTGCTATATTTGCACCGATCTTCTCCGCTGAAAAAGCGCAAAAAGATCAGTCGCTTCTAAAAGGAAAAGTTGGAATGCAAGTGGCGTCGAATTTCTTCACACTGCTCAATGATCCGTTCCATCCGGATGCTATGTCAGGCTCAAATTTTGACGGAGAAGGTGTTGCGACAAAAAAACAATCTATTATATCAAATGGTACTCTCGAAACACTTCTCCATAACAGGAAAACAGCAAAATTAGAAGGTTGCGAAACAACAGGACATGCACATAAAGCATCTTACAAGAGCACGCTCAGTATCGCAGCCCAAAACATGTACATTGCACCGGGTGAAAGAACTAAAGTAGACTTAATTGCTTCTGTAACTGAAGGTATCCTAATTACGGACTTGTCCGGCCTTCATTCAGGTACGAATGCAATTTCTGGAGACTTCTCCGTTGAGGCAACGGGTTTCCATATTAAAGATGGTAAGATTGCCTCGCCAATTAAACAAATGACAATCGCTGGGAACTTCTTTGACTATATGAAGGATATTGAGGAAACCTGTTCAGATCTTCACTTCCTTCCAGATGGTTACGGTTCACCATCACTACTAGTTAAAGAACTTTCCGTTACCGTTGATTAAAATGCATATTTATAGAATTAGAAAACGTAGTCAATCAGGCTCTTCACACGAATGTTGGTAAATTACCTGTTAAAATATTATCGGATATCCCTGTTCAGCTAAACGATATGACAGTGTAATCCACATTTCTTTTAGATGACAGGATGGCTATTGTCATTTCAAGTTCTCAGAAGTATCAAACGCAATGACATTTTCTGATGTATAACTAAGAAATCCAAAAGCAAAAACCTGCTACGGAGATCCGCAGCAGGTTTTTTTATAATAGTTTTTCATCTTACTTACTCAACTAAAGACCCCTTAATTTATCTTAGCAAAAGCTACTAGAGAGCCTTTATCACAAGATTGGAAACCGTTTTTTTCATAAAAGTGCCTTACATTAGACGCTTCTTCCGTCAAGAGAACTTTTTGTCGAACACTATCATACTTCTCCAAAGTACGTTGCATTAATTGAGAAGCAATACCTTGATTTTGATATACATTCAATACAAGTATATCTTGAATGTAAATAATTGTTAAACCATCACCAATGATACGAATTAATCCGACTAATCGTTCTCCATCCCAAGCAGATATAACTTCTAAAGATTGTATTAACGCTTGTTGAAGGATATCTAAATCTTTCGTATAAGCAGTCCATTGCACATCGTTATATAAACTTTCTAATTGCTCTTTATCAATCGCTTTACTGTTTTTAAATGTTATTGTCATTTCTTTTCCTCCTCAATATTTTACTTTGAAGAGTTATTGCGTAATTTAACCACTGTCTTATACCTCCTTTTAATTAACTTCCCTTTATTTTAAATGCAATTTTATCTAAAATAATCTTGATTTATAAAATACATCCTAATGATTATTTATTAGGTAAAATCAATTCTATATTTTTCTGAATTGCTTTATTGCCCATTTCACCTGCTGATATTTTTTTAACTGTACCCTCGGAGTCGATGAATACCGACGTAGGTAAGAACTCTACATTATAACTTTTAAAAACAACTGTTGATTGATCTATTAGTATCGGAAAACTAATGTTTTTAGTGAAATTTTTAACTTCAAAAGGTTTTTGTGCATTATTTATTGCAAGGATTTCCACTCCTTTTGATTTATACTTACTATAGTTTTCTTCTAAATCAGGCATTTCCTCTTTGCAATAATCACAATAAGTCGCCCAAAAATTTAGTACAACTCCCTTACCTTTATAATCTGATAATTTATGCTTCTCTCCATTTAAATCCTCAAGAATAAAATCAGGTGCAACATCTCCTACTTTTACCAACTCATATGTTTCTTTTGTGAGGTTACTATAGACGGTATAAGCAATGGTACTAAAGATAATTACTAAAATAACTGTTCGCATAATCGTTCTTTTATTCATCTATTGTTCTCCTTAAAATCCAATGATACCCCAAAAATCGGTACTAAAATTCTGTTGAAAATGTTCATATCTTTTTTGGTGGATTAAATAAACTGTATAGTATTGGTACAATAAAAAGCGTTAAGAAAGTAGATGTTGATAGTCCGCCAATGACGACAACAGAGAGTGATTTTGACACCATTCCAGATTCATTTGAAATAGCCATTGGGATTAAAGCTCCAATTGTTGCAATAGCTGTCATCAAGATCGGCCGAATACGTATGACGCCCGCTTCAATTAAGGCTTCATGTTTGGACATGCCGCTTCTTTCGTTTTGCTTCACCTTATCAACTAAAACGATAGCATTCGTAACGACAATACCATTCAGCATGAGTAACCCAATCATTGTAGGCATACCAATTGGTTCATTCACAATATAAAGTCCAATCAGTGCTCCAATAACGGAAAATGGGATGGCAAACAAGATAACAAATGGAGCCTTGCCTTCTCTAAAGGCAATTACCATGACTAAATATACTAAGAAGATACTGATTGCGATGGCAATGGATAGATTTTTGAAGCCATCTGACATCGATGCGGATGCACCTTCCTTGTAGTAGGCAACATTTTCTGGCAACTGCAAATTATTGATAATCTCATCTGCTTTCGCTGTCACATCACCTACTTTTTCATCAGTGATTGTCCCATAAACCATGATATATTCATTTCCATTCAAATGAGAAACAGCGGTTATATTATTGACTCTTTTCAGTTTTCCTATCTCATTAAGAGAAACTGGCATACCGATTACATTGTTAATTTGTTGATTGCCCAGTTCTTGGATGGATGTGATCTCATCCATCTTTAATCCAAGGTTTACTTCTCTTATTTCGCCTTTCACCCTCATGGTTGTTACTACATCACCGTTAATTAGTGTACGAAGACTTTGTGCTACCATGGCTGGCATTAGTCCATTTTCAGCAAGCTTACCTTCGTCCAAATCAATGACTATTTCAGGTTCTTCCCCTTCTAAAGATGTTTTAACATCTGTCATTCCTTCCATTTCTTTTAAACCAGCTGTAATTAGTTCACTTGCTTTTTTTATATCTTCAGAATTTGACCCATTTACAACAAGAGTATACCTGCCTTCTGAACCACCAATAATTCCACCTACACCCGATACAGTAATTTCCTCCGGCTCAGTAATGGTTGTAAACTGGGATCGTAAACCTTTAACAAATTCATTAACATTTTCAACAGAATCTTTTACAACAAATGAAATCGTCGCCCTTTCCGATCCACCATCAATATTTGTATTTACCAGACTGATTTCCTTTTGATCCAATAAGATATTTTCCACTTTACTTGTGGCTTCAACTGTTTTCTCTGGAGCAGTTCCTTTTTTCATCGTAACTTCGACATCGAAATCATTAACTTTCTCTTGCGGCAGGAAGGTTGTTCCTAGTCTAGGTGCGATTAAGGCAACAGAACCAACGAGAATCACTAATGCTGCAGTTAAAGTAACGAATCGATGTTTTAACACCCAAGTCAAACTTTTGCGATACCCAATTTGAAGTCCATTTTCTTGCGATTCCTTTGGTGTAATTTTTAATAAGAAAATTCTCGACAAGAGCGGAACAATCGTTATGGCAACAATTAATGAAATTAATAATGAGATAACGATAGTCCATGCAAGTGGTTTAAAAAATCCCCCTACAATTCCCGGTACAAAAGCCAATGGTAAGAAAACAGCAACGGTTGTGATTGTGGAAGAAGTGATAGCAGATGCTACTTCCCTTGTAGCTTGTTCTATGAGCTTATCATTTCTTTCCTTTGAAGCACTTACCCTTCTAAATATATTTTCAATGACTACAATCGAGTCATCCACAACCCGTCCGGCAGCTACGGCAATTCCTGCAAGTGTCATAATATTTAATGTATAACCTATCGTTTTCATCAGAAGAAAAGATGCAAATATGGATACTGGGATGGATATAACAGCAATAATGGTCGAACGGATATTTCTTAAAAACAACAAGGTTACGACAACGGCCATTAATGCACCTAAAAATGCCTCACGTAGCATCGAATAGACTGATTGCTTAATTTCAATGGATTGATCACGTAATGTTTCTACTTGATACCCTTCAGGAAGATCCAGATTTTTGATTTCTTCCTTCACTTGGTCAACAATAGCTACTACATTAGCTCCGCCTTCAGCCGTAATACCGAAACTTACGCCTTGTTCTCCGTTTATTCGTGTAATATTGTTTGTGTATTCACTTTCATATGTAACTTCAGCAATTTTACCTAAAGTAGTCGTTCCAGGTACCTTTTTAGCGGTTTGTGAATTTGAATTTTGTGTGAAAAGCTTTATTTGTTTAACATCAGCAACTGATTTCAGTTCTTTATTTACTCGCACCGGTAATACTTCGTTTGATACAGTAATATCTCCGGTCGGCATCGAAAGATTATTTGCTGAAATAGCTGTTTTAACATCAGCAATTGTAATTCCTCTTGCCTCTAATTGTTCAGGTAATAGTCGAATAAGCACTAACTTATCTGCAACCCCGCCGACCTCGACTTCGCTTACTCCTTCAATAACTTCAAGGCGTGGAATAATATTTTCCTTCACAAACATTTGAACTTCTTCATAATTTTCATCGGCATAAATTCCCATCGAGAAGACAATTGGATTGTCATCCGGACTAGATAATTCAAACTTCGGTTCTCCTGCTAATTCTGGCAGTTGCATCTTATCGACACTTGTCCTCACTATCTGCTCAGCTTCCTCCATATCAATCGACATATCAAATTCTATCGTTGAATATGCGGCATTAGCAACACCACCTGTATAGACATTCTTTCCCCCTTCAAGCTTCATGAATTCTCTTTCCATTTGCTCCCCGATATCATTCATCGATTGTTCCGGTGAAGCACCTGGATAAGGTATAGTAACTGTCAAATATGGAATATCTACGTTCGGATACTTCTCAAGATGTAACTCTTTAAGAGAATAAATTCCTCCCGTAATAATAAGAAATACTACTAAAAACAGAGCTAAACCATTTTTCATACTAAACTGAATGATTGATTTCATCTTGCACCTACCTGTATAAATTTTGATTTATCAATGGTTTACACCATTGTAGGCATGTCATTTTTTTATGAAACACCTCTATAATATGATTTTGATAATTAAAAAATCGTAAGTAACACGACTAATTAACTACCTTGATTTTACAAATATACCATAGTAAAAGGACCCTTTATACACTTTTTATGGTATATTTGTAGAGAAATTTTAATAATAAGGAAGAATTGTGTTGCATTAGGTATAAATATACAAAAATTAGTACCATTAATATAGTCTCTCTGTTTCAACAGAGATTAACATCGGTTAAGGAAGATGAGATGCAAAAAGATAATAGATATTTCATTAGATACTAACTGGGTAAACAATTACATATAGAAATTAGAAATTTCAATAAATCTCTCAATATTTCATCTAACGGGAAAGGCCGATGGTTCGATGTAAAAGGGAATGAAATACACGAGTTAAATGGCGCTCTTGATATTGATATATCATGCACTCCTTTCACCAATTCCCTGCCAATTAACCGATTCGAATGGGATCAAAATAAATCTAAGAATTTTAAAATTGTCTTTATTTCTATTCCAGATATGACCTATAAAGAAGTGAAACAAAGCTATACATTAATCAAAGACACAATTGATAGTAGAGAGTTTCAATACAAAAGTGGTATATATGAAACCAAAATTGAAGTTGATATTAATGGACTAGTTATAGCTTATCCCGGGATATTCACGCGACACTTTTAATGCGCTTTCTTTATTTGATTGATCGTTTAATTGCAAGAATCTTCATTCAACTAAAGGGCAAGAAATTTTGAGAATGTGATTTACAACCAAGTATTCATTGCCCTCATTTTATTTTGCTTGAATGTTTTAGCTCAAGTTGAAAACAAGAGTAAACGAAAAATCCTGCAAATCATCCGATATTTAAGGGCTTCTTTATGGAAACCAGCCTACATCTGGCTTCGAAAAATCGAAGGCAAAGCCGTTCCGTAAAACGTAAAATGTTGTTGTCGCACACGTATAATTGTTAAAAAAAACAAATAGACAGACCCACCTTTATTGAAGTGTTTCCTTTTTTAGCTCTGAACCCCAAGTTTAAATAGACATAATTTTCTGTCGTTTTTTATTCAACACCAGTGATATTTTTCAAGAAAGAAATCATTATATTATTGTTAGGTTGTCTGTATAATATACTGTATATGCGAAAAAGAAACGGATAAAAAATGAACAGCTAGATGTTACTTCTTAGTCATTAAAATACAAAGAAGCTTTTAAATAATTCCTAAAGTAGAAGCTGCCAAAAATAAGCTTTGTGAGGAAAAGGAGAAACTTGAAATGGAAATTTACGCTGTTAATATTGCCGGCTTAAATGAATTTAATTTTGACTATGAAACATATAATCAGGTCGTATCAGAACAAACTTTAGAGAAAGCAAAGAATTATAAGCATTTTAAGGATAGTGTTAGGACAATAATTGGTGAATTATTAGTTTATTATGTTTATCACCAGAACCACATGGAAAAGGAAATAAATATCCCCCTTGTAATACTACGAAATGAATATGGCAAACCATACTGTAATGAGGTAAATTTCCATTTTAATGTCTCACATGCTGGTAGTTGGGTTGTCTGTATAGTTGATACTAAACAAGTTGGTATAGATATTGAACTAATGACAAATATAGACTATGAAGCTCTAATTTCACTTTTTCACTCTTTTGAAAGCCAACAAATGAAGGCAACAACTAGTAAAAAGGATTATTTTTACAACCTCTGGACGATAAAAGAAAGTGTCATAAAAAATATTGGAAAAGGTTTAAGTATCCCATTAGACAGCTTTTACGTCCGTTTAAACCAAGAAGTAACGTCGATCCATTTTGAAGGAAGCAAATTGGATGACACCAAATTTCATGTACAAATGTTTGAGTTTCAAGAGAATTATAAGCTAGCAGCTTGTGCCCTTCATGACAAATTTCCTGACTCTATCAATCTCTTAGATGCAACTAACCTTTTTTCTTTTCTCGCGAGCGACGGTAGACTTCTAAAATGAATTAATGCCTGATACGATGAGCTGGCTAACTAACGAACCCAGACAGTTATTCATTGAACATTAGCATTTTAGAAAAGCACACAATAAAAACACATGACTCAGTTAGCTAACTCAGTCATGTGTTAACGTGCAAAATATTCAGTTTTTATACTTCTGTACTTACTTCTACGTTATTTTGCTTTTCAATATTTCTTGTGATTACCATAAACGGAATGTGAACAACTAATTTCATTAAAGCACCGATTGCTAAAAATATTACAGGGTAAATTAACGAATCCATAGCGAACAACATCCCTACAACTTTAAACCCTGCAACTTTACCTATCCCATTCATAACAATTACGCTAGCAATAAATCTACCATAAGATTCACGGGGTACTTTAGACTGATAATATGAAGCAAAATAAACCACATAGAAGCTAAAGGAAAGAAATAATATAAAATTGATGATACTAAAATAACCAACAGTATAAAATGAATTTCCTGCTAATAGCTCAATAAAGTTGGGATTGCCAAGGAAAATTAATAATCCGACCGGTACCAGCATTCCTAATAATCCTAGACCAATATTATTGGCAACTCCCAGATGTTTTGTTAGAGGTACCACAAAAATAGCCATAATTGAACCAACAGTAGCAACTGATTCTACAATACCATAATCCGTATTTTGACCACCTAGAATATTTACAATGACATAAGGTATACCAACAAATAAAAATGGGTATAGGAATGTATGGGTCAAAAAGGCATTGGATACTACTGACATCAAGCGTTTATCAGCATATATAACTCTAAAACCTTCCGAAATATCCTTAATAAAGGTCAGTTTCTTTCGAGTAGATGGCGCCTTTACAGGAAATTTCATTAAATAGATTGTTATGGCAGAGATAAAAAAACTCAGTCCATTTACTAAAAATACGGTACCTAATCCAACCATTGTATAAACCAAAGTTCCTAGTAGTGGAGCTAGTATTTTCATAGTCTCATTAAGCGTTCGACTAATTGAATTTGCATCTACTAATTTTTCTTGAGGTACTATCGTTGGTAAAATCGACATAAACATTGGCGCGAACAAAATATCGCAACTTGCTATGAAAAGCACCGTAAAATAAATTATTGGAATACTTATTGTTCCATTTAAGCTATATAAGAATAAACCTAGGCACAGACCCCCTCTGAGGATATCAAATGTGATTACCCAAACCTTTTTATTAAACTTATCAGCTAAAATACCAGAAATAGATCCCAATACAATGTGTGGAAAAATCCCTAATGCCAAGACAGAAGCAAATTTTTCAGGCGATCCTGTCAGCTTTAAAACATATAAAGATAATGCAATATTCAGAAACAGCGTTCCGAACAAAGAAGTAGATTCAGATGTAATTAAAAGAGAAAAGGTTTTATTTTTTAGAATTCCAAAACTTGATAGCATATTCGCCATATTCGCCCTCACCTTATATGAAATTTACTTTCTCCCAATGATCCAACATACTATGAATTTGATCGTTAGAAGGCTTCTTCCATTCAATCCCTAGCTCATTTAATAACATCTCTGTTTTATCAGATACAATAGAATAATGAGTTGTACACAATCATGCTGAACTTTTCGTTTTCTAGAAATCCATTTTTGAATATATTGATTTAAATTTAATTTAGTTTTCCGTAAAATTATCTATATATTTATATTTCTGTTTTATAATACAATATATTTTATGTATTATAAAGTAATAAATATAAAATCAATAAAATTTTGTAATAAATATCCGTAATTGATATATATCTAGATTTTAATAGTAGATTACAAAAAGGTTAATAGATAAAATACTCTTAATTTTCTACTGACAAAAATACTTTCTATACAAAACCCATTTGTTTTATATTTATTAATTCCTCAATAAATATTTAAAGTAGAAAAAACACTGTTTTAAGCAGAAGATTCACCTCTTTTACTCCTCCAATTCTTCAATATATTAAATTTTTCTAATACGACGCTCAATTGCCTGACGAGACCTTACTTCAGTAGATGCCTGTTTCCAACGATAGGACAATCTCTAAGTGTGCACATACATCCTTCACACCCATCATTTCTTCCATTACCTCCACTAGTCCAACCACATCCTCTCCAATTCTGCGTACTTTTTTAAGACCTCATTCTGTTGCTTTAAATAACGATTGTCCACTTCTAATTTTGTTTGTTCATTCGCATATTCAGGACCTTTACCAAAGGAATATTGTTTGCCTACAGGTCATTCAAACCGATGTATTTCTCCGTTTTTATACCAGAGCATCCACGTTTCCACTTGTGTTTTATGCCGTATATTTACTTCATTTAAAACGTATTTCATTGGTTTACCAGCTAATCGCATCTCAATCGTTTTCATTTTCACTTCATACGGATAACTCACTCTTTTTCCCATAGAAAAAGCACCTCCTAATTAAATTTTAGGTAACTTTACCCTAATTCAATCAAAGATGCTTTTTTTATTTGTCTATACTTTTGTGGTCAGTCCCCCCACCTGCTTACTTAAATACTAAAAAATGATCAGAACTTCGAAATAGAAAGTTTCCGCTTTTAGTGAAACATTATGCGATTCAATAGGTTCAGTTAGATTTCAAGTGAACTAGTGGAAAAGTGTACGATGAATCAGAAGATGCTTTTTTTAATCTGCACATTTTTTAAGTAAGTATCTACTAAATAAGTATTTATTAGTAGATTATTAAGGTTGAGTTGGTAAATCTGGAAGATTAAGATTTTGGACTTTAAACTCTGTATCAGTATTTTCTGTTTGAATTGAAGTAACTTCAACCGAAGTCTGAAGTAGCTTTTAAAATTGTCGACCGTGTAAAGAAAGATATTAAAATTAACAACGCCATAAACAATTTAATAAAAAATTTCTTCATTAAGAGTAAAATAGAATTATTAAAATATTAATATTGAAATATTTTATTCTTTATATAATTGAATTTTTAGTTGTTCTATAATGTTAAGGTAATCTTTATTATTTTGAATTTGAAAAATTAACTCAGCTTTATTTAAATATTGTGTCGATTTATCTGCTTTATCCATAATAATCAAATTTCTTGCTATTTGAAAATATAATTCCCCTAACAAATATAATGATTCTATAGTTACACAAATATCAATAGCTTTTTTACATTCTAAAATTGCTTCATCGAATCTCTCTAATGCTGCCATATTTCTAGATAAGCCATACATTAATTTAATTTGTAAAAGTTTATCTGTAATTTTATGTTTTTTGTAATTATTAACTGCTTTATAAGTATAATCTAATGATTTTTCATATTCTTTAATTTCAAAATATATGAGAGCAATACTATTCATAATATTAATATCTTGTTCTGTGCAAATATCTTTATTTAGACTCAATGCACTTCCGAGCTTCAATAAAGCCATACTAATATCTTTATGTAAATAAAAATCACATAATGCTTCATTCCATAATAAAAATTGTTGATCCTTTAAATCAGTAAAATTTTCTTTCTCTTTTTCTATTTCAATGATATATGCTAACGCCTCATAATCTCTATTTCTAATAAGATTTTTGATAATATTTCTAGTATTATTAATACTTTCATTCGTATTATTTTTAGTACTTTTATAATCTTCATTAAAAAATATATTTATATCTACATCTAATTTCTTAGAAATTTCATATAAAACTATACTTGAGGGGCTGCTTTCTCCTTTTTCAAAATTACTAATCATAGCTTGTGTGCAAATTCCATGTGCTAACTCAGCTTGAGTCAATTTCTTTTTCTTACGGAGTTCTTTTAAAATTTTTGAAATAGTATTTATCATATTTCTCCTTTCGTAATTTAATATTATAATAATTTTTCTTTTAAATTTGATTTAGAAACATTAAATATATACAAATCGTATTTCAGTGTATATTACCACACACACTATTCATAGAGAAGATTCTTATTCAAAAAAAAACCACGAAATAAAAAGGCTTTTGAAATCCGAGCTCATTTCGTGGTTTTGCTTTTCAATTTTCACATTGATCTCGGCAGATGAAGCTGAGATATAAAATGATAAAGTATCATAATCGAAAAACGGGCAGACTACTCCCTTGTATCTATCCAAATTAAACTGCCCCTATCTAGAGCAGCTCCAAAAATCATTCTTATTCAGTTATCTCAACTTCCTCACCGTTCAACATTAAACGATAAGTAACATCTGCTTTCAAAGAGGCAGAAACTGCACAATACTTCTCTTCTCCAAGCTTAATTGCACGTAAAACTTTTTTTGCATCTATGTCACCTTTTACATCAAACAATAACGTTGCTGCTGTGAAGGCCGTTGGGAGTTCTTCACGGCGTTCACCGTCTACTGTAATTTCGATAGAATCTATTTTATCTAGATGTGGTTTTAAGATCATAGTGACATCAATTCCGATACATCCTGCTAAAGCACTGAGTAGCATTTCTGTTGGTGTTGGGGCTTGGCCTTCTCCTCCGTAGTTAGCAGTTGCATCCATTGCCATTGGGTATCCTGTTGGACCTACTGCTTCAAAGGCACGTCCACCTTGCCATTTTGCTTTCACTTGCATTATGATCAACCTTTCTTCTTTTAAAATTCGTTTACTTTTTCTAAAAATTTCTGAGCACGTTCTGTAGATGGTTGTGTGAAAAATACTTTTGGTTCTGCATCTTCGACAATTTGTCCATCTGCCATAAATAATATACGATCTGCTACATCTCTTGCGAATTTCATTTCATGTGTGACAATGACCATCGTCATGCCCTCTTCAGCCAGTTCTTTCATTACCTGTAAAACTTCACCAACTAGTTCCGGATCTAATGCAGATGTAGGTTCATCAAATAACATGATTTTTGGTTCCATTGCAAGTGCTCTTGCAATAGCTACACGTTGTTGCTGACCGCCTGATAATTTTGAAGGATAAGCATCTTCCTTCTCTTCTAGACCAACACGCTTTAATAATCGAGAAGCCAATACTCTTGCATTTTCTTTGGATTGTTTTTTCACGACAATTAAGGCTTCCAGTACATTTTCAATAACCGTTTTATGCGGATACAAATTGAACTGTTGGAATACCATACCTGTATCTTGTCGTATGGCGTGAATTGTTCTTTGACGAATCTTTTTCGAATCTGTTGCTTGTAATAGATGATTATTAACAGTAACACTACCACCTGTGATTGTTTCAAGTCCGTTTAAACAGCGCAAAAAAGTACTTTTACCTGAGCCACTTGGTCCAATGACAGCAACAACTTGATGGGCAGGAATCGTCAATGAAATATGTTTTAAGACTTCATTTTGATCGAAGCTTTTTGACAAGTCTTTTGCTTGTAACATCACGGTTTTCCCCCTTAATAGACCGATAATCTTTTTTCGACTTTATTTAATATAAATGTAAAGACTGTACTCATAATCCAATACATCACGCCAATTGCTAAGTAAAAAGGCATATACACATAATACTGTGCGACCAAAAGCTGTGCAGAACGCATAAGCTCGGTTACAGCAATAACGGATACAAGTGATGTTTCTTTAAGCATACCTACAAATGTATTACCTAGTGGTGGAATGGCATAACGAATCGCTTGTGGTATGACAACACGGCGCATCGCTTGTGCTTCTGTCATACCAGTAGCAAGAGCCGCTTCCGTTTGACCGGCTGGTACGGATTGAATGGCACCACGGAATGCCTCTGATACATAGGCACCAATATTAATACTTAAAGCAATATATGCAGCTGTAAAAGCATCTAATTCGACACCATAGTCAACAAGTCCGTAATAGACAATGACAATTTGAACAAGTGGCGGTGTTCCACGGATAATCGATACATATACTCTCGCTATTGTACGAAAGAAGCGATTACCCTTAATGCGAGCAATCGCTGTTACTAAACCGATAATAAGTCCGAAGAACATAGACACTACAGTAATTAATAACGTATAATAAGCTCCTTTAAGTAAAAAAGGTAAATTATCAATGACTATATCCATCTAAAATTCCTTCTTTCCTTAATCAGCTTGTGGTTCTTCATCAAACCATTTTACGAAGATTTCTTTATATGTTCCATCTTTTTTCATGTCAGCTAAAGCGTTGTTCATAGCTTCAACTAATTCTTTATTTCCTTTTTTCACTGCAACTGCTGCTTTATCAGATTTAACAGGCTCACCGACAGCCTTTACTTTAAAACCGTTTTCTTCAATAATTGGTTTTAATGCATATACATTGTTTATCGTTGCATCTACACGACCTACATCTAAATCTTTTAATGATGTAATGACATCATCGTATGTGTTGATTTGGAATTTCCCTACTTTCTCCATTAATTCATTGCGTAGGAAGGCTTCATCATTTGTTCCTAAACCAACTGCAATTTTCTTACCTTTAAAGTCATCTACTGATTTGACAGAAGTATTATCTTCTTTGACAATAACCTTTACATCATTTGTAATATAAGGCTCTGTAAAATCTAATTGTTTTTGACGATCTTCTGTAATTGTTACTTGGCTTACTAATACATCGAACTTGCCTTTTTGTAACCCTGGGATTAATCCTGAGAAATCTTGCGCCACAAATTTAGCTTTTACATCTAAACGTTTTGCTAGTTCTTTAGCAATATCAACGTCAAAACCATCATATTCTTTATTTTTATTCATGTAATTATAAGGAGCGTATGTCCCCATAATCCCTACTGTCATTTCACCTTTTTCTTGAATTGCGCTTAAAGTGTTTTTATCGCTTTCTTTTTTAGTATCACTATTACCACAAGCACCTAAAATTAGGGCAGCTGTTGCAGCTAAAGCGAATAAAATTTTACCTTTTTTCATTATGTTTCCTCCTTTAATTACATACCAAACAGGCCAAAAAATTCAAATTGAACGGTTTTCTCAACAAGCTGTTCCAACTCCAATTGTTGCCATTCCTCATCTGCAGATTGAAATAACCACCTTGACAATACGCCTTCCAATAAGCTCATAACAAAAACAGAATGTAATACTGGATCTACTGGGCGTGGTAACATTTTCAAGGCAGAAGCTCTTCGAATATTATTTGCAAAAGCTTCTTGCATCTCAGATTTAATCTTGTCCACTTGTTGTTGTAAAACCGGTTGAGAATGGATTCCTTTAAGTAGGATTCCCATAAAATATTGATTTTCGCCTGCAAAATGAAAAAGTTGTTCAAAAAGGTCTCTAGACGATATGTACGAGTCTTGTATGGAAGCCTTTTCTGATCGATAGCCCATTGAAATTGTATCTAATATTGCTAAACGACCTTCGTTCAGCATCTGGTTAGCAATCATTTCTTTACTTTTGAAGTACCAATAAAATGTTCCCTGAGATACATTAGCTTTTGCTACTATGTCGGAAATCTTCGTATTATCATACCCTTGTGTTGCAAACATTTCTAAAGCGATAGAAAGTAGCTGTTGTTGACGTTCTTTTTTGCGCTTATCTTGTGTTTGAATGATAGTCAACTCCCTCGACTGATTCATCAGTCAATTAAATCCTATAAGGTTACTCTAGTTTAGTCAACTATTATTACTCAAATTAATTATTTTTTATGCAAGTTAATTATCATTTGATGATTAAAACACTTAAATGTTTTACATTTTTTTGAATACCAATTAAATTACCCCTTATAATATAATTTTAAAAAGTGGAGGAAGTGAAAACAAAGAACCAGTATGCAGCATTTGATTTAATATGTTAATATAAAAGAAATTTTTGCATTCTTAGGGGTATCGATATGAAATATTATGTAGCTTCAAGCTTTGGGAACATACACACAGTAAGGTTAGTCGCGTCTTCATTAAACGAAAAAGGGTTTGTTCAAACATATGATTGGACAAAGAATCAACGAGCGAATACATTGAAAGATTTGATGGAAATTGGGGAAAAGGAAAAACAAGCCGTTCTAGATTCCGATTTTCTCATTGTTCTGAATCCAGCAGGTAAAGGAAGCCACATAGAATTCGGTATTGCTCTAGGGGTAGGAAAACCAATTTACTTGTACTCTGAACATACCGATATCCTTGACTTTGAAACGACTAGTACCTTTTATCATGTGAATGAAGTAAAAACCTTTGTCGGTGAATTATCGTCATTTATCGATTTCATATTATCAGATCAGAACACTATCAATCGTTGAATCAAAGAGATGGTCTTTTCCATCTCTATTATGCAATTCTTCTCATTTTCTCTTCTGTTATACCTAATGCATGTCTGAATCCCTCTAAGAACATTTTCCTTTCCTCCTGTACAAGAATTGTTGCCAGAGTTAGTTCATCTAACGACCACATGCAACCAATCTTCACCTTTTGGAATATCCGCTGCTGCAGTTAGAAGCATGGACTTCATTTTTTTAACCTACTTCCATCTTTTTTCTTTGTAGTTTTGATTATTTCTCCTATTGATCACTAGTGTTGTAAATATATTTGCAGAAAATTCATTCTTTAATCATTACGGTTAAGAGCCAAAAAAGTAAATAAAGGCGGCTCTATCTATTTAATTTTTTTTACAATTACACGTGTGCGACAAAGACGGTTTGCGTTTTACGGAACGGCTTCGCCTTCTATTTTTCGAAGCCAGATATGTGCTGATTTCCATAAAGAAGCCCTTAAATAACGGCTAATTTGAAGGGTTGTCCGTTTACTCTTGGTTTCAATTTGAGCTAAAACATTCAAATAAAATACAATGAGGGCAATGAATACTTGGTTGTAAATCGCATTCTCACATGACCATAGAACTTTTTAATGTTGAGATGCTGCTTGATCCATTTGAAAAAAAGCTCAATTGCGCAGCGTGAATTGTACATGTCTGAGGTTTCATTGGGTGCTAAATCAAATCGATTTCATTTCCTTTAGAATCGACGACTCTTAGTAAACGAAAGTAATTTTCAGCACGATTTTGCGTAGTACCGATTAACATCATTTGAACCGATAAATCAGCGGAATCTTCCGGTAGTTTGAAACTTTCAATTTCACGAATGACCGCATTTTTACGCAGTCTCGAAAGGAAAAAGTAGCCATCATCTGTCATGCGGTCAAAACGTACATAATCCAAATAGCCAGGGTCAAAAACGTACATGCACTCCTTGTCATCTACCCTGACCCCCAGCTGATTACGATCATGTTCTTTCTCTGTGGTGAGCACCGCTTTTTCAGGATAAGACATGCCTTTTTCTCGCTTCTTCAACTTAACGAATAACACAAATGCAGTTAGCTGGCCGTTTTAGTGATAGGCTACACCCCTTCTCATATATGTGAAAATAAAATGCCCTCCTGCAAAATAAACTTTAGAGCATCCTTCCTCTTCTAACTCCCCGCCAAATAATTTACCCTCTCTAGCAATAATTTAAGTACGCTAATTTCATCTCCAATAATCGTGACTGAATTTGCATATTCTTTTTTCTTTATTACCATTAACACTAACTCTTTAGGTAGATGTCTAACTGTGGATTTAAAATAGATAATCACATGCTGTTTTTATTTACCAATTCATGTACAATAAACGAGGAAGGGTAATTATATAAATGTGATTGGGGCTGTTAATTTTGGGGGAAACGAAAGAAAAAAATGAGTTTTTGGAATGGGTGAAAGCAATTGGTGTCGCAATTTTATTTGTATGGGGAGTTCGATTCTTCCTACTAACACCCATTGTCGTTGATGGTGCTTCGATGATGCCTACCTTTGAAGATGGTGACAGAGTAGTGGTCAATAAAATTGTACCAAGATTGACTGAGTATCACCGATTTGATGTGATTGTGTTCGAAGCGAAAAAGGATACAAACTATATTAAGCGTATTATTGGTGTTCCTGGTGATCATATTGCCTATGAAAATGATGAATTATTTATTAACGGCAAGAAATATAAAGAAACATACTTAGAAGATTTTAAAAGTGCTCTTAAAGATACCGGCACACTTACCGAGGACTTTACACTAGAAGAATATACAGGTGAAATGACTGTGCCAGAGGATCACTTTTTTGTCCTAGGAGATAATCGTCAACATAGCATAGATAGTAGAGACTCACGTGTAGGATTTGTTTCGATAAATCAAGTATTGGGAACTGCTAAAATGGTTTTTTGGCCTTTAGATAATTTAGGGATGATAAATGACTAATAGGGGCTTTCCTTGAATATTCGATAGTACGCGAATTAAAAGTGTCAAATGTGTGCTTAAAACAAAGTTGAACCGTTTTGAAAAAAGTTTAGCCGAAATCATAGCTTGATTTCATTTTTTCTTATTGGACTAAAAGGACAGATATCTGAAAAGGATTTTTTGTTTAAATATCCAAACAAGGTATAGAGGGATTAGTATTTTTGATGGGGGTTAGGTAATGTACATAAAAACACAGAGGTTATTAATACGTAAATTTGAAGTCAAAGATTGGCAAGATGTACATGAATATACATCAGATATTAATGTTATGAAATATATACCCGAAGGAATTTTTACTAAAGAAAATGCAAAAGAGTTTGTTAATAAAAACATTGGTGATAATGCTGAGAAATTTCCTGTAGTACTATTAGACGAAAATATTCTTATTGGGCACATTGTTTTTGAAAAGTATTTTGGTGAGCATACTTATGAGATTGGATGGGTGTTTAATCCGAAATATCAAAATAGAGGGTATGCTTCTGAAGCAGCACAAGCTATTTTAGAATTTGGTTTTGAAAAAATGAAGTTACATAGAATTATAGCTACGTGTCAACCCCAGAATATTCCATCCTATCGAGTTATGGAGAAGATTGGTATGAGAAGAGAAGGCTATTTTAAAAAATGCATTCCACAGGGAAATGAATGGTGGGATGAGTATTATTACGCGATTTTAGAAGAAGAGTGGAAATGAGCTTTAGTTAATTTTCAAGTCTTCTCTTGTTCAACTATCGGGTGAGTTGTTGAACAAGAAAACTGTTCCCTTAAAAATAGATGAGCCTGTTTTGAAACAAGATTGATCAAAACAGGCTCTAATTATTTTATGTGACAATACTTTTTTATAAACAAAATCGGATCATTTTCTTTAATACTCTGGTCACACACCCTACAAGTAATCCAAGCTATTAAAAATCAGGATTATTCCAACAATACACATTATCCACGAAAGAGCCGACCCTGAATTATTAGCGATCTTCAAGTGAAGCTTCTCAAGCGGTTTTTGCATCCACCTACCAAACATTGGATAGAAGAGAAACAGTACGAGGGAAGGCAACACCATGATAAAGTTGTATCCGGCTAAGATAGAAGTCCATTCTATCCATGATAAATTTGAAGTAGTCATTATTCCGATTACTGCAAAATAAGGAAATGCTGTACCTACTTCAATTAATGAAGTAGTAAATCCTAGAGCAACCATTGAAAGAATGCTTTTGGATTTTGGTGCAGGTAGTTCTGAACTTTTCTTTGTTGGAACATAAAAACTTGCGATGAACAATATTCCTCCAATTATAAAGATTGTCCAGCTTACGACTCGATTTTGAAATACACCAGAAATAATCTCCAACAAAAAACCTATTCCTAACATGAGGGCAACTCCAACAGCAAAATAAAATCCTGCTACCGTCAATAGATAAACCGTCAAACGTGTGGTAAGCCTCTCTTTATCTGATAAAAGTAGATACACTGTTACCCCTATTGTGGCCGGACTTAGTGTATCCAATAGAGCCATTCCCCCTATCAGGAGAAGCAGTTCTGTATTCATCCTACTTCCTCCCTATTCCGGTTGAGTATTATTCTTTTCAGCCAAAAAAACGGCATATGCCTGGTCCATAAACTCAAGCACATCTTGATCAATCGGATATAATCCCAGTTTCTCTGATTGCTTTGGCGACATCCTCAGTTCCCATAACTTATCCAGAAGCTCATCCTCACCCTCAAATTCTTCTAAACGTTTTTCATCCATTCTTCTAATGATATTCTGGACTTTGCTTGTTTTTGGACCGTCTTTCATATAACGCTTCAACTGACCTATTAAAGCAATCCATTCAAGTGAGTCAGAGCTGTCACTTGTCATATTAGGTACCTTTTTCCATAGTTCTATTTCTCTGTCTTTAAATATAGATTCGCGATAATACTGCTGTATTTCTTTATCTTTGGTGGATAATTGCATGATTTTCTGAATCGCCAGCCAATTTTCTTCTCCTTCAATCGCAATTCCATGTATGAGCTCACGTAAGGCTAACTCTATTTTCTTCAAGTTTTCCTGTTCCTTTAGTACAAATGATAATTGATTCTTTAAACTATTGGACCAATCCCACTCACTGGAAGCGAGCATATTTTTAATCTCCTGTAATGTAAATCCAATCCTTTTTAAAAATTGAATTTGCTGCAGTTTTTTTATTTCTTCATTCGTATATAAACGATGGCCGCCCTCTGTTTGGGATGCTGGTTTTATTAAGCCAATTTTATCGTAATAACGCAGTGTTCTAACGGTAACACCTGTCAGCTCCCCAACCTTGTTAATATGTATCAACTGCTTAACCTACCTTCCTGTTTCTTGTACGTTATAAACCTCTCATGAACAACTTCATATTTATTCTACCTTATCATCTTGTTTTTTCATTTGTTCTTACTTCTTATTCATTTATTCTTCTTTACGAAAAAAATATTGAAGTAAGTATCCTGCACCTAAGCCAATCAGTACACCAGGAAATGCATTATCAAGCATCAGTCCAATACCTGCACCGATAATGACACACCCATAAATGATCATATCTCCCCGTTTCATCTAAAAACCTCCCAATTATTTATTTTCATTTTCTCGAGAACGCTATAAAGTACTCACTAAACAGTATATAAAATGACGCTACGTAAGCTTCAAGCTTTTTATCTTTTTATCTTTTTTATTAATGAATCTATATAATACTTGTAATTGACCCAACGACACCTTCTATAATGGTATCCAACGAGATAAGGAGTGGTGAAAAATGAAGAGATTCTCTATGTTCATGTGGGTTATTGTTACTTTAATATTATTAGGTGCCTGTACAGAAGGGGCAGAAAGTGAAGACTTTCAAACTGCTTCCCTTAAAGATATCGATACCATTCACATAGATTATGGAAGTACAAAGGTAAATTTAGTATCTGCAGATATAGATGAATTGGAAGCGTCCTTACTTTTATACGATAAGGGCCCGGGAGTTGTAATGGATAAGGGGAAACAAAAAATAACGATCAGCTTAAAAAATGATACAACCCGTCTGTTTAAAATCGGGTGCATGCCCCAATTGGAAGTTAGAATTCCCACTGAGTTCAAAGGGGAAATCATAGCCGATGGTTCTTCTGGCAGTGTTGTAGGTAGGGATCTGCAAACACACAACCTGCAAGTGAATAGCAGCAGTGGTAATATAAAACTTGACTTCCTTAACTTTCATAGTGATGTCTACGTTACTACATCAAGTGGAAATGTGGACGTTTTCTTAAATGAGGACGAACCAGATGCCACGCTGCTCCTCAAATCTAACAGTGGGCGAAGATCCGTCGGCATTACTTTGGATAATCAGTCACAAAGCAAAAAAGAAACAAAAGGGACTTCAGGGAGCAGAGATTATGAAGTGCAACTGGAAACCTCATCAGGAAATATATCATTGAAATAATACAGGTTCTATTTCAACACTCAGTGTTATCACATAATTCCTTTCCAGAGATATGATAGATCTACCTACGTTTTTCTTCTCTTATGATGAAAATATCTTGTGAAGAGAGCTGTTTAGTTACTGGATATAAAAGGATAAATAGTAGCATAGCTGCGCATCTGATATGTCAAACCAACAAGCTACTTTAGAGGTTTTCTTTTCAATGATTTCTAGTAACTACGAATCGTTGTACAATATAGAAATAATAAAGTCATTTAATTTTGTTATGAAAACATAAAAGAGGTACTACTTTTGATTGTAGTACCTCCATTTAAAGTTCTATAAAATATTCATTTCAGCATAATTCAAGTCCGTATAACGGTTAATAAAGTTGTTTAATTCATTTGTCGGATTTTCAAGAAAAGCCTCTTTTAGTTTAATAGGTAATTCTTTCTACCTCGAATGTAATACACGTCACGAATATTCAACTGTGAATTGTTCTCCTATTATTCTTTCTGCATCCAGTTCCGTCTCTGCCTTATTTTTAAAGCAGGAAAGGTTGAAATCATATAATCCTCTCCTGTAACCTATGTTTCATTATCATATAATTTTCCACTTTCAATTCGCTCACCTTTATCCTATTTATTTCGAATAATCTTCCCACTCTAAAAGGAATTACAAGGTCGATTTTATAAACCGAACAATTCATTTTAAAATACAGTGGTTTACATCTCGTATAAGCATCAAAATCGCTGAGAAATTGATTTCTGTTATATGCTTTTTCTGATTATAGTATTAATTACCTCAAATTTGTTCATGATAACAAAAGAGGAGGTGTGATACTATGGCTCAAGAGATTCTATGCGAAGTCAATAATTGTACGTATTGGGGATCGGGAGACAAATGTACTGCAGAAGCTATTTATGTCGTTAGTCATATGGGTAAACAAGCATCCAATAGTGAAGAAACGGATTGTAAAACATTTTCTCCAGAGGAAGATTAACTATCTTAGGGTAACCATTATAATGGTTACCCTTTCCTAATTTCATCACTGATAAAAACCACCGTTTTCGGCCTTAAATAACAGGTGATGGGCATTGCTCACTTTTTCTTCTATATAGTCTAGCGAATAATTACCTAATGGATCTGTTAAATCACCGATTGCCCGTGATAGATTATCAATCACAGGACTCAATGTATCTAACTGTTTCAGATCTTTACTTGCATTCATCTCATCCATGATTTCAAAAGCAAGATGTTGGATCTTCCGTAAGCGCATTTTTTTTGTTTGCATAATAGACTCATTCTCCTCTATACACCAATTTATTTTGTTTAAATATATGGCTAAAAACTGGAATTCATGAGTCCATACCATCGCTTCTTTTAACAAAAGTTACTAAGGGGAACCAAAATGATTTATTGTTAAATCCAGTTCATTTTTCCAAAGAGCAGATTTTATTAACTCGGCTTGTATTGAGTCATTATTAGATTCAACCTCAGTAACTGGTGCAACCATTCTTGAAGCAATTCAATTACAGGCATAGGAACAGTAGGTCTCACAGCAACTAGAATCGTTATTATTTCACAAGATGCTCATGGTTATATTGATAAAGCTTGTAAGTTAATTGCTAAAAAGAAAGATATAAACCTTATGAGAATTCTAGATAATTAAGATGAGTTACAAATCGAAACTATTAAAGCCTACAGCAGTATTCTATCCGAGCCTTAGCGTTTTCTGGAACAAAATGAATAGATGAGAAATACATAGGAATTGCGTATATTTGAAATATTGTTTTAATATCGCTAAAATAATTCTAATAATACTAAATAAACATGGAGAAATCGATATGTAAGAGGATATATAGTTATTTCTTCAAATTTTTTAAAAATACCCTCCAGCTGTTTAAAATAAGTGATATTACTACAACTCTTAATTTAACAACAGGAGGGATTTTATATCTAAATAAGGCAATCTACTATCTATTAACTCAAAATTATATACAAAGTTGCCACAGCAGCTGCAAACCCTACAATACCATTGATTACTTTTATTATAATCAGCAACCAATTCATTCTTTTCTTCCATTTTTTTATCCATTTCAACATTTCCATCCCTCCATTATTTTGATTTTAAAAGAAAAGCTAATATATTGATTTTTTATAATCGATATTAAAATTCAACATTGTTAAGCACCTCCTTTAATGTCCATCCGGCATTAGTAATGTCATAGACTAATAAGTCTTTATAATTTAATTTTCCCCTTAATTGTCATTTCTATACCTGATTTCCATTGACAAAAATTTTTAATTTTATTCATCTTCCAAAAACTTTTATTTTTTATGACTTCATCTACTGTATAGCCTATCTACAATATCGAAATTCGTGAACTACACACTTCACTTTTTGATTCTTGAAAATAGAAAAAGGTGGTTGCTGTAGAATAGCAACCACCTTTAACAAGACAAGTATTAAATTGTAATATAACTCCAGAATGTTCGCTCACCACATTTTTAAAAATTGAATCGTGCTCTTTCTTCCAGTTTCGATTAAAATTTCTTTTGTTTCTTCATCTAAATCAAATTGTGTCGCACTATAATTTTCAACAGGTATAAAAATAATATCCTTTTCATGTCTGCGTGAAATATATCGCTCATCATGTGCATCTTTCATCGTTGTAAATAGTGCTTCAAATAAATTGAGACCATTATCAATTTTTTGCGGAGCCATGTCTTCTCGCGGATGACTTAGCTTCAATCCAATAACTGGACGTTTCTTTCCACTATTATCATCATCAAATATCCATATCGGAAAATTACTGAGTACGCCTCCATCAACTACTATCGATTTTCCTTTTGCAATCTTCAGTTTGACTGGCTCAAAGAAAAAAGGAATACCGCAGCTCATTCGCAAAGCGCGAGCAATCGAAAATGATTCCGCATCTATCCCGTAGTTGTTCAAGTCATCTGGTAGTACAATCATTCTGCCATTTGTTAAATCAGAGGCGATAAGCTTTAAAGAACCTCTTGGTAAATCAGCAAACGTATAAATATCTTTAATTGCAAGTTTTTTATAAAACCATTTTTCTAGCGCTTTTCCTTGGTATAGTCCCATTCGAAAATAAAGATTGAGCCATTTCATAAATGGTAATGCGAACAATGTTCTAGGCGGATCAAGTAGTGAAGTAACATCTAGTTCATCTAACATCTTTTCTATTTCATTCGCCGTAAATCCAGCAGCGATGAAACTTGCGAAAATAGCGCCTGCACTCGTTCCAGCTACTCGATTAAAATGAATGTCCCTATCCTCAAGCACTTGATATGCCCCTACAAATGCAAATCCTTTTATTCCTCCACCTGAAAATACCCCATCGACAATCAACCCTTTTCCCCCTTCATCTGTACTAGTAACTGAGTAAGAAATGAGAGTGTTATTTAGAACTTATGTCGAAAATGCTTTAAACATGTTTCTCTTTTTAATGTTGTTTAGATTGATCATAGGAGTGAACCAAAAAACTGATTCCTTAAAACAGCAAACTGTCTTATGTCAATAAAGCGACATGAAAAATCGAGACATGTTGCGACTCGAGAGCTATTTATTGCTATTCAGGGACAATCTTTCGCAACTCAGGGCAGCTATTATTCTTGGAATATTTTAATAATAACTGTGGGGTTCTCTAAACAAGGGGGAATTACGCACAAAAATATAGCGCTACATTCATTCCAACATACCCATACATTCCCCTTAATTGAGGCTAGTATAGATATTGTGGTAATCCAGCAGCGCCTATATCCTGTCCATAATATATAAAACAAGTCATGTTATCCGTTAATTCTACTTTTTCGTGTTCAGCTAGTTGTAATGAACAATCTATTACGCGATATGAAATATTGGATTGGTCTTTCTCGCGCGCGGTCCGTTGCGTTGACATCTCGAATCATGATGTTCGGAAAACTTATAGAGAAATAAGTTTGCGAGAAATGAGTTGCTCACATAACGATGCTAACGGTAACCCTACGACGTTTAAATAGTCTCCTTCGATACGGTCAACTAAAAAGACGCCTTCTGTTTGAATACCATAGCCACCCGCTTTATCAAATGGGTCTCCTGTTGCTACATATGCTTCTAATAACGCATCGGACACATTTTTAAAGATGACAGTTGTTTTCTCGACTAAGCTTGTCTCTGTCCCGTCCTCCTCAATAATTGCCACAGCCGTTAATACTTCATGTGCTGTACTACGTAATGTGCGAAGATGTGACATCGCTTCGTCACTACTTTTTGGCTTATGTAGTAATTGATTGTCTTTTGCAACAATTGTATCTGCGCCAATAACTACATAACCTTGTGTTTTTTTAGCAACAGCACGGGCTTTTAATAATGCGACCTCTGTGACATATTGTGCGACTTCTGACGCTTGTACACTCGTTTCTTCTACATCGGACGTAACGATGTCAAATGGTATATTTAAACGACTGAAAAGCTCCTTACGACGTGGTGATGCAGATGCTAAAATAAATGATCTTGTTGTTTGAAATTGCATAGTTTTCACTCCTCGTAAGTATCATACAAAAAATGACGGTATTTGCAAAATGGAATCCTAGTAACTTCGAAGCAATCCCATCCTAATTAAACCCTTCTCTAAAAAGATAGGATAAAAAACGCTCTGATCCATAACCAACCAGAGCGCAATCTGACTGACTTTTACATTATGTTTGAAAGGATAAATGTTCGACTACAAAAGTAACGTATTCAAGCGGAACGTTCAGCAATATGTTAATTGTCTTCACACCAACCGCTCGACCAGTCATGATTATACAATCCGCTAATTGGCTATGTAAAAGTCCAACATCTAACTCCCCTTACATGATGTAGCCTTAAATCATTGGAAACGTTAATAACGTCGCTTCCGGTGAAAATAGCAACAGCCATGAACAAGTGATTCGCTATATTTGTTTGATTTCTTCTAACTAGCATTCCCATAAAGTATAGAAAGTGAATTTAAACCGGAATCATGATTGTAAAAACAGTGCCTTTTCCTTTCTCACTTTCTACTTTAATCAACCCTTTCACTTTATGTATGGTGCTATAAACCATGAGCATTCCTAGCCCTGTTCCTTCCTTTTTCGTTGAATAATATGGCTTCCCTAGAAAAGAAATTTCCTCATCTGTCATGCCAATTCCTTGGTCTTTAATTTTTATGATAATGTTCTTTTTTTGCTCTGAAATATCAATCATTAAGGTACCACCAGTATCTTTCATGGCCTCTATCCCATTTTTATACAAGTTAATGAAGCATTGATGCATTTGATTTTTATCGAAAGCTTTATGCAAAGAATTATGAAAGCTCACATGTAGATTAACATTATACATATTTGCGTATGGAATAAGTATATTTTTGGCATATTCCGTTTCTTCTTTCAGATTGGAGTCCACCATATTTTCGCTTAATGGCTTGGAGAAAGTTAAAAAATCACCTACGATTTTTTCAGCCCGTTTTAATTCTTGTAGTGAATATTCAACATAATCTTTATCTTTCAATGAGATCGACTCTGAATGGCTTAATAACTGCAAAAAGCCGCTCGTAATGGTAAGCGGATTTCGGATTTCATGTGCCACACTAGCCGATAACTCACTTATTACTTGTAATCTATCTGATTGTATAATCACTTCACGAGCTTTCATATTTGAGATGATACGCTCGATTAGAATCAGTAAAATGATCATCAAGACTACATGCGTAGTAATGGCATTGATAGATAATATCCAGAACTCTCGATTAATTGGCATTTGAAAGCTTAGCGTTGCAAGATAAAAAAACATCGTAAAAAAAGAGATCATTGTAGCAAAAGAAATTCGATACTGACTATCTAAAGATTTAAACTTATTACTGCACATTGACACAGCCACTAAAACGATAGTTGAAAATAACAATGACTGTATGACCCCATCGCCTCCAATGATAAATCGGTAGGTATTAAGTACGATATAAAGGAGTATTGTATTTTTATATCCCCAGTAAAGTGAAACAATTATACAAGGAATATATCTTAAATCAAAAATAAATCCACTATCTAAATGAAAAGGTAACGTCATACATAAGACCATAGTTATTGCTACGGTAATGTTAAGAATAGATTTTATTTTATAAAGGTTTCCATTTTCAAAAAATATGAGATATGCTAAAAATGGAATCAGTAAAAACAAGAAATTTAATAGTAATGTTTCAAACAAAAATTGTACTTCCTTCCGAGATAGATTTAACTTCTATCTTATTTTCACATAGCTAACATCATAAAGATAGATAGAATCTAATTTCCGCGGAAAATGCCAATCTCTAATAAGTAGATATTCTTTTCAGGTGTGTTGATTAACCAATTTAAACCATTACTATTAAAGTGGGTAGGTTGATTTCCACTACGGAATGCTCGCTTCCCGCAGGAGTCGAGCACCCTCCGCTACAATCAACTAAAAAATGTAGTAACCTACGAACATAAAAAACATTTTAACGGTAAATAACAACCTAATATTCCCCTAATCAACACACCTGTATACTTTTAGTTTTCTCATAATGATGTAGTTTATAGTAGCGTTATTAGAGGTACACGTAGAACCAGCTCTCCCACGTTTAAAAGGAAAGGGCGCTGCACAATGACAGCCCCCTATCCCCTTATACTTTTTTCTATAATTACATAAGATACATCCCATCACCTATTCAATCATCAAAATATCCCGTATATCTTGCTCTGTCATGGTGGTCAATGAATCTTGGCCCGAATGAATCACTTCGTCAATGAGGTGCTTTTTTTTCTGTTGGAGCTCATTTATTTTTTCTTCAATCGTTCCTTTTGCTACTAATCGGATGACGTGCACCTCATTTTTCTGCCCCATCCGGTGCGCACGGTCTGCCGCTTGTTGCTCTACAGCTGGATTCCACCATAAATCATAAAGTACTACCGTATCTGCACCCGTCAGATTTAAGCCGGTGCCTCCAGCTTTTAAAGAAATAAGAAATAAATTCCCTTCGCCGTTATTAAAACGGTCACATAATTCAACACGGTCTGCAGGAGGCGTTTGGCCATCCAAATAAAAATAAGGTACTCCTTCACGTACAAGTTGTCGGCCTATAATGCTAAGCATTTGAGTGAACTGTGAAAAGACCAGTACACGTCTACCAGAAATGCGACATTCTTCTATAATCCCCATTAGCTGTTCGAACTTTGCCGAACTTCCGGCATAGTCATCAATGTATAAGGCGGGATGGCAACATACTTGTCGAAGCCGGGTCAAAGCCGCTAAAATTTTAATGCGATTTTGTTGAAAACTTCCATTTCTTAAATGCTTCAAGGCGTCATGTTTCAATTCGGCCAAATAAGCGGCATATAATGTTTTCTGTTCCAATTGCAACTCCGAGTAGTGGATCGTTTCAATTTTATTTGGCAACTCTTTCAAAACTTCACTTTTCAGGCGTCGTAATATAAACGGACGTACACGTTTTGCCACATCTTCACGACGTAGTTCGCTAAAAGTTCTTCTATCCGGTAGCAATTCGGGAAACACGACGTGGAATATCGACCAAAGTTCATCTATTGAGTTCTCTATTGGGGTTCCCGTAAGTGCAAACCGGTAATCTGCCTGAATCTTTTTTACCGATTTAGCGGTCTTGGTAGTTGGATTTTTAAACGCTTGGGCCTCGTCCAAGAATAGTGTATGGAATGCTCGCTTACGATAAAAGGCTATATCCATCCGTAGTGACGGATAAGAAGTGATGATGACATCCGCTCCGGAAGACGACTTCCACAGGGCAGTTCTTGTCACTTTGTTGCCGTCAACTATTTGCACATTCATATGGGGAGTAAATTTTTCCAACTCATTCTTCCAATTATAGACGAGCGACGAAGGGGCTATGATTAATATTGACCGTTTTTGCGCCCTGACATCTGGCAGCACGGACTCGATGAAAGCAATACTTTGTAACGTCTTGCCAAGCCCCATATCGTCTGCAAGAATTCCGCCGAATTTATACTTGGCCAGTAACTTGAACCAACTGAATCCGATTTTTTGGTAATCACGAAGCACTGAATTTAATGTGTCAGGTACTGCAGCATCCTGTTTTTCTGGATCCTTTAAATTTTTCATGAGCTTTGCGAAGTTTTCTCCTGGATCCATCAAATCGCCTTGTTCGAGTGAATCGATTAATTGCATGCCGCGAATTAACGGCACTCGAATCTCTTCTCCATTGATGTCTCCGGTAGATATCCCCAAATCATTTAGGAATTCATGTAACATCAAGAATTCTGGTGTTTCCAACGATACTAAAGTGCCATTTGGAACTCGGTAATACTTTCTTTTTTCCTCAAGCGACGTTAGCACCTTTTGTATTTCCGATTCTGAGATTCCCTTAAGGTCGAAGCGGAATGCGAGCCACTCTGTTCGTTCACCCACCTCAACTTTTATCCTCGGACCTGTATATCCTTTATGGATACGCATTTTCACAGCAGTTGTGGCATAAATTTGGACCCATTTTTCCAACTTCGTAATGTTGTGATACAAAAATTGATATTCTGCTTCTTCATCGTATAAGTAAAAACCGCCTGGTGTCTGGGTAAATGAATTTTCCAATAGTAGTTTGATGATTTGCTGTTCTTTATTGCGCTGACGCCTGATTCCTGGATAATGCGGAAAAGATTGCTCCGTTTCTTCACATGGATTGATAACGAGATGATCATAATGGAACTCCAGACCTGCAAGTATCCGATGCTTTACCCGGTCCAAAAACAATTTGGCGCGAAGTGGGGTTTCCCCCATTCTTTTTGAAACGGATTCGGCAATATTCACATGTCCTAATTTCATCAGGCCCGGTATGACATTCTCCATAAAGTGATCGATTTGATTTTCCGAGATGACGAGCTGATGTTCTCCAGATTGGTCCAACATTTCCTTCAACTCTGCCAATCGATTGCAGTCTTCCTGAGGCAGCTTGTATAATTTACCTTCTGAAAAGGCGTAGCCATACACCCTTAAAATGGTTATTTTATTAAGTCCTTTAACATCCAGTCGGTAACTATCCAAATTGGATTCATCAAATTCAAAACTTAAAGGAAGTTCTTCCCCCACCTGGACCCTGTCATAAATTTTACCCTCTTGCATAAATTTCACTTCTGGTGTCGCAGTCAATAAAGGAAGCAATTGCTCCCAGTCAGTAGCAGAAATAAGTAACCTCTCTTCTTGCGGGTCAATTTTACTTTTTACACGCTGACTTTTCATTAAAAATTGAAGGACTTCATCCGTTTCTCTAAGAAAGCTGTGGCGTTCCGGTGCGTAAATGAAACCGGGCGCATATTCGAACGGTTCTCTACGTTCGATTTCATCGAGAAACTTCGTTATATTCGGGATGTCATATAATGCTTTGGAACCCATCTTCAACTGCATTCCAAACACATACTCCGAGGCACTAAGAAGTATAGGGAGGCACGTAATTTCCACATTTAGCGTCTGCCTACTGTCAAAATGCACTTGCTTGCGACTAGTTTGCATAGACCTATTTCCAAATAAGCCAAGCATTTTGGTAGCCAATGGATTTTCAACTTGCTGCACTTCTTCAATAGCCAGCATGACCGCTGCAATATGTTGGCAGTAAGTCTGCACAGACCCTATTGGCGGACAGCTACACTCAGCCACGATTTCCCCATCTGGATCTGCTTTCACTGTAACATCAAAATCAGCTCCCGCTTTCACACTTGCTTTGATTATTGAATCACCTTGTAGAAAGGGTTGAACATTTACTTTTCCCGCTTGGTAATAAGCTTTACCCTTTTTAAAAGCGATAACGCCGCATAATTTCTTTACCTTTGTTTCGTTCACTGAAAAATTCATCTTTCGTCCTTTCTCGGTCGCTTTACCACACCACATATATACATATACATATCGACTAATAAAATCATTACCTCTTTTTGAAGGTAAGCCGCTTAGTTAAAAATGTCCCGTAACTCGATTTCTCTTTGAACATCATTACTATTTAACACTTTATCGGTACTCCAATTTTTTTTGAAATAATTTCAACACAATTACTCGTCCTTATTCGAGCAGCATTTACTCTCTCTTTTCCAATCTCTTTACAAGTCGTGAAATCTTACTCTGGCTTATAACAAAGTGTTGCCAATTTATCACCGTTTGCCTCTTTCAAATTGCATCGTAATTACTCAATATTTACTTGCTAACAACCCGGATCAAGTCTGCAAAATCTCTTTAGCCGATTATTCATTTTCTCATACAATTCAATTATGGCAAAACGCGTTTGTATTTCGTTCACTTGCATTTGTCCCAATATATAGTTTTTGAATAAAGTTTAATTAATAGTTCTCTCACCCTCATATTAGTGTAAATAAAAAATGACCTACCATACGAGGCAAGTCATTTGCTTTGAATGCGATTTTCTATGACGATAAATTTCTTCGTATTAAAACCATAACATTTCACATACTTTCTTTTAAACGATTCTAGTACAGTATTGCATCTTTCATTATTATGACTAATATGAAATCTATTAGTTATATCAAAAATAACTATATCTTACTTATTTTCTACAAAATCTTAATATACAAAAGAACCATTCCATACTAATAGTACTTTTAATTCGACAAAAAAACTGTAATATCGACAATTTCGTTTGACATTCAATGTATAAAAGTTTAGAATTTTTATATTATTCAAATAGAATCGAGTGTATCTAATGAAAAATACTATTTTCCGAAAAAAATCTGTAAATCAGCTTCTACAGCAACAGAGTAAAGTTCAACTGAACAAGACACTTGGCGCATTTGACTTAATGCTACTTGGTGTTGGTGCCATTGTTGGTACAGGGATTTTCATCCTACCAGGGACTGTCGCAGCCGAACATGCTGGTCCTGGGATTGTGTTCTCATTTATCATTGCCGCTATTGTGTGTGCATTCGCTGCGATGTGTTATTCTGAGTTTTCATCAGCCGTTCCAGTAACAGGGAGTGCATACACGTATGGCTACATCGTCTTCGGTGAAGTCGTTGCATGGCTAGTGGGCTGGTCATTGTTACTAGAATACGGCTTAGCAGTTGCAGCAGTTGCAACAGGCTGGTCATCTTATTTAAGCTCATTGCTAGCAGGTTTTAATATTTCAATTCCACAGGCTGTATCAGGGGCATTTGATCCTGCAAACGGCACATATATTAATTTACCAGCTATATTTATCATCCTCGTTATTGCTTTCTTATTAACATTAGGCATTAAAGAATCTACAAAATTAAATGCAATCATGGTAGTTGTGAAAGTGGCCGTAATTTTACTATTTATCTTTGTTGGAGCATTCTACGTCGAACCAGCAAACTGGGAGCCGTTTACACCATTTGGTACAGGTGGTATTCTAACAGGCGCCGCATTAGTGTTCTTTGCATACCTTGGCTTTGATGCAGTATCATCTGCAGCGGAAGAAGTAAAAAATCCTCAGCGCAACATGCCAATCGGTATTATCGGTTCATTGTTCATCTGTACATTATTGTACGTTGCTGTATCACTTGTCTTAACAGGTATGGTTCCTTTTACAGACTTAAATGTTAGTGACCCTGTAAGCTTCGCCATGCAATTGGTACACCAAGATTGGGTTGCCGGTATTATCTCACTTGGCGCTGTTGTTGGCATGATGACGGTTATCCTTGTAATGCTTTACGGCGGTACTCGTCTTGTTTACGCATTTGGTCGCGATGGCTTACTTCCGAAAATATTATGTGAAGTACATCCCAAACGTAAAACACCAGTGAAAAACACTTGGATTTTTGCAATCCTTATTGCCTTCTGCGCGGGATTCGTACCGCTAGACAAACTAACTGAGCTCGTTAACATGGGTACATTACTAGCTTTCGCTGTTGTATCAATCGGCGTCATCTACTTACGTAAAAACAAAAATATTCCGACTGGCGGCTTCAAAGTACCATTCTTCCCAGTCATTCCGATTATCTCATCGATCTTATGCATTTTCTTAATAACCCAGTTATCTGCACATACGTGGATTGCCTGTGGCATTTGGATAATTATTGGCTTAATCATTTACTTTATTTATGGTAAAAAACATAGCGAATTAAATAAAAAATAAAAACCGTTTTGATACAGTTCCGCATCTCTTTCGTGAATGCTACTATTTCGTCTTACACTAAGGTCCCTTTTATACTGCCCTATACATCAGTAAACCGTTCATGTATATTAAAATTAGGTGATGAGATGAAAACAAACATTTATTTAGACAATGAGAAATTCATTGCAGGGATAACCCTTAAAGATGAAACCGAGCTTGAAAGCAACAACATGGCTCTTCATGCCTGCGTTAACCCAAATCATGTGATGGGAAATCGCAAGAAATTAGCTACTTCCTTGCATTGTGAGCTGGAGAATTTCGTTTGTGCCAATCAAACACATAGCTCTAATTTCCACAGGGTAACGCTGGCAGACAAAGGCCGAGGCGCTGACCGTACTGATACCGCCATTACGGATACCGACGCCCTATATACTTATGAGCCGAATCTGTTATTATGTTCCTTTACTGCCGATTGTGTCCCAGTAACTTTTTATAATGAAGAGACTGGCCTCATTGGCGTGATTCATTCCGGCTGGCAAGGTACAGTAAAAGAAATCTCCTTGAACGTTTTTAAGCATTTAATTCAAGTTGAACATTGTAATCCCAGTGATTTGCATATTCAGATTGGTGCGGCTCTTAGCCAAGAGAAGTTTGAAGTCGATGCAGATGTGTACTTAAAATTCAAAGACCTCGGCTACGCAGATGATTTTATCTATTACAATAAAGAAACTCACAAGTATCACATTGACAATCAGCAAACCGTGAAAAAGCAATGTGAGCTAGCAGGAATCCCGGCTGATCTAATTACAATTGATCCGACTTGTACGTATTTGAACCCTGAAGGCTTCTCTTATCGTCAAGACAAACAAGCCGGAAGACATCTGAGTTTTTTTATGAAAAAAGCGTAAATTGAAAAAAATTTACAAGCGAAATATATTCTAAAAGCACATCAACTTTATTCAAGAGAGCTGTGAACTGTCACACCTTTAAAACCATTGATTTTATGGTATTTTGTAGAATGTAAAGTACTTTTATTTATTACTTACTATTTTTAAATCGACCAAAATATTAATTGTTGGTCACCTTACGTCACTCTAAAACAATGGATTTAGACCGTTCATTTGAGCGGTCTTTTTTATTTACCCAGCACAAAGTAAATCACTTCGTATATTTATGGAGTGATCGCTTTCAAAAAGCGGCTAGAGATTGCCCTTTTTTGTATTTTTCCGTTATATATGCTTTATTAGCCTACTCAGCATCGTATTCTTCTTGACTAACTTTTTTAGCATGATAGCCCTCGTCAATAAACAGAGTAGCTAATCGAGTAGTATCTTCGTCCATAACTCTATACTTCATTTTTGCTGCGACATCATCTCCGTCGTACCAAATAAGATAATTCATCTTTCTCCCCCTAACTTTCCTCCGCATGGTGAAAAATCTCGTAATCTAACAATTCGATGGGCTGTCCATCTATCTCACAAATGCTAAATTCCTTTAGTCTTAATAAAATATGCTGGCTTTGGATTTTTTCATAGTCAAGCCACCCACTCTCTTATTTTCCCGAAATCTATTTTTCACTTCGATTTATTCAGCTCATTTTCACAAATCAGTCTTGGACAAGTTTCGTCTTCTTGCTACAAAACATAAAATATAAACGAGGTGAATGGTTAATGAATTATAATTCGTTACAACAACAAGTACCTAACAAGTTAATAACTGATATTGCTAAAGCAATTGATGGAGAATTCACAGCAATTCAGTGCTATGACGTATTGTCAAAACAGGCCCCAAACAAAGAAATCAGAGATAGAATACTGGAAATTAGAAGCGATGAAATGAGACATTTTCAGATTTTTTCACAAATCTATTTTTCGCTAACAAGGACAAAGTACACGCCTAAAATGAATGCAAATTGTCCTACTAATTATCGAAGTGGCATACTACATGCGTTTAAAGATGAACAAGAAACTGTTGATTTTTACCACGATATTGCTAGAGAGGCTAATAACCCCTTTATACAACAGCAATTTATGCAAGTATCACTTGATGAACAAAACCATGCTGTTTGGTTTTTGTATTTTATGAATCAAAATTAAGTTTACATTCCTCTTAAATTTGATTCTTTTTTCTTAAATAAATTTTATTGAACAAAATCGAACAGAATACTATCCACTAACTATTAAATTACAATCTATTCTACAAATCTTAAGGAGGATTAAAATGAACCAATTTAACCAGAACCCCGAATTACCAGAAAATCAGGCTGCTAGACTTGCATTAATTGGAGCTGCAATTACAACACTAGGCGATGGAATATCGGCTGTTGCTGCAGCGCTCGCACTACAAGAGTTAGAAAATGCAAATAATCAAAGTTCTCGAAGCCAGTCGGATCAATCTAAACAACTGGAACGAATGCAAAGGCAAATTGATCGATTATCAAATCAAATATCCAAAATGGACCGTAAAAAATAGTAAAGTATTAAATATGGGTTAACGCCTTTTTAGTTGAGATACACCAAGACTAAATGCTTCTCTTGTATTGCTCACTTTCTAAGTTACATCTCAGAAAGTAGAGTTTTTATTTTAGGCTGTTTTCGTAAACATTGTTGCTTTTTTTGAGTAAAAGTTTTATGTTACACTATAAAAATGTAATATTCTGAATTATTAAATATTTTTTTACAAAGAGGGATGAAGATACTTTGAGGGGAAAATACGGTGGGTTATCTTTTTGACTAATTTTTTTAAAGCATGTTTGTATCGTTGAAAGAAAACGATATGAATATGCTTGTTTTGTTCCCCAAAAGGAGAATGTAAACATTAACGGTATATCACGAACAAATAAAATTGCAGTTACAACAAATACAAAAATTTTAGTACGTACCGAATGATTTGATTCAAATTTAAAAGATGAATCATTGAAAATATATAAATCCTATAACTGCGGCAATAGCGATCTACTTTGAAACTACTTGAAAGATCAATTAAAAGATATTGTACTTCGAACACGGTTTGCCAATTGGAGATTTAAAAAAATGAAAAGGCAATCCATTTCTAGGTTACCTTTTCATCTTGAGCCCAAAAAATTATATACTCTTAGTCTTTATTAAATTTCAATACAACTCGGTCAAAGATTCGGTTTAAGGATTTTATTGTTACAAATCCAATTGGAATCAATATTAATAAATATACAGGAGAATACATCATGCTTTTAAAATCGCTTGTTGCAGGTAACTTTATAAACGCTATAGCAATTGTAAAAGCAATAATAAAAATGAAAAAATTATTATCCAAAAGTTTCATAATTTAAAACCCCCATTTTTTCTTATTTAAGCCATCCACTTATTTTTCAAAATTTGTAAATAAATAATAGTCAAAATCTAAATTTTACACGCCTTGATAATACCATACGTAACCACATGATAAACAATTGCAGCACCCACTGATCCTATTAAAAATTTTGCAATAAGTATCAATATTATAGGAATAAAAGCTGGCTGTATTTCATTATCATTTTGTATATTCACTTTTATCAAAACCAAACTCTTCATTCATTTCTACTACTTCTGTTGGTGACAAACTTTCAAAAAATAATTCAGTATTACTCACTTCTTCTTGTGTCAACCCATTTTCTAAAGCATGTCCACTATCAAATACATATTTCTCTGATGATACATTGTAATAAACCGACTCTGCAATAATTCCCCATTTTGTTCACCCTCATCATAAGCCGATGCAGTTGGTGCAAATTTAACACTTGAATTCTTCACCAATTTCAAAATAAATTCCTCTTTTTTTATAACACACACGCACATTTATAATCTTAACACTAATCTCAACCATTAAAAATTATAATACACATTTTATGTAAATATTGTAAATATAATTATAGGGAAAATAACACAATTAAATTACAATTATTTAACGAGCTGCAGCGCCTTTATTTCACTGCAGACCATTAAACACTTATAGTCATTTATCGGAAAAAGATAAAGCAAGTGACCTTTTATAATGACATTCTAGAGTTGGTCACTTTTTAGTCACTTGCCCTATTTTCCAGCTTATACTTTTCCAAAAACTGCAACCTATCCTTACTAAAAAGAGAAAAATCATAAACTAAAATAATGCTCCCTCGAGAAAATAGGTAGCATTATTTTGTGCTAATACTATTATTTCAAAAATTATCAAATTGATTCAAAAATGCAGAAAAAATTTCTCTAATGCTTATATATCAAGTACCGCAATAGGTTTGGTAAGGGATTGTTGCCGTAGGAAGTGTGGAGTATTCAGCCTGTTTAGTTGAGTGTGCGTAAGGTTTTAAAAGAACATCCAAAAGCCGTTTCATCACACTGTAGTCTCCTTGTTCCACTGCGGCTTCTAATGCAGCTTCTACCCGGTGGTTCCGTGGGATTACCGCCGGATTACTGTTCCGCATCAACTGATTTGAGTAGGCTTTCGATTCCTGCTGCCTGCCTAGTCTCGCCTGCCAGAGCTCATTCCACTGAGCGAAATCTGGGGTGTCGAACAGGACAGTATCCTCCGGCGTGTCAAAAGTTAATGCGCGGAAGGTATTGGTATAGTCTGCACGATGCTTCTTCATCATATTGAGGAGTCCATTAATAAGAGTTTCATCCTCTGTCTCTTCGTTAAATATCCCCAGTTTTGCCCTCATTCCCGTGATCCAATTAGAATGATACAACTCAGTAAAACCTGAAACCTTTTCCTGGGCCAGTTTGACAGCCTGCTCCTGATTTTCATGTAATAGCGGCAATAGGGTTTCAGCAAATCGCGCAAGATTCCATCCAGCAATAAACGGCTGATTGACATAGGCATAGCGACCTTGAGCGTCAATAGAACTGAATACCGTTTCCGGATCATAGACATCCATAAAGGCACAAGGACCATAATCGATGGTTTCTCCGCTTATGGTCATGTTGTCGGTGTTCATAACCCCATGAATAAAGCCAACGAGTTGCCATTTGGCAATGAGCTCAGCCTGACGCTTGATCACTTCCTGAAGTAGCGAAAGATATCGGCTCTCATCAACTTCAATTTCCGGAAAATGACGCTTTAGTGTATAGTCGGCCAGAATCTGGAGTTCCTCAATTGTTCCCCATTTTGCAACATATTGAAAGGTACCAACTCGCAGATGACTAGCAGCCACACGGGTCAGAATTGCACCAGGTAGTTCGGTTTCGCGAAATACAGACTCACCAGTTGTCACCACTGCCAGACTTCGGGTGGTAGGAATTCCAAGCGCATACATGGCTTCACTGATGATGTATTCACGTAGCATCGGTCCAAGTGCTGCTCGACCATCGCCCCCGCGAGAATATGGCGTCCTACCTGAGCCCTTAAGCTGAATATCAGTCCTCTCACCTTGGGGCGAGCTGTGCTCGCCTAGCAGCACAGCTCGGCCGTCCCCTAACATGTTAAAATGACCGAATTGATGCCCCGCGTAAGCTTGAGCAAGTGGCGAAGCACCTTTCGGAATCTGGTTTCCTGCAAAAATCTCTACGCTATCTGAACTTTGTAGCACCTGAACTTTTAAACCCAAGGATGTTGCCAACTCATTATTGAGAATTATCAACTTCGGTGCACTTACAGGAGTTGGTTCGATTCTGGAAAATAATGATTTTGGCAGACAGGCATAACTGTTATCTAAATTCCATCCTATTTCTTTGCTCTTTGTCATAGTTTCTCCTTTTTTTCGTTTGTCTTTTTGTATAATTGTTTTTTTAGTGATCTACATTCTATAAAAACACGATGCAGCTTCTTTTTAATATCTACTTCTGCCAATTTATTATACCGTTTACAAACAAAAGTAGCTCCTTATAAAATACTTCTTTATCGATTCTGATTTTTTCCAAATAAGTACGTGGCGTTTCAGAAGTTTCTTGTTTTTAGTTGGTATGGTTCATGACAGGATTATCGAATTTTCAAGATGTGAAGGAAATCTATTAAACGATTTGCTCACAAAGTAGAATTTGGTGTAGGAGTCTTAACTAAGTTTTATTATGAAGAAAAGGGATTAACCGCATGGAAATAAAGTTAAAGTTGATTTTATAAGCTAGATTAACAGATAAAGTCACATCAAAAAGGAGCAAAATCTGCTCCTTTTCTAATGCACTTCGCCTATTTTAATTCAGACAGTTTATTTCCTGTTATAATCTCAAACAAAATCGCTGAATTTTCTTTTGTTAATTGAGCGTACTGATTACCTCCTCGGGCGATTTCTACTTTATCATTATTAGGACTTATCCAAAGATTGTACACAACAGCTTTTGCCTGAATATTTGGGTTTTTATACTGAAAAATAAATTCGTAATCAGGTGGATGAGCCATATCCACTTTTGCATTTTCCCAATCAGTATCCTTTAGTATTTTTTTTACTTTTTGTACTTGTATATTATCAGTAACTACCTTAAAGTCTTCATATTTATTTTCATCGCCGACACGTTCTTGAACTTCGATCCTTTGTTCTACGTTTTCTATTCTATTTGAACAACCTGTTACTATAAATAAAAAGATTGCAATGAACACAAAAAACAAATTTCTAATTCTCATATCTCTCCTCTCTCCCCCCTTTTCAAAAGTTGGTTTTGCGAATATTTTGATTATAACTATTAATTTTACATTATATAACATATCATTACAAAGATTATATTATCCACGATAATTTATCTTCAATATTAAAAAGCTTATCTGTAATCCCTAAACGTTTTTCTGATGTAAGTTTGTACTTGTCTACCGATTTATGAAATTATAATACGTTCTAAGAATAATTAGAGTCATTTGAACATATTTAGGATTGAAGTTGGGGTAGATGCAAATTTTTTCATCACCACTTGCTGTAGCTAACGGCCGTTCTAAAATAGACAGCTTTCTTCTCATTTGCTGTATGAAAAAGTTAAGCAATGTTCACTTTAACTAACCAAATATCAAATTTACCTCTCTAAAAGGAGAATTATTATTTTTTAATTACTTTGACAGACAGAGTAATATTTGCTAAAATTACTCTATCAGATAGAACAATAATATCTAAGTAGGTGACTTATGGTTAGAAGTGATATCATTCGTGGACACTTGGATTCAATTATTTTACGACTGTTTTTGGAGAAAGATCGATATGGATATGAAATATCTCAGGAAATTAGTTTACGTACAGATAATCGTTTTCAAATCAAAGAAGCAACTTTATACGCTGTGTTTCAACGATTAGAGAAGAGAGAACTAATTGAAGCATATTATGGGGATGTCTCTCATGGTGGAAAAAGAAAGTATTACCGCATTACCACATTAGGAAAAGCATATTTAAAAGAACTAGTAAGTGAATGGACTGAAGTGAAGGAAATTATCAACTTGTTTATGGAGGGTTTAGAATGATGAAAATGAAAAATCATATTGATGAATTATTTAAGGACATTCCTAGTAATAACGAAACCGAAATGGTTAAACAAGAGATTATGCAAAATCTTGAAGAGAAAGTGTTCTATTTAATGGAGCATGGAAAAGAAGAAGATGATGCCATTAATAAAGCCATTGTTGAATTTGGAGATATTGAAGAGTTAAAAAAAGAATTAGGAGTGAAACAACCAGAGAAGAAAAACATGGCTAAATTAAATTTAGAGTTTTCTATTTGGGGAAGTAGCTTAATAATTGTATTTTTTATATTTATCAACTTCTACTATACCCCAGATACAATTTGGGCTATATATCCAATATTCACTATATTATGGTGGCCACTTTCAATGTATTTCGTATGGTCACGTAAGCAATGAAGAAAGGAGAATAGATAATGAAAAATTATTTTAGTTTTGCCGTAGCTGGTAGCTTTATGACCATGTTATTTTTAGGAATTACTAATTATATAACATCACCGAATGATATTTGGTTTATTTATCCATGTTTTCTGCTTTTACTATGGCCTATTACCCTTTATTTTATGTTTAAGAAACTTTATAAACAATACTCTATTATTTGTAGTTTCATGTTAATCTCTTTCCTTTTGATTGAAAATTATTTATATTCACCAAACCATTTATGGTTTATATACGCTGTTTATCCAATCATATGGTGGCCTATTCTCATGTTTTTAGAGGAAAAAGCTAAATCTATAACAGTTGCACTTATAGGTAGTTCAATTACCATCATCTATTATTCAATATTAAATATTACACTTTCTCCCCAATATCCTTGGGCGATTTACCCTGCATTCTTAATAATGTGGTGGCCATTAGCTTTATATCATGCTAAGAAAAAAACATCCGTTGCATTCTCTATTAATGCAAGCATACTAATTAGTATCTTTTTTATTACTGTAAATGTTGTTTCTTCACCAGGAACAATATGGGCGATTTATCCAATCTTTTTAGTGATGTGGTGGCCTCTTAGTATGTACTTTTATGTTTATAAAAAGAAAAATATACAAAGTTATTAAAGAAAAATGAGTATACCTATTTTTCTTTAATAGTAGACATTTATCACAAAAAGAATATAGGTTATAATCTTATTAAGAAAATGCTACAGCAAACCCCAACATAGAGAAAATCAATATTGGGGTTTGCATTATACTTCATTTACCTATGATACGGTTCCCCGTAATGTATCTACCTGAAATTAATAACACCTCTTCTAATCGATTAGGAGGAGGCGACTACCCTCCTACCTCTCACCCCTTCATACATACGGATGTGTATACAGAGGATTCAATTAGGATAATTGACGCAGGATTTCATAACGAGCATTAATATTCGTTTGGCCCCTTTAAGTGTACCTCATAGAATTCACCACTTCCTCCACCAAGTATGTCCTTCAAATTTTCAGTATTCAACATAGAGAACTGCATGCCAAATGTAGTTCTGACATAAAGTTTGATAAAAACAAGTTGTTAAAGTTAAATCACAAGCTGCTTTTCTTTGGCACTAAACCATAGGGCCTTTTTATCTATTACTTAAAACCTATGGCTAATAATATTCATTAGCGAAGATAGAAACAAAAGTACATTACCAGTTATTAACACTTTGTACTAAGTCAATTATTTCTTCTTCAGTTACATCAGAGACACCCTCGATATTACTTTCTCGGTCAAAGCAAGAGATTACCAATTGCCACTCATTATTATTCAGGTAAATCAAATAACCATCCTGATTATTTGATTTCATTAATTGAACGGACGTATCATCAATTAATAGCTCCTTTTCAATAGCCGTTCCATCTATTGTTTTTGCTGAAAAAGTAATTTTTGCTTCAGGACTATTGGTTGCAAATACCCGGTAAGTTCTATCTGTGGTAGCTATTCGGTAATTTAAATTAGCAAATTGATTATTTTCATTTGTTCCGATGATATACTCTACTTCCTCTGCACTTGGTTCCTCTAATGCCATAATTTCAGGAAGGGGTATAGAAATATTGTAGTTCTCTTTCACTTGAGTGAAGGATGTATAAACTTTACTTTGTGACGATCCTGCATTTGTCACTTGGTAACCAATTGATGGTTCTTCGTTATTTTTACTTTTTTCGAACTGTGTCACCTCAAAGAAACGATCCACCATTGCTTCACCTATTGGGGAATACATAATCCCAAGTCCTAATACAGCAGCAGAAGCAACGGCAATCGAACCTCTTCTAAAACGTTTTTGAGGCTGTTCAACGCTTGCTTTTTTAGCACCTAGCTTTGTTCTCTCGTGGACCTCCTTTGGCACTGTGATTTTTTGGATTTCATCTTTAATATTATTCATCAATAAAAATCCTCCTTTTTCAGTTGCTTTCTCAATTTATTTAACGCTCGATACAAAATTGATTTTGTAGTACCCAGCGGTATATTCAACAGCTGTGCAATTTCTTGAAAAGTATAGCCTTCATAAAATTTTAAAAGTACAATACTTTTTTCATCTTCATCTAAATATTCTAGAATTTCATGAATCGTAACGGTTAATGAAAAATCCTCCTCCTGATCTTGAAGATTCTTCTCGATTCCTTGTTCCAAATGGATTACTTGCCGATTTTTCTTCACTAAATTAATCGAATGTGTCATTGCAATTTTAATAATCCATGTTTTAAAATATTGGGGATTATTTAGTGTTTTGATGTTTTTAAATGCTCTATAAGCTACTTCTTGTAAAACATCTAAAGCATCACTTTCATTTTTAACGTAGACATATGCGATGCGATAAATATCATCTTCATACTGTTGAAATAATTTTAAAAATGCCCTTTCACTTCCTTTTTGAGCTTTATGTACTAGCTTAACCAAATTGAATTCACCTTCCTTCTTAGTTCTACATGTATTAGACAAATGAATGCTATATTTGGCTTAAATTATTTTATATTTTGAAGACTTTATAAATTGAAATGAGCTACTTTACGGCATGGCGCTATAATTTTAGCTCAAATCCTATGATTAGGAAATCTATGGGGTTTCAGATTTAAATAATAAGGGGCATTAATGGAATATTACGCTTCAGAAATAATCAAACTGCATATTAAAATGCACTTTCCAGAATAAAAGAAACGATTGAACTGTTGAAAAAAAAGAAATTCCAGTCGCTTTTTCGAACATTGCTCAAAGGTCTAATGAAATTGATATCGATGGTAGAGGGATTCACCAAAATACAATACGGATTGATAATCTTCATAGGAAGTATATGAAACTATCCAAGCAAGAGCTTGTCCAAAAACTAATCCTTGCTGAAGAATATATTTCTGAGAATGAAACTTAATGGGTTACAAATCACTTTGAAAGATTTAAATAGTGATATAAGAAAAAACGATTCTTCAACTAAGAAGAATCGCAATTTCTTAAGCTATCATCTGTATTTTGGTGATATGATACAATTAAGTGTGTTGTTACCAATTATTGTGTGAAACATATAATAAAACTGTGTGAGGGATAAAATATGAAAAACTATTTAACAACTATAAATCACGATTTACAAGGATTAAAAAACTAATATTAGAAGGACATTCTTCTCCTAATTTTAATTTGTCCCCTGTACTTTCTCTCTCCCACGATATTTGTATAACTCTTTATGAAACTAACAAAGTATTAAAAGAAGATGGAGTCATACATTCTGATTTGCCACATATGGATGTAATTAAAGAAGTACGTAATAAAGTAAAGACTAATCAAGGCATTAAAAATAGAGAAATCTTTAATAATCTTATAAAAATATGGGTGACTTTGAAAAGATAACACGGCGCATTAACCGAGTTTAGTGCAACAACATTCATTATTTTTGTTGTAGTAAATGCGGTCTTTTTTATTACAAAGGCTCTGTTTAACTTAATTATTGATTCTCTTCAAATTAATAAGCGTATTCGAGATAAAACAATAGTAAACAATAGACTTCTAAAAAATACCGATTAATACTAACTTACATTTTTTAGAAATAAGTGTTAATATCAGGTGTGTTGATTAAGGGAATATTAGGTTGCTATTTACCGTTAAAATGGTTTTTATGTTCAATATTAACGTATTTTACTACATTTTTTAGTTGAATGTAGCGGAGGGTGCTCGACTCCTGCGGGAAATGCAAGCGAACCGAGACCCTGCACGGAGCGTAGCGAAGGAAGCGGCTCGGTGCTTGCCCGCGGAAAGCGAGCATCCCGTAGCGGAAATCAACCTAACACTTTAATAGTTATGGTTAAAATTGGTTAATCGACACGCCTGTGTTAATATATTATTAAGAGGGGTGATACTTTGTCAGACTTCTTTAGCAAATATACGCCATATGTAGTGCTACTCATTTTTATATTTGAATTAATTTATTTCGGTATTCCAGATTATATAAAACCCGTGTTTATTTATGAGTATCTTATATTAATCGGATTGGGTTATTTGCTTGGTACTCTTCACCATTTTTTTAATCCAAGTAAAAAAACAGATACGTTACTACGTGTAGGCATTATCATTAGTTCTCTCGCCTTATTGATTACATCAATCTTCTATAAAGCCACGCTTTCGGTTATTTTTTCTGCGATAATGTTCGTTGCGGTTAGTTTTTCATTATATTTAGAAATCAAGCCAAACAAGAAAAAGGATTAATATCCCTTTCCGTCTTCGAACAAGTCAAATATCAACTGTATAATTAAACAGAGCCATTACAAAAAGGATAGATAGAGCAAATATTAATTCTGCTCTATCTATCCTTTAAATTAATGACTATATAATATGTGACATTATATAAATTCTTATTATTTTAAATAGTCGCAATAGATATCTTGACTTTTAATAAAACTAATGCGAATGTGTTATATATTATTTCGATAAATCGATTTTTTTATTTAATAAGTGAATAATGATACCACCAACAGTCATAGACAATAACTCACCAATCCCTACAGTTAACCAAGTCGCCCAAAACGGATAATCAAAAAGAATTGTTAATTGCCCTGCAACTGTGAACATTGATATAGCAAAAATCAATGCGGTAACAACCATTTTCAAAATATCATTTGTTATCTTTTTAGTCACTGAACGGCAAAGAATTAATACTAGAAATGTTGAAATACCACCGATTGGTACATCTAGTATCCAAGTTGGTGACATGAAGTTTGCGAGTATTACGCCAATTGTCACTGCCATTATATAACGCTTGTTGTACAATGCCAGATAGTTGAACATCTCCGACAAACGTAGTTGTATTGCCCCAAAACTAATGACCGACAATAAAACAGTCACTGCCACATATAAGCCTGCAACAAGTGAAGTCTTTGTAAGCTCACTTACAGTAATACGTGGTGATGCATTTAAAATAGACTTATTCAATTTATATTCTCCTTTATAAAATAGCACTTCCGCTATTTTAGTAATAACTACGACCAAAGGAAGAAAGAGCCTATCGCCCTATCTGAAGTGCCGTAGTGCAAGCTATATTTTGCTTACTTGCATATTATATCAGAAGAATTTAACATTGAACAATACTATTTTGCAATCCAACCGCCATCTATCGGTACGACAGTCCCATGAATATAATCAGATGCTTGACTAGCCAAATAAAGTGTTAAATCCGCCACTTCACTTGGTTGTGCCCAACGGCCCGCTGGTGTCTCTTTAGCAACCCATTTTGCTATTTCGCCATCTCCTTCAAAATCAGCCTTGTTCATCGGTGTTTGAATTGCTCCAGGTGCAATCGCATTCGCACGAATTCCTTCACGACAATAATCTTGATCTAACTGCTTCGTATAGCCAACAATGGCATGCTTAGAAGCAGTATAAGCTGCACCTCCGCCGCCTGCAACGAGACCTGCAATTGATGCCATATTAACGATTACGCCTGATTTTCGTTTTAACATATGAGGTAAAATTGCATTCGTCACAAAATAAGTACCCTTTACATTTGTGTTCATAATTTTATCCCAAAGAGCCTCATCCGTATCGAGCGTTTTCGCAAATCCATCTAAAACTCCAGCAGTATTCAGTAAAATATCAACTTGCTTGAATGTCGCCACCGCTTTTTCAAACGCTTGCCCTACATCCCCCTTATTACATACATTACCTATTGCATAAGCAAAGCGTGCCTTATATTTTTGTTTCATATTTAATAACCCCTGCTCATCCAAATCAAAAGCGAATACATTCGCCCCATTCTCTAAAAAAGCGATTGCTTGAGCCTGCCCAATACCGGATGAAGCACCCGTCACAAATACCGTCTTACCTGCATACTCATCAAACTTCATAGCTTCTCTCCTCATAACAAAAAGCTCATGATTTCTCATGAGCTTTTTATATTAATCAATAATTATCCAATCTTCCGCTAACAAATCACATACTGTTGGAGTGAACATTGTATAGCCCTCACCTCGTACATTAATTAAAAAATATGGGTTCAAATTCTCGCCATCATGTTCGCTTTGTCCAACAAGCTTCACATACAATTCGGCACCGCCCCAACCTTCACGAATCACTTTCTCGCCCGCTTTTAAACGTGGTAATACTTCTTCAAAAGTCATCAATACTCATCCTTTAACTCATTAATATCAAGCTTTCTATACTGAAAAAAGTATACTGGATTGTTGAAATGTTTACAACTGAAGTTTTTTTGCTATAAGTTTATTAACGATCGATGATGCATTTCTTAGTTAAGTGGAGCAAGTATAAAAGTATGGTCCACATTCAGTATACTCGACAATCATTTTTACTGTCTGTAACTATCGAAACAAAGGATTGGACTCTTCTCTTCGTAAAAAAGCTAAACCTCATTTATTTATATACGATTCGACCTGATCTATCTAAAAGAGGTGATTATTAAAAATTACCCGAGATTATCAAAAATAAAAAAATGTTCAACTTAGTATTGCTCAAATAAAGAATATTAAATACACAGCACTGAGAATCCTTTTTCAATGCTGTGTATTTTTCTGTGATAAAAAACCGTTTCAATGCCATATTAAGAAGGAAACAAAAAGAAAGGAGAGCTCAAATATGGGAAGAGACAATAAACAAGGTAAAAGTCAAAACAAAAGTACACTACCTCAAACACCTAAAAATCAAAAAATAGCTCCAAACAAAGTGCAAGAGGAGTTTTCTCAAGAGTTAGCTGATCTTGAAAAATTAGCTACTAAGAAGAAACAAAAAAAATAGGGGATCTTCATTTGGAATATCAACGTGTACAAGAAATTGTTGCCTCACCATCAGAATTTGAAGTGACCTATAACGGCGTTTCTGTATGGATTGACAAGTTACACGATGATGGTAATACAGCAACCGTCCATTTAAGACATTCATTAGAAGAAAGATCCGAAGTGGCTATATCAGAATTGAAAGAAGAATACCCAGTACAATAATAAAATCATCCCACTGGATTAGTATCCAGTGGGATTTTCTCACGGTATAAGCTGATGTTTTAAATCTAGAGACCCCTTGCCTGACTTTCTCTTTGGTTTAGGCAAAATAATTCCGTTCTATTCATTTATTGATAAAACCTCACTTATTTGTAATAGGATTCATCATTTCATCTTAAATAATTTACTGTATCACCTTTTAAATTATTTGTTACCGATACACCTTATCTAAGAACATATAATTTATGCCTAGTGAAACCTATGATAACACGTTGTTTATATAAAAGTTCATATCCTAAAATACCTTGTATTTTAATGGACGAATTTTGATTCAAGTTTGACACATCAGCAAAGACAGTGTTCATTTCTGTAAAGTTACCTAGACCTTCAACCTCAAGATTCTTCATACTGCCAGTCTTATAAGTCGACATAGTTGAATCATCATTAGCACCAATGATATTTGATTCCTCTTCTACAAAATTAATACTTTTGTTGAGTGAGCTCTGCAATTTTATGTCTACTAAATTAGTATTAGCACCTGTTTCTAATGCCATTTGACAAAGCGTTCTTCCTATCTTACATTCTATAATTGGCAAATGTTTCTCCATACGGAAATTATAGAATTGGTAGGTGTTTTTTGAAAGAAATTCTTCGCACTGCACATCATTCCAAAAGCCTAACTTTAAATTCGGATAGTCAAGATAAACGTTGTATTCGCTGAAAAAATCATAACCAATTAATCCATAGACTTCATCCTGGATTGCCTCTTCCAGTTGAGATAACTCCATTACAAGTGATTCTATATCACGTTTCTCAACATTTCCGCAGCATAAGCGATCAATTTTCTTTTGCACAATTTGAGAAATAACTCCTGTTGCACCTTTTAACTCTCTACCTTCATATTTCTCATAATTCATTCTTTCTTGATATTTGCTATTTAAAATAACTTTTGGCGCACCAGAATCCAAGATAAATGTCCGGTTTACATCGTTTATATTGCATTTCAAAACAATTAATTTGTTTTTGATTTCGAAATCAAGTGTTGTAAACTGCTTCATTTCATACCCCCATATAGATGTTAAGCTATTATTTATATCTACGAAGTATAGTATCAAAAGCATTGCCTATAGGATAGAGCTTGTGTCAATTAGACAAGAATTAATACAAAGAAGACAAAAATGCACTAAATGCTTTTCTAAAAGTATGCGCTTTTTTCTGAGAAAGGGGAATTACATTACCATTTTTCATCACGATTTCTTTACTCCCGATACATTCTACCCAATTTAAATTAACAACAAAGCTGACATAAGGGGGTTCAAAATAAAAATTCTCCACATTTAACCTAACGTCTCTCATTTTTAATTTTGTTTCATAATAGTTTAAAGTCGTTTTTACATATACTTTACGATTTGAATATTCAAAGTAAACTATATCACTTATTTTCTCATGTTTCATTCCGTTATGTATTGGAATAGCAAGTACTTTTTCGATTAGGCCTAACTCATCAAACCATTTCTGAATTGTACTTTCGTCCAGTGGGAACTTTAGATTAGTTATTACTATTCTCCTTTCTCTTATTAAAGCTTGTGATTGTTCTATTAATACTTCTTGCAATCTTGGTAGCTCTATTTTAAACACATCATCACTAACAGCGACTATGTCAAAGTTCAAAATCTGTTCCATCAGACTCTTTGTCTCATGAAAACAAAATGTATTGATTTTATTCGTCTGATTTTGTAATGACTTAACTTTATGCCCCGCATCCTCTATGACAGAATCTTTAGGACCTAATAATGCTACGTTTATAATCACCAAATACTCATCTCCCTAAACTCAGTACTAAGTTCAACACTTAAATGCATAGTTCATCACCATAAATTTGCAGGTCTTATATTTGTATCACACTTCTTTTCTGAATCTACCACCATTAGGGAATTCTAATAAACCTATCCTAATTTTAATAAACCCTTTTACGTTCCATAACCAATCTTTATTATGTTTGCTTATTCTTTGAAAAAAGCTCCTACTAGTTTTTCCTATGTAAATAAACGTTTCTTTTTTATCGTATACTCTTTGAATCGTATAAATGCCTGAATTTATAGTTATATCCTTATTATAAAAACTATCGAGATTATATGATCCATACCATCTTATATGTACAATTATCATTAACTTATCCATACTTTTAAGGATAATTATACTATACAATAAATGAGTGTTTCTCTTATTTAGATGAATTCCTTCTTCATAAAAATGAACCCGTTAAAACCCAATAATAAAAAGAAGCCAAAAGCTCCTTTTTATATTATGCTTTTATTTCCCCCTTTCTAGTAAGCCCAGACCTCTTCAAATCCTTGCAAACCGCTCATAAACATTATTTAACGTTTGACATCCTAATTGCCTATCTTTCGCTACATATAGGCTACATAATTCTGCTGTTAACTTCGCATAACCTAATGTATGATGACTGTTCATCACTGATATACCGTGGTGATCACATAAATCTTCTAGTTTCACTATGTTTGATTTTTGTTCTACAATTTTATATAGAAAGGAAGTATCCACAATTCAATGCTTAAAAGGTATGAGAAATAATTTTGAGCTTTCATATTGCATGACATTTCGTTCATGGTTGGCGGGATATGCTACAAGTGTACAGTCTTGCTTTAATGGAAGGAACTTAATGAGGACATCAGATAGATTTGGTGCTTCTTTCATTTGATTGTTTGTTATACACGTTAGTTGAACAATTTCCTGGGGAATATGTACAAGTGAGTTAAAAATAACATCCGCTTGAATGGTATTCTCACACATTTTAATTGTATCAATTGAAAGTATGCCATCCCCTTTCTCTGGGAAAAAGGCCGAGTATTTCAGATTCATGCTTTCTTGATACATGCCATGTTGTTCCACTAAAAAATTACCTAGTGAACCAATGACCGTTTTTATATGCATGACATTCGCCATAAAACGTTCTATGAGTGCCGGATGGTTTAATTGATATTGGTAAATAAACGGTTTCAATTCTTCAACATATGAATTTCTCCCTATTAAAACCTTTGCATCTTAAAAAATTTGTAAGTAACGAATGGATTCCCAGCTTTCACTTTCCATCCAGACTAGAAGCTGCCCTTTCCAAACATGCTTGGACTTACACCAAAGTGGTTTTGAACTCATCACCTTTCAGGTCAAATCCGCCGCCGTAGAATAAGCCCGGTTTACCAACTAGAGCTAGTTCTGGAGTAAAAGAATCCATTTTGAACAAAGTTTGATCAAAATGAATTCTATATTAATAATAATTTAGTACGTCATTTTCTTATCCTTAAACAAATCCCATATGGTCTTTCACATGATTGACGTTCTCTTTAGAAGTCAACATTTCAAGTAGTACAAAGGCAACGTCAAAAGCCGTACCTGGATTTGATGATGTGATAATATGTCCATCTCGAACAATTCGCTCATCTTTTACATTTGCACCAAAGTTCTTTAGTTGCTCTTTTCTGATACTTGTTGGATGGTTGTAGGTAGTAGCATTTCTACCTTCAAGAATGCCACTCTTACCAAGAGTAAGCGATGCAACACAGATACTTGCAATTGGTTTTTGTTTTTCATGAAAATACCTTATCACATTTAAAAAAGGCTCACTAAATGCATCGTCATAAAAACCAGCTTCTTCAAATCCTCCAGGAATCGCAAGTGCATCATATTCCTCTAATAGAATTTCATCGATTGTTTTTTCAGGTACAACAGTGAAATTCCATGTACAAGTTAATTTTTCTCGAAGGCCTACTGTCACGACCTCCGTCGAACCATCACCTTCCCATTTATTCCAACCCAACACATCTGTAAAAACACTTGCTTCTACTGCTTCAAAACCATCAGCTAACAGTAATAATACTTTTTTCATTTCACCAATCGCCTCCTTATGTTTAATTTTATTAAAGTAAAGAGAATTGTTATATAGTATTAGAAAGAACATTCGTTTATTTAACTTTAAATTATAAAGAATTTAGGTTAATCTAACTAATAAAAAAAGGTGCTGATGATTATGGATCATATAGACAAAGAAATTGTAAAAGAATTGCAACTGAATGCCAAAATTTCAATGAAAGAATTGGCAGAGGTCGTTCACTTATCTTCTCCGGCCGTAATTGAACGAGTTCGTAAGCTTGAAGAGCAACAAGTAATCGTTGGCTATCATGCTCATATTGATTTCAAAAAAATAGATCGTCATATTAGTGCTATTATTTTGTTTGAGTCAAAAGACTGTAAAGCATTAACAAATTTTTGTCATAACCACCCAGATGTATTGGAATGTTACCGAGTAGCAGGAGAAATAAGCTATATTGTAAAACTAGCAACGCATTCCGTTGAAAGTTTAGAAAAATTTATCGATGCATCAATGCCTTATGGTACCCCCTCCACTAATATCGTGTTATCTTCACACGAAAAAAATGTAATTGAACCATTTCCAGTGGAAGATTAACAAAAGAAAAACGACATACTTAATATCCTTTCATACAACAAAACAAAGCCCCCTTGCATACATCATGCAAGGGAACATAAATTATCATTCTTAATGGATTTTGATAACAGTACGTAGCACAGAATCTAAAATAGACTTGTTAATAACCCTTAACAAGTCTATCTCAAATTTCTTATTAAACTAAAGCCATCGATAGTTGAACAAGATTTATTCATACGTCACTTCTGTATTCTAGAATATCACCAGGTTGACAGTCTAAAGCCTTACATATTGCCTCTAAAGTTGAAAACCTAATGGCTTTTGCCTTTCCATTTTTCAATATAGAAAGGTTAGCCATCGTTATTCCAACTCGCTCTGAAAGTTCTGTTACGCTCATTTTTCTTTTCGCTAACATCACATCAATATTGATTATTATAGCCATTTTATCACCTCAGACTGTCAAATCATTCTCAGATTTTAATTCCAGTGCACTTTTTAACAGTCCCTGAAGAACAGCAGTGAAGAGTAAAATAACTAGAGTTGCAAAAATGATTACAACACCAATGACACCTATTCCTGGATGCAAAGCGTTTTTTGATACAAGTAAAAATAGCCCTATTACATATAAGATAATGATTGTAATTGCGCAGTATTTTATATATTTTAATGAAATTACAGCTAAATCAGAAAAAGCATTTTTACTTTCAATATATTTTAAAAGTTCCAATGTTTCATACAAAGCAAGAAAAAACGGTATTGCTGTTGCATATAAACCTAAAAGAACAGGAAATCTCAAAGAAGCATATTCTGGAAACGCTTCTGCTGTATCTCTTGCCAATCCCGGTAACCAAAATACACACAATGCAAGGATTATAATCCCAATACTAAAAATAGCTACCTTTAAAAAAGTTATTGTTCCTTGTTTCATAAAGCACCTCACTTTTTTATCGTTATTTTTATTATAACCTCAAATTTATCGTTTTCTAACAAATTTTTATCGTTTTAATTATCATTTGATTATAAATAAAGATTATAACAGCTTATACAAAACGCTCCCGTTAAATTCAATTCATTAAATTTAACTATGTTTTTATAAATGACGCCTGAAGTAACCTGTCCGTTACTTTTATAACAATTGAGCAAATTCGTTACTCTATACATAAGCATTCCCAAACTCATCTTTAATCGTAAATAAAAGCTGAACTAATATGAAATAATTAGTTCAGCCTTAAATTCTCATTTAAAATGTTACACATTAAAAATAATATGTTGTTACAGGTGTGTAAATTAGGAAAATATTAGGTTGTTATTTGCCGTTGAAATGGGTTTTTTATGTGCAATACTAACGTATGTTACTACATTTTTTAATTGATTGTCGACTCCTGCGGGAAATGCAAGCGTACCGAGACCTTGTACGGAGCGTAGCGAAGGAAGCGGCTCGGTGCTTGCCCGTGGAAAGCGAGCATCCCGTAGCGGAAATCAACCTACCACTTCATCAATAATGGTTAAAATTGGTTAATTAACATACCTGATGTTGTTAGGTACTTTCTTTTTTATAGGTTCAAGTTGTCACCTTCTATTTTGAAGAGGCATACTCAATGATCAAAAGAAGTCGCAATCTCTAGAGCGACCATTGGATCTTTTACTTGGTCAATTGTATAAACGATATTTTCTTTTTGCCAAATAATTCTGTTACCTAATTTTTCTACGTCAATATGAACCAGACCATTTGGTTTCGGAATAGGGAGAGTATGGGTTTCCAAAAATTCTGTCGCTTCATGAGCCAACTTCTCCCCTTCCTTCACATCCGTTGTTCGTGCACGGGCAGTAAGTGCCCAACGACCTTCGTTCCAACTAGTAAATATTGAGCCTGCACCAGCATCCTGGTAACCTTTAATACCATATCCCAGATCAACTGCTTCTCCGCCTAACTTGCTAAAATCTTCAAACCCAACTTGTTCACTTGCCTCAGTCAAACTGTCGTACTTTTTAACACTTATTCGAGCGATCACTGTTACCGCTTTATTCTTTTTCAACAATTTATTATTAATTGATATCGACTCATTACTTTTGAAAAAAACAACTTCATAATGATTAGCAGCTGATTTAGTCGTTGCTGTTAAATGTTTACCTTTCTCTAAAGGTAGTTGGCTTGGCAGTATTTTAGATAAATTGGTTTTCAATTGTGTTTTTATAACCTTTAATACTTCATCTTGTGTCAGTATATGATTGGTTCGCTCACTCTCATTTTTAGAAGTACCCTTTTGATCATTGTTCTCTATGTTATCTTTATTAACATTACTTGTTTGGTTCATTTCGGCTTGAGTATTGTTCTCACTTGTCTGTTCATTCTGCTTTACTTCTCCGCTGTCACTAGAACAGGCACTTAGTAAACTTAAAGCAAGAAGTGGAGATAGAACTCGTACAACTGTTTTCATTTAAATCTTCCTTTCTTTACTGGCGTTACTACCCTTATTATATATGGTTTTTCCTTCATTCTAAAAACTAAAAAATTTGAAGATGAATTAAAAATCTCTACTTTCCATTATTAGACCAGCTGCAAATTCACTATTGTAACACAATAGTTATCATGCTTTTCTAAACTTATTGATATTACAGTACTTGAAATCTTGAATCGCTCCTCATCCAGAAGTTGTTTGGTCCTTTTCAAAGTTTCAAATACCTCTATTATAAATGGAATATTCTAAATATTATAAATATAACTATCAGAAGAATAAAATAATCATAATGTTCATATTAATCTATATCTCTCATTAGTGAAAGGAGCATATTAAGATGGCATTAACGCCAAAAGTAAAGTTACTTCTAGAGCAGTTGGAAAAATCAGGTACTCCAGAGATTCATGAATTAAGTCCAGTGGAGGCAAGAAGCTATTTTACTATTGAGGACTTAGCGGGTAAACGCGTAGAATTGGAGAGCGTGATCAATCAGACACTTCATACGAATGTAGGTGAAGTGCCTGTTCGAATATATACGCCAATTAAAAGTAGTGAGGCACTACCTGTTTTTGTTTATTATCATGGTGGGGGTTGGGTTATAGGTAATCTAGACACTGCAGATATTCCTTGCCGTCAGATTGCTGCCGAGTCGAAGAGTGTAGTCGTCTCAGTTGACTATCGATTAGCGCCAGAAAGTAAATTCCCTGCAGCAATTGATGATAGCTACGCTGTTATCGAATGGTTAATAGACAATGCAGAAAAATTAAATATCGATGCAACTAGAATCGCAGTTGGTGGTGATAGTGCTGGTGGCAATATCGCGGCCGTTGTATCTTTGAAGGCACGAAATCATGGCGTAAACTCCATCATTCAGCAAGTCTTGTTATATCCAGTGACAGATTATAATTTAAATACGGATTCTTACTTGGACTTTGCTGAAGGTTACTTCCTAACCAAAGAGACGATGCAATGGTTTTGGAATCATTATTTAAGAGATGAAAGCGATGGGGAAAATCCTGACGTATCCCCCCTTAAAGCTACAGATTTAACTAATTTACCTCCTGCATTAATCATTACAGCTGAGTATGATCCTTTAAGAGATGAAGGTGAAGCCTATGCAAAGAAATTACAAGAAGCGAACATCCCTGTTCAGTTAAAACGATACGATGGTGTCATCCACGGATTCTTTTCGATGGCAGGACTGCTAGAAGAAGGTGCGGACGCCATTAAGCTCGTATCTACTACGTTGAGTAAAGCATTCCACAACACCTCAAAAGATAGCCTAATCAAATAAGAGTCATATGATGTTTAATAGATTAAAACCTTAAAAGAAGCTTTTTTACCGGTTCACACATCCTGCATGCTGTGAACCTTTTTTCGCTGAATCAAAGGTTTTGAACTTAGAAAGTGAGATTACATGCCCTTTTTTGAATCTATTGTTATTATAAAATCTTATTTCAAATAAAATTCGTATCTAATTATTAAACATATTTAAAAAGACAGGGGTTAAGCATGTTAGCACAGCTTAACCCCTGTTCTTATTTGACCTGATAATCTTGAGCATATTTACTATTGAAAAATTCAACGATTTGATTTTTATGATGGTGATCGTGCCATATAAAACTACTTATATAACTATAGATTGAAAAAGGTGATCCTGCATAAGGATCAATTTCCTCTCCATTTATTTTAAATTGCACAAAAAATTCGGCATCTGATTTGTTATTTAACTTCGCTACTAACTCTTTTCTTCCATTGATAAATTCATCTATTAAGCTTACTTCAGACACGCCCGATAAAGCATATTCAGATGCCTGATCATTTAATTTTTGAAATTCTATACTCTTAATATCTGCATCCTGTTTTATTCTTGGGAGTATTTCTTCTAGTACATAGCTATCCCAATATGCTAAGTGTGCAATAATTTCAGAGACGGACCATTTACCCTTTACAGTTGGTTCAAAAAAGTCCTTCTCAGGATAATCTTTCAAGCTTTCGACCCAATCTACTGCTAGTCCAAATTCAATGATCAATTCATCTTTTGATAACTGTTTCTTAATGGGAACATACAAATCTACTTTGCATTTCCCCTCAGGATCATCTACTGGATTATTCAGACTAAATTCAAGGCTAATCTTATCATCTGCAACATAGTCACTTTGAGGTAACCAGTCCCCAAAAACGGCTTGATAAGCATTGACTAATTTATCGGGTGTATCATAGAAATGATAGAGAGCATAAAGTCCACCCGCTATTTTTTTAAACTGTACATCAGAATGTTCTTCTTTTTTAAAATCCTCTGGTACGGTGATACATGCGTCATGGCGACATGATTCTGCTGCGACAAATTCAGGATTATCCAGAGACATTCCTATATAATTTTGAGTAGGTGGAAATAGTCCATTTTTCGCTGCCCATTCCCCTAATTTGCCCCAATGATTACTAGGCTCGAAATAACTGCCAATATGCCTGATATATGCTACCTCATAGTCAGGGAGATTCTCAATTAATATATCCATATTCTAATCACTCCTAAAAATTCAACTTAACATTTAATTCTCTATTTTATATAATTATCCTTTTTTCATAAATAAATTCAAATTAGAACTAAATTAGTAAGCTTAGCTCCATCAATTTCCCACATTAAAATGGCTCGATCCAAAAACATGTTTGTAACCAAATCGCTATGGAGTAATATAAGAGTATAGTCGTAAGCATACGAGGATTTTTTTCTATAAAAGGCATGATCTTTTTCCAACATACTACAATTAGAAAAAAGAGTATCATAATAGGTAAATACTCGGGAAACGCTAAAAATAAAGAAAAGTCACCTATGCTAATGATCACTTCGACCAGTATGAAATAGAAAGCTACCATCGCTTGCTGATAATATTGCTGTTTTTTGAATATTATATTATGTAGAAATAGCCGTATTTTTTTCATTGAACACCCCTATAAATAAAGTTAATAAATCCAGAAAACGGTTAATTTATATTTAAATAAAGGGCATTCTCCTCTAATGAGATGCCCCTTATTATTTACAAATCCTTTTTCTCATATAATATAATGCAAATTCGGTATGAAAGATACAGCACTACAAGTGCAATCGCTGGTACAGAAAGAAAGTAAAAGATGGATGGTACCTCTTCTGCTGTTATCAATACGAGTAATAAGTAAAATGCAGAAGCCCCTATCAGGATCATCATAACGACAATGACCCACTGCGCACTTTGGGTACTTTTGTTAATAGCTACTGGTAGGAAAAATACCAGGATAATCATAAATACACCATAGCTTGAAGCAATTATGGAGGTGATTAAAAGGTTGATATCTCTCCGCTCCACATATTTAGGATGAATGCTAATAAAAATGTGCTAATGTGCACTGCTGTAATAATCCAAAAAGCTATAATATAGCGTGATTTAACGTATATTTTACGAGAAATCGGAAATGTATTTGCGAACTTCTGCCAATTCGATTTTTCATCTAAACTGAAGATAATCAAAATGAAATAAATACTCATAAGAGGTAGCCCAAACACGGAAATTGCGAGTGGTCCTTCCTCTAAGGAACCAATTATCATAATGACTAAAAAAGCTGCTACAATAAACCACCAATATTTCCTATTAATATACCAATCCTTCGCCAACAATCCCCTCATAGTATCCCCTAGAATTCCTTTTTCTTATAAATTTGAACCGCGATGATATATGAGATGACCATCATAAGTAACCCAGCTATTGGCACAAAATAAATGATGTTTTCAAGCGTGGTCATTGAAGGCATAGACCAATCAAAACGTTCACCAAAAATAGAAAAAGCTGCACTTGGGATAAGGAAAATACCAACTAAAATAATACGGCCCATATTCGGTCCGAATTTTATAAAAATCGGCAATAATACAGAAAAAAGAACGAAACATAATGTCATGACCGCTAACAGGAAGAGTACATATTCCTTCGCGCTACTAAGTATTGTATTATCCCCTAAGAAAATAAGTGGCAATGAGAGAATCAAGCCAATACCGGTGAAAATCACAGCTAATATATATTTGCCTAAAATATGCTGATGCAATTTCACTGGTATTGTGTTCGCGAATCGACCCCAATTTGACATTTCTTCATATGTTAAGACGGTAATTACTTGCATCACTATAAAAACGATAAAAAACATACTGAGAAATGTCCCGTTATTAAACATAAAACTGACTATTAAGAAAATCCCCAACATAACAAGCATCAATTTTAGTTGCTTTTGTACTATCATTAAATCTTTTTGAATGAGTGCAATCATCTATTAGTAACCTCCTTCACTGTAAATAACATAATTTCCTCAATTGTTGGTTTTTCAAGGGTAAAGAATTCATTCACTTCAGTACGTTTCACAAGTGCCTCGACACTATATGTATTTCTACGAATACCTTTAATAGCAGTAGGTGGAATAGCTTGTAACTCCTGATCATCTCCTCTGAAAATGCCATACTCTTCTAGTAATAAATCCTTCTCTTCACTAAATTGAATTTTACCTTGATGAATAAACGTAATATAGTCAGCGATTTTTTCTAAATCCGACGTAATATGGGATGAAAATAAAATACTATGTGACTCATCTTGCATAAAATCTAGGAAGAGATCTAAAATTTCTTCGCGAATAATTGGATCTAAGCCGCTTGTTGGTTCATCTAATATTAATAATTTGGGATGATGAGCTAATGCAACTGCAAGCGACAATTTCATGCGCATCCCACGAGACAGTTCCTTCATTGTTTTCTTTTGTGGTACTTGGAATTTTTCTAATAGCTCAAAATAGTAAGTTGAATCCCATTTTTTATATAGTTTTTTCATAAAGTTATTAATTTGAGATGGATTTAACGGTTCTGGAAACTGTATATCGTCAAAGACTACCCCGATTTCTTCTTTAACTTCTATCTCTGCTTCCTTCATTTGTTTACCAAAAATTCGAATGTCACCAGCATCTCTTTGCAGTATATTTAAAATGCATTTAATTGTCGTTGTCTTATTTAACAAAACAATAAGCTCGAAACGATTCAGTTGTCATTTTAACGATTTTCACACGCCTTTTAGTTATCTCTCCACCCTTCGACATATACATTAAATCAATGAGCTGATTACGCTGCCTAGCTTTTAATAACTGTTCTTTCACGATGTTCACTCCTTTTTTACCCATCATAGAACAAACATTCTTATTTTAGCAATAAAAAAATAACCAAGCTCACGAATGAGTATCTGGTCTTTGTCGTTAAGTATATAAAATTTTTACTATGAGAAAAACTTAGTAAGTTAAAAAGCTATCAAAACGGCCTGTTTTTTATTATATATTTATTATGTACAATATACTAAAATAGGAATTATAAGGGAGATGAATTTTACATGAAAAAAATAATGTTACTATTTTTATTAAGTCTACCATTTTATATTTTCTCTGGTACCGCACAAGCAGAGACTACAGTTTCTGAAAATTTAATTCCAAAAATGACATCAGATACTGCACCATCTGGTAAAGTAACAAGCAGCTCTAAAGTATTAGAACCATTTTTAGCTTTTGATGGAGTACCACACTATTCAGTTAGTAACACCTTTAAAGCTTGGGGAACGCATACACAAACGGGTTGGCTTGGATATGAATTTGATACACCAAAGATTTTAACTAAGTACATTTTATATTATGGGAATCACCAAAGTAGTAATCCTGGTTATATGACTAATTTACCAAATTCTTGGACTTTTGAAGGATCTAACGATGGGGTTAATTGGACAAAGCTTGATAGTGTTAGTAATTATGCTATATGGCAAGATGGGGAAAATGTTTTTGAAATAGATAATAAGCAACCATTTACGCATTTTAGAATTAATATTACCAAAAATAATGGAAGTACAAGCAATGTAGTTAACCTTACTATTCATGAATTAGAACTTTGGGGATATAACGCTACTATTGAACCTAACGCTGAAACAATCTCATTAGATAAATACAAATTAGAATTAGTTGAAGGAAACCACGATAAACTTACAGCAACTGTATTACCTGAAAACATCGCAAATAAAAAAATCATTTGGACAAGCAGTGATGAATCAATTACGACTGTTGACCAAGATGGAAATGTAATAGCTCTTCGTGAAGGAGAAGCAATTATTACTGCAAAGGTAGAAAACACAGATCTAGTAGCTATTTGTACAGTTATCGTCAAGAAACTAAATAATGAATATTCAAGTGCTATTCTAAGTATCACTTTAGTGAATGGCATAACAAAAGAATATGATGTGACTAATAAAGTTTTAAATAATTACTTAAATTGGTTTGAAAATGCCCAGGGTACTTCAACATTCAAATTTTCAAAAACACTTTCGCCTTATAAAAAAGTAACGGAATATATAGTACATGACAAAATTACCTCATTTGAAGTTAGAGAATATTAAGATAAAGAACGAGTGTCCATAATTTCCCGAAGTTTTAAAATCAGACTTTGGTGTAACTGTATAAAATATAAAAGACCAGGACTCATCTATATTGTGAGTACCTGGTCTCTATTATACAGAACACTTGTTCTCATCACGAATAAAAAAGAACCAGGTAGCTATTAATTGCCATCTGGTTGAACTGTGTATTAATTTTCTACCGTGACAACCCGCTCTATGCTAGTTAGATTTATGCGACGACAATCTTCCAACTTAATATATTCTCGGCCTGATGATGATTCCGCTAATACATCTAAGTTAGTTTCAAATTCTATATCTATTCCGTGAAGATAAATAATCCATACACTATATTGTTTGGATACTGGTCTAAGCATGTTACCACCTCCTATTACCGATTAATTTCCACATAATTAGACAAGTTCCTTTAATTATCGTTCGACATTTCAAAGGAAAATAAAAAATCTGTCGCCAATTATGGTGACAGAACAAACGATAATTATATAATTTTAGATGAAACCTCGCATTAGAGCGTTCGAGAGCTTAATACAAGTCCCTACCTTGAAGTATATCAGTAAACTATGGTTGGACGTTCGCTCACAACTAAACCTTGTACATGAACTCGATTATAACCATATCCTTCAGGTACATGGATAAATTCCGCATCAGGGACAGGTAATGGCTTAACCTCTCGAATATCTGTATCCGTTTCGAAATTCATTTTCTCGCCATTTTTAAACGTCACTTCCACATAATATTTCTTCATCTCCACTCCTCCTTTTGACAATTAATTTCCACGTAAGTTAATAATCACCTTCATAAATCGTTCGACATTTTGAGACAAGTATTGGTACTGAAAATATAGCATTCTTTCATTATGTAAAGAAGTAAATAAAAAAGTCTCAAAAACAAAAGCTTTTGAGACTTAAAAACACTAAATTATGGATAAGTTATTGAAAATTGAATATTAACATGATCATCTCCGGCGTCAGGGCCATAAAATTCAACAGTCGTATCAGCTGGTCCAATATTTACTGGTTTATTAGGATCTGCGAGAACATCATCTTTACTTGTACTATCATCTTCTTTTACATCTCCATAAAAAGTATAATTACCAGTACCAGGTGCATAAAACTCTAAGTTCGTTATAGACGCTTGTTCTTGACTAGAACCATCTGATTTGCTCCAAATAGTAACTTCATTGGCTTTTTGGATGTCTAAGTCTGTAGAATAAAATTTAATCCAACCATAAGGCTCTATTTCATTACCTGGATCCCCGTTCTCATAAAAATTTATAGTTCCATTCATAATAAGTCTTTGCCAACCTTTTGTATTTACATCTTGTTGGTTATACCATAAAGCTACTATAGATTTAACTGTTGGGTCATTCTTATATATAGCATTAATTTGAATGCGAGAAGTAACATCAAATGTTCTTCCACCATATTCCGTAAAGTTTATTTTTTGTATTCCATCCTCTGATGTTTCATAACGTACTCCTGTTCCCCAACTTTTACCATCAACTACAAGTTCGTAATCACATACATATTCAGGATCAAGTTTTAAATACACAGCACTCACCTGGTCACCACTTGTTTGCCAATGGTCAACAGAATGTGCTTTTTGTACGATTTGTTCCGTTATATCACTTGTTAATGTTTCAAATTTTGTGATTGTAATGTCATCAAAATAAATATCACCATTGTTTGAACTGACACAAATTTGATCAGCTATAGTTGCATTATCAAGAACGGTAAATTCAAAATCTATTCTTTGCCAATCCGAATCTAGTTGAACATCACAAGTTTTTTTCTTACTATTTGTTGAACACATCATTCCTATTTCTACTGTTGGATTTGTATCTAAAGATTTTGCATACATGCTTAGAACGTATTTTCCGTATGGGTCTAATAGTGTTTGTAATGTTCCATCAGCATTAGTTCCTTGTAAACAACCTCCTTCTATTCCGATATTGTCTTGATGTGTTGCACCTGTCCATGTAATTCCGTTACTTGTAACACTGGCAGAACCATTACAATCAAAGCTAATGCATGGTGTTTTGATTAAAACCTTCATTCCTTGTTTTAATAGCAAATCGAACATTGTCTTATCTGGATTTTGTTCTAGTTGGCTCTCAAAATCATCGGCTGTCTGTTGATCGTAAATAAGTTGTACGAGTTCTTCACAAATTGGAATGTCCTTAAAAAACAGTTTATCTCCATCATTTGTAGCTAAGAAAGCGACTTGTATTGCATCCCTAAAATTAATCTCTGGTGTACAGTCAAGTGAATCATTATAATTTTTTGCCGCTACTTTTCTTTCTAACACTTCATTTCCTGTATCTAATATTAGGCAAGCTGTAGATGCTTCGATTTGCGTGAAATATTTATCCCAAGTTGTATCAGCATCATCTACATTTCCACTAATTTGAGTGGTTTCTATGAGGATTTTTTCACCAGATTGCAGTTTCTGTAAACTGTCATAATGAATTGTAAAATCCTTTCCTGGCTCTACCTCGGTTAAAGCCATAGGATGTAGGGATTCGTCCGGATAAGTTGCGCCTGGAGAAAGCGAATTACCAATATTGTTAGGAAGAGCTGTAATTGTTACAATTGTTTCATCGTCTATGATGAAATTATTTGTTGGTGATACCTGATAGATAGGAGCTGTACCAGTATTAAAATACCTTACATTGGCATTTAAATACGCAGATTGTCCCGTGTTAATATTGACTTGCTCACCGGTACTTTCTCCAGTTGTTTGTGTTGTTGAAGATGTGTGCGAATAGCCTAGCGTAATCTTACCAACAAATTTTTTCCCATCTGCACCAGCTTCTGCGCTAGTATTTTCCGTATTTGATTCTGTTTTACTAGAAGAGGTTGAATTTTCTTTAGACGTTGTAAAATTTTCATTCTCCGATATAATAAGTTTCTCCATGCTAACTCCAACTTGTGGATAGGCTGCTACTAATGGATTTCTAGCTTCTAAGGAAGTGGCACGATCCATGTTTCCTGTGACTTTTTCTAGATCAGTATATGGATCTCCTACCGTACTAGCTTGCTTTGGGTTGGATACATACTTTGTATACTTTCCTTCATAATCAGTACTCCACTGAACAACATTTGTACCGTCAAACGTATAGCCATTGATTTCCCAATCGTCTAATATCCCATCTTGATCTGAATCAGTAGTATCATCAGCTACATCACCAAATAAACTAGTTTGTGGGTAAAATTCTGTGTTTTTAAAGTCTGGTGATAATAAACAATCTTCAGGAATGATCTCTATCTTATCAGAATAAGCCCAACGTAGTTCGCAAGTTACTGCATTATTTGTATCTTTCTCAAAACGACTTTCAATACGAATTGGATATACTTTATTTCTTTCTAATTTTACTTTTATTCCCGTTTCAATGATTTCATTATCAATTTGGATTAACATCTCATGATTAGAAGAAGTGGAAAACACATACTCATCTGTTTGCTCTGGTTTAATAAATCCTAGCCATCTAGCAGATTGAATCTTTTCATTTTGTATATTAGATAACGATGACATTTGAGTTTTATCTAAAGACAGATTACTGTTCCTTTTTTGTGTTATTAACAATAGGTCATTGAATTGGGCTCCTTTAAAATAAAAACCGATTAAACCATAGTGTGAGAAACTACCTGTGTGCTTATTTTCTTTTACTTTCATTTCTAACTTCATTTCTTCACTCCTCGTAGATAAAATGACGTACAAAAATATGTTAGCACAAGGATGTGGCAGAAAATGTAACACCATGGAATTTGAGTAGGTTATTTTATTAGAATGTACATCATTTTTATACACAAACCCCCTTATATTACAGGTTATACTTTTTCAATGAATTACTTTTAGACTTACCAAAGTTTACGTCATGATAGGTATTACAAGCTTTTTTGATTCGGTAAAGGCCAGTGCCTTTTTTTGTAGTATTCCTCTGTGTTGGTTGCTGGCTTAGTTTGTTTTGATACAGTTGTTACTTCTTTCTTTTTGTAACAAAGATGCTCCGCAAGAACTTCAGCAATGCCTTGGTATATTTCTTCAAACTTATCGTTATAAATTTCTGCGACAGCTACATTGCCCACGAAACAAACCTCAATTAAAATAGCCGGCTTACAAGTGCTATTCAAGAAATACAAATCTTTTCTCTCTTTTGGTCCACGGTCTTTTAATCCACTGATACTCGCAATTTTAGAGCTAACCTTTGCAGATAATGCTTTTGCATCGTAGTAAAGGCATACTACACCGCGCGGATCATTTGTTTTACATGCAGCATTAAAGTGGACACTGATATCAAGAGAAAGCTCTTTACAGTTATGGTACTTACCGATAGTGGTTAAATTTTGATTTTGAGTTGTAGATGAGTCGTCGTGGAATTTACAACCACTTCCGTCATAATCCATTGGACGCTCTTAATAATTTCTTTAGATTGTTAATCATATAAAGGTAAATCTAACATTTTGCCATAAAAAATAACGCTAGCAATTACGCTGCGTTTACTGGGCCAACTTTTCTAAGCCTTCATCTTCTAGAATTTCTTTTACATTTGTATTTTTTTAGTGTAATTAAAAGTTAATTTACTTTTTCACTTGCCAAGTTATAAACATGAATCTCAACTTTTACGTCATCAGAAATTAAATCCTCTATTTCTTTAGTAAATATCTTCCTTACTTCTTTTTCAATTTTTTTGCCTCTACTGTAATTTGTGGAATCATCAATCATTAAACTTGTTACGATATTTATACTTACAAAATCTGGCTCAGTTTCTTTCTGTATTATTTGTACTTCTGAATATCCTTTAGTTTTAAGCCCTTTTTTAACTTTTTCAATGTTTAAAGACTTAAAATAATCATTTCTTTCTGGGGTAGATGATATTGCCTTTACAAGACGGATAGGATAATCTTTATATTTTGTGTTTCGTGTCAACTCTTTAACAATTCCCTTAATTTTTTTTTCATTTTCGTCTACATACTGTTGTCTTCCATCTATACTAATAGTAATCGTATCTTCGCTAATACCGACTAATCTTATAATTGAAATATGCTCGCTCTCTAATTTAGCAGCTATATCCGTAGGAAGTCTATCCAAACCTTCTTTCTCCCATAAATCACCTTCTTCTACCCAAGAGTTATTTATTGATGCTTCAACATGATCTTGATAACGCTGAGTAAACCATGATCCTCCACATAATAAACAAAGAAGTAAACCAATTGGTATCTTCTTTTTTTCCATAAAAATCCCTCCCTTGATTCGTTTTAAAAAGCTAAATTCCCCTTCTTTTTTATATAGTATGCCCTTTTCAAACAAAATATTTATACGTAATCCCACTTTATTCATAGAAAACCAGAAAAAAGCGTAAGTTACAATAAAAGAGTCAAGATTAATTTTGACGGTGGTCATCTTTCATCAGATTCGGGACTTCTTTTATACAAAGAATTTGATGAGGAGCTCGGTATTACGAAAACAGTTAAAGAGAAAATTCACGTGTCAGATAACGCCTCTCATCACACCCATTTTAATTATGATGTCATCATGCAAAAAGTATACCAACATTTGGCTGGCTATCATACGGACAACGCAGCCGATGATTTACAAGTGGAACCAACCATGTTGCACATTTTTTCAAAAGAACGATTGGCTTCTCAACCCACCATATCAAAGATAAAGCCCTCACTTGGCTTCACCTGTTGTACGCGATCAAATAGGGATTATATCGTCTCCTGAAATTGACCAATCGTAACTTCGTCTGCCTTGGAGTTTAAACGGGACCAAACGAAGGGCTTTCATCCTTTATTTTTAATCGTTGGGGTGACAGGCGATCGTAAATAATATTCTGAATACTCTTTTAAAAAATACTCCACATTATATAAAATATGTTATACTTTTACTTAGTAAAAAAGGAGGTACAAGTCCAATGGTAAAAAAATAAAATGGGAAAATCTTAAATTATTTTATCAATTTTAGAATAAACATGTAGATTTTCTCTTCCATAGAATTAATATATAGAATAGAGGAGATATAACATGTTAAATAAATTAAGTGATACTATTTATTATTTATCTAATCAAGATGATAGGGAACGACCAACATTAGGATTGGTATGTGGGGACCAATATAGTCTAATAATAGATTCTGGTAATTCTACTCAGCATGCTAAAGATTTTTTACTAGAAATCGAAAAGCTAAATGTACCACCTGTTAAATATATGGTTATTACACATGCTCATTGGGATCACTTCCTTGGTATGAATGAATTTGATGCAACTGTTATAGTTAATAGTCAAACCAGCGAAAAGATACAAGAATGGCAAAACTATACGTTTGATGATAGTTCACTCCAAAAGTATGTGAATACTAATCAGATGAGTGCTATGTGTATGAAGATTATACAAGCTGATATGCCAAACAGGAATAGTTTTAAATTGAACTCACCAGATGTAATTTTTGAAAATACATTAACTATTGATTTAGGAAAAAAAGTTTGCATACTTGAAAGAATCAAAAGCACTCATTCTGATGATTCTACAATCGTTTATATTCCTGATGAAAAAGTTGTTTTTTTAGGTGATTGTGCATATGGTACAACCACAAATTCATTATTTCATTACAAGCAATCGTTGTTATTGCCTATGATTGAAGACATTCAAAAATATAATGCTGAAATGTTCTTACTTGGTCATGAATCTATCTGCGATTCAGAAGAAATGAATATTTATTGGAAAGAGTTAACAACAGCAAGTCAAGTTGTAAAATGTACATCACTAGAAAATGCAACAAAGCGCTTTATGGCAGTTAATAAAAGGGACCCTAATGATAATGAACTATTTTTCATAAAAGCATTTGTGAATGACCATATTATTCAATCACAATAATTCTATAGAATACATCAATCAAATATAAACAGTTGCCATCTCATCACAATTGACATGAGGTGGCTTTTAATTAGTCAATAATTGCTTTGACGTATTATTCTTCAATCGGTCCAGTACCATTATTAGCAAACGGATCTTGCGTTGGCTGTTGCGGCTGCCCATGAGAAAACTATTGGTTCTGACCACCATGTTGTATCTGGTTTTAATTTACAGTTAGTGCAATTCAAATAACAAGGTTCGGCCCAATTGAATACAATTCACTGATTCCAAATGACTCATGTACACTTATATAACTGTTTAGGAATAGCTTTCTTATTAATTTCAACCTTTTTAAGAAACCTGACAGTTCAAGAGTTAAATAAGATTTGCAAAGCAGTACAACTTTCGCATGTTTTTTGTAGTTCATCACGCCATACCCATTATTATGTTTATCTTTGAACTTTTCTAAATCTACTTTCATTTCAGACTTTCTTAAGCTCTTTGGAATATCTTCAGCTGCTTCCTCAGCAATCTTTTTCGCAAAATAAGTAGAGATTTGATTGTAAAAATATGAAACACCTTTAAAATTTTTTAATGTTGAGATGCTGCTTGATCCATTTGAAAAACAGTTCAATTGCCCAGCGTGATTTGTATATGTCTGAGATTTCATCAGGCTCAAAATCGAAGCGATTCGTAATTAAACAAAGGATATTCCCCTTTGAATCCTTCGCTTTGAGTAAGCGGAAATAGTTCTCTGCTCGATTTTGTACGGTGCCAATCAACACCATTTGATCCGACCAAACAGCAGAATCTGCAGGGATTTTAAAATCATAAATGTCCCGGATAACCGCATTCTTTATTAATCTCGTAAGGAAAAAGAAACCCTCATCGGTCATGCGATCGAAACGTTCAAAATCCAGGTAGCCACGGTCGAAAACGTACATGCATTCTCGGTCATCTACCCTGACTTCGAGCTGATTGCGATCATGTTCTTTCGCTGTGGTGAGTACCGTTTTTTCGGGGTAAGACGTTCCTTTTTCCATGAACACCAGGCGTAAGGGAAGCTTAACGTCCGCTTTTATTTTACGAAATTCAGCCCATTGATGGTTCGTTAAATTGAGGGGCAAGGAGCTAAACCCCTACCCCACTGTTCGGTTATATTCCTCTGTCAAACGCTCATCACAAACATTTTCGTAAACACCACGAGGATACTTTCCAAAAACTTCGAGCGTATCAATCATTCCTTCACGTCCGACGTGCGTTAGTTCCAAATCATCTCACCTCAGTAACCGTTTTGTTGACATTGCTTATTGATCTCGTACTTTTTCCAGAAGGCTTGTTACAACTTAAATTCCAATTAATTTGAATGTCTTACAATCTAATTAATAGTGAAAATATTCATATAAAGTTATAATTGTCGTATCTTAAAAATCAAAGGAGTTTTGTCTTATGAGTCAAAGAGTTCCCTATTATACTGTTGCACCTGATGGGCTGAAAATCATGATGGATATGGAGAAGTACACAAAAAAATGTACTATTAATCGAACTACTAGAGAACTTATTAAAATTAGAGTTTCTCAAATTAACGGTTGTGCTTTTTGTATAGATACTCATACATCCGATGCTCGTAAGATGGGTGAAACCGAACAACGAATTTATTGTTTAAATGCTTGGAATGAATGTACTTTTTATACACTTGAAGAAAAAGTTGCTCTAGAACTATCTGAACATATTACTTTAATTCCTACTAAAAGAGTTCCTGAAGATCTGTATAAGCGAGTACGTGAACTGTATAACGATAGAGAATACGTTGACCTTGTGCTAATCATCAATCAAATCAACAGTTGGAATAGAATTTCTATTGCAATGGGAAATATAGCAACCGAAAAATAATCCCTCTCAACGAGCACCTTAAGGTGTTCGTTTTTTCCTTTTACTTCGCATCATTCTTCAACTAAGCCTTATCTTAGAAAGGTAAATCAGATTCATCAACATCTATCGGCCCACCATTATTAGCAAAAGGATCATCATTCGTTCGTGTTTGCGGTTGTGTATTCTGTCCATATTGTCCCTGTGGTGCATTTTGCTGTTGCGGTTGAGTTATTTGTATTACTTTGTCCGTTTGAGCTGTCCTGTGCCCCTCTAGGTTCTAAAAACTGAACGCTATCTGCAACAACCTCAGTTATATATACACGTTTACCATCTTGGCCTTCATAGCTACCTGTTTGAATAAGGCCTTCAATCCCTGCAAGACTGCGCTTCTTCAAGAAGTTTGCTGTATTCTCGGCCTGTTTTCTCCAAACAACGATATTAATAAAGTCTGCTTGATGCTCACCTTCAGTACTTTTAAAAAAAGCCACACGGTTAATGTGACTTTTGATTATTATAAATCAAGCTTTATAAATAACGATGGCCATAAATGAACCTACAGCACAACTTTGGTTACCTGCACCAGCTAGTTTAATATCCACCAATTGACTTTCCTTGATGTTTTCACTTAAGAATTCATTTAATTTTTCTTCCATGGTAGATTCATCAGAAGTTTTAATTTCTTTAGTTTTCAGCATTTTGAAACACCTTCCAATCTAAATCTTATATCGAAAGGACATGCTATGTATTTAAGCCTAGCTCTAAAGTATTTCACCCTCAAACAAACGAACATCCTCCAATAAGGGGAAATCAGCATAAGACGTTCGCTTATGTCAAAGTAAAAAAGCACCCCGGAGGATGCTGAGTGTTTCGTTGTAATTAAGATCTAATTGGGCAGTTACCTTTATTATCACACTTCGGCGGAGGACTACCACCACCACCTTGTTCATTCATTGCGCTTGCACCTCCAGCAAATGATAAACTCAAAACTAGTAGAGCGCCAGCGATAGAAAGCATTGACTTCTTCTTTTTCATTAATATCACCTCCACCCAATTATTTTTTACCACATTTGTTATATTCTAGTTAATTTGTCAAAACCCTTTTTATTATTTTAAATAATTGATATTTCACCCTCAAACAAACGAACATCCTCCAATAAGAGGAAATCAGCATAGGATGTTCGCTTATGTCAAAGTAAAAAAGCACCACGATGAGTGCTTTATCCAAGAATGCCGTGAAATCTAACGGCACCTTTAACTTACATTTTTTTGCTAAAAAGGTAAAAAAATATCTAAACAAGATTGAAACAGCAAGCGTTATCTTCGACGTTTCCCATTAATTTTGTATCCTAGTCAGGCGCTTTAACTTTTTCAAGAATCGCATCAACACCTCTTTTAGACAGTTTTGATCAATTGAGTATTTCCCACAACTTCAAACCCTAATCTTGTGTAATAGTTAAACACTCTCTTATTGGAAGGATTTGTTTCTAATTGAAGAGCTACGATATTATCCATTTTCTCTATACAATTAAGAAAATAAGCACCTATCCCTTTACTTCTAGACTCTTCTTTAACGTAAAGCTCATCTATGAATAGAATGTTTCCACCATACTCGTTACTCCAAAAGTAAACCAGTATTGAATATCCAATAATTTCATTGTTGTTTAATAAAATTATAATCCGAACCTTTTGTGGATTTTTTTTACACTCGTCAATAGTAGAGTTTACTTTCGTGCGGTTCATCAGTTGACCTTCAAGATCTTCGCTGTAGAGGGAACTTGCCATTTCAAAAATTTCATTATAGTCAGCATCCAAATAATCCCTTAACTTTATATCCATCACTTTATCACCCCCCATCTTAATTTTATAGAGAACGTAATTTTGTAGCCATCATACATATCTGATAAAACTAATAATTTTACAGACATATAAAAAGCCACACCGTCAAGATGTGACCGCCATAAATAAATAGTAAGATAGTATTAGGAATAGTATCAACGATACCGGCCCTGCAATTTTATTCGGAACAAGAAGAATCATAAATATGTATTTCAATATCAACACAAGGATAAGTGGTATCCCTAGGACAATAAATAGTTGAAACTCTAACCCATTTAATACACTGTTATCAAAGTTCGAATCAATTATTTTCACAAAGCACCTCCAGCATAATTATTTCATGCAGAGATAACGTTCACTATAATAAATACAATTATTTACAATATTTATTTGTACATTCCATTTTTGCTGAGTATAAGTTGTCGTTCCTTAAGATCATTATGATACTTAATGGGCGCCTTTTATTTTTAAGAATTCTTAAAAATAAAACTATATTTTGATGTAACATCTCGTCAATAATGCTGTTTCGGATATTTTGAATACTTGTATGACTTAACCCCATATGTCTTCCAATCCATCTCATCGAAAGACCTTCAGGAATCAAAAACAATACTTCAGCTTCACGATCTGTTTGAATATCATCGACTACTTGCTGTACTGAACAAATATTCTCTTCATACTTAGCGATACGCTTTTTGCTTGTACAGCGACTTATGTGATAAAAAATTGCATAACCCATTTCCAAATGTCGTATAATTTGGTGAGGAGTGTGATTTTATTTTGCTAATAAGTATGAAAAAAAAAGATATTGATTTAATAACATGTTCTGATCTTAGTCAAAAATGCTTTGAACCACTTATTGATTTTTATAAAAGAGGAGTCTCAAAAGAAACTAATTTCACTCAATTCAAAGAACAATTTTACAAACAACTATCTGAAGGTCAAAGAGCATTATTTATGTTTTATGTTTATTACAATCACACAAGTAAATCACTTATTGAATTTTATTGGTGGAATGCCTATTATATGGCTCAACCCAAAAGTTGGTTAGCACTCAAAGCCAGCGCTAGGTATTTTAAGGATGAATCCATGCTTTTACTTCTTGAAAAGATTGAACTAGTACTTAAACAACATAATCATCCTAATACATTAGAAGCCTTTACTGTCACACGTGAGGAACTAGGCAAAAACAAAGAACTTCAAGCTTCTATCAGACCTCTCCATATCATATTTGAAAATACATCTCCACTAACTATTAGAAAAATAAATGACTTCATTGAAAAAAATATACATGAATTTGTTGAAATTGGGGACTAGATTTTATTACTTCATCTAAAGGCGATTCATGTTGTATCGGACGTTGACTTGGTTGAACGTTCTCGATATGGCATGTCCTTTAAATATTTCTTAGATTTGGCGCCAGAAGATGACGTCATTGATTCAAGCTCTCTCACAAAATTTCGCCGGCTGCGTCTAAAAGATGTCGGTTTATTAGACTTGTTAATTGGAAAAACGGTTGAAAAGAAACTCATTAAAAGTAATACCATAAACCACTTCTCTTTCCCTTTTGTTGTAATACTCTTATATGGTACAATTTACTATATTCGGATGATATATGTAAGTTCATTTAATAAAGGAGAAATTTATATGAAATTAATAGCAGGTACTATTTCTTTATGCTTTTCATTTTGCCTTTTCATTTTTTTGAGTTTATTAAAAAATTTTTCTTCCGGTGCTTATACAGTAGACTATCAAGCTTTCCCAATCATACTCACGCTGCTATCTATTATATTTTTTTGGTTAGAGATGAAAGAGAAATCAACTAAAAATTAAAAAGAGTAGTAATACTGACTGGCGTAGGGAACTTGTTGAACAACTCTAGTTAAAAACAAAAAGGAGTAGCATTCGCGTATTTTCATTTGGTCTCTTAGCATTAGCAATGTTTGGCTATATGAATGTAGTATCTTTTTTTAGTCTCGCAGGGCTTTATTTAATATGCCAAGCTTACTGGGGATATCAATTCATAATGAATACTACGAAAATGTAGAAAAATGAATATTTGTTAAAAGGTCTATTCATTATTACAATTACAAACGAATTAAGGCAAAACTAAAAGGCTTGAGCCCGGTACAATACCGTGCTCAAACCAAAACAGCTGCTTAAAATATCTGTCTAACTTTTTGGGTTGACTACATACTCCAATCCAAGTCTCTTCTTTACTTCATTCACTTTTATTTCGAAAAGCAACTTTTGAATAGTGTAATTCATTATAAGCTTCTCGAGTTCTTACAGTGACTTCATGAAATATTCATAAGTATTTCTAGTATCTTCTAACCCTTTCAGTAGTTGCATACCTAACATACTCTTAACATCTCTTAGATCTTTTTAATTCTTTATCTATGAAAGTACGTTTAGTGTGCACCTTTATTATTTTGTCACACTCTTCTTCCCATATGTCATAAATCGCCACACTTTTTCCAATGGTCCCATAGGAAAGAACTTGAACCAGACAATACTAAAAATTATTTGAATAACATAAATCAATATTGCGATATAGACAACATCCTTTGGCGAAACAACCTCGAGACCTATAAGTGAAATGATTGTCGTTCCTATAATGCTCTGTGCAATATAATTTGTAAATGCCATTTGACCGACGCGTGCAATTGGTCTTAGTAATTTCACAACAAGTTTATTTTCTAACAATAAAAATAATGTTGATAAATAAAACAATGTTGCTGGGATTGCTCCTAATTCAATAATGAATTTCACATTATGATCCCCACTTTGTAAAGCATTCCAAATCCATATAGAGAAAACAATGAACAATACACATGTACCAATTTGTATCCATCTAATCTGTTTGGATAATCTTTTTATCTGTACAAACCAATTTGCTTTAGCGGTTAAAAAACCTGCTAAAAACATGATAAAGATTAGTATTAAATCATTAGAAAAGAAATCTAAGATAGGGGCGATTAATTTGATAGATGGCAAGAAAATCTTCACTATCAAAGAAACTATGTAAATAGTTACAGAACCAACAAGCCACTTTTTAAGTGTGGAAACCTTTGTGCGATAAAAAGGAATTAGAATTAATCCAACAATTGAGTATATTGGTAGAATTGTGCCCCAAAAAATAAACATATGAATAACTCCAAGAAGTAAGAGGGCTAGTAAACGTCTTGCCATTCTCCATCTAGGTTTATCTCCACGACTTTCCGCTCTTGAAGTAAAAATATATAGGCCTGCTCCAAATAGGAAAGAAAAAATAGAAAAGAACTTTTTTTCCACTAGTATTGTTATCAATGTACTAATGATTCCATTAATGCCACTATAGTCTGGTAAGGGGTCTCCTTCTATAATAACGTTAAACGCTGCTACATTAATAAGCAGTATGCCAAAAAGAGCAAGTCCGCGAATAATGTCCAATGAGATAATTCTTTCTTTTTGTGAAATGGATGGATTCATTGTATTTCTCCTTTGAAATTTATTTATTTCTGCATATTTGTCAGTATAATTTACCAACCTTACATTATATTAATGCCAACCTTACAGAAACCTTAAAACAATAATGAAAACTAGCACAACTCCACAATTATCCAATGATTTAGGTTTTAAAGTAAGACTATGTAAATCCCGATTTTTGAATTCAAAAAGAAAGGAACCACTTACTCCAGCTGCCAACTGAAAAAGTAAGAGATTCCTATCGAATCAAACATATGCTTGTAAAAGTCAATGCATCGAACATGATTTCCTATTAATCGAATCAATATTCAGTACCGGCAAAGTACCAATGAAAGAAAGTAGGATTAGATGATCATTTATGGATTTAATACAACACGGAACTCATCACGCAACACCCTATAAGTCATGCAAAATTAAATTATCAGGAAGCACACTATCAAGAGGCATTAAATATTTCCATGCTTGAGATCGCGTTTTACATCACGTAACTGTGTTGACAATCATTGGCATCTCGTCTCGAAGGAAGGATCATTTAGCGAAAGTGTACAATTGGCGTGTATTTTCACACAGTTTCAAACTAACTATTTTGTAAATAAATTACTTTTTTCGAGAGCAGCCGTAGCCAATGGTCATTTTCCTTTTGGACAGCAAATGTGATGTTCTTGGCAATGCATGGACGTTTATTCGGATTTCGTTGGGGCGTCCAGCTTGATACTATTTTTTCTTTCATAGCACACCTTCACCTCTTTTTTTGACTTCTTATAGGATATGCAGATTCTGAAAAATTAGCCAAAAAAAAGAGAAGGCATTATTTCTCACCTTCTCTAGCTCTTATAAGGATCTTTGAATGACCGCACGATCTTCTGCTTTCATGCGTCCGATGGAACGAGTCATATTAACTGTTGTTGGTCGTTTGTTTGGATTTCTTGGAGGCACATTTATACCATGTCGGGAAGTACTTTTAGTCTCCTCAAGCTTTACTTGTTTTTTTGGGGTATTGACTGACATCTCTTCCACACTCCTTTTCTTCTGTTTTCATCATAACATATGTGGATTAACGTTTCCATTTCCCTTAGTTTCTTGGACTATAATTAAACTACTTCTTCAGCTTCGTCTCGTTCACTTGGCTCGGATGCGAGCTCATTTTCATTCAATAATAACCACGTATCCAGTGTGTAGAGCATATTCAATAGAAGAGAAGCATCAGCACCGGTTACTTCTCCATCTTTTTTGCTGGATATGACAAAGAGGAGGTTAAAATACTCACCAAAATAAGGAAACAATACATAGGTACCTTCTTTGCCGATTATCTCTATATTTTCTCCATCCTTCAAGGTATTAATCACCATTCGTTTCCTCATACCGACCCCACGAATGCTAAAATTGTGGTCTTCTCGAATTTTTTCATAAGCATTCTTGATATTTGACACAAACACGCTGTTATCATTAGAAGATTCCACATAATACGAGTATAGGTCCAATCCAAATGAGGATGTGAACGTTTTTAAATACAACAAAACAAATTCCTCGTACTTATCAAAGCTGAAATCAAATTCATCAACCTGCCATGGTGCCAACGATTTTGGCATCGTTTCATTGACTTTAATCAATTTCTCGCTCAATTCAATGAAGGTGCCGCGGTTTTTATTGATGGTTTGTACCAATTCCTCTTGCTTTAATTCATTCGACATAAACTTCGTGATGTCTGGAGTCTGGTATACAAACAAATCAATGATAATCACACCAAATACAAGTGCAACCAATCCTTTAATTTCACTGACCGGGAATGCTCCAAAAACCCACAGAAAAAATCCCATGATAACAATTGAACTGTAGTAAATTTTTCGAATTCCCATACGATGTTTTAAGTAAAATTCACGATTCCATATGTACATGCCGACACTACAAGCTATTTCCACAAGCAATAACGATAGAATAAGTACGGTATACCATTTAACTTCCAATCAAACCCCTCCAGACACCCTATTATACTACATATTTTCCATTTATTTAATAATTAGTTTTGTAGTTTTTGGATATGAGAGAGTAGATTTTTGGAGGAGGAATTTTTGACATATTGATTATCAAACAAAAATACTCAAACTGGGCTAGATGATTTCACCTAACAATCGGAGAAACATCACTAAGTATAGGATCAGGTTGAAGATACTGAACTATTTATACGTTCAATAAAGAACAATTATTCATTTGAACTGAATATCGCCTAGTCTAATTTTAAAAATATATTACTTAATACCGTTTATAATAGCTCCAGAACGCACCTTTAAGGTATTTTTAAATCGCTTTTTGAAAGCCAATCAACATTTTTAAAAGTAACTAAAACTGGCAATCGTTCTTTATCTTTTCTATATAAAAGCCCAAATATTTATTAGTTTCTTATAAAGTTTGATTAAAACACGCTTTTAATACATTCAAAAGGACCCTTCTTTTATAAAAAAGTTTGATCATATCTGTGCATCTTTATTCCGGCTAAGCGCCCTTTAAATGAAGATCTTTCTTACATATCCATGCAGTACTGATACTCGAGAATAACCCTCTTTAACAAAATAATGCGTGTGGTTCATACCATACGGGCTTTAGTATTTCAAAATCTTTATGGTCTTCCAACATATTATGTAATCGTTCAATCATTTCATCTAGTTCGCCAGGTGCAAACCGTAACGACCAAATTACTGATGAAAAGACAACCATAGCAGCATAGATAGAATATAGCATCCAAAAATCTTCTAGGATATCGTCATTAAAATAGCCTTTGATTTGACCAATTGCAAATGGGACACTCGATTCTCTTTGTAGTAGACCTACTTTTACAAAGTCGTGAAGTGGGTCCCCCCAATCAAAGTTATCGAAGTCAATTACCCCTGCATACTTTCTGTTATTCACAATGATGTTTTCTAAGTGAAAGTCATCGTGCTGAAATTGATTGGGGCGTTCTTTTAAAAAATGCTTATTTTCTTCAATAAAATTTATAATTTTATCGTCATTTTTAATTTTTATCCCGCAAGATTTATACGCTTCAAGGTAGCGATAATGCTTTTTCATCGCTCGCTCATACCAAGGTTTTAATGACGAAGATGCCTCAAGTAAATGCATCCTAGATAGTTGTATTCCAGCTTCTATTCCAATCTTGTATTGTTCTTTTTCGGTAAGATTTTGTAGTGTCTCTTTCACATCAACACCATCAATATATGAATAAATACTATAGGAAGCGTTTAATTCATCAAGAGCACCTATATCAATTGGCTGCGGACATTGAACATTATAATATTGCATCTTTTTCAGTATTTGAAACTCAGTTTTTTTCTTTTCATACCCTTTCATATCTCCTATCCGTAATAAATACTTTCTATCATCAAAATAAACTACATATTTTTCATCTGAAGAGTACCCTTTCGATAACTTTTCAATTCTATTAGCCCTTTGTAAAAGAACTAAATTTTTTTGAAGAGTTTGAAGAACTTCCCTCATAGTCCACCTCCATTATTTCTCTTTTTCATCATTAAATTTGAGCTTTTTTACTCCACAATCCTGCCATTTATCTTAATAACAATTATTTCAAACTTCTATCATTTTCACATTGATTAATATCGCTTAAGTTGAGTATGTAGCCGGCTATACCAGAACCGCTCACTCTTGTAACTTACTTCTACCTATCTTCCATATTTCCTGCTTAATTTTCACTCCTCTTTCATTTCAACTATTTTTCCAATTACATTACATATTTGATACAAAAATAAAAAGGGGTTGTTGTTTACGCTAATGAGCGCTTGCAACCCCTCTTGTACCAATCAATTTATTAGTCTCCACCATCGCAAGAAGATCCTGAATCAGAGGAACCCGAACTGGACGATGAACTGCCACAAGAATCTGATGAATCACTAAAAGTTGAAGCAAAGAATCCTAGATTTGTTACATCATTATTGCTTCTAGCCCTAGATGAACCCGCTCCTCCCTTTTGGCGATTACTTTTATTTTCCTTACTTTTTTTGTTGAATGGCCACATATGAAACACCCCTTTTTTAATTAGTTCACTCTAACGCAATCAAACTAGTTTTACTCTCTAGCATATGGTCCTGTAATAGAAATTTTCAAGATTGTTTCTGTGATTTCTTCTAGCGTATGCTTATTTTGATTTTCCAACCACGCGTGAATCACTTCGAAAAAAGCACCGTCGTATATGGAATCAGTATATCCCAAGGAACAATGGTGATAAATTCAGATTCTTAGGCTGCAACTAGCCCTTCTTCGACAAATGATTTTATAATATGCTTGAATTCACTCGCAAATTTCGTCTTGCAATATTTCACCAAAAAAATCCATAATAGTCATTATTATCAACAATATACTTAAAGACTACCATAGTATTCGGCAAATTGCCTGAGCACATCTTAAATACCATTCTTTCCTCAATTACAAATTTATCCACCAGTTCATTAATGGATGAGTAATGATTTTAAAAATCTTTTGGCGATTTCAAAATATTGTATCGGCTGCATTTAGTATTAATTCCATTGTCCAACCATAATTTCAAAACTCTAGTTGATAACGAACGGCTATCAAAAAGCGTTTTGCTTACCGCAGTTTCATCATTTTGTTTTCCATTTTTATTGAAAATTAAATTACATAAAAGGTAATAATTTGAATATATTTTCACCAACTTTTGCACATCATATTCTCTTATAGATAAAGTAAATCTCCTTTTAAATACCTTTTCTTTATTCTACTTTTATCCAAAATTTTAAATAGGTCAATAGTTGTGTTTTACAAAAAATAATCCTCTCATATTTCAAGGAGAAAATATCATGATAAAAAAGACAAAAACCTTTATATATTAGTACTTTCAGTATAAAAAGGAGAAATGCAATCTAGTGAAAATTCTACTATATCTATTAGTTCCAAACACGGACATCATTTGATATGAGTGATAGAAAACGATATAGTAATAAAGTAAACACTCTTTTTTACCCTTAAAAAAATCCCTGATTTGATGTTGTTTTTCCTCTTTTTTCTTTATCCTCTTCACTAAAAAATATCAGCATTTGGTAAAAATTAGAGCTAAGCAAGCAGAAATAAATCTATGAATTTCCATCTCCACTATCAATAAATTGGAAATTCAAGTAAGAAGGATTGAATTAGTCATCTTCGCACATGATAAATCAATAACTTTCTTTTTACTTTTAGAGATAATTACTTTCCTGAATAGCTATTTCATGACTGCTTCTGTTTTCAAAAGAAAATTTAAGAACGAGGTGTTTAAATGGATCCATTTGTAGAAGTAAGAAACGTATCAAAGATTTTTGGTAAGTCTCCCAAAGCAGCACTGGAGCTTTTAGAATTAGGTCGTTCTAAAAAAGAAATTTTGAAAGAGACTGGACAAACTTTAGGCGTAAATAAGGTGAACTTTAGTATTTATCCTGGAGAAATCTTCGTTATTATGGGTTTGTCTGGAAGTGGTAAATCTACGTTAATCCGTATGTTTAACCGTCTGATTGCCCCAACGATCGGCGAGATCTTAATTGACAATGAAGATATCGTCAAAATGAGCGCTGCCCGTCTAAGAGAAGTAAGACAAAAGAAAATTAGTATGGTATTTCAAAACTTTGCCCTTTTCCCCCACAAAACAATTTTAGAAAACACAGAATTTGGTCTAGAAATCAAAAAAACCCCTAATAATGAACGTCGTGAAAAAGCAATGAGCGCACTTGAAGTCGTTGGACTAAAAGGTTATGAGCATCAATTGCCTTCGCAACTAAGTGGTGGTATGCAGCAAAGGGTTGGTCTTGCTCGTGCACTTGCTAGCGACACAGATATCTTGTTAATGGACGAAGCATTTAGTGCACTTGACCCACTTATTCGCAAAGATATGCAAGATGAATTGCTAGAGATTCAAGAAAACTTCAAAAAAACAATTATCTTTATCACCCATGATTTAGACGAAGCGTTAAGAATTGGCGATCGCATCGCTTTGATGAAGGATGGTAGTATTATCCAACTTGGTTCTCCGGAACAAATCATGATGAGTCCCGCGAATGAGTTTGTTGAGAAATTTGTAGAAGATGTCGATTTATCTAAAGTATTAACAGCTTCTCACATTATGAAACGACCAGAGAAAATTGGTATCGATAGAGGGCCAAGGGTCGCACTTGAAATTATGCGGAAAGAAGGTTATTCAAGTATTTTCGTGGTGGATCGTAAGCAAAAACTTTTAGGCGCAATATCCGCTGAACAAGCACGTCAGGCGATAGATCAAAACTTATTGATTTCTGATGTCATGACAACCGATGTACCAACCGTGCCAGTAGATGCGCTCCTTGTAGACTTAATGGATGTTATGGCAACATCTAATCTTCCAATATCGGTGATTGATGAAGAACACAGAATAAAAGGAATTGTTATTCGCGGAGCTGTCATAGGTGCTCTAGCTGGTAACAAAGATTATTTGAACGTATTGGAGAGTGATTAATCAATGAATATGTCAAAGCTTCCATTAGGTGATTGGGTCGATTCTTTAGTTGATTGGATCACAGTTACATTTGCTGCATTATTTTCATTTTTTACAAATGTCATTGATGGACTATTAAATATAATTGTTGAAGTATTAAGCGTTGGTCCCCCTGTAGTATTAATCATCGTATTAGCCTTGTTAGTTGGCTATACGAGTAGATGGCCGCTAGGGATATTTACAGTAATAAGCTTGTTACTAGTTGATAATCTAGGTTATTGGGAATCGACGATACAAACACTTGCAATCGTTTTAGTATCCGGTTTCTTCATTATTTTATTAGGTATTCCAATTGGTATATGGTGTGCTCAAAATAAAACGGTACAAAAAATTGTTACACCTATTTTAGACTTTATGCAGACAATGCCTGCATTCGTTTATTTAATTCCGTCGATTTTATTTTTCGGGATTGGTGTTGTACCAGGGATTGTGGCATCATTTATATTCGCGATTGCACCGGCAATCCGGATGACCAATCTCGGTATTCAAGAAGTGCCAAAAGATCTTATTGAAGCGTCAGATGCTTTCGGCTCAACTTCTAGTCAAAAGTTATTGAAAGTTCAATTACCACTAGCTACACCGACCATTTTAGCAGGGGTCAACCAAAGTATTATGCTTGCCCTTTCTATGGTTGTTACGGCATCATTAGTTGGTGCGCCTGGACTTGGTGCGGACGTTTATCGTGCAGTCAGTCAAATAAATGTTGGACAAGGTTTTGAAGCCGGATTATCGATTGTCTTCATTGCCATCATTTTAGACCGCATTACACAAAACATTCGTAAACCAGCGTATGAACGTTTCGTTAGTCGAAAAATCGTCTTATCCATTGTCGCGATACTGATAGTAGTGGCAGCGCTATTTAATGTCTTCACAAAAGAAGACGCTGTAAAAGGAACGGGTTCTGAGATTGGCGCCCAAACCGATTATAAAATTATCGGAATCGAACCAGGTGCTGGATTGATGGCGCAGGCGAAAAATGCAATGAAAGATTATAAATTAGAAAATTGGACGCTTGTTGAAGGTTCATCTGCAGCGATGGTTGCTGAATTGAAAAAAGCGTATGCAAAGAAAGAACCGATTATTATTACAGGTTGGTCTCCTCACTGGATGTTCGCTTCCTTTGATTTAAAATATCTCGATGATCCAAATAAAGTATTTGGCGGTGCAGAAGGTATTAATACAATCGTTCGAAAAGGACTAAAAGATGATGCTCCAGGTGCTTATAAAATCCTTGATCAATTTTCTTGGGACACAAGCGATATGGAGAAAGTGATGGTAGATATTTCAGGTGGGACGAACCCAACTGAAGCTGCTGAAAAATGGATTAAAGCAAACACAGATAAAATAGCTAAGTGGACAAACGGAGCACAAGCGGGTAAAGGGGAAGAAATCAAACTTGTTTATGTCGCTTGGGACACTGAAATAGCTAGTACAAATGTGATTGCTAAAGTACTTGAGCAAAATGGCTACAAAGTAACACTCAGTCAAGTTGAAGTAGGACCGATGTTTGCAGGTGTTGCGAATGGTAGTGTTGATGCAATGGTTGCAGCATGGCTCCCAAGTACGCATAAAGATTATTATGCATCTTACAAAAAAGATCTCGTTGATTTAGGACCAAACCTTGAAGGAACGAAAAATGGTATTGTTGTACCTAAGTATGTAGATATTGATTCGATTGAAGATTTAAAATAGAAGAAACTAGGCTACCTAAAGTAAATCTTTAGGTAGCCCTCTTTTATTTCCAAATAGGCAATTTCAAAAAAATAACTGTCGAAAGCAGCTTTAATAGCTAATATAAGGACTGTGGTTGACGTACTATAAATTGCACTGCTTTTAGTCGTTTAAAGGGGAATTATGTATGACCTTCTTCAACTTATGATGCAAATTACTGGAAAACGAACTACAATTAGAGTTATAGTTTTTTGGTATAACCTGTAAATGTTTGTATTTTAAAATAAAATTGTGTAGGGGGAGGAAATTTGGATATTTCCAATTTACAAATAGAGACTGAAAGATTGATTATACGTCCCTTTAAAAAACAACTGCAAAGTAAATCTGCCGTTGTTTTTCCTATTTATAATATCCTTTTAGTCAAAAATCTCCTCTTTTTAATCCTAACCTGGATACCTATTTAAACTTCAATTTGAAAGTGAAAACGATATTTGTTGTAAACTTAAGCTCGGCAGTTCTTTCCATAGGAAATTTTCTATCATTACTTTCCTATGAACATTGCTTAAGTGATAAGTCATTTTTTCTGTATCTAACCAACATCCATTAATTATTAACTTCTTCTTTTCTTCCCTCCCTAATAATGCCAAACTCCTCTTATATACTGGTTCCATTAATTTATTTTGGTCATGATCAATTAAAAACAACACACTTCCCTTACTGCTATTCGATTATAACAATAAACCGACCCTCGACTTGTTCCTCTTTCGTGTAATGCTCTAGATCTAGAATTGTATTTACAATTTGCTTTATTTGTTCCATTGGTAATCCGATCGCAAGTGCCATAAACTTATCAACAAGTGCATCGCTTGAAATAGCCTATGCGACTTACGGAGCTGCTACTGCTCCAGCAGTTTCAAATGCATAATTGACGCCATCATACGTATACTTTTTGACTTGTTCTATAACATCAGCATCCTTTTAGTTAAAGACGGTTGTATCTCCCAGTTCTTTTTGCTTGAACTAGCTTTTTTTCATTAATATCAATCGTAATCACTTCGCAAGCACCTGCCGCAATAGTTAGCAACGTCCCCTTCACGTTAAGATATTGATACCGATAAATTTTAAATCTGTCATACCTTCAATTGAATATTGAATGCCTTCCTTTCCAATTCCACTTTTCTTCACACCGCCATATGGAATGTGGTCATAGCGCTTGACAGATACTTCGTTGATCCATATGCCGCCTGTTTCTAATTGATCTGCGACACGAAATGCACGATTAATATTATTCGTAAAGACACCTGCCTGTAAGCCGTATTCTGAATCATTCGCCCATTTTATGACATCCTCTTCCCTTGTAAATGGCATAATAGAAATAATAGGTGCAAATACTTCCTCACAAACTACTTTCATATCAAATCGGACATGATCAATAATAGTTGCTTGCATCATTGTCCCTTGGCGCTCCCCACCAGTCCGCACAATCGCTCCTTCTGCAACTGCTTCGTGTACCCAATCTTCTGCACGTTTTGCCGCTTCTTCTGTAATCATCGGTCCAATTTCGGTTGAATCATCAAGTGGATCACCCATTTTCAACTTAGATACTTTATCTACTATCTTTTTTAAAAAGGTTTTATAGATTGCTTGATGCACAAAAATACGTTGTGCAGATACACACGCCTGTCCTGCAAATGTGAAGCCTCCCATTGTAATGGCACTGACTGCATGATCGATATCTGCATCCTCAAAAACGATATTAGGTGCATTCGAACCAAGCTCAAGCGTAACTTTTTTCCCTTTTGCCATCTCTTGAATTTTCCAGCCAACGGTACTACTACCCGTGAACGTCACCTTTTTCACATGTGGATGTGTCACTAATGTTTCCACTAATTGTTCTCCGGGCCCATTTAATAAATTAAAAGCACCCTTTGGTAAACCAGCTTGTTCAAACAGTTTATATAATTTTATCGCGGATAATGGCGTTTTCTCTGCTGGTTTTAATACAATTGTATTTCCTGCTGCAATAGCAGGGGCCACTTTATGAAGTGACATATTTAACGGAAAATTGAACGGTGTAATTGCTGCGACCACTCCGATCGGTACCCGCTTGGCTATACCTATCTGCCCTTCACCACCCAATGCATTATCTAAGACAATTTGTTCCCCGTTTAAATTTTTGGCCCCTTCAGAAGCAAAACGTAATACTTGAATAGCTCGGGATACTTCACCTCTTGCTTCAACAATCGGCTTGCCGGCTTCTAAAGCTAATGTCGTCGCAAAATCTGTTGCTTGTACTTCTAGTAAATCCGCGGCTCGTCGCAAAATCGCACTGCGTTCATGTGCTGGCATAGATTTCATTTTTTGATGGTATATTTCATGAGCCACTTTAACGGCAAGTTCCACATCGCTTGTCGTAGCGCAGCTAACTATACCAATTAGCTCATTATTATAAGGATTACGTACTCCAATTTCTTCACGAAAATCTCCTTTAATTTCTACACCTCGAATAAACGAACAATATTCAATCATCTATTAATCCTCCTTTGTTCTTGATAAAAAAACCCTAAGACAAATGGGGCCTTAGGGTTGTTGTAGATTTACTCGTAATAGCCTCCAGTAGATTTAATAAATGAGTTAAACTGATTTGCATCATGACCAAACCAAATGGTCAAATCATTCCGTTCGGCTGAGCTGCTAAAAAGCCTGCATCTATTATGACTTTCACTAATTAGGTTGGATATGCTTATTGCTCATCAATCTCGCGCAATTACGTATCCGGAGATGCTTTACAAACGGCACGTACACTTTGACGCAGTTCTTCTAAAAACACCACTTGTTCAACTACTAATATCATCGTAATTCCCCCTCACTTTCCTGCAAAATTTGGTGCCCTTTTTTCATTAAATGCACGCACTCCTTCAAGACGATCCTCTGAATTAACTGCAAGGTTATAAATCTCTATTTCTCGTTTTCGAGCATCACTATTCGATAACGCTCCTAAAGTATTTGCGCAAATCTTACAACCTTGCACCCCCAAAGGAGCATTTTTCGCGATTTTATTTGCAAGCTTAAGAGCTGTTTGGAACAATTCTTCAGGTGGGACGACTGCATTAAGTAGACCAGCATCATTTGCTTCTTCTACTCCAAAGATTTCACCCGTAAACAACCATTGTTTCGCTTTATGTAATGGCACTCGTTTCGGTAAAAGACGAGAACCACCACATCCAGGCATAATGCCTCGAGTTACTTCTGGTAAGCCAAATTTCGCTGTTTTTGCTGCAACGAGGAAATCACAATTGAGTGCTAATTCAAAACCACCCGCCAAAGCATAGCCATTAACTACGGCAATTGTTGGCTGTGGTAGATCCTCAAGCGCATAAAACATCTGCTCAAATAATTCATGCTGTGCTTTCCAGGTCTCCTCAGAAAGCCCTTTAAGTTCCTTTAAATCTGCTCCTGAGCAAAATGCTTCACTGTTCGAAGAAGTTAAAAGTACAACTCTAATAGATGGATCAGTTGACACGACTTTTAAAAGTGACAACATATATTCAGCCATTTTCGTATTAAAAGCATTGAGCATTTTCGGTCGATTTAAAGTCACGTTTAAAATCTGTCCATTGTCTCCTACTATTTCTGTTAATATGGCATTCATAAGTTACACCCCTTCATTTACTAAATTCGATGCACGAGTCACTTCACGAGTTGCAGATGTATCCAGTGCTTTAGCAATATCAGTTAATGTAAAGTCATAGGCTAGCATGTCATCAAATGGGTAAACTTCACGTTTGTCAGGCTCTGTCATCACCACGACTTTCCCTTTCTTAGTAATTCCACCTTTACATTGATTTAGCATTTTATTAATTGTATTTCTATGAGATTAGAAAAATGAGTATAACCTAAAGATTAATTATTTTTCTAAATCAATATATTTTTAAATGGTGAATAGCCTTTCACACTATTTTCTTTGCCTACTAGCTATGAAATCTAACGGTTTTCACTTAAACGAAAACAACAAACGTAAATTTATACACTTTTAAAGCATTAATTACTGTCTTGCTCAGCGTTCCATGATATAATAGAGGCATTGTGAAAAAAGGAGGAACTTACATGATTCAAGTAAGTAATGTAGGTCTTCGCTATGGCGACCGTAAATTATTTGACGACGTAAATATTAAATTCACACCAGGTAACTGTTACGGCCTAATCGGAGCAAACGGTGCTGGTAAATCGACATTTTTAAAAATTTTATCTGGTGATATCGAGGCACAAGATGGCCACGTATCTATGGGCAAAGACGAACGCCTTTCTGTATTAAAGCAAAATCACTTCGAATACGATGAATTTAACGTATTAGATACAGTTGTTATGGGGAACAAACGTCTTTGGGAAGTAAAAGCAGAAAAAGACGCAATCTACGCAAAAGAAGAATTTTCTGATGAAGACGGTATGCGTGCTGCTGAATTAGAAGGTGAATTTGCTGACCTAAATGGTTGGGAAGCTGAATCTGAAGCGGCAACATTATTAAACGGTTTAGGGATTGGCGACGATCTTCACTATATGCTAATGGCTGACCTAGAAGGTTCTGACAAAGTCAAAGTCTTATTAGCACAAGCCCTATTCGGTAAGCCTGACGTTCTTTTACTAGATGAGCCTACCAACCACCTTGACTTAAAAGCAATCCAATGGTTAGAAGAATTTTTAATTAACTTTGAAAATACGGTTATTGTTGTATCCCATGACCGTCACTTCTTAAACAAAGTATGTACACATATTGCTGACCTTGATTTCTCTAAAATCCAATTATACGTTGGTAACTATGACTTCTGGTATGAGTCTAGCCAATTAGCACAAAAAATGATGTCAGACCAAAACAAGAAAAAAGAAGAGAAGATTAAAGAGCTACAAGCATTCGTTGCTCGTTTCTCTGCGAACGCTTCTAAATCAAGCCAAGCCACTTCTCGTAAAAAAATGTTGGATAAAATCGAGCTTGATGATATTAAACCATCTAGCCGTAAATATCCATTCATTAACTTCCAAACAGGTCGTGAAATCGGTAATGACGTGTTAACTGTTGATGGCCTAACAGCAAGTCACGAAGGCGAAACTCTGTTTAAAGACATTCGCTTCTCAATGAACAAGGAAGACAAAATCATTTTAATAGGTAGTCCGCAGGCTAAAACTGCTCTTCTTGACATATTAATGGAAGAAAAAGAAGCAGATGCGGGTACAGTTAAATGGGGTGTTACTACATCTCAAAGCTACTTCGAAAACGATCACGATAAATTCTTCGGAGGCACAGAGAAATCATTAGTGGATTGGTTACGCCAATATTCCCCAGATGACGAAACAGAAAGCTTCTTACGTGGATTCTTAGGTCGTATGCTATTCTCTGGTGAAGAAGTGAAGAAATCTCCTTCTGTGTTATCAGGGGGCGAAAAAGTTCGTTGTATGCTGTCTAAAATGATGCTTGCCACTGCAAACGTTATTTTACTTGATGAGCCTACCAACCACCTTGACCTTGAGTCAATCCAAGCACTAAATGAAGGCTTAATTCGCTTCAAAGGTGCTATGATCTTCACATCTCATGACCATCAGTTCATCCAAACAATTGCTAACCGCGTAATTGAAATCCGTGAAGACGGTTCAATTTTAGATAAGCAATTAACGTATGATGAATTTTTAGAGTGGAAAGACAAAGAAAAGTTAAAATAATAAAATTGTTACTTAGCAAAGCTTGTTTTACAGCTTCTAAGTACTTCTAATTTCCCCATACTCCCCTATTGAACTTCAGGGAGTATGGGGATTCTTTATGCCAAGAATTATATATTATTTAAAATAAAAATACTGGTACCAGCATGAATAGCTTCCTCATTAATCCTTACTCCGTTGCCAAAATCCTATAAATATATATAAGCATTGTTTTCTTCCCTGTTCTGCGTGTCCGATTTCGCCGAAGCTACTTTCGTTTGATGTGACACTCCAAGGGCTTAAATTCGGACACAACGAATCCTACATATTAGCAGTATCTTCTACGTGATTAATCTGCTAATTTTTATAGTTAGCTAAATTCAAAGTAGCATTTAGGTCTCTATCTATTTCTAATCCACATTCGCAGGAATAAAGTCTATCAGATAACTTTAGGTCTGATTTAATATCTCCACAATTTGAGCACATCTTAGATGATGGATAAAAACGACTAACCTGCATAAATTCAATTCCGTTTTTCTCACACTTGTATTTCATTTGACGGATAAATTCATACCATTTTTGCTTTTGGATTGCTTTCGATAAATGACGATTTTTCATCATTCCAGATACATTCAAATCCTCCATAACAACTTTACAAGGTTTGGTTTTCACAATTGTATTTGTTGTTTGGTGAATATAGTTGTCTCGAATGCTTGTTAACCGTCGATGTAGGTGCCGTATCTGCTTTTCGATTTTTATAAGGTTGCTTGTTTTGACAAAACGGTTTCCCTCCTTATTCATCTCATATTTACGAGAAGCTCTTCTCTGCAACCTACGAAGTTGTTTCTCGGTCTTACGTACTGCTTGTGTTTTATTAATATTTTTAAAGACTTTTCCATCAGAGCATATTGCTAAATCTTTTACTCCTAAGTCAATACCAACGACTACATCTGTCAACTCGGGTTTCACAACCTCTTGTTCAATACCCACAGTCAAATACCAATACTTTCCGTCAAACCCCACTCTAGGATTCATATACTTGATATCTATAGATAATTGTTCTGAGGTCTTTACCCAACCAATCTTTTCGATTAGGACTAACTTGTTTGGCTTGGATTTTAACTTTAGATTGTCGTTATAGAAAGATGGTTTGGATTTCTTTCTACTTTTAAACCTTGGCTTATCAGCTAATCCCTTGAAAAACTTCTTATAGGCGTCACAGGCATCTTTAACTGCCTGTTTTGCTACGTTGTTGGACACTTCACCCAACCAAATAAAGTCATCCTGCTTTTTAATTTGTGTGATTTCTTTGCGCAAGTCATTATCAGAAATGAATTTATTTCCCTTCTTGTGATTCTCTTCTTGTCTAGCTAAAGACCAGTTATATACCCACCTAGCTGTTCCCGTAGACTTCCAAAGTGCAGACTCTTGTTCAGGAGTTGGTCGAAGTCTAATTCTATTCGTGAGAATCATATTTGATTAACTCCTCAATCATCTTCTTTGCTTTGTGCGCTCGTCTGCCCTGCAACTTACAGCTAAAGACTGTGACAATTTGAATCAAATCTTCCACCAACTCTTGGTCTTCGATTTTGGGTGTGCTATCTATTATTTGAATATTTGTTCCGTATTTCGCAAATAGACTATCTAGTAACTCGTATCCAAATCTCAGTAATCTATCTTTGTACATGACAACTACGGTTTCAACTTGATAGGCAAGCACTTTGTCGATTAATATGTTTAACCCCTTTTTATTATAGTTAATCCCACTGCCTACATCCGTTATAATTTCAAAGGGTTTACCTTGTTGAATCAAATAGGTTTTCATATTCTCAACTTGTCTTTCCAAATCATCTTTTTGTTTACTAGATGATACTCGACAATAGCCTATTACTAATCTTTCTTTCTCTTGCTCATACAAACCTAAGTACATATCTAGTTGTTGTTGCGAGTAGTAGCGGTGACCAGACGGAGTAGTGTAACTAGGCTTCAATTTGTCTGTTTTATCCCAATTTCTTAATGTTTGTATTGTGATACCAATTTCTTCTGCAAACTGTCCTATGCTGTATGTTTTCATTTTAATCACCCCTATATTTTACTATATAGGATAACCATACCATATTTAAATGCTTATTTATGGGTTTTTATAGATTATATCCAACTGTTATTATCCCCCTCCGCATTGAATTAGGCTAAAATTAAAAGCCACATCTAATTGATGTGGCTTAAAGCATCACTCTTCAATACTGACAATTTCGGATATATGAGTGATTGCAATGGTCGTAAAATCATCTAAATCCAAGTAATCAAAATTTTCTACCGTCCCACTTAAATAGTTTTCATAAAATTCGTCAGGAGATTCATCAACAACGTATGTATTCCCATTCCCCATAATGATCAGTGATTTCATATCTCTTCCTCCTCACAACGATATTAGTAAATTATATGCAAGTAATTGTAAGTTTCATGCAATATTTTAAAACTATCAATAATTTTCCTTATTCCAATTATTAAATGGAAGATGATTCAAGTCTGACCCTCAAGTAAATAAACACCCACCAATAGGGAGGAACCAACATTGGATATTTACTTGTATCAGAGTAATATAAAAAGCACCCTAAAGGATGCTTTTCTGCCAATAATTATTTTGATTCTAGCTCTTTTATTGATTGTTTTATTACACGTAAAACTTCTTGATAATATTTCTCGTTATTATTACAGTGTCGAATATTTTTTTCTAACGTAACTATTTCAACATCAATTTCTTCAATCATATGCTGAATAATAGTCATTGCCATTCCACTGTCTGTTTTTTCTGAGGAAATGCTTAAAACACTTTTTCTTTCTAATAAATCACTTTTTCTCAGTAATGATTTCTCTGTTTCTTCGTAGTAGTGCTGAATACTAGCTTCAATTTCCTCAACCAACGCAAGTCTAGATACTCTTCTTGGTAATTCTTTTAATTCAGTCAATATTTTCACCCCTACAACCATTATAAATTGGGAGGACTTGTAAGTATGTAGTGAGTTTTTGATAAAAACCACAAGTATTGTATGATTTTTTTAATTAATTATTATATTGCCTACTGAAACAGATATATTTAACTCCTTATCCCCTTTTGTGCCATTAATAATTTTCTGCCCTGCGCCTCGCTTTATTTTATTTTCACTTGATAATATATTATTTTCTGTAATGAGCTTTCCATTACTAGTTGAAATATTTAACCCTACCTTATTACTTTTCAATCCATTAGGTAGTGTTATCTTTACATTGCCATTTGACAAATTAATATTGTTCTTACCCTTTATATCAGAAAAATTCAAGCTATTTAGACTACCAATTCGGTTCTTTATATTAACCTCTCCATCAACTGCCCCTATATTCATTGAACCATTCTTTGCTTCTATATTTAATGATTCCCCTTTAAAAGAATCTACGTTTATATTACCTACACTTGAACTAAGGCTTAATCGGTTAACTTCACTTAAATTTTTAACATCTATGTTTCCATTTCGTGTTTTAATTTGTACATGTTCTAGTATTCTAGGCGGTAAATTTAATACCAATTCCCCTCTTTTTGTTACAATGTTTATCCACTTAGCCTTTACCTTTATAATCGCTCGATCTTTCTCATAAACTATATCTATTTTCGAATTTCCGAATAATGATTTCTGACTTGTATACTCTATATTCATTTTGGAATCACCACTAACGGCAACGATATTCGAAACATCCGCATCAACAAGTATCTTATCTACATTTTCTAATTCACTCTTATATCCAACATTCTTTTTACCCGAATTAAGTGCAATGAGAGATCCAGCTATTATCAAAATTATAACCCCAATCATTAATTTTTTTCTTTTGATATTCTTCTCCTCTTTCTATAAATAGTAAAAACACTCTACCTCCCAACCGAATTTATTTTAATTACTAAAATATATAAATTATACAATATATATTTATTATAATATATACAAATGATAATTACTGTCAATTTTTTTCATAAAAAAAAACAGATTTTTTTATCTGTTTTTTTGTTCAATATTCATTTTTTTTAAATAGTTTATTTATTTCCATAAACATACTCGATATGCTCTCTATTTTTTCCTTTGAGAATTTCGAAAAGATTGCTTCGACCCTTTCCTCTCCCTTTTTAGTAAGTGAAACTCTTACGACTCTTCTATCATCTTTAATCCTTATTCTTTCTACATAATCTAATTTTTCAAGTTTATCGCACATATTCGTGGCTGCACCAGGAGTTAACATAAATGCTTCAGATATCTCAGTAATTTTCATATGTCTATATAATTTTAGTCTTAGTAATAAAAGCACTAAATTTTCTGAGAGGTTTTCATCATGAGTTAGTATTTTCATAAACTCATTTGATTTATTTTGAATGATAAACATTTCTTCCATAAGATTATGTATAACATCTTCTAAAGACTTTTCCATCCTAATCATCCCTTAAGTCATTTTAGTAATTAAAATATTAAACGAGTAAATAATCTAAAAACTATATATATTATACTAGTTCTAGCAATAATAATCTATTTTTTAATGAATATGTATAGGAATTGTTTTCGATAATGGATAGATTACATTACGTTAGGCAGACCTTATCATCTGCCATCGTTTTTTAGTATTAACTTTTAGGGTGTTTGTTTTCGTTGCGTTTTTTTCCTCTCGATAGTATCAGAATCTTTATAAAAAATTATTTACAAATTCATGATCCTCATTTGTTTTAAACTTTCTTCCCCTTCCCTTCTTCTTAAATACATTATCCGAATTTAACATAAGAATTACTTATGCGTTTCTATAATTATAATAATATTCCCTTATGATTTATTTTGAGATAAAATGGAATAAGAAAGATCAAAGGGGGATTTACAATGTCATTTGTATTCAAACAAATTGCTCATATTCAACTAGCTGCTCCTAAAAATTCCGAAGTATTGGCGAAAAAATTTTTTGGTGAAATTCTAGGCTTTCGAGAAATAGAGAAACCAGAAAAATTAAGAAAAAGAGGCGGAGTTTGGTTTGAATTTGGACACTATCAAATTCACATTGGGATTGAAGAACCATTTGCTCCAGCTAAAAAGGCACATCCAGCTTTTCAAGTGGAGAATATAGAAGCATTGAAACTACATTTAGCGAAAAATGAAGTTAGTTTTATTATTGATGAAGATTTGCCCGGAGCAAATAGAATTTATATAAGTGACCCGTTTGGTAACCGAATCGAAATTTTAGAGTGGATTTGACAAAAGTAGTTTAGATATCGATGTAAACAAAATAGCCTTAATTTTAATTATTCCATAACCTATATCATAGTAATCTTTAAAATCGTAGAGCACTTTTTGAAACAAGATGATTCAAAACATGCTCTTTATTTGCCCTATTGAATTATTATCGATATTAAGACTGCCATTTTCCAACTAATGAAGCAGGATTACGGAATAAGGGATATAATTAATCTAGGCTTAACTTGTAGACCATTGATAAAGGAGACATTCCATTGTTTAATTTCTTAAACAGAACAATATTAATAAAAGATGATTTAAAAGGTATAGCTAAATTAATGTATGAGGATGTCTCTGACGATGCTTGGGATAAAGAGAATCTTACTAAAAGAAATTTAAATTTCACTAATGAAAGCATTCGATATATTGATATGTATACAGAAAGATTAATGAATACTGAAATGGGTTCTGTACTGTTGAATGAGCATTTTGATAATTTCGTGTTTCGAATAGGTGCATATATTGGTGAAGTTATTAAAAATAGTATCAAGCAGGACTTTTTCTGGTATGAGTTTGATTCTGTTTACAATTATTCTTCCAAACTTGATGGAGTATATAATAGCATCGAAACACAAAGCGTTCTTTATTCAAAAAAGAAGGATGTAGTTATACTACCTCTTTTCGTTGTATCGCAATTCTTGGAAGGAAACTCCACATATAATAGTTTTCTAAAGTATGTAGAAGAAATGATTAAGCAGAATTCTTAAGTAATACCATTAATGAATACACCATTTTTTATCATTTCCAAAATGAAAAGAAAGATACTTATAGCAAGGTTTCATAAATTGTTAAGCAAGAAAATTCCGATTCCATTATTAAACTAACTGGGTGCTTTTGAAAAGAGTTGTACCTAATTTATAGATCAACTCTATACAAAGCTAGTGTTTATCAAACATTTCCTTTTGTTTTTTTAGCTTTGAAATCATTTCAAGGATTAATAAGAATACTATAATACTGCATGCTGATAAAAACGTTGATAATGAAATGACTTTAAATAGCTTTAATACGACCAAAACAGCCAAGAGAAATATTCGCCAGATGAATAATCTGTTCAAATATTCCACCTCCTTAATTTTTGGTGAATAACAAGTAGTTTATTTCATCTATTATATGTGTTAATGCCAAAATTATCATCAATATCCTTTATATCACATTATTTATGCATTAAATTTCCGAGTTCTTATTGAATTATTTGTTTCATGAACAAGGAATAAACAACTTTCAATCGCAAACATTTTTAAACTTTGTTCATCTGTATCAAACGCAATCTTTCGAAGAAATTAAACCGTATATGGAAAAGTCCCTTTGTTCGTTCTTTGCCTGTTTTTAAGAAATAATGGGTAAAACTACGAGCCTTTGAGATTTCACGGATAATATCAACTACTTTCATTCAATCGAACAAAAATTCTTACCTCTATTACAGAATTTTTGTTCTAAAAATTCAAATAACAACAGTCTTGATTAACATAGCCAACAATAAAAACAATTATTTTATAGGAAGATACATAACATCTTCTTCTCCATATACTTCACCAGTTGGAATAAAGCCAAATTTAGTATATAAATCACGCGCATTTTTGTTATCTTTATATACTGTTAGACGAATTTCTTCACAAATTTGAAATCGATTGACGATCCACTCAGTCATTGCAATAAGTGCTGCTTTACCATATCCTTGTCGTTGACACCTGTCATCAATAATGAATCCATTGATCCAATACATATTCGTCGTATTTTCTTCATATGCATGCATGATGAAGCCTACCATTCGCTCATTGTCATAAATGGCAAAAGGGATATATTCAACTTGATCTCCATCTGGTTTTATATATACTTTAGCTAGAGATACTGCAACTGATGGAACAAAATTCGTCTGCCCATTTTCAACACTTAACTTCAGTGCTTCTTCCCAATTTTCTCTCGTTACGGGTTTTAATTGTACTTTTATATAAATCACCTCTATGTCAATTAAATTAATAGTCATTTGCATTGTCACTACTTCTTATATCCACAATATACAAATTGAGTAACAACAATCCATATCAATTCAATGAATTTCCTCTATTTAATTACATTGTTATAAAACTGGATTATTTTTCGAACTACCAAATATAGCATCATTAATATAATTACAAATACAAACCTTCGAAGTAAACTGACGTGATGGTTTGAGCAATTTCTTCGATAGAACGTTGATGATCGTTACGGACAATTTCCCAAAGATACATTTCATTTGTGAAAAACCACCCTTTTGCTACAAGCTCATGGTTTAGTTCAGCTCTTGCCAGTCCATTTTGCTGTGCATAGGCGACGTCCTTTGAAATTCGCTGAATGAACTTCATCCGAATTGCTTTCCATTTATCTGATATAACCGTTGAAATTCCAATAGCCTGTTCAAAAACTTGCATCATATTACGCTCAGCCTCTGCCATTTTTAAAAAAGCATTTGCTTGTTTGTTTATGGTATGTTTTGCTTCACCTTTTGATTTTGGAAAGAAAGAGGTTTCGGCAATTTCATAAAATTGCTCCATGATATTCTCCATTAATACAATTAAAAGATCCTCTTTTCCCTTAAAATGAACATAGGCAGTTCCATAACCGATGTTTGCCTTTTTGATCATTTGAGAAATAACCGCAGCTTGAAAACCTTCTTCAAGAAAAATTTCCTTTGCAACTCCTAATAACTTTTGACGTGTCATAATTGAGCGCAAGTGTCGTTTATCCCCTACTTTACCATTATCCATTCCTATTCCTCCCCTTATCCTCTAGCATAAATCAAATCTTCCAAAATAAAAAACATTTGTTGGAAAAAATCTTTAAGTAATTTAATATTAATAATTTTCTGATTTAACTTATTGACATTGTGTCATATTCTTTGGTACGATTCTTCTGGAATATTCAGACAAATTAATTTAGGAGGATCCTTATGGTTTCAAAATACACTTTGGATTACGCAAAACAACTGGATGAGAAAGATATCCTTAAAAGTTTTCGAGAAGAGTTTTATTTAAAGCCAGATGCCATCTATATGGATGGAAACTCATTGGGACTTCTTTCGAAAAGAGCTGAACGCACTCTTTTGGAATCTTTAGAGGATTGGAAAAAATACGGGATTGATGGATGGACTCAAGGGAATCACCCATGGTTTTACATGGCAGAGAAATTGGCCGAGAAGATTGCACAATTAGTTGGCGCATCTCACGAGGAAGTTATTGTAACAGGGTCTACAACTGTAAATCTGCATCAACTTGTAGCTACTTTTTATAAGCCGGAAGGAATACGCACAAAAATACTAGCAGATGAACTAACTTTTCCGACTGATATTTATGCTCTTCAAAGTCAACTGTCTATACATGGATACGACCCACAAACCAATCTTATTCGTGTGAAAAGTCGCAATGGCCGATTTCTTGATGAGGATGACATTATCGAAGCAATGACCGATGACATCGCTCTGATCATCTTACCAACAGTCCTGTATCGCAGTGGTCAAATTTTGGATATGAAACGCTTAACTGAAGAAGCACATAAAAGAGGAATCGTGATCGGATTTGACGGATGTCATTCTATTGGTGCAATCCCGCATTTATTCAGTGAATGGGGTGTTGACTTTGCGTATTGGTGCAATTATAAACATTTAAATGGCGGTCCTGGCGCTGTTGGGGGCTTATATGTAAATCGAAAACATTTTGGAACGATGCCTGGATTGGCTGGATGGTTCGGGTCAAGAAAAGATAAACAATTCGATTTGGAGCATACATTAACACCAGCTGAATCTGCTGGAGCGTATCAAATTGGAACACCTCATGTTTTAAGTTGTGCACCCTTGATTGGGTCTTTAGATATTTTTATAGAAGCTGGAATCGAAAATATTCGAGAAAAATCTCTAAAAATCAATCAATATTTAATAGATTTAGTGGAATTAAAGTTGGAAAATATGGGATTTTTCATTGGAACTCCTAGAGAAGACATACGTCGCGGAGGTCATGTGAGCCTTGAGCATATAGAAGCTGCACGCATTTGTAAGGCATTGAAAGAAAACGGTGTCATTCCGGATTTCCGAGCACCAAACATCATCCGTCTTGCTCCAGTTGCACTATACACTTCCTACGCAGAAGTTTGGAAAGTGGTACAAATACTCAAGAATATCATGGCTGAAAAAAAATATGAAAAATTCAAGAATGAACGAGAAGTCATTGCATAACGTAATATCCACCAAATGATAGTTTACAAATTTCTAAATCATGCTTCAAATCGGGATTCCTCGGTTACTATTTTTACTTGTCGCCTATTTTGTTTCGAAAAGAAGAAATGATAATCATTGTAGCGGCAGATTCTCTGGATGTGAAGAAAAAATAGAATATAATAATGGAATAAATAGTATGAGCGATTTATATGAAAAGTGAGGGGATTGCATAATGAAAAATAAGGATAACAATGAACAAACAATAACTGGGCTTGAGAAAGAAATTCAAACCGATTTTCAAAAATCGATGTCTTACGGAGATTATCTCCACCTTGATAAGATTTTATCTAGTCAGCATAGACTTTCCAACCATCACGATGAAATGCTTTTCATCATTATCCATCAAGCAAGTGAGTTATGGATGAAGCTCATTTTACATGAGTTGGCAGCTGCTACTGAGTGTATACGCCAAAATAAGCTGGAACCCTCGTTTAAAATGTTGTCGCGTGTTTCGAGAATTCAGCAGCAATTGATTCAGTCATGGAGTGTCCTTTCGACTTTGACACCTTCTGAATACATGGAATTTAGGGATAAACTGGGTCAATCTTCTGGATTCCAATCTTATCAAAATCGTTTGATTGAATTTGCATTAGGAAACAAAAATGTCCATATGCTATCAGTCTATCAACATCAGACAGAACTATCTGAGCAAATGCTCCAGGCCCTTCATGAGCCAAGTATTTATGACGCCGCTATTAATGCCCTTGTGGCACGTGGATTACCTATTGACCAAGAAGCTATTAGCAGGGATTTTTCACAAATATATGAACCAAATACCAGTGTGGAAGAGGCATGGCTGACAGTCTACCGCGATGTCGAGCAATATTGGGACTTATATGAGTTGGCCGAGAAGTTAGTAGACATAGGCAATCAACAGCAATTATGGCGTTTTAATCATGTAAGTACAGTAGAAAGAATTATTGGTCATAAACAAGGAACTGGTGGATCATCAGGTGTTACGTATTTAAAAAGAGTACTGGACCAACACTTCTTCCCAGAACTATGGAGTCTAAGAACAAAGCTATAAGAAGAAATAAAGTAGGTTTTTCTTATAAAAGAGCGGCAAAGAAAATAATAGCCAAAAGAGATGGAGGTAAGATGCATGGGTATATGGATTGATATTTCACAACGTCTTGATGAAAACGTTGCAGTATGGCCTGGAGATACACCATTCTCATACAAAGTCAATTGGAGTAAAGTAGAGAGTGGATCTGTCAATGTAGGTCAAATCAATATGAGTTTACACACTGGTACTCATATTGATGCACCCTTTCATTTTGATAACGATGGAAAAAGAGTAATTGATCTGGATCTCGATTTATATATAGGGAATGCAACAGTTATCCATTTACCGAACAAAACTAGCATTGGCGTAAATGAATTATCCAATCTAGATCTACAAGGCGTGACGCGACTGTTAATCCGCACAGATGCATGGAAGAATCGAAGCGTGTTTCCACAAACCATTCCTCATATCCAACCAGAATTAGCGGCATATCTTTCAGAACTGGGTGTTCGTCTTATTGGCCTTGATTTACCTTCAGTAGATCCACTTGATAGTAAAGAATTGTCTGCTCATCATGAACTTGCCGGTCATAAAATTCACATTTTAGAGGGGCTTGTATTAGACGAGATTGGACCAGGAAATTATGAGTTGGCAGCCCTCCCACTTCCATTGGTTGAAGCAGATGGAAGTCCGATACGTGCTGTATTGAAAAAGTTACCCTAAAAAGAAATAGGACTTGAAATGTATGTATTGAGTTAAAATCTTTCATAAGAACGAGCCGGGTCACGAAATTGATTTGGCTTGTTTAAATTATTTTGGTCCATTAAATACTGATAACTCGAACATTCGTTTAAGCTCTTTAATTGCAAATCTTGAATTAACTAGTCCATCAGTAAAGGTAAATAGATTACATAATTCAATGTTTTAAAAAGAAAAAATACATATTAGCCATCACTAATATGTGTTTTTCTTCTTTATGGATTATTAGAAGGGGAGATTTATCGCTTCCATTAACAATAATTCGGATGATGTGATTAAATCGCAATTCCAGACTACTAGTTTTGTCATCGACAAGATTCCACATTATGAATTATTTTGTTCAATAATAGCAAAGTAATTATCTTCAATATCCGCAAAGTTAAATACTTTACCATGAGGTAATTCAACGATTGCTCCTACTTTTACGCCTTTTTCTTGTAAATTTTGATAGTCTTTTTCAAGATCATTTGAATAAAGCAAAACAGATGGTGTACCTAAATGCAATTCCGGACTTATATTAGCTATAAATTCTTTATCATGCAGAACAAAGCTAGTTTCGCTATCCACTGTTGGTGCTAGCTCAACCGATAAAGGTTCCTTACTTTTTTGTCGAACGACAAAATTCAATTTATCCTCCCAAAAAGTTGCAACCGCTTCAACATCCTTCACGTATAACATAACTTGTCCAATCTTTTTAATCATCTCACTACCTCCTTATTTTATAAAAATAGTATAGCATCTTTTTTATCTATACAATAATTCGGGGCCATTTTTCGCGATTAGGTACAATCATCCCTTATCTTTAACATAGGACAATACACTCTTAGCTATTGCGCAAACAAAAAAAGCTCAATTACCTTTTATAGTAATTGAACTGTATGAATATAATTTTTATTAGAGAGAGCAAAAAGGAATATCCAAAAGATACTCCTTTTTAATAGCTAAGATTAAAGTTTTGTAACGTTAGCTGCTTGTGGTCCGCGGTTACCTTCAACAACTTCAAATTCAACTTTTTGACCTTCGTCAAGAGTTTTGAAGCCGTCACCTTGGATAGCGCTGAAGTGTACGAATACGTCGTTTTCGCCTTCAACTTCTACAAAACCGAAGCCTTTTTCTGAGTTAAACCATTTTACTGTACCTTGTTTCATGTGAGAAAACCTCCAAAAAATTAAATGTAGACAATATGTAATTAATGACCGAAATCAAAAATTCACATATTACATAAAGTACCGACCTACCGCCGATCACTTTTTGTAATATGTGAATGCTAGTTGCGGTTAATCAATTTCAATTGTTAATATTAGTATACGCACGCACAAAAGTTTTGTCAACGAAAGTTCATAATTTTTTGGAAAATTTTATTATTTCTCACATTTTTTATTCACTAACCCAAATGATCCCGTGGTATGTTTGGATATCCTCATCACATGCTTCACAAAACCCAATTTCATCATCCGACCAAAATGCCCAGAAGTGTTCTTTCTTATTTGCATCATGCTCATACTTTTCTTTGAAATCTTGCAATGTTTCAACTAAATATCGCTCAGCTTCTTCTTTAACTTGAAACGTATTTTCTTCTACAATACACTCTTCCCAACCTTCAAATTGCCACCAGGGTTCATAATCTGCCTTCATATAAATTATTTTATACATATTTTCAAATCCTTTTTAATATATTCTATTAAACCAGTCTTTTATATCTATCTTACCTCTATTAAGTGTGATAAAATTACTATAAAAATACTACAATTTTACACAGGGGGATTCGGATGTTTGCTACTATTAGACCCAAATTAGAAATGGCTCAGCTACTTCAACGAGGAACTGACATAAACACAATTGGGAGATTTAAGGATACTCTAGCTTTTAATAATTTCCATAAAAAAGATGAAGACAACTTAAAAGAACTTCATGCAAAGTTAATGGAATGCACACCTTCTATGCGCGACATTTTCACAGAATACTTAGGGGAAATTGCGCCAAATAAACATAACCCTATTTCCGAAAAATATATCGAACAATACTTAAATTCATTCTTTTTAGATCCTCGAGACGATAAATACGTTGATCAAACAGTTCGTTTCTTTTATCTATTTAGACATCATAAATTCGAACCAGGTAAAACGATTGTTATGTTTAATCAATTCGCATTTTATGTGACTACTCATATATTGTATAACTTTGGTTATAAACCTGCCAAAGCATTCGACTTGATGCGTTCATTTCAAGCTGCAGTGAACATCGACCAAGAGCTATTATTTGAGGTAGCAACTGAAAGAATGATCGAACATGCAGTCAGCGAAGTTTCTTCACTAATGGATACAAACTCTCAAATCAATTATATGAAAGATCTTATTTATAGTTTAGACCGTCAAAATGAAGAAATCCAATCATCCACTGCGGCAACTGAACAAATCACTGCTTCCATAAGCGAAGTTGCTAAAACATCTACTCGTATTTCTGAAAAAACAGCTGACTCTGTAGAATATGCAACAAATAGTAAAAATACCATTGACTTAGCGCTAAGTGAAATCTTTAAAACAGAAGAAACTTTTACATCAATCGTTGAATCTTTCGGTGAATTACAAAAGCGTGTCAATGATATCGAAAATGTTGTTACACTAATTAAAGAAATTGCTGACCAAACAAATTTACTTGCGCTAAACGCTTCCATTGAAGCTGCTCGCGCGGGTGAACACGGTAAAGGCTTTGCTGTTGTTGCACAAGAAGTACGCAAACTAGCTGAAAACACAGTATCAGCTTTAGGCGAAGTTTCTTCAAATGTGCATCACCTAAAAAGTTACTCAAGCAATGTCGCAGCATCCATTTCCCATACAACAACTATTATTAAAGATGCAACAAGTGAAGCCAAAGACTCTCTTCCTCTACTTTCTTCAATCGTTGAAGCAATCGAAGAAATTAATGTGGATGTGACAAATACAGCAGCAATCTCTCAACAACAAGCTGCGGCAATAGATGAAGTTTCTCATCGTATGGTGCAAATTTCAGATTTACAAGATAATATTCGTGATTTGGGCCACTCTACATCTGCTGGTATCCACCAACTAGGTGCTGAAATTAATCATTTCCGCTTAAGCATCGTTGAAAGTAATAATGTACAACTTTCAAGTAACGCCCTATTGCAATTATCTAAAGCGGATCATATTATTTGGAAATGGCGCGTCTACAATATGTTCCTTGGATTAGAAAAAATCGATGAAAAAGAAGTATCTTCGCATAAAGATTGCCGACTGGGTAAATGGTACTCCTCAGACAAAGCACGTGAAAAATTCGGACAAGAAAGAGCTTATATCGAGTTAGATACACATCATCAAAAAGTTCACGAAGCCGCTAAAAGAGCAGCTATGTCCTATAATGCAGGTCGTGTAACTGACGCTGAATTTGCTCTAAAAGAGGTAGAAGACTCCTCTCAAAAAGTACTACATTATATTAATGAACTACTTGAAAAATTGGAAAAAGAGCGTGCCATACTGTAAGATTACAGTAGGAGTGCCGATATCAAAACGATTGTCGGCTTTCTACTCATTATGTTACAGGAGGCGAGCGGATGAATAAGCGAGCGCATATCATCTTTAACGGCAACGTTCAAAATCACGGATATCGATTTTTCATTAAACAAAAAGCCATTGAAATCGGTTTAAAAGGGACATGCTTTCTAAATGAGCTTGAGCAAATTGAAGTCGACATTGAAGGCACCATTGAGCAAATCGACCAATTCCTTCAATTCGTCCAACGCGGTGTCAATCCACAAACGGAAAAGAATAGTTTTCGCGTTGAGTTACATAATGATTTAAAGGGTTATACTTCTATGGAGTCGGATATTGTCTAAACCGACTCTTTTTTGTACGGAAAAGCGAAACTTTCTGATGGCTCATTCGTACCTAATATAAGAGCGTTTGAAGGAGGGATTTATAATGCTCAATGTCGGACACTTTCTAGCAAGATATGCAATCACGATACCTTTCACTTTTATTATGTCATTAGTTTATTTATTCGGTTTTGATCTTAACTTTCTTGAAAGCTCGGGCTTAACCATCATTACTTTTTTCGCTACAGCCTATATCATAAAAGGATACCAATTCAGAAAACGTCTAAAAATAGTGGGCTTAACGCGCTCCGAGTATCGTCATATTAAAGAACAAATGACGCATGCTCAAACAAGAATAAAAAGCTTAAATAGACACTACACAAAAGTTCGCTCTGTCGCGGCCTTCAAACAACTATTTGAAATGAATCGTTTAGCAAAACGCATCTTCCAAATCGTACGTACGAATCCAAAGAAATTTTACCAAGCAGAAGATTTCTTCTATGCCCATCTGGAATCAGCGTCTGAGTTAACAGAGAAATATGCGTTGCTTTCCACGCAACCGATTAAAGACACAGATGTCCATATTGCACTACAGCAAACACGTGAAACGTTAGAAGACTTGAATCATTCAATGCAAGACGATTTACGCTCCGTCTTAGCATCTGATATAGAAGAGTTAAAAATGGAGCTCGATTTCGCTCAAATTTCAACACAAAAAAACAAACCTTTACTTGCCCGAGAGGAGAATTCACTTGACTAATAACCCTTCTTCACCTGAACCAGCAAAAACAATGGACGATCTATTAAGCAATCCATTTGAAATGCAACCAGAGCTAGCGAAAGCACCAGCCGAATCCCATACTGAAGATACGCCTGTTAAACAAATGGACCGCCTATCTGATGAGGATAAAAAGAAAGCCGAACAACTTGCGGCACAAATTCCTGTCGGCAATTATGAATCCATTTTAACTTACGGTGCCAATGCACAAAATGAACTTTCTCGCTTTTCACATCAAATGCTTGATCATGTACAACGTAAAGACATCGGCCCTGTTGGTGATGTTCTAAAAGATTTAATGGATAAGCTATCTGAAATTGACCCTGAAGAGCTATCCCAAGGAAAAAAATCTGGACTGCGTAAACTTTTCAGCAAAATATCACGTCCAATTCAAGAGATGATGACAAAATACCAAAAGCTCAGCACCCAAATTGATCGCATTGGCATTCAATTAGAACATTCTAAACGTGGACTCGTAGAAGATGTGCATATGCTTGATAAATTGTATGAGCAAAACAAATTGTATTTCGAAGCATTAAACATTTATATTGCCGCAGCAGAATTAAAACGCGACGATATTACAGCAAAACTTTTGCCAGAATTACGCCATAAAGCAGAACTTGCTAATGACCAAATGCTCGTACAGGAAGTAAATGATATGGCACAATTCGTGGATCGCCTTGAAAAACGTATTTATGACTTACAGTTATCCCGTCAAATTACGATTCAATCAGCACCACAAATTCGTATGATCCAACAAACAAACCAAACTTTGGCAGAGAAAATTCAGGCATCAATCATGACAGCTATTCCATTATGGAAAAACCAAATCGCCATCGCCCTTACATTGAACAACCAACGGAAAGCAGTAGAAGCACAAAAACAAGTAACGAAAACAACAAATGACTTGCTACTAAAAAACTCTGAAATGCTAAAAGTGAACACAATCGAGACAGCCAAAGAAAACGAACGTGGTCTCATCGAAATCGATACTTTGAAGAAAACACAAGAAAACCTTCTTCAAACAATCGAAGAAACACTACAAATTCAAGCAGACGGCCGTCAAAAACGAAAAGCTGCAGAAATCGAAATCGCTCGCATGGAAGGCGAACTAAAACAACGTTTATTAGCTATCCATACGCAGCAACAGAATAATAATCGTACGAATTACTAAAGTATCAAAAAGAGCTCAATTCTTTTATTAGAATTGGGCCCTTTTCTCAATTTCACTATAAGCTTTTGCATAAACAATCATTGTAATAAATGTCGATAATAAATAAACTATTGTGAGAATTTGTATATAAAGATTACATAAAGTTGTTAGGATTCACCTTGATTACATTAATGTTTTTCCAAATCAAAGAATTTTTTTCAGATTAGTAGTCCCAAACTGTAATACCTCAGTATCTGTACCTCCGAAATAGATTCTATTATTTATTCATCTTCGTTACTATAATTCATATCTATTGATTATCAGTAATCATTTAACTTCCAAAAAGGGAATACCATAATTTATTATCCAAAAGTAAATGAATCTCCTGTTTTTTCATTGAGTTATTACTGCTAAAGCTCCTAAATTTATTGAGTTTATTGAACACTATCTCCATTTCATATGTATGTCTACCACTGTTTACCAGATAAACTTCCTTTACCTAAAATTTATTTATTTTGCGCTTTTTATCCATTAATACATCTCCTTAGAATATATAAATTTTCATATACATTTAGGATATGTAAGCCTACCTACGGGACTGTCAATAATTCTGTTTAAATGACAATCCAACCTTCTCTTGTAGATCATCACTTTTGAATTTTTAAGTACTTTTGTTCGAAGGAATGATTTTGATTTTGAGGAAGGGGCACCCCTTCCTCAAAACCAAAATTTCGCGCTGCGCGTTCCTCGGGCTTATTCTTGTGATTCAAACATCGCTTCGAGTTTTCACGTGCCTGATTGAAACCGATATGACAACGTGTCGCGAATTTCTGATTATAATCTTCAAACTACGACACTAAAGATGTCATGATGTTAGATGGATTAGGCCTATTAAAAACGAGCCCGTTCCATGTTGGGATTGAAATCGTTTCGAACGTCCACCTATATTTTGAGTGGTATCGAAGCTATGCAAATGGTTAAAAAAGATCAATCTCATCAGCGAGCAAAGTCTTCCCAAAATGAGGTTGAATTCAATCATAAGTTGTTCGAAGTAGCTGCTTAATCCCAAAGTTAACAGGATATTACCATTCTATGTTTCTATTTTATTATTTTTGCACCACCCAAATTATCAATCTTTATTCAAACTCCACATCATCTACTTTTTTGCACCGATAACTTTAACATCATCAAATAACACCCTGGATGTTCCACCTGATGTTAGAATCCCAACATGAGTTCTACCAAGATTACGTTTTGTAATAAAATCTAGTTTCAGTTCTCGATAGCCTGCTCCTCCCTTAAGTTCAACTGTTTTTTTTATTCTCTCTCCTGCTGCATTATCTGTAAATATAGTTACATTTTGTAACTTATTTTTATCAGTGGACTCTAATTTTACTTTCATACTCAAGGTATATTTGGAGTTTGATGCTACTTGATTTTCAATATATGTCCAAGTATCTCCATTTGATTCAATCCTACCAGCTTTACCTGTCACACCTCCATCTACAATACCACCTATGTTTGTCCAAGTTAACCGTTGTTTGTCAAAATTATCTTGGGCTATAACTTCATCTTTTTCTACAGGTTCTAGTTCAATATGATCTAAGGAAAATTTCCCTTTTGTATTTTCAATTTTCAAGTCGTTTGTTCCCCATTTTAGCTTAACAGTCGGTCCTTCTATAATCTTATAATAACCATATTCACCTTTAACAGTGTCTGCGGCATGTCCTGTAGTAGGGATAGTAGTCTCCCCTACAGCGCTACCATTGTGTGAAAGCCTAATCGTAGAGGTTTCGTTAGCCGCAACCCTATATCTAATTTTATATTCTTGCTCTTTATAAGTAGTTACGCTATACCCTAAATAAGAGTTAGTAGTATCTGTCTTCATTGCCTTTTGCTGTGCATGTATAGGTTCAACTTGTGGTTTAAAATTACTCATTCCTCTAGAATACATCTCAGCTGGGATTGAAGTGATCATATTTGTCATCAATTCGGTTCCGAGTGTAAGACGTTTGTCGGCAAATCCAAATACTACTGCATCAATTCCATCAAATCCAGATTGAGTGCTTCTATTAAATGCGTGAACAAGAGAAATCATTTGATTAGGAAATTCAAAAGTAGATACCTTCTCCTTTCCAGCTCCAGAGATGGATGTACCAAATCGAGGGTACGTCTTCCCGTTATCATGGGTAATGGTCAAATGAAAAGGAGTAATTTCTGATCCCATCGTAACTTTAGTTAAAGGATTACTATAGGCATGAATCTTGTCTCTTAAAATTCCTCCATTCGTATTTCCAACCCATCCAGGAGTAGAATAATTACTCCCACCAACCACACGATTGGAGTACCAAGGTCGAATGGCATCAATACGATCAAAATCTCGTATGTCGAGCTCCATCAGGCCACCTTTATATTCTTGAGATGCTAAGATATTATTAATATCTTGCCATGTTCTTTCTTTTGGTTGGACTTTCCCTCCAATATCTGAATAAATTTGCCTAGAATTATTCAGCATAGCTCCTCTTGAATATGCACTAGGATCGGTAGATGGAAACAAGGCTACAAAGTCTAGAACACTTAATGTATATTCCCTTACATATTCATTAATATGATTCCATCTATCCGTATTCCTATATTTTTCTTGGGTATTAATCTGTTCAGCTTCTTTTTTTCTTTTCTCCAAGCCATCGTTATATACTCTCATAGCATAATCAGTATATTCTCGAATAAGTTGTTTCTGTTGATCCTTATACCCTTCCAATTGATTTTTATCCATTCCCCACTCTTCTGCATTTAAAATAATATCTCTCAGTAATAATAGATGAGCATTTGCAGCTTGCACAAAGATCGGAGCTGTTATTTGTTGATACACAGAATCTGTTGACTTTTCAGGCGTTTGAATAACTTTGATAAATCCTTTGAACTCTCGATCTGCTGCCCGAGCAGCCTCGATTACTGGTGTTCCAGGCTCTTCAACTCTTGCAAAACTATTTCTACTGTCATTATATATTTGCAAAACTCGTTGATAGTCTTCTAGATATGACGTAGCACGACTAAAATTAGCCCCCATAAGATAGCTATGATAATCAGTTATTTTACTATCTATATTTGTCTTAATGTATTCTTCTAATTGTTTCCACATATCAGTTTGGTTGCTACTTGTAGCTGGCATAAATACATCCCAAATGCTTGCTAATAGACTAGCTGGTGGCGGTAATAAAGATAAACCTGTTGTCATCATGCCTTTTAGAAAAGCCAGAGTACCCGAACCCGCATCTTTCTTTTGCTGGATATCCGTTAATAGAGGTCTCCACTGATTATTATTAAATGCATTTATAAACTGATCTAACGTTACTCCTTTATAAGGGTTGTCAAACCAAGCTTTCGAATCCCATAAAGGATTATTAGGATCACCATTTTTTATTTGATTTTCTTTGGAATCTTCTTTTTGTTCAGTTTCTGCAAATACCGTGTTAGCAGTTGGAATGTATGCTCCAGTAAATACACTTGCAGCTACTGTCATTGATAATATTTTTTTATATTTCTTTTTCATAAGATTTCCTCCTCCTTATAAAACTATCATTTTACGTTTTGTGTAGAAGCGAACAAGAGCAAATGATTAAAACCTTTACCGTTTTGGTATTCCAAATTTGTCTGGTGAGGTTCCTATGCATAAGAATCATTAGGTACAATAACCCAGTTATTAGAACTGTGAAGAAGTGCACTATTGCTACCTTTTTGCAAAGCATGTTTAGTGCCCTCTTACATTAATTTTTATGGTCTAAACATTCACTTAACTTCTATGGAATACACTATCTGTACAATTAATTTTGCACTTTTCATCCATACCTCCTTTCTTCTAATTAATTATAAAGGTAAAATGAAGAGCAATAATTTCAATATTAATAGAATCAATTTCATAAATCGTATTTTTTAGAAAACAGACTACTCCCATAGTGCAAAATCTATTTTTAAAAATTATTCTACGTTTGGTTGTTCACGTAAAGCTTGGTTGGTACAATCGACTGCTAGTAAATACATGTGATGAAAGCAAAAGTAAACGAACGTGGTCTCTTCGAAATCGAGTCATTATAGAAAACACAAGAAAACCTTCTTCAAACAATCGAAGAAACTTTGCAAATCCCACTCTATTCATACTTAACAACAAAATAATAACCGTATCCATTACTAAAATAGAAAAAGAGCTCAATTCTTTTATTGAATTGAGCTCTTTTTTGAACACTTATTTTGATATGCCCAAATAAATTTTAATAATTCTTAAACAATATATTCGATCAAGAATAGTACTAATTGTTGATCGTTTTATTTTGCTTCGTAAATCGGATTGTCATTTCCCCAACAAATATTATAAGAATGAAACACAGAAAAGATGGTGACTGAAAGAAGCTGCTTAACAAGACTATACACGCTTGCAAAACTAGCAATCCACGAAGTAACTTTTGTAGGGCTGTATGATGATTACTTGCTGGCACCGGATAAAAAGTATTCATGCGAATATTTCTAGTTGAAATGAACATATGTTTTAGTTGATAAATGGTCGCAAAAGACAAGGCGCTCACAAGCAACCATACGACAAAAGGTGTAGTCACAAATGCTGCTACAAATGCTGAAACAATCGTCAATCTTGCCCATAAATAAATGGACTCATCCGTACGTAAAAAAGTACGTATCATCAAATAAAGAGACGTATTCTTTTGATCGTAACGTATAAGTCTAGTCACAAAACCTAACCACGCTCTTCGGCTAATATTTTCACGCAAAAACGGGACATCCGTAAAATAATTGACCAAGCGATAAAATCGAGTCATTCGAGCTCTCTCTATCTTTGAAAAATATTCAAAGGGAATAGGTTCTAACATAACTTTTTTTCTCAAATGATATTCAAATAGTTGCAAAATAGCGATAAAAATAATGAATCCTAAAAATTGACCTTCGATTGCAAGTTTTAATGTCATGATAGAAAGTACGATTCGTAGCAAACGATTTATAAAATGATGATCCCCCTGGTACTTCCAGTGGTTTGAGAACTCAATTCGCACATTAACATATTTTAGTATAATTATCGCAGAAAACCCTAACGAAATTTTCCATAATGATGGATTTTCTACTGTTAGTAACAGAGGAATTGCAGCACAATAAATGACAAGTACAGAAATAATTTGAGACCAGTATGTCCATAATATTGCTTTTCTAAAATATGCACCCATCCTAGACTCTAACTGTAAAAAATATACTTGGTCAGGTTCGCGAATTAATGTGGTTGGTCTACTAAATGATAATAACGCTCCACATATAGTGGATACAATCCACTCAGCAGGAAAATCCTGCGTCACTACCTGCAACCATTTACCGTAATAAGAAACTGCAAAACCTAACACAATGATTATGGCGATATAACTTGTAGCAAACACAAATCGCAAATATTTAAATAGTTCTCTCAAATATTGTTTGAACCGTATAGCCCAAATATCTTCTAAATTCTTCATTATGTTCTCCTAAATATAGAATGACCTTTTTACATTGTAGTTAAATTCTAATAGTGTAAAGGAATGATTACAACCTCTTTCAACCATCTACCACATAATCAATTAAAATAAGGGAACATCCTATCATTAGAAGTTCCCTTTCTTATTCCTTTATGCCTTGTTATTTTTATAGCTGTTTTCAGTGACTAGCGATAGCTACTTGAACAACTTATCTAGCTCTCTTTCAATTAAATATCTGATTCTTTCACTATCTACCGGTACAAAACCCATTAAAATATGCAGTGCAAGTCCATCAATAAATGCATGTAAATGGATGATTTCTTCTTCTAACTGTAGCCCATCCTTTAGGAGCTGCGAATCTTGTAAATGATGCATAATCCGTTCTATTATTTGCTTAACACCATCCTCTTTTAGTTCTTTTTTTCGTAACTTATAAGAAACAAATTCAAGCCACACTTGCATTTCTACTAAATTATTTTCTTTGAAGGGAGTGGCTGTAGTTTATGTTCATATATTCTTTCATTTACTTGATTCTCCACAAGATGCATCGCAAATTGGATCAACTTTTCATGTGTTTTGAAATAATATTGAATCGCACCGAGTGAGAGATTCGCCTCCTTTGCAATTGAACGTACCGTTGCCCCTTCTAAACCGTCACGTGCAATAACGTTCCATGTAGCTTTTGCGATAATTGTTTTTCTTTCTTCATGATCTACGATTTTAGGCATATTTTAATTATACTGTTTTGGAATATATTTGTATTTAAATGTATGTTATTATTTTAATACAAATGTATTAAAAAGGAGTGGTGAAAATGATTGTTTGGATTATTACAGCGGAAATCGCTTTCTGGATTGCGATTATGGCTGCTCTTTTTTCTCGCTATATCTTAAAAAAGCTAAAGCTAAGTACTTTTTTGTTCATATTAGTACCCCTTATCGATTTAGCGTTGATCGTTTTTACGATTATGGATCTAAGAAACGGGGCTATTGCTTCGAGTGCTCACGGCATTTCTGCAATCTATATTGGCGTTTCGATTGCTTACGGGAAAACAATGATTACTTGGGCAGACGAAAAATTTCAAGTATGGTTTTTAAAGATTAATTTAAATAAAAAACCCTTAACTGGAGTGGCTAAGGGGATGAAGGAATTGAAATTGTTTGGCCAGCATATAATTGCATACTTATTAGGTAGCTCTATGCTTTGGCTTATGATAACAATTGTTGGCCATCAAGAAGATACAACTGCATTAGAACAAGTATGGAAAATTTGGTCTCTTGTTTTATTAATTGACGGAGTAATTAGCCTTTCCTACATATTGTTTCCAACAAAAAAGAAAACTTTTTTGGCTAACATAGGCCTTTAATGGCACAATATCAAAAATACAGGATTTCATAAAGTTGTACTCTGCTCTATCTATTTTTCAATTTTACAACGATATTGTTTTTTCATTATTTTAAAAACCATATCCTTCACTATACCGGTTACACTTCCCTGCTTGAAAAAGTGTAATCGATATAGTCATTTTTTTCTTCAATAGTTGGTCATCTGCCTACAAGCTCATGTTTCCTTGTGACATCTAATCCCATATCAGTGCGTTTTGGATTATAGTGATGCTCCTATTCCGCAAAAACAGCAATTTTGAAAGCTCGCTTCACAAGTAGATCGTTAATTCAAAAACTAGGATTTAAGAATGTCACTATTGTCCGTCTATCATATTCTTTATGACAATTCTAAAATAAGCTCCCCCTTCTATCCTGTTCTTAGCTAGGATTTCACCATTATGTTTTTTAACTATTGTTTGTGCGATGAATAATCCTAAACCTGAATGACCGTCCTCACTAAATTTCACTGTGTTTTCTCGGTAAAACTTTTCGAAAATTTTAGTTGTATTTTGCCCTGAAAAACCTTTTCCATTATCGGTTATTTCGAAAATAATTTCGTCATTCGTTATAATTGTTTCCCAACTTATTACGCCTTCTACAGGTGTATAGCGGAGACTATTTGCAAAGATATTATCAAGCACCTGGTTTATACGAAAGACATCAATAAAAAGAGGATGCTCATCGGTTTGAAGATTTTTTAAAGCAGTCTTTAATGTAATATCCTTTTTCTCGCTTAGTAAAGTGTATTCTCTTAATTTTGAAGACACGTAATTATTAACATCTGTTTCTTTTATATCTAATTTAAATTCAGGTTGTTCTACTTTTGAGATTTCATTTAACTCATTGATCAGCTTAATAGATCGATGACAACTTGTCATAATTGTCTTTAGATATTGATCTTGGCGCTCAATATTGTAATATTCCATTTCTAACAATCCTTCAGCATGACCTTGGATAATTGTTAAAGGCGTTTTAAGATCATGTGCTACAGCTGCGATCAATTCCTTTCGTTCTCTCTCCATATCCCACTGCTTTTGAAGAGACTCTTTTAGTGCTTCCTTCATTTCTTCAAATGCAAAAACAAGCTGATTAAGTTCTTTTGTACTATTAATATGTGCTAATGAAAAATCCAAATCATGTTTTTCAATTTTATGTGTACCTTCAATAATCTCGTTAAAAGGTCGTTCAATTCTTTCACTGAAACGTTTCCCTACTAGGTATGAAATTAAATGAAAATAAAAGAAAGGCACACAAAATGCACTGATATAGATAAACCATAGTAGGAGCGAATCATTAGGATTCGAAGACATTACAGATAATTTATAGCGGAATCCTATAGCTCCAAGCAAATTTTCCCTGTCATCAAAAATAGGATAATATTTAATAATTTGGTCTTCATCAAATAGATTAATATTGAGTTTCTTTATCAAATTAGTTTCTGAAGAGATATAAGATTGTGACATACTTCCATACATTATCTGTCCTTTTCTATCAATTACTTGATAATCAATACCTTCTAACGGTATTAATGCATTCAATGTTTCCTTATTTGCTTTATCAATTATGTCGCCCTTTTCTTGAATCTTTTTAACTAATTTTGGAATTTTACCTTCATAGTAATTTGCAGGGTGGATTTTATTATTCAAAGAAAGTAGTAAAATGACAATGAATACCCAAGTAATTATTGTAGCGATAATACTTAGTATGAAAACCAAGTAAAAAGACGATATTATTTGCCCGCGTAATGTCTGGGTACTTAGCCGCTTTAACTTCCCCATTTATATCCTACTCCCCAAATCGTTTCAATATAGGTTGTCTGAGGGTCTTTTTCCAGCAATTTTGCCCTGATATTTTTGATGTGTTCAGTCACTGTTGAAGTATCACCTACTGCTTCCAAACCCCAAACATAATCGTAGATTTGATCTTTAGACAAAACTTGCTCGCGATGTAAGACAAAATATTTAAGTATCTCAAATTCTCGATATGTAAATCTAATTTTTTCATGTTGACAATAAACTTCATGTGCTAAAGTGTCAATGATGAGATTTTTTTGATAAATGCACTGTTTTCTTTCCGAACGTGCTCTTTTCTCACGTCTGAGATGAACAAAGATCCTTGTTTTTAATTCCTTTAAACTGAAAGGCTTTTCTATATAATCATCTCCACCCACCATCAATCCCTGAATCCTGTCTTGCTCAGTATTTTTGGCACTAACAAAGATAATTGGGCAAGAAATACTAGTCCTGATATGTTCGCATAGTTCAAAGCCATTCATACCTGGCATCATTACATCAAGTACAATCAAATCAGGTTTTTTATTTAACAAATTCAGTGCTTCACCACTATTGTAGGCACTATATACAATATACCCCTCATCTTCGAGTGAATTCTTTATAAACGTTATGATATCTTTTTCATCATCCACAATTAGAATTTTCCCATTCATGGCTACTACCCCATCCAGTCAAGTTTTTCTAAACTATTACATTTAATATAAAGCCTACCAAAATAATAACAAACACTAGTAACATTAAGCTATTGTTTGCTGCCCTAAAAATCGGAAAATCTCATCTGTCATTGTTAAGTAAAAATGAAAGGTACTCAGAAATATAAATGCTACTAACTAATACCCCGTAAATGGAAATATAATACAAACTAGCATTTGGCCTAAGGAGACTAATTAGAATACTCATTATATTTAGCGCAAGTAGAATAGCAAATGCTAACATATAAAATTTGATAACGTAAAAGAATGTATCTATGAATTGTAACGAATACGTATGAAAGATCGTTACTTCAGGAACCTCATATGCCGTTCGCCGTCGCATTCAAAAGGAATCGCATGCTTATGATCGTAAAAAATGCACACGAATACCCTATGTATTTTATACAAGAGAAAGCGCACTTAACAAGGTAAAGACTTGGTATTTAGAACGATATACGAGTATGTCCCCCGCTCAAAAGAGCTCATAAATTGAAAGAAGCGTTATATTTAATCAACAATCTCCCAAGAAATTACTTGGGTTGGAAACTTGCACACGAAGCGTTCATGGAGCAAGTGTTGCACTTAATTTGGCTGAGCAACATACAAAACAACCAATTTATAACATTTACCCAAATATTATATTTTTTTAAAAATTTTTGTATAAATAAAAGAGAATTATTGGAAAAAATGTAGAATAAGTAAGTTATCAAAGAAAAGGAGTGATTTAATGAAAAAATTATCAACTTTATTTGGAATTGGCGCTTTAAGTGTGGTGTTATTTACCGGGGTTCCTAATCATTCATTTGCGACATCAAGTACTCCAGATTCAGTAACTGACGCAACATACAGTAAATTTGTAAGTGTTAATAAATATTATGATGGTAAAGTTACTCCAAGACAAACTATTACCTACAACAGTCATGGTTATAGTGGCACTCTTACTTTAGACGATTATGCATATGATGGAACTATGACTTTAGCGAGTTATAGTGGATATGTTAATTGTTCCGGTCTTTGTCCTATAGAATAATAATTTACTAGAAAAATGACTAAATGTAGGATATATAAGTCACTACTTATATATCCTACAACCTAATAAACTAATATTTCCTTAATTTGAAAGAAGAACTCTTCTACGAAGAGTTCTTCTTTTTATTATTCCATCAAGTGATTCCAATATATTTGTCTTTTTTAACAATCAAAATATGAAGCTTTTATCAAATACTTTCGGCTTTTTCTTTGTGGTGCCTTGCCATTTTACTCATCATTTTTTATTAGAAGTCAAGAATTAAAGTGAAAAATTTGATATATTAACATTATAAGGATTTTTATTTCATTTATAAGATAATCAGTGCATAAAAAAATGCTGCTTATTTGTTATTCAACTATCAGACAAAATAGTGCAATATGAGAGCAGTAAAAAGCTACTACTATTTATTATGTAACTACCAATTGTGATAACATTGGCGACGAGAACCACTGGTGGAAATGGTTTCCCAACGAAAAAAAGTTTATAGTTTCATCTCAATCTAATTTGTTTCCTACTGGATGGGAACCAGTTCATCTTTTTAAAGTTCCATTAGATGCCTATCTTGATTCGAAAAAAAATAAAGCCTTTTTACATCATTCAAATAAATACAACCGACTTATTTGCTATTGATACCAAACATTTTAAATGGAGTGCTGATGGTAAATGGGTTAGTTTTTTTGCAACTCCCACTGCATCTTGGTCCAATGATAGCAATACACTATGTGTACTTTCATCAGCAGCAGACCACTTTCAAGTTATAGGTAAGATGCTCTGGTATGAAAAATGGAAAAAATGGGCTCCTACAAAAAATCAACTAGCTTTCATATCTGGTGAAGGAAGATTTTTCGTTGAAAATACTATTACAACCGTTATAGATATTACTACCTTTTACGAGAGAAAGGAATACACACCTAAAGGATATGTTGACCTTGACTTGGAATGGCTCTCTCCAGATGAAGTAGTTGTTGCTCGTGCAAAAGAAAACAAGGAGTGGAAAGAGGGTCCAATTCCAACTATGTTTACAAGTCTATATGCAATTAATATAAAATCTGGAGAACAGAAGCAGTTTACTTTTCCAAAGAAAAATGAACTAGATAGTGCATCTCTAGTTGTTGGGTCAAATATCACTTGGTATAGCAGTATAGAACAGGAACATCAAGGAGATGTATGGGCTAAAGATAGCATAAATGGTTTGGAATATAGTTGGTTAAAAAATGTAGCCTCTACACCGACTTTTTTCAATAAAAAGTAATTGAAATATCCACAACTCCTATATTTTCTTATTCAGCTATCAAGGTATTAGTTGAATAAAAAATGTAAGATAGACTTATTAAAAGTCTATCTTTGATTCTGAATAACATCTTATTTAAATTTTTCAAAATGACTTGCAACCGGTAGATTACATTGCAATAAATGGGGTTTGATGAATATACTGTTTGTTTTCAATCTGACTAATGATAAAACTTGCTATATCTTTATTAGTAATCTTCGTACCAGGCATATCGTAAAGGCTTTCCTTAATATTCCCCATTTCCGAACCCTCAACTACAAATGGTAAGCGGATTAGTGTCCATTCAATTCCTCTATTTTCTTGAAGAATGGTCAACTCTTCCTTCTTATCCTTCAACATCTTAGAAAAGAAAATTTCAAATAGCTTTGCACCAATCTTATTAAAAACTGTTTTTCTATCTCCTTTAATATTGAGCGATCCTCCTGTAACACCTATATATCGACTAATTTCAAATTCTTTCATTACTTCAAATATATTTTTCGTTAGGCTGCTATAGATTGGTTCATCTTTAGGAGGTTGGCCAAAGGTATTTATGACAATATGACACCCATTCAGAAGGAGTTTTATGTTATCTATATTTTCAACTGTACCTTCTATAATCTCAATTCTTTCATCTTTATCCGTAATCTTTTCTAGATTTCGAACAAGCATACGAACTTGATAACCATTTTGTAACGCTTTAGAAGCGATGTAACGTCCAACTTTTCCCGTGCCTCCAATTATAGCGATTTTATAAGCATGATCCATAAATATCCCCCCCAAGTATAGTCGTTTACTTTAGCTAGTAAATCATTAACATATTTAACTTTGTTACAGCTCTATCATATCTTCGGAATCCACTTTTCACTTCATAATAAATATATACACAGTTTTTTATAGAGAGATTGATAAGAAGGGACCTCCCTGTCAATAGGAGTTCCCTTTCTAATTCTACAGTATGATTCTTTTATAAAAATTTCCGATTATTTTATGTACTTCTTGCTAAGCTAACGCCTGGTTAGTTCTATAATTAAAATGGTAATTCATTGATTTTAATAGGTGTTAACACTTTATTTTCCCAATCTGATCTAATAGTTGCATAACACAATGAATCTGAAACACTGCCATCATCATTTTCCCAGGCATTTCGTAAATAGCCTTCTTTGACAAAACCGCATTTGCTTAGTGTTTTTCTCATTGCTAAATTATCACTTCTAGTATATGCCTCAATTCTAATTTTTTTATCAGGGAGAGTAAATATGTAATCTTTGAGCCAGTTAAGGGCTCCTGTTCCAAGTCCCTTCCCTCTAAAATTATTACCTAATCGAATATCAAATAATGGAATAGTATCAGTAATATCATGAATAATAATCAAACCAACTTTTTCTCCATCATTCTCTATCCAAATAGTTTGCTTATCATCTTTATACCAGCCTTCATGATAGTTTTTAGTAATTTGTTCTGAAGTAGGTTTAGGGTTTCCGTGAAATTCCCAATAATTTTTTGTCATAAATGATATTAGTTCATCAAGTTCATTCTTTAATGGTTTAAAATTTAAATCATTCATATTTCCTTCCCCCAATCTTCCTTATGGACACCTTTTAACAATACCATATAAATACAATTATTCAATATTAAGAGTTTTAGGTAGTGTAAATTGAGCTTATTTTTTCTATACCAACTTCAGTAATCATCTCAAGTACATGGGCCAATCATAAATGTTATAACTAATGTACCTTCGTTAAGAATAATAATTATTCGATACATATTATAATTCAGCAAAAAAATTAAGTAGTATATTCGTATATAGTTGCTCAATCTTCATATACATTTTTAACTTTGTTAAAACTCTACCATATCTTCGGAAAACTGTTCTTCCGACATTACTTGTAAACCGTTTCGTTTAAGTAAAGCTGTTGTAACACCGTTTCCGACAATCTTTTCACCTTTAAATTGCCCATTATAAATCATTGCACTACCACATGAAGGGCTATACTCTTTAAGAACAATGATTGTCGCCTCAAGCTCCTGTACCGTTTTAAGCGTAGCAAAAGCACCTTTGATGTATAAATCCGTAACATCTCTACCTGATTTTTCAATTACTCTAGCATTCCCGTCCAGTACATCCTCCCCCTTACCGCCTATTATTTCAGCTGGTTCTCTCGGGGTTGAAAAACCACCTAACAGTTCAGGACATACCGTAACAGCTTTATTTACTTCGATTAGTTTATGAATTTTCCGATCTAAACTATGTGTACCGTTATATCTTACTTGTAAACCTGCCAAACATGAGCTCACTATTATCAATGCTATCACCTCTACCTTAAAGTATTTTGATATTAAGCTAGCTTGATACAATTTCCACAATGATTTGTGTTTTGAATATTTTATGGACCTTACTCCAACAAATTTTACATTCCTATGCATTATATAGAGCAAAAGGAGTTGGCCTAAGTACATTTTGATGATTCATATCTATTTTCCTATGATCTTTTGCTAATGTTTATCCATAACAATACTTAATTGGCATACAAAAAATCCAAGAAGAACCTGCAACAAATTAGTGTTACGATCTAACAGAAGAACTCCTACAAATCAGTAAGCCAACAATATTTAGTGAAGCTCAATCCCTCTTCAACTCTTAATTGGTACGCCTGTGCTTTATGAGCAAAAAGAATAGACCTATAAATAGGAATCCATATAGAAAAATCCAACCGAATTGCCAATAAAATAATCCAGGTATGAATTTTATGCTATCTTTCGAACTCAACATTTCTAAAGAAAGATGGACAGGAGGTAATAACCAAATAAGCCCTTTTACTTGTAGAATTGTGCTTTTGAAGGAGGCAATCGCTACAGAAATAATAAGTATACTTAGCACTCCCCACCACGTATTCCCCTTGTTTTTGACTAGTTCTCTTGTAAAGATAGCGGACAATGCAATGGCTACAATGGATAAACTAAAATGAGACAGGAGGCCCATAATTATATGTAATAAACGAGTTTCTACTCCGAACGCACCAATAACAATGGGATACGCTACATATATGCAACTTAGACAAAAGCCAATGAGAGCACAAATAATAAATAGTGCAAGATAATACTCCCTTAAGCTTTTGCAATGCAATAACGTTATTTGCTTTTGACCCTCATCTTCTGCATGAAAAATCGTTATCGTAAACCACCCCATGATAAAAAAGAGAACCAAGGATGTAAATGAGTAACTGTCTAAAGTTGGATTAGGAATATAAGTATAGTTCACTATAAGAGCCATGATATAGACTGAAAAAGGTGGAATATATCTGTACGACCTTACATAATTGATTAATTGATAGTTTAATAAACCTGTCATTTTCTTTTCATCTCTCTTTCAACTAGAAGTGGTTATAAAAGCCTTCTTCAACCCGATGTATAGGAATTAATTGCTTAATTGAGGCACCCCTTTTAAGGAGTTCCAGCAAGATTTTGTCTGTATCTTCCTGGTTAACGGTTGCCTCTATCTCGTTAACTCCAGAATTCAAATGCCTTTCTTGTTGAATTTCAATAAAGGGAAGCAATTCTTCTAACGATGTTTCTGTAGCAATTGCAAAAATAAATCTATTTCCCTTGTTTACACTCCCTTGTAATGAACTAGTTTGAATAACTTGATGATCCTTAATTAATAGGACCCTATCTACTATGTTTTCTAACAATTTAGTCTCATGGCAAGTCAAAACAACACTTAGCCCTCTTTCTTTCAAAATTAATAGAATACCTTCTAAATCACTTTGGGATATGGGGTCAAGTCCAGATAAAGGCTCATCCAATATTAAAAGATCTGTCTCCTCAAGCATCGCCTGCATAATCGCAACCTTCTGTTTCATTCCTTTTGAAAAGTGTTCAATTCTTGTTTTACGAGCATCTTGCAAATTAAAGGTTTCTATTAAATTATCTATACGCTGTTGTATTTGACCCTTTGCCATTCCCCGAATATTGCCCATATGAGTTAGATACTCTTCCGGCGTGAACAGAATATGAGAAGGCGTAACTTCAGGTACATAACCGATTTTCAGCGGCTGTATATATTTGTGGACCACACCACTGTCTGGCTTGACTAAACCTCCAATGATTTTTAATAGCGTACTTTTCCCAGAACCATTCTTTCCAACAAGTGCTACAACCTGATTAGCATATATTGAGAAAGACGTATTTTCTAAAACTATTTTCTCTCTATACTGTTTGGTGATATCCTGCAATTCCATTATAATTTTCATCTTTACACACCTTTACTTATTATTAATTAAATGTAATGGGTACCTTCTTGTTAATAAAAAGAATTCTTCATTAAAGAATATAAAAACTCCTATGATCAGCAGCTGTTTAATCTCTATAAAGGTTCAAGAACAAGGAAGTTATTGTATAAGGTACAGATATTAACTTTAAAGGTGCTGGAGATATAAAAATCATTAAACTTCCAAGCATCTTTTCCCCGACATTCAATAAATATCATATATACAATACCATTATATATATATTTTACCATATGTTGAACAACTGTTGATTCCGAGTCAAGAGCACTAGAAGGGTTCTTTGTGCATACAGATTTGGGCACGTAATATACAAGTGTTACCTTTCATAAGCGATTTAATGAGTATGGGATGATTGGTCATTTAGTGGAAAAGATTGTTCCTATGACTATGCCTTTATCGCATCGTTTCAAGCTAAATAAAAAAAGAAGAAGTGTATCGAAACCGTTACTTTAACTTTAAAGGCAAAATTTGCACTATTTCAATACATTGAGAGTTAGTACAATCACAAACGAATCCACGGAACGATCAACTATTTAACTCCAGATGAAATTTGAAGGATTAAATCGAGAAACAGTTTAACTTAACTTTTTTAATGTGAGAAAAATGAAATCAAAAGAACTGAAAAACCCTATCTACTATATAGACAAAGAACTCAATTCTTCTGACAAAAGCATCATGATAATCCGCCTCTATGATTCAAAGTATTTTCAAAATGAATTTAACCAAAACTACCATTGTGATTTATTTTCGTTCGTAAACTTATCGATAATAGGAGAAAGACACACAATATGAAATAGAATCATTAAAAAAACAGAAATACTAAGTAGTACATACGACAATCCTATACGCTCAGCTAAATTCCATGGAAAATATACTGCTGGAAGTACAAAATAAAATGAATTCGAAGTTGAAGTTGAGCTTACTTTTCCCGTTTTTATATACACTTGTTTAGCACATTCGGGACAATTAAATTTATAAGGATCAAAAGACTTTTTAATAACAAATTTACGATTATAGCGACAATTGCAATGAGGACATTTTGCATAATTTTTTGCTTTTTCATGCCACAGTAAAAGACTACAAAGAAATGTCGTTTGTGAAATAACAATGACCACTTTAATCACTTCATACGATGTCTCATAGGTTACAAATAACAGTACGTTCCCCAATATTATCGTACTAATAGCCCAGCTCATTAGTTGGAATAATAAAAAGGTACGTTTACGCTTTTCCTTACGAATTTGCATAGCAGCTTTTCGATTAATATAAAGTGTATAAGACGTGACGATTACCGTTGCAAATATAAAAATGAATACATGTGCTATGATTCCTCCGATGAACTTGAAGTTACTTACTACAATTATCGGTGACACCATCCATATAATAATAGTTAACAGTGATAAGACAACTGCCACAATATGAAACATTTTATAATGTACATGTGTCTTGATGAAAGTTCGTAATATTTGTACTTTCTCATTACTATCCCAACGCTTTGTTTTCATAATAGCAAGTGCACTAAATAGAAGTGTTAAGCTTTGGAAAATAATCATCATTATCAAACAAATTAGCAGCTGCAATGAATCTACTTCAATCTTCTCACCTTTATTCATAACAGCTCCTGGTGAAATATTACCTTGTGGTATTCCTCCTTGAATATTCATCATTAGGAACAATAAAGATAACGCAATAAATGATGTAAGGACCACTGGGTAACCCCAATTTCTTTTCGACTTTTGTACTTTACGAGGTGCATTCTTTATTTCCCTTAAAATTTCTAGCTTTCGATTTGAACTTAGCTTAACTTCGCGATTTAATTCCCTTTGCCATTCCTCTTTAAATTGATTCATGTGACAACACCTCCCAATCATATGCCGTTAATTGCTTTTGCAATTCCTTACGAGCCCTTTGTAGCCTAGACTTAATGGTGGAATGTGAGATTTCTAGCAGCTGGGCTATATCAGATGTCGTATAATCCTCGTAATAATAAAGTAAAATAACCTCCCGATATATTACTGGCAGTTTTAATACTACATTCGTTAACTCCATTCGTTCTTGCTTTTCTATGTATATCTTCTCAACTGTATGCGATTTACCTATTAGTTGCACTTTTTCAAGAAGAATGAAGCGCTTATTTTTCCAGCTGCGTAAGTAATCATGACAACGATTAATCGTCATCTTCACTAAATATGTTTTTAATGAAGCATCTTCTCTATATTGGTGCTGCGTTTGGTAAAATTTCAAGAAAACATCTTGGATTATTTCTTCTGCAAGCTGCTCGTCTTTCACATAAACGTATGAAACGCGAAGTAAGTAATCGCTGTATGTATGTATAATGTGTTCAATCTCATGCTGCACGCGACTGACCTCCTTTTTCTTTTCAAACTATAGACGTAAAAAAATGGATGTTGGACGCAAAATTATGAAGATATTTCTTATTTCATTTGAAGTGCCATTAAAATTGTTAATTTTTCTGCTAAAATACGTATAATCCCGTTTTTATTTCAAAACGGGGTTAAAATGGATTTACTTAAATTTAGGCTCTGTTATAAAGAACTATATGTATCTCTTTTATTTCATGAAATATAAAAACACCTCCAAAAAAGTAACATGATTACTTTAGAGGTGTAACACAGTAATTCACAAGTAGAATCACATCTATTATTCAAGAATTTCAGCAATAAAATCACAGTATAATTAACATAAGATGAATTGTATAGATTTTCTCTGTTTAATAAAAATTAAAATTTTTAAAACAAATCCAACTAACAGGTAAATAACACCATTTATGACGTTGATTAATCTCATATATGCGGTGGAATGCTCCTTCTACTCCAGTATCTCCTTGACTATGATTATACTTCACAAATATTGCTTCAAATATGGCAAGAATAGGACCGGGGATGCCAATAATTGTCTTGATCATATAAGATGTAGCTAATTAATTACAGTAAACCTATTCCCTATTTTCAGTACCTTTGTTTCTATACAAATTGAAATTCACTGAAAAACTTCTTTTTAGTATCCAACCATTCATCTGTAATAATACTAAAATAAACATCATCTCTTTTATTTCCAAATTGATCTATATAATTGCTTCGAAAAATCCCTTCTTGTTTTGCACCCAACTTTAAAATAGCTTTCTGAGATCTATAATTATCAATATCTGCACTAAATTGAACTCGATTAAATTGCATTTGTTCGAATACATAATTTAACAATTCATATTTACAAGCTTTGTTGAGTCCTGTTCCTTGAAACTTTGTACCATACCAAGTCCAGCCAATTTCCAAACGCTTATTATGAAAATTTATATTTCCAAATCTTGTACTGCCTATAACACTTTCGCTTTCTTTATCGATCATAATAAATGGATATGCCTTTCCTTCTATCTTTTCTTGTAAAGTTGAGTTTATATATTCATCTAATTCATCTTCTGTTCGGATAGATAAACCCATATATCTCCATATAGCCTCATCAAAAACAATTTTCTTTAGAGATTCTTTATATTCTAAAGAAAAAGGAACAAGTAGCACTCTCTCATTTTCTAACTTAATATCATTTTGAAAAAAATGATTCATCATTTTAACACATCCTATTAGTTATTTAATAGCTTAGTATCTCTTCTTTGATAATGAACTATTTCGCAGTTTTTCTAGTATATAATTTACATTATATACTAATATATGATTTTTCAATAATAAATGCCTATTCATATAAACGACCTGCTCTATGCCTACATTTAGAATATAAAAATTATTTTTCGTTCTAAATGAACCTTTTCACTCGCTCATTTGTATAGTTAGTAAAGAACAAAGATGGAGGTTATTTGAAATGGGTGTTGGATGGATTGTTTCACTAATTGTTGCAGGTATATTACTCGTGCTGATTTTAGCGCTTGTTATTCCAATGGACCGTAAATACGTGGTGCGGGAAAATAGGAAAATTAATTATAAGAAATCAAAAATATTTTTAAAATGGAATGTCTTTGATACAGTAACGCTCAGCCTTGCAATCTATACGATTATTTGTGTACAAACACTTAATATTTTAATCTCTAGCGGTCAAACAGTTGAGAATGTTTATGTGCAGTTTTTCACAAACCAAGCACAAGTATGGACAACTGTATCGATTATTTACTTAGTATCTCGGGTGTCTATAACATTAAAAGCGATTAAGGAGCGGTGGGGAGATGAACTTGATTGAACAAATAGATGAGTATATGATTGCTTATCAAAATGGCAACGACGAAGCTTTAGAAACAATCTACTCGCTTTTAAGGCAACCCTTGTATTCATTCATCTTTCGCTATACGCGCGATGAGCAGCTAAGTATTGACATCGTTCAAGATACATTTGTCAAACTACAACGTTACAGGCATCATTACGATCCAAAGAAAGGTAAATTAAAAGCTTATCTGTTTCAAATTGCATACAGAATTATGATAGTAAAATTAAATAGGCGTAAAAAATTACAATCCTTTTTGCCCTTCCTAACCCCTATCACAAAAGAAGAATTCCATCACGCAGATCGTATGACGATTCAGCATGCGATTGTTAAGCTCCCGGAAAAACAACGTGGCGTTATTTTGCTTTTTTACTATCATGACATGTCGCACGAAGATATTGCTGAAATTCTTGAAATACCTAAAGGAACCGTTAAATCGCGACTGCATAACGCGATCCAAAATTTAAAACTAGAATTGGAGGACGACTTTCATGAAGCCCAATCCTTTGAAAGAGGAACATCATCTCCGTACGAAATTAGATGAATACGAAGTAGATGTTCCGAATTTTCCCAAGAAATTAAAATACAGTAAATGGGAACGACTGATCCACGTGCTCGCCTCCCCTACAAAAGACCCTTTTGAACCGCTATTATCAGCGACTAATGGATTCATGTTTATGAAAATTGCACCTATAGCTGGGACTGTTGTGCTAACACTACTACAAATTTTCCTGCTCACATAGGCATTTTCAATAAAAACATTTATGAGTTTCCACCGAAAGATGATTACACTATTGAGATTATGGAGGGTGATTTTTATGCAACTAGAATTAAAGAATGTTAAAAAGCAGTATCATGGAAATGAAATATTGAAAGGAATTACAGTAAGCTTTAATTCAGGTAAATGCTATTTGCTACTTGGGAAAAATGGAGTTGGTAAATCCACACTAGCTAAATGTATTGCTGGTGATGAATACATTGATGCAGGAGAAATGAAAGTAGATACAGATGTACAAAATATGCATACGCTTGTATCTATACAATACCAGTATTTTGAAAGTTATAAATATCTAAAAATTCGTGAAATTATTGCGCTATTTCAGAAAATAACGCAACAAGCACAATTTTCTAAAGAGCTCTTTGAGTTGTTAGGTCTCAATGAATGCGGACACATTTTATTAAAAAATGCTTCTGGAGGACAAAAAAAATCTCTAGCGTTATTTTTGGCTGTTCTATTAAATCGGCCAATTTTAGTATTAGATGAGCCATTTGCTGATTTAGATTTGTTAAAAAAACAACGATTAATGCACTTTCTAGAGACATACACTCGTGAAAATGAAAAAATCTTAATTATTATCAGTCACGAAGTAGCAGAATTCCAACGATTATTCGACTATACATTGATATTGCATGAGGGGAAAATCGCTGAGATTGGTAGTACCATTGCTTTGCAAGAAAAATATAATCACGCAGCCTTACCTGGAATCGAAGGTGTTTACTATGCAGTAACTGGACAAATATTAGGAGGTAAAATTTCATGATTATGCAAATTTCACGTTTTTATATGCTTGAAAATGTGCGGAATATGGGTGTGTTCTTTGGTAATATCATAACCCCTTTCATTTTTGTTGCTTTTTCTTTCTTTATTAACAACGCACTTGCTGATAATGGAGATGTTGCAACTTTAATTATTAAAGGTCAGTTTATACCTCTTTCCATCTTATTACTTATCTTTTCATTCGCGTTCTCTAGCGCTACGATTTATTTAGCTGATTTAAAAGCAGATCGCACATTTTATTGGATTAAAAGAACGGGTATTACTTATCCAAAATATTATCTAGGTATCGCGCTCGGTGTATTTTCTATGATGAATATCATCTTGTTTTTTGTACTATTGGCTTATAAAACAATCGTCACTATGTCTTTTGAGGATATCTTTTTCATTATGATCATTAGTAATTTTGTTTTAATTGGCCTGTATCCACTGAGTTTTATACTAGCAGGGCTTTTAAAGAATGGAAAAGTAGCGAATAGCATGCTTGTTCCCCTGATGTTAGTACTTATGTTTTCTGTGACAATGACGAATTTATTTGTCTCAGTATCAGGGAAGAATCCGCAAGATTATTACCTGTATTTAATTTGGAATCCCATGCTTTATTTGAATGATATTATACAGTACCAAATGGGTTTAACAATTGGGACTTGGCTTCCACAGTATCAATATTTAATCCTTCTCAGCATTTTTAGTGTTATTTTATTATTAATAGCAAGAAGGTTCTTCAAAATAAATGAAGGTTGAACACTTAGCTATATTCAAAAAAAGCTTAGTCTACTAATGCTTTGAAACGACATGAATCACACTATTTAAATATGGTACAGTCGCCACCTCATCCATGGGGCAATGATGAAATTCTCCCAAATTAGCCCCATCTTTTTGTTTTCGTCAAATCAACTTCATTCCAAAGTAAATCCGAAAAGGAGATGTTTGTTTTGAAGAATACCAAATTACCGGGATAGCTTTACTCTTAAATGCAAGGGGAAAAGATACCCGAGAAGTTTCAAAAATAGGTACCCTAATACATAATAAATTTAAAGGAAAACGAAGATGGTACACTTGCTATTAATGTTGAAGAAACTATAGGCACTTTGGAACTAGACGAGAAAGGTCGGCTTTACATCCTGAAATTGAAAATGTCCAATTAACTACGACCTTCTTCTATCAAGTAAATTCACCTAAAATTAGATACTCGAAAACAATAACATTGTATATTGTTAAATTTGGAGAATATCTTATATAGTCGAAGATGAGATTGTTAATGATGACTTGAAAGAATGGTTTACTAATGAATTGAACCATCTTTTAATAGAAGACCTACAGAAACTACGTGGTCTTTGGGAACTAATGAAAAAGTAGACACATTAAAAAAGCACAAAATTCGTGGTCCCCCTGAAAAATTATTATATTCTTTATATTGGGAGGCTGCAGTAATTCCAAGTATATACACATAACCAGAACGAGCTGGATATTCTTTTGTGCCATTTGCATTATAACAAGTTATATCTTGGTTATTATGTGTAGCAGCACTAGTTTTTGTAGGTAAGTTGGTAAAAGTAGCAATTACTAATACTGTTATAAAAGCAAATTTCGTAATAAATTTAATCATCTAATTCCTCCCTTAAAGTCCAATTAAATGTTGGAACAATCGAAATGAAAATATCATTTTTGCTTGCGAAAACATCTGACACTATAAATTTAGATGGCATATCTATCTTTTTAAACCTATACTTATCACCTTTTAAATCAAAGTTAAAATTAATTAAAGTGCCTTCACTCATTATGAATGTGTTATGTGGTTTATTAGCATTAACAAAAATTGTTTCTATTGGAATATTTAAATCGAATCGATGCCATTTTTGAACTTTATCTAAATACCAAACAGAATTTTGAGTATAAACAACAAGGATATTATCTGCGCATTCAAATCCAATTATGTTTTCTATCTCCTGGGGCAAATTAATAAGTGCAAGGTGATTCAAGTCTTTTTTGTATATTTGTCCGTTGAGTAATGCAAATATATCTCCATTTTGATTCACTTTTATTTGGTTAATTCCTTCTTTGCCCTTAAATTCTTCCCACGATAACCCATTGTTTTCTGAATAATATATATCACCTTTATCAGTTAATACTGCCATTACTTTTTTTGAGTAAACAAATTTTATTAAATTTTCACCTTTAAATATTATTTTTCTTACATTTTTTGTTATATCAAAACTTTTTATAGCAGTGTCTGTTGAGTAATATATTTTATTGTCTTTCGAAAAATTATTAGATAACCAAACATTCGATATAAACTTCTCCTTGATACTCAAAGCTTCCCATTTCTTAGATTGTTCTTTATATACTTTAATGTAAGCTGTAGAAAATTTGGAACCAGGATTTTGATAACCCCATATTAGGGTGGTTTGTCCTGCTGATTTAGATCCAATTACTGCATTATTTTCATCAGTTATTAAAGAAATGTTTGTTTTATTTATTCGATAAAAACCACCTCCATTAGGTACTTTTTTTTCAACTGCCAGAAGATTACCATCTATTGCGTTAAAATGCACTTTACTTATATATCCATCTTGTTTGTCGGTTCCAAAAACAGATAAAACAGGTTTGTTCTTTTCATTTTTTGAAACAACAAAATGATATCCTATTGCAAAACCTTCTCCAGGTAATAAACCTAATTTTTCTTTTGCAACTTCAACGGCGTCAAAACTATCAAAATTTAAATTTTCAATATCTATAAGTAAGTCTTTTGGAAGTTTTATTGCTTCATCAAAGTCCGATTTTTTAACTTTTCCATTTTCTATAGTAATGTAATATGCATGACCGTTTTTCGAATTAACCAAAGTAATATTCCACTTGTGCCTTTTACCATCTTTACCTTCTTCTCTTCTTGAATTTTGATCATCCACACTAGTAGCGTCAAATAAATTAAAAACTGAGTTTTTCATCTCTTTTTTTTTAACATGACTTAATCCAATTGATATTGCTTCATTTAATGTCAATTCATAATTAATTTCTAGTGAATCATTTACTTTTTTTGAGGAAAATACTTTATCGTATAATGGTTCTTTATATAAAAAGACAACTACTATAATTAGTAGAAAAACTAATAAAAATAATATTTTTTTCAATTTATCATCCCTTTTAAATCAATATAGTTTTATATAATTATAAAGATTCTACATATTTTACAAAATTCCTCTTTTTAATATGATTTTCCCTTTTTTATTTATAAACAGGGAAAGCATATGAGAAATTGAAACCAATACTTTTAATCGCAGTAACGGAAATTCCAATAGGAGAAGATTGGTTATATGAATGCAAATATGATGGTTTTCGCGGCGAACAAATTAGTTGAGAATAATAAAACAGTTAAGCAACCAAGTCTTAACTTTTCTACATCTGACATATTCGATAAATCACGTGATTCTGCACCATCACATAAGGAAAGCCCAATCGACCTGTTCTATAAAGTAATAAAAAGCTATGACCTATCAAAACCTAATTTGAAGGTAATACATAAAGATAAAGTAGAAAAATAATAACAGTACAAAATACACGAATTTTAAAGGATGATAAATAAAATGCCAACCTACGCAGAAATAGAAGAACATCGAAAAGCTGATTATACAAATGAAGACTTTATATTTGGTAGCGAATTTTTCTTATTGTTTGCTTCTTTCTGTTGTTTTGGAATAAGGATTGAATAAAACACAGCTACAAATGCTTATTCTAGTAGAAAATTATAGCCTCTATTTTGAACAAAGATTGTTCAAAATGGGGCTATTTTCAAACCTGTATAGGGCTTTTTGTAATAAAGATTGATTATTTCGGAAATCAAATATTTAACTAAAGCGCACCGTTAGTTCAACAACTTTTTCAAATCAATTCTTGGATTGTTGCTATTGCTTAATTTTATCTAATATGTAAAAACAGCCACCTCCGGATAGGAAGTAGCTGTACTTTTTATTGAACTAACGACCCGTTTGTTTAAGTGTATTTATTAACAAGCTTTATCTGATTTAGTTAAAAAACAAGCCTTAGAGAATTTAATCAATCTTTTTTATAAACAACTTTATTTCAAACCGACAACTGGTTAAATGTTTGGATAAAAGAAGATTATGCGCCAAGTGACTAACAGAGGATGGTTTACAGCGTTGTTTCTTTTTAAGGGTATGTTTTAAATATACCTATGCGTATTTGATAGCAAGTTTCCACACTTTATCTTTTAATAGGGTATCCCCTTTTATTGGGCAAATATAATTAAACAATTTTCTGAATTATAGTTAATAGTACGAATATTAAGCATTTTAAGCACTTATGGAATTTTTCTTATGAGTGCTTAAGCTACCTGCAGATTAGACAATTTAGTTGTTTTATGGACTCATGGAGACGTGTGAAGATATGGCGTTTTATTTTATCCACGAGGACTTTTCTCACGCCGCATCCCCTTACTTTGAAAACTTCGGTATACTACTCTAAACTCTCTTAATTTATAAATAAATACCTCAAATACTAAAAATCAAAAAAAGTGAGAATATATATCCATCCTAAACGATGTATTAAATGTAAGGGCCTTTACAATCTAGAAGGAGCGTACATATGAAAATTACGAGTAAGAATTTTATTAACCGTTTTAAAAAAGGAAAAGAAGATGCTTTTGAATATGTAATTGATGAATATATCGGAATTGTAAAAGCTGTTATATACAATTCACTTAAATCTTATAATGACCCCCAGCTTGTAGAGGAATGTATCAATGATGCTTTTTTAGGAGCCTGGGAAAATGCTATACAATTTAAAGGTGATTCGGAAGATTTCCGAAAATGGATCTGTACAATTGCTAAATTTAAAGCTGTAGATAAGCAAAGAAAGCTATCAAAATCACAGATTGTTACAGATATCGAGGATACACAGATGCAAACAGTGCAATCTGCAGAAGACGGGATTATTAAAAGAGAATCGACACAAGAGTTATTACAAATATTGAGCCAGTTAGAAGAAATAGACCGGGATATTTTCACGATGAAATACTTTTTGGATATGAAGAATGAGGATATAGCCAATCACCTTGGTTTGTCAAAAGCCGCAATCGATAACCGGCTGTATCGTGGTAAGAAAAAATTGCGACAACTTCAACTGAAAGGAAGTCTTTTATGAAAAAATTATATAAACAATTCAATGATTTGAAGATTGATGAAGATATTCAAGCAATGCCGGTGAGTGAATTAGAAAAGGCACGCGTCAAAAAAAACGTGATGAAACGCAAAAACAAAAAACATCTTTCAAGAAATATAGCAGTTGCAGCTGTTATTTTCGCTGCATCAACAATCTCACTTAGTGCAGCATATCCTTCATTTGCTTTTCAATTACCTTTAATAGGAAATGTTTTTTCGTACTTTACTGAGCAGAACAAAGCGTTTGAAAAATATAATGCTTACTCAACTGATATCGGTAAAACAAAAGAAAGTAATGGCATTAGCGTAACTATAACAAAGGCTGTATATGATAGAGAAAGCATCGCAATTGCTTATTTGATAGAAAGTGAGAAAAATTTAGGAGGATTTCCCACATTTTCTGGGCAGCCTACTGTAGCAGAATACAAAAATCTTCATCACTCCTCCTCGGTTGGGGTTAAAAAAATAAGCAAAAATCAATATGCAGGCTTATACGTTATCAATCTAAAGGATAGTATGCCTATTGATAAAATTAATGTTAATTGGGATGTAGATGCCATTCAAAACTTGCATAATAACGAAATTTCAACTTTAGGAATACCAAATCTTAAAGTTCCGGGAGATTGGTCATTTGACTTCTCATTACATGCACTTGAAACAGATTCAATTCTATTTTCTGATATAAGCACTCAAAAAAAAGGGGTTGAAGTTAAATTAAACAAGATCACTACAACACCCATTTCTAGCGTTCTCTATTTATCACATTATGCAGATCAAGCAATCAGAAAGAATTCGGAGCATGTGGGTCTAACCTACTTAATAACTGATAACTTAGGTAATAAATACAAAGAAATACCCGCTGGAATTACCGATTTTGACGCGTATTCAAGGGATTCGCGTATAGCAACTGAAGCTTTTGATAAAGAAGCAACATCCATTACAATTACTCCAGAAGTAAGGTTAAGTATTTCACCTGATAAAATAAAAACTTTTAAAATGAAACCGATTAAAGTTCAATTGCCTTAATTGAAAAAAGCTCCTTGCTACGACACAATACTTTACCTCAGCTGAATACTTTCTTAGCTTAGCTGCAACTTTTTCAATTGGTTTGAACTTAAACTTTAAAACGGCTTCTATCAACAATAATAGAAGCCGTTTGCTATATCACGAATCTTTTTGGATATTTATAAATTATATAAAGTCTGTGAACATAGTGAAAATGAAACTCTTTTGAATAAAATTTATCATACTAGTTCATGAAACTCGTGTTTTTTATGAATATGCTTAACAGTGTATATAAAAAATTCAATTCATTAGAATGTTCTTCGAAAGGACATAAAAAAACTTAAGTTTGTTTGGATTCTCTTTTTGGGAGATTTAGCTTTTCATAGAGTTTCTTTTTTAATTGATACTAAATTTAACACCAGTTGTACAGCCATAGCATCGTCTAAATAACCAATCGGAAATGTGTAATCCGGAATAACATCTACTGGCAATATGAAATATATGAGTGCACTTCCAATTAAGGTAAGTTCAGCTGGAGTACCCTTCTTTAGAAGGAATTTCTCATACATTTCCTTCAAATTATTAATAAATGGACCTATACTACCTACTTTCTGAACCTTCTCCACAAAGCTATTAAGTATCGTCTCTTTTCCAGCCTCTGTTTGTGTAAATTGTTCATAATTAGCTAATTGCTTTTCAACACTTGTGATAGAAAAATTTTTATCATATAAATTAGCAGATTCGAGGAAGGTTTGAATGCTGTCAACTGAAGTATGAATATCTGAATCTAGCTTATCCTGCTTCTGTTCAATATCATAGCCAGCCGCAGCAAATAACTCTGAAAAAGGAACTCCAAGGTGCTTAGAAAATTTTTTTATATGATCAAGCTTTGCTTTCCGTTTACCGTTGATAATCCGTGAGATTGTAGCTGTATCAATATCAGTGAGCTCACTAAGTTTGCGCATTGATAATGACCGTTCCTTTAATAAGTCTTTTAACACCAAACCAAAATTACTATTTTTTCTTCCTTCAGACATATTCTATTTTCCTTTCTATATAATTCATGTTCAAAAAGAAGCATAAAAAAAGTCGTGAAGACGAGGTTTTCGAATGCAGAAGCAATTTTTAACAGACTTTTTGAATATTCTCAATAAGTAATCAATGCGATTTGTTACAATTGTATCATATAAAAATGAACCAACTACATCGCAAAGTTTCTCAAGATAACGGGATGATCGAACCTGAATTTATTTTATAACTACTTTGACCGTGCTCGTACTAAAAGTTTCAAAGTGTAGCAGGATTGTTTAATTCAACATTATGAAAAAATGATACAGCACCTACTTCGTATGGTAAAAACATTTCCATTGACATTATGACAAAATATGAAATGTTGACGAAATCCCCTCATCCATCTTCAAGTTTGGATTTTGGCGTTGACCATTCTTTCACTTGATTTTTATTAAACAACCGAGAAAAAACTCTTCTCATTTCCTCTAATCATACTGCACTTCTATTTCTCCTTCAATATAGAAACTTAATTCATGTAAAAGAGCGTATGTGAGTTTGTTTATCACTATGTAGTTCTGTCACCAAGACAAAGTTTTTTGAAACTTCACATCCCTCTTTGACCCCCTTTTTAATCACACTCTCACCCTAAAAAAGCTGTAATAATGCTCTCTAAAATAATTACTCCACTAAACCGTTAATATGGCTTTTTTATGTTCAATACTAACGTATGTTATTACATTTTTTATTGATTCTAGCGGAGGGTGCTCGACTTCTGTGGGAAATACAAGCGAACCGAGACCCTGCACAGAGCGTAGCTAAGGAAGCGGCTCGGTGCTTGCCCGCGGAAAGCGAGCACCCCGTAGAGGAAACCAACCTACCACTTTAATTATAATGGTTTAAATTGGTTAATCAACACGCCTGCTCTACTTAATATCTTTTCAAAGTGGCCTAAAGTAAACGAACAAATCCAAACATCCGTTTCGTTCAATATATCAAATTTGACGAAATGTCAAAACAATAACCAGACTGATTCCTTCCCCATTAACAATACGCGATGGGAACAGTGAATAACCTTCACCTTTCGAACAAACCTAAACATCCGCTTCATTCAATATATGTCGATTTTGACGAAATGTCAACATAATAACCAGACTGGTTCCTCCCCCATTAACAATACGCGATAGGAATAGTGAATAACCTTCATCTTGCACATAACACCCTGCGCTCAAGTCGGTCTCTTTTTCTTTTTTACAAATATAGGACATTTCATTTCCAATCAAAGTTGGTGATGTGTAGCCGATGTCTTTCCAAAGATATATCTCACAAAACTTCACTTTTAAACATATATTTTTTTGTACGTAAATTTACACTGAATACTAATCCAAGGGCAATCATATTGGTTATAAGCGCACTTCCCCCATAACTTAACAGCGGCAAGGCAATTCCAGTAACCGGCATTAACCCGATTGTCATAGAAATATTTTGAAAAACTTGGAATGCTATTAACCCAATCACCCCAGCACAAATATAGTAGCCTAACCTATTATTAGCACTTAATCCAATGATCGTTATTCGATAAAGCAAGATAAAATACAAGGTTATTAATATAGATGCACCTATAAAACCAAATTCTTCACCAATGACTGAAAAGATAAAATCAGTGTGTGCTTCGGGAATATTTCCACTTTGCACTTGCCTTCCCTGATTGAATCCACTCCCATACATTTGACCTGATCCAATCCCCAGAACGGCTTGTTTTAGTTGATAACCATAGCTTAAGGCATACTCATCAGGGCTAAGCCAACCATATATTCTCTCCAATTGATGAGGTTTAATGATTTTAATAAAAATGTCATAAAAATTATTGTGTAAATAGACAAGAAAGCCGATTAATGCTATAAAACTGGAAACTAGGATTCCAACTACTTTGAAAGCTATTCCAGAAACAAGTATTAAACTAAGTGCTATTGCTGCAATGACAAGTGCGGAACCTAAATCAGGCTGTACCAAAATTAAATAGAAAGGAACGATTGTTATCAAAAGTACCTTTATGGTAATTGAAATACTATATTTAAATGAAAGCGCTTGATTTGCAAAACGTTTTAATACAACTGATAAATATATTATTAGAAATACTTTCATAAACTCAGATGGCTGCAAATCAAAAAAACCTAAATTTATCCATCTTGTAGCTCCGTTTTTAAACGTTCCGAAAAAGTGTACAAGTATTAACAACCCAATTCCTATAGAATAAAGAGGCAGTGTCCATCTTTCAAGCAACTCAAAATCAAATAATGCCACTCCCACCAAAACAGCTGTGCCAATGATGTACCAAATTACTTGTCTTTTCACAAAATAATAAGGGTCATGCGTCTCATATTGCCCTGATCCACTGTAAACAGCAATCAAGCTGAATATGAATAAACAGAATAAAGTAATCAACAATACATAATCCACCTGAATTTCACTTCTCTTCAACTAATACCTACCTCCCCCGTCTCTATCTTCTATTAAATTCAGCGTACTCAGTTCATTAACTTTTCTCCATTTCTCTAATCTTATGAGATTTTACTTTTTTAATAGAAACATAGGTTGAACCGCATGTTTAAGTGAACGATGATCCCAGATTGTAAGGAACTGAAACGTAAAAAACTCCTTATTTAAGAAACGTCTCTGGACATTTTTGAGCAGTAACGTATTTCCATCATAGAAGCCTCACCTAACAAGAATCATATTCAATAACCTCCACATCATATATATTTGAGTATAGTGGTGTCAATGTGAATTACTGTAAATACTCAATTGCATGCCTACAGAATACTGGTATGTTAACATTCCACTGGACAACTTTTATGAGGACAGCTACTTAAATTCAACTGGCGTTAAATAGACCAGTCTTCCATGAATTCAAATGTTGTTAGACCAATGAACGTAATAATTAAAATTGACTACATGTATACAATTGTATACATGGGAAGGGGATTTATAATGAGAGATGAAAAATTCAAGGATTTTAAGAAAGAGGGACATCATCGTGGTGAGCGCTACTACAGAGGAAAAGAAGGTTCACACCAACGTGGACCAAAAACCTTTCGCCGAGGTAGAGCAATTGCTTTTTTAGAGAGGATGAATCTTAAGCGTTCAACTATTAAGCAACAGTTAGATAAGCCAGAGTTTCAATCTATTCATCCAATTTTAGTCGGTGAATTAAAAGCTATTGATATGGTAATCAACGAATTTATTCAATTATTTGAAATACAAGAGAATGAGGCAATGGATGTACCCAACGATAATGGAGAAACAGAAAATTTAGTTTTGGAAAGTAATACGCCTTTAGATAATAGTGAGGAAGGAATTGAATCTAATGAAGCAAATTAACAATTATATCGATTCAGTGTTTCAAAATAAAAATGAGCTTTTGGAGGAAGTCAATTCGTCTATTGAAGAAAATGGAATGCCCTCTATATCGGTATCTCCTTCCTCTGGAAAACTTCTAACCATGCTTATATCAATTTCAGAGGCTAAAAATGTTCTTGAAATAGGTGCACTTGGAGGCTATAGCGGAATTTGCCTTGCTAGTGGATTCGGTAGAGAAGGAAAATTAACTTCCCTTGAATTAGAAGAGAGATACGCAAAGTTAGCATACCGAAATCTATCTAAAGCCGGCTTTGGCGATCAAGTATCCTATATTACCGGGGCAGCTTTACAAAACCTTGAAAAACTAGTTGAGGATAATAAGCGATTTGATTTTTTCTTTATTGATGCTGATAAAGAAAATTATGAAAATTACCTGGAATATTGCATTAGACTTGCGGATCCGGGTGCTTTAATAGTTACTGATAATGTCCTTGCTGGGGGTAGTGTAGCAGACCAGGAAGCTAAACCTAAACGTTATACTGAAATAATGAAAAAATTCAATGAAACTGTGGCCAATCATCCTCAGTTAGAATCACTTATTATTCCAATCGGTGATGGGATGACTATTTCAAAAGTAAAGAAATAAGAGTTCATCGAGTGACATTAATCCTGAATAGGCCTTTCTACTTATTATAGAGACACATAAACAATAGAAATCCAGCTGGTAATTTTGACATTTCGCAAATAAGATTGTGAATTATGTACTTAAAGTAGCAGTGTTTCTTCTTTAAAATAACTCATATGAAATGATCGGATTTTTTCATAAAAATCTTATAGTAAAGCAAATCATAAAATAGTAATTTAATAATAAACCGTTGATAGCCTAAAGGCTTTCAACGGTTTTATTGTAATTAATTATTTGATCAAACCAAAATTAATTTCCCTACCTTTTCTAATAAACTTAGAATTCCAAATAGAATAAGGGTATTAATTGCGAATGTGGATAAAGTGAAAAATAAGTTGTTAATTCCATAATTGAAAATTTTAAAAACACTTATACCTGTCTCACCCTTGTAAATGATCTATTTAAAAGGAACCCCTAGTATTAAGGCTATCCCGAAACTAAGCCAAATTCCCCTTTTCCGTCCCATGTAGATGGTCCTCTCCTTTGTTGAACAGTCTTTTCCACTAATATACGTAACGATTATCTTAACAGTTCAAAATCCTGTGTTTTCACAAATTGAGTAACAAACTAAAATCAAACTAATCTACTATCCTTCCATTCTGTGTGTTCAATATTAAGTAGCTAGCAGATTCACCATGAGCCCCAAGAGACTTCCTGTAATTAATACTTTAATTGAGCATGCGGTGAAAATCATAAGACCCTGAAACAATAGTCCAATAATACTTATAACTAAACCAGCAATAGCAATCCATGAAGACTTACCTTTATCAGCAGCATTTTCTTTTTTTACTTTTCTATATGAGACAATTCCAAAGATCGCTAGTATAAACCCAAAATAAGGTATTATTATTGAAACAATTCCGTACAGCAAGTGCTTTAAAGAATAGATTAAATGTTTAAATCCCTAAATTTTCAACAAAACCAAAAGTGTGGTTGAAGTATAGAAAACCGCTGTGAACAAGTAAATGATTTCCACAATACGTAAATTATTCAGATTATATTCCTATTGCATCTCAATATTTTTTTTATTGCTTCTAAAAACTTTTTGAAAAGATATGTATAAAAAACAACCTAAAAAATAACTAATATTGTAAAGTAGAATGTCAGAAACATCGAAGATACCAACTTTTAGTACATATTGTAATACTTCCATAAGGATTGCAAATGCTTCAAAAAATAGAAACTTATCTAAAAAGCCTTTGATAATATTAGCGTGCGTTAATAGGAAGTACATAGGTAAGAATATACATATATTAGCAACAAGCACTTGTATGGACATTGAATTAACAGCAATGTCAGATATAAATCCGAATGGGTTCAGCTCAATTGTACTGTTAACATGAAATTCTAAGTCGATACGAACAAGCCCTACAAAAAGAACAAACAAATACATACCAAGTATTAAATAGCGATCAAATTTCACATCAATCCTAAAGGCAATTTTGATTAATACGTGAAAAGTGAAAATAACAATAAGTAATGCTAAAGCATTCTTTTGCATACCATCTAAATTCGAGAAAAATCTAGGGAGTTTGTAATATAAAAAGTTTATATAAAGTAATGTACCAACTATTAAACTAAACAAAAATATTATCACATTATAAAGTTTCATCTCTTTCGACAAATTATTCATAGTTTTTATTCACACCCCCTCGTCTAAAAACATCATTATAACATCATTTCTATAGTACGCTACACTAAATCACGTACTTTCGTTATACTTTTTATTGGTTATCTATTGCTTACATAGATTAATAGCAATCATTACTTTTGACAAAACAACACTTATTATTTAAAATGAATGACAGTCAGTCATGAAATGAGGAATGTAACATGTCTAAAGAAGAAAAGATTATTCTTGCTGCGATCGATGTTTTTCGTGACAAAGGTGTGGAAAAAACAAAAGTATCTGATATTGTAAAATCTGCTGGAATTGCGCAAGGTACATTTTATTTATATTTTCCATCTAAATTATCAGTGATGCCAGCAATTGCAGCGGTCATGGTTGAGAAAATCATGTTGGAAGTGAAAAACCGTTTCCAAGATTCTGCGTCGCTTGAATACCAAATAGAACAAATAGTAGATGCTGTTTTCTATTTAACAAAGGAATATCGCGATGTCTTTGCACTTATTTATGCTGGGATTGCTCAAACAGAACATTTGAAAGAATGGGAAACGATCTATGCACCTTTTTATGAATGGATGAACAACTTCTTAAAACAGGCTCAAAATGTCGGAAACATTCGCGATTCACTCAACACAGAAAGATCCACAAAGTTGATTATTGGCCTTATTGAATCTGCAGCTGAACAAATTTATTTATATGATGATTTTGATGAAGAAAATGCAGCACTTCAAAAACAAGAATTACTTGACTTTTTACATCATGCATTAGGGCTTCGTAAATAGATATGAAGCTTTTGCGCTCTGAAAATGACTGATAGTCAGTCATTGTGTACTGGCAAAGAATAAGTAAGCTAATATTAGGAAGAATAGGTTACGAAAGGAACGGTATATATGAGTAAAGATTGGATGTATGTTGCTCTAACATGTTTGTTTGAATTAATTTGGGTTTTCGGCTTTAATACTGCTAGTACTTGGTGGCATTGGGCGATTATTTTAGTCATTATTGCGATAGATTTCCACTTCTTATCTAAAGCTTGCGAAAACTTACCAACAGGTACTGTCTATGCTATTTTCGCAGGAATTGGTACAGTTGGAACGACATTAATGGATGTATTTATTTTTGGCGGAGAGTTTAGCTTAGCAAAAGGAATATTCATGGTGATTCTCGTTGCTGGCGTTATTGGATTAAAACTAGCTGATAATCAACATAAGGAAGAAACAGATTTGAAAGGAGTGCAATAACAATGGGTTGGATATTTGTATTTTTTGCCGCTATGTCGGAAATTGTTGGTGTTATTGGCTTAAAGTTATACAGCCAAAACAAAACAATCCGAAATATGCTCTTATACGTTGGAGGTTTTGGCTTATCATTTGCCCTCCTCTACACTTCATTTAACTATTTACAATTAAGTATTGCTTATGCTGTATGGATCGGTATTGGTACGGTCGGTGCTGTATTGATCAATATGATCCTTTTTGGGGAATCCAAAAGCGTAGCACGTGTAATTAGTATTATTGCGATTGTTATTGGAGTAGCCGGATTGAAGGCTATTTCTTAAGTTTTTAAAATAGCCCTCATATAAAGACCACGTCATTTCCTCAGTAATGAACTGATGACGGGGTTCATTTATGAAGGATACTGGCTCTTTAATTAAAGCCTCAATCAAAGTTATTTTATACACTAATTTAGGGTAGTATCCATTGCTTCTAGCATACTACGCCAAGCCTGCTCAGTTTGTGATGCAAAGTCTGACCAATCAGGGTGTAATTCATGTGTTAAAGTAAGTTCACAGCCTGTCCTAGTTGATATTATATCAATAATTACACGTGCTTCGTCTGAGGATTCTTTCGGGATACCCCAAGTAAATACAAGACGATTTGGTCGGTCAATTACTAAATACTCTCCTCGGTGGTCAATTTCCTTCCCTTCTCTTAAATCAACAAATGAGAAAGAACCTCCTACCCGTGCATCGATTTCAACACGTACGATATCCCCCTTCGGAAACATCCATTTCATCACTTTATCAGGGTCAATACAAGCGTCAAAAACTTTATCTGATGTTATGTTAAAGTTATAAACTACAACTGCATTCGTATTCGATTGTGTATTCAAAAAATCATCTCCTATTAAGGTAATTAAAAGACATGGCCAGGTATTTACATTATCTTTTCTTACTTTAAGAACAACTATAGTTCAATTTTTTAGATTCTAAACCTCCTTAATCACAGTTAAAAATTTAATTGCTTATAAAGAATCGCTTTTTAAAGAATTTATTGTAAAATAACAATAAAGGGATTTACATACGAATAATGCCATCTGGAATATTATTATTCAATTGGTCTTTTGGAGCACTATAACAGTAAATCCTATTAAGGAGGTTAAGCAATGTACAAATATTCCTATGAAATTCCTATCCAAATGTCGATGCAGGATAGATTACCACTTACTGACGAACATGGAAACGTTCATTGTTACGTAAAAAAACGAAAACCAAGAATATCAACTCGCATTGCAAATAACTTATTTAGTTTTACTCTCAATTATTGCTATGAAGTAGTGGATCAAAATGACAAAAACATGTATAGTATAAATGCTTTAAAATACCATCTAAAATTAGACTATATGTTAACAACTCCCCTTCAGAAAATAGTTTTGAAAAGAATGCGTGAGCAATTAATAGAAAGTAAGTATACATGGCAAGATAATTCAGATACATACTTGTTTTTTCAACACTATACTGCGGAAGCACGATTAATTAAAAACGATGAGGAAATTGCTACGGTGAAGCTTGCAGACCCTAGAAATTCAGATGGGTCAGATACTGTAATCATCACTCTTTTAAAAGAGGATGATGTAAATTTAGCAGCATTAGCAGCAGTACTCTATCACAGTTTATATCACTATAATCGATATGATAGTTCCCTTTTAGGTAAATCTACTTCCCTTTTAAATTTCTGATAGAAGAGTAATACATACGATAAACTGTTTTCAAACATTCATATTTATAAAAAAACCGTTCAAAATACATGAACGGTTTTTTTGTTCTTTCTAATACTATAAATCATTTATTGGAGTGTTCACTTTTTTTATCTCTAGACTATAAAGATGAATAGACTGAATTTTCTGTCGTTTTTTATGCAACACTAGTGATATTATACAAAATAAATTTCTTTTTATAACCACTTTTCCCTTTTAAATGGTTATAATTAAAATTCATCATTGGCGACAAATACCTCTATAATTAGACACCCTTCTCGCTCAGGTAATTTTCGACATATTTTTCTAGCACTTGCAATTTCATCTTTTATATTTATGTTATTCTATTATAGCGTTTAATATATATTAATATAATTTTCTAGTACTGAGACGTACAAATGCTAGTATTCTATACGATGTGAATAGTATGAGAAAAGGATCTATACGTTTTTTAACAGAGGTTTGGAAATAAAGAATGGTTTGTACTATTACGAAGTAACTATCATTAATAGGTCTGATTTCGAAGTTCCTTACAAAATTTCCGATAAAAAAAGGCCGTCTTTTATTTCAAGAAGATAATAAATGAAATAATGACAGCCTTTATTAAAAATCAAGAATTAAGGTAATGCATTTGATGTATCAACACACTTTTTAGAATGTGTACCGTTTTAATCAAAGACTTAAGGCTGGATTAAGTAATTCATATTAGTTCAGCTTTTATTTATGATAAAAAGGCACTAGCGTTGCCATTAAAATAACTTTAGTTTTAAAAATAATCAAAATCTTCAATAATCTTGTTTTGTGCATAAAAAAAGTCCTTTATAATGGATAAAGTCAGGTGGTAACCCGTCCAAATCCACTAATAAAGGAACTACATATGAACAAGATTACACGAAAAACATCATTTGGACAATGGTTTTTACCCATAAATCTTCAACTTTTTGAAGAAAACGTGAAAACGATGAAATTAGATGCTTATACGAAAAAACTTACGACGGATTCATTCTTAAAATTACTGCTTTTTACGCAGCTACAGGAAACAGAAAGTCTGCACGCGCTGAGTGATTGTCTTTTCGACGAACATCTTCAAAAAAGCACGAACTTAGAATCCATCAGTATTCCCCAGCTGTCACGCAGATTGAACGGCATGAATCCAGACATCTTCCAACAGCTTTTCCTTGATTTAGTCGTTCAAATTTACCAAAAAACGAATGTCTCGAAAAGCGTCATACCTTTAAAAATCATTGATTCGAGTACATTACCTCTTAATTTAACGAATCACAAAGGGGCTGAATTTCGTAAAACAAAAGCGGGCGTTAAGCTTCACTTACGCCTGGTGTTCATGGAAAAAGGAACGTTTTATCCCGAAAAAACGGTACTCACCATAGCGAAACAACATGATCGCAATCTACTCGAAGTCATGGTAGATGACCGAGAATGCATGTACGTTTTCGACCGTGGCTACCTGGATTATGAACGTTTCGATCGCATGACAGATGAGGGTTTCTTTTTCCTTACGAGATTGAAAAAGAATACGGTTATCCGGGAAATTTATGATTTTAAAATTCCTGCAGATTCTGCTGTTTTGTCGGATCAGATGGTGTTGATTGGCACCGTGCAAAATCGAGAAGAGAACTATTTTCGCTTACTCAAAGTGAAGGATTCAAAGGGGCATATCCTTTGTTTAATTACGAATCGCTTCGACTTAGAGCCTTATGAAATCTCAGACATGTACAAATCACGCTGGGCAATTGAGCTGTTTTTCAAATGGATCAAGCAGCATCTCAACATTAAAAAGTTCTATGGTCAAAGTGCGAATGCGATTTACAACCAAGTGTTCATTGCCCTCATTGTATTTAGCTTGAATGTTTTAGCTCAAATTGAAACCAAGTGTAAACGAAAAATCCTGCATCGCAGGGTACGTGGATTTAAACATCCGTTAAGGTGCGTTCATTCGCAGCTTTCTTATGTCGTACCCTAACAAGCCTCTGATGGTTTGTCTTTTTTTGTTCCTCAACATCCTCACTTTTTAACATCTCTAACATCAAATTTGCGATTTTAAGCGATTGCTCACGTTTTTTCCCCACTTTTCTACAAAACTAACCCAATATGGTGTATCAATAAATTGCGCAGTATCGATGCGCCATTTACCTTTTCCACCGAGGTGTTGATGAGTGTCAAACGTGCCTTCTTTGCAGAACATGCATACTGTTCTGGGGTGTATATTAAGCGTTTTGGAGACCTCTAGTACAGTAAGATACTCCGGACCTTTAAATTGTTTATGCACGTAATCCATTTAATCACCTCTAGTTATTGTATACGAAAAAAGATGACTCCTGTTAGAAACAGAAATCATCTTTTTAAAATACCTAGCTTACGATTTATTTAATATTAGTACACTAAATCGTAAGCTTGTTCAAACGAACTGTCAAATGAACGTAGGTTATCGTTAATACCGATATCTGCGTAATCTGTATGACTAGCAGCTACTTTCGTTAGTGCCATTGTAACTTTACTAGCAAGCGTTGAACCAAGTATTACTCGAACAATTTTATTGTTAAATACTTCATCTAACACTTCTGGTACTGCGTGTAAATAGATTTCCCATGCCATAGCTTTAGCAGAAACAGGGAATGAAGTGCAGAAGTGATTTAAATAAATCGTACGAGCTTTTACAGCAATGTCGTGACACTCTTTAAGTGAGCCTGCACATTTAGTAGCTGTATTGCCGTGAATTAAAGAAACTGCAATCGCCCTATCGTACTTACTGTTAATTCGAGCACCTGTAATGTTACCTACATTAATTTTTGAATCGATTAAATACTCGTTTTTTTCGTAATCAAATGAACCGCTGTCTTCTGGAAATAATCCCATGAAAATCTCTCCTTTGTCAATTCAACTTAGAGAAAACAATTGCAAGATTGCTCTAGAAACAATTTATTTTGCTACTCATGAATATAAAAGGACAATAATGGGTTATTTTAACAACCTATTATTAAAGTTTTTTTAATTTGACGTCTTTGTTTTTCGGCTGTATATAGGCAATATTTCGTAAAATATATAAGTTACGGCGTTTAAAAAGAGCAAAATAATGACCTGCACCGTCGCTGTGATGCAAACAAATAAAACATCTGCAAACAGTACAATTTCTCTCGGAGGTAGTTCCTGATGCTCTAAGACTATTAATATAAGAAAAGAAGAAACGATAAAAGAAATAAAGAAAGCTAAGTAGGCAAATAGAGCATGTTTGTAAAATGCAAGTCTGTATCTGCTGAACCAAAGGCAAATATTAACGAGTATAAAAATCAAAGGAAAAATTAAAAATTGGAAGACTTTCATGTTTATTAGTTCTTCTAATTGTGTCCAGTAAAGAATTTGAGCTATGCAGACAATAACGATATTTGTAAAAGCCACTATAATAGATGAATGTTTCTTTGTTGAATGCATTGTTTTCCCCCCTTTGTTTTGAGTTGACTTGATTTTACCATTATTGTTTGTTTAACACTTATTTTTTTGAAAAGGGGTTGTTAAAATGACCTCTTATCGCTCTTTATATAGTACCCTCCTTAATGGATTCACGTAAAACAAGAACATACATTTCCATTTTTGGTGAAAGGGTGAATAAAAAAAAGAATAACCCTGTATTAAAATCTTTTTTAGAATTATATGAAATGAAAAAAATTTATATTTTTCCGAAATTAGATTATTGTCGTATTTTTCAAAATCTATATATTTTGCATCCCAAAGATACGATAAAAAAAGTTGGCAGTTTTTAAGCATCTCAGGGTTGGGACAGGATTTAGGTAAATTATACGGTGTTGCGATGAGCCAAGAAAATATTAAAAGTGAACAAGGCGAGTACTATCAAGACTTATTATTCATTAACTATATTGAAGGACTTATGGATGCTGGGTGGAATGGGGATATTACATTGCCTAGATACGGATTTTACGCCTCTTTCGCTTTACGAAGTGTATGGGAAGTACCGAAATTATTCATGTTAGCCGCAAACCCCCAAATGGATTTAGGCACCAAGCAGATCAGTGCATTTGAAAATCTTAAACGCATTGTATGTCTCCAAATGGATTTAGGTAAAGAGGCGGATAGTTTAATGCGAGAAGCTAATCTTTAGGAGTAAGCATATTTTACACAATTCACTAGACATCTAGGTTCAAGGTATTTGTTTGCGAACAGTTTCACAATAAATATTTACCCGATTTTCCATTTCTATCTAACCAATAATTTATTAATATTCATTGTCGATAAACTTATTTATTCATGGGCTAAGGATTCAAAGATAGAGGCGAAACTAATCAATGCCCGTTCAAAGAACGTAGATGAAAAACTATTTTCGTGATTCTTTTCAACGTAAAGGTAATTTTGAAGATATTTCGTTGCTATTCCATTAAATTTACGTACGCATCCTTTTAAACGACTACGATGTATTTTCCGATTCGTACTGCTTCTTTGGATGAAAAGTGAAGACAGGTTTAACCATCTATCGTTGTTAGAAAAAAGAAATTGTATAAAGTTACTTCTACCTTTGAGATGCTCGAAGATGTTATTTATTAATTGAATTTGCTATTTTAGACAATGCCTCTTTTGTAAATTTATCAAGATGTATCTTATCCACCATTAAAGTATACTGGAGGCCATATTTTTCAAAAACCAGTAAATCGAAATTTTCAGTGATTACATAAACTGCTTCACTTCCGTCATTTAATTTCATTCTTTGGACATTTTGATCAGCCGTAAATTCTTGTTTATATTTTAAGGAGGTAACTAAAATTTTATAATGTACTTCTCCTGAGTTCTCATTTAGATAGGTAATTTCCAGTTGAGGATTTCCCAAGGTAGTAAACCTACCAAAATTATGGGTGAAAGCAATGGAAGGAATTCGTGTGGGCAATGATATATCAAGCTTAAAAAAGTCTTCAGCTTCTTTAAGGGCTTCATACGTTTGTTTATAACCACCTTCAAGATAAATTTTTTCTAGTTCTTCACCGTTTGCTTCCTTATGTTCCATTCCAAAGCAAAAAAGAAGTAGTAATACTAAGCAAAGTTTTTTCACTTAATCATCCTCCTAATACATTTAAAAAACCCAATAATATTATTCCCTAAAAGAAAATGTTTACAGCCTTTATTTACAATAAAATATTTCCAGTTATTAACACACCTCACTGCTTTAACTACAAAAAAAATAAAGCGGGCTGCATAAATACACAAATTTGAGTTTCAAAGAGCAGGACTAATTAGTACTCACCTTAAAGTTTACATTTAGGTATATATACCAAATTAACTTGAAGGTGTTTTTTTGTTTAAAAGATTTCGATTTCTCGTATCAAAATTACATGAACGAAAGTGTAATTATCATGAGTTTACATTGTAAGAGAAAAACTGTATCAACTATATGTAACCGTATTCACTAATCCCGCTTCAACATAAAAAATGCCTCACAAGTCTAGAAACGACCTCTGAGGCATTCTCTTGCTCTATTTATTTTGTCTTATTATATTCCTTCACTGTTCCATCTGCGAATTTCACTTGAAGTTCAAACGAAATATAATTTTCGTCTATACCAAAAACAGAAATCACTTGATCGATTACTTCATCATTTGCTGTTGTTGCATCAAATTTGAGTTTCTTAAATAATGGCTCTAACTTAGTTAAAGCCTCGTCACCTTTAAGCTTCACATTATTTCGATCATCGTCCAGTTCTGCCTCCACACCTGTTTTTTCATTTTCATAGTCAACTTCATACGATTCTGTCGCTGAATAATCAACGCCTAAAGAAAACTCCGCAAAATTATAAGGCAAATTTTCCTTCGTTTGATTTGTACTTTCTTGTACATTGTTATTCGTGTTCGTATCCGTTTTCTCTTGTTCAACCGGCGCTTTCACTGGAACATCCGATGCCTTATTATTATTACATCCGTACAACGTACCAATTAGGAGTGGCACTCCGATAACCATTTTCAAATGTTTCATTTAAAATCACCCCTTTTGAATTTACTTATGCATTTTTATTATTCCCCATTATTAAAAGACTAAACTTTTCAAGTTATTTACCTTGAATTAATCTAAGGTTAAATGGAGATGTACATTATTAAGTCCTATATTATTTACAGTCGTTGTCTGCACAATCCTATTTTCTATTCTTATTTTAAGCACATTTTCTAATCAATTTTAAATTTTTATATAGTTATAGCTTGGTCGATTATATCTGTCATTATTGCTGCACAAGTTATTTTCTAAAGTGCTATTATTACTGGCGAACTTAATTTAGGTGGTGATGCTTTCTCCACTTATCTGTTTTAATCATTTTCGCATTCAATATAGTGAATCCAGTGATTCATTAGATGCGACGGAGCAAGTAAAATTCACTATACTTTGAAGTGCTTGCAAAATAGGAATCATATGTATTTCTAAACAAAACAAAAAGGGCTGAAGTAATGCAGTTTATTTGGAAATCTGTGTACTTTAGATTCGAATCAAAATAGGAAATTATTTTCTTTTACATACGAAAGATATGTATAGAGTAAACTATTAATTTAAAAAAGCTAGGATGACTAAGATAAGTCATTCCCAGCTTTTGATTTTTATTCAATAATGTCACAGACACGACCAATTTGACCGTCTGTGAGGCGAACTTTAATACCATGAGGATGGAAAGATGAGTTCGTCAATAAATCTTTTACGACACCTCTCGTTTTATTACCTGTTCGTTGATCTTTCTTTAAGATAATATCTACGACAATCCCTGCTTTTACATCATTTCTATTTTGTCCGTTCATTTGAAAATTCCCTTCTAAGCTGCTTCTATGATTAGTCTAGTATATCATAATATTTTTATCTCAATGATTGACAAGAAGAAATATACTATGTAGATCTTTAGAGACTACAAATGGAGCAATTTATGTTACAGTTCATTTTCCATTCAATTGATGAACTCCCGAATCTGTGTTTGTCATAATAATTGTACCTGTCCCTAATTACGGATATGCGACCATCATACGTTGAAATCCGGCACCCCAACCAAGTGAAGATATTTCAATTTCTTGGTTTGACCTATCTAGAAAAACGCCAAGTCCAGTCTATTCTTTACAACCTTGAGAAGTATGCAATTCATTACCATACTACTTGGAATTCCCATCTTACTTTTACTTTTTAGGGAGTTCATTAGTTCAATAACAAAAAAGGCTAAATCTAATAGTGTTGTTAAAAGGCCAGCAGCAGCTGGATAAGGATATATTGGATGTTTTCCCTCAACTATTTCTCCATTTTTATTCTTGTGGAATAACTGGAACAATTTCAGTCATACAAGATTGCTCTTGAGTTACTATAATTCTCCTCTAAGTCGCAATAGTTCATCTCTAAGTTACAAAAGCGCTCCCTCAAGTTATATCAATTCATCCCGCAACCAATAAGTCTTCCCGGTGAAGAGATCGATATTGAAAATCATTCTGATATTTGCGAGTGAAGTGATTACTGTCCCATAATTACTAGAACCAATCATTAACTCTAAAATAGGATATAAATTTTTCTATTTGTCTCCGTTTCTTTCAAATAAAAAAAGACTTAAAGCTATTACAAGCTTTAAGTCTTTTTTTCAACTGTATTTTATAATCCGCTTAAATAATCTCTTCAATATCCGCTAAATCTTTCGCTATATGAATAATTTCGATTGGCTTGCACAGCTCACTGGATGGTTATGTACATTGGTCCTATAACGTATGCATTCATGATACACTCGATTATTTAACACCGGTGGAATTTAAGCAACAGTTCTTATAAAAGTTGTCTTATTTAGCGCTGACACACCATAATTATTACTTCACATTTATAGTTCCTTTTTTACTTAACAGCTCCATTTTATTTGATGCATCACCAATAGTTCCTTCTTTTGATTTTTCAGTATTCGTTTTTTTCTCAAACCCATCTAAATCAACTGTTATATCAGATGAATCACTGTTAGCAGTAAGAGATAATGAAGTGGGAACTTCTTTATAAGACACAGTAATATCTCCTGACTTTGTTTCTACAAATAATGACTCGCCTTCTTTTGTATCTTTGATTGATACTTCACCATCTTCTGAAGTAATTTTCACCTTAGGGCTAATCACACTTGCAAAATAGTTATCACCAGTAGTAGAAGTTACAGTTAACTCATTTAATGAACTTTCTTTCAAGCTTAATTCTCCATCTTTTGATGTAAACTGGCCTTTTTCAGCTGACAATCCTTTAATTTTTTCAGTACCAGAGTTGTTTAAAATTACAATGTTTTTAATCGTTAAATCATTCATTTTTATCTCACCAGAGCTATTATTTAATGTAATAGTATCTAATGCATTCTTTGGTATAGAAATATAGATAGTACCCTTTTTCCCGAAACTGAATCCTCCAGTAAAGCTTCTCTTTTGATCTTGCTGATTAACTAAAATTTTCTTGCCATTATTGTTAATTGTTACAGGATCGTTCTTTTTGTCTTCTTGCTTTCCTTCAACTTCAATTGTTATTTTTTTTGATTCAGTATTTTTGAACTCAATATCCCAAGATTCATTGTTTATTTCTACTTCTTCAATACGATCTATTTCAAAGGAATTTTCTTTTTCAAAACTCTTTCCACCTGCTCCTTTGATGATAAAAGCTAATCCGCCAATTGCGATTAATGCAACAGATGCTAGTATTATTTTTTTCAATCTTCATTCCTCATTTCCTTTTAAGCTAAATCTAGTTTTTCAACTTTATGGTAAGAAAGATAGCCGATTAGAAGACCAAGTAAACATAATGTTATCGGTACTCCAATGAATTGAAACAAACTAACCTGACTCCCACCACTAGATACATTTCCGTTAATCAAGAAGCTAATTAATACTGCCGAGGTAATAGTTGTAGCCGTTGATTTTTTTCTCATACCAAAATAAAGAGGAATTAGACTTACTCCAGCAATCATAAAAGCACTAATAAAAGTTGTTGGCACTGTAGCAATCATGACATTCAAACTAACTGGCGTTTCAAAGAACCCAATAATTGGATTTAAGAAATAGACTAACATACTAATGATAAAAGTAGAAATGATTATGCTAAAAAAACAGAATGCAAAGATAATAGATAACTTAGCTTGCATTAATTTTTTTCGTTTTAGTGGATAGCTAAATAATAATTGAATCGTTTTGTTCCTGTATTCATCAATTACTAAACGAGATAAAATAACACTCGAAAAAATTATAAATACGATTCTTATAAAAATATTTGCTAAAGACATGAATTCCACATAATCTGTAAACATCAGATCATCTTCAACTTTAGAACCCCACGCCATAAGAGAAACTGCAGCGAAGATTCCCACGATACAGATTATTAATCCTTTAAAATAACTAGATAACTGATTTTTTTTCCATTCTAATTTCATTAATTTAACCATGTTAAACATCTCCATATAATGTTTTTTATTTTATTCTCAAGCAAGCAATAGTGACTAGGTTATTACCAATTCTTTGCTTGATTGTTCTACTTATTAAATAACATCCACTATTTCTAATTTAATTAATTTAAGCATGAATCCCTTCTCCGTTCATTAATTTCATGAAGTATTCTTCTAATGAGCTATGCTTTTTATTTATACTTTCAATCTCAATATCATTCAGAATAAGTGCCTTTGAAATTTCTTGCTGCGTTACAGTCATTTCATAAATGCGGATATTCTTCTCATTCATAATTTTATAATTATTTAAGCCTAGATGATGATCTAAAATGTAAGCTGCTTTTTTAATATCTTGAACCGTCACCTCAATATAATCTGTCTGTTCCCCATTGATATTTTCCATCGAAACTTCTTTTATCAATTTCCCATTTTGTATGACTCCGATTGTGTCCGCCATTTGTTCCATTTCAGCTAATATATGGCTCGAAACTAATAGAGTAATGCCATATTCTTTACAAAGCATCTTAAAAAGATCTCGTAATTCTTTTATACCAATAGGATCTAAACCATTAATAGGTTCATCTAAAATTAACAGTTCTGGTTTTGTCGTAATCGCTCTAGCAATTCCTAATCTCTGTTTCATTCCAAGAGAAAAGTCTTTTACTTTTTTATCATCGACATTGTGTAACTTCACAAGATCTAAAGCATGATCAATAGACTTCTTATCATAATAGCCCATGTACTCACAATGTAAGTAAAGATTCTCTCGAGCTGTTAGTTTGTCATAAAAAATAGGATATTCAATAATTGTTCCCATTCGTTTTAACACTTCATATGAAGTATTCGTTAACTTCTCACCAAAAATTTCTATATCACCACTTGTTGGTTTAATTAAATTTGTAATCATTTTCATAATCGTTGTTTTACCAGCCCCGTTTGGACCTAAAAACCCGTAAATTTCACCTTTTTTAACATTCATATTTACTGCGGAAACAACCTCTTTTCCTTGAAATACTTTTGTTAGTTGATTTGTTCTTAATATATATGTCATCTTGTTTTCCCCTTTCGCTGTCTATATTAATTGTATGGAACGATTTTCTCTTTTTTCTTACTCAATTCTTACAAATTCCTTAAGCTTAGAGAAAAGCACAAAAGAGACACTTAGTAAACGTAAAACCCCGCCACTCGGAATACGATATGAATCGTTGTCAATTCCCTTAAACATAGGTAGGTGGTTTACTTAACTTTGAGGGCTAGAACATGACAAAAAGCTTGTAGAATGCTTCTTCCTACAAGCTAATAGTTCATTCTTTTTAACAAAATTGTAAATACTGTTTTGTCATAAGGCTTGCTGGAAAGATGAATTTCCCCACCCAAAGCTTCCACAAGACGCTTCGTGATCGTCAACCCAAGCCCACTACCTTGATAAATACGATTTCTTGAATCTTCTAATGTGTACATACGCTCAAATACCTTATCAATATGTGACTCAGAAATCCCTTTTCCTTTATCCCAAATATCAATGTACACAGTCTTTTCATCACTTCTTAAGGTCATACCAAGTGTTTTTCCATCTTCGCCATACGTAATTGCATTTGAAATTAAATTATTTAATACTCTACTTAACACTGCTGTATTTCCATGTCCATATAGTTGTTCATTTGGTATATCAATATCAACAGAGAAACCCTTTGCAATAAGTAAATCGTAGAACGATAAAATATTATCCTGACACACTTCATTCAAATTAATTCTAGTTAACTCGATTTCTTTATCTCCCGACTCTAATTTCGCTAAGTCAAAGAACTTATGAATGAGCTCCATTACTTCAATAGTTTTCATATGTACCTTTTTCAATATAACTTGTCGTTCATCCTCGGTCATTGTAGGATCTGTGTGTAACATCTCGACATAGCCAAGAACAACCGTCAGCGGTGTTTTTAAGTCATGTGATATATTAGAGAGCATTTTGCGCATAGATATTTCTACCTTCGCTTGATCGGCTTTTGTTGTTTGCATTGCTACTAATAAATGATTGATGGCGACTAATAACTTTTGCAGTTCTTTATTATCTGTCACAACTAATAACTTTACAGCTGTTTGCTTTTCTAAAATATTCTGTAGCTTCTCATATATGTATCGTAAATCCTCATCTTTATTTTTCTGCGTACTATATTGAAAAAAGATAAAACCTATTAATATGACAATGATCATTATCAAAAAAAACACCATTTTACATCACTTCCAACTTATACCCGATTCCCCATAGCGTTTTTATATATTCAGGGCTTGATGGATCATCCTCTATCTTCTCTCGCAGCCTTCTCATATGAACATTAATAACATTCTCATCGCCAAAATATTCTTCATTCCAAATGAGATTATAAATTTGAGCTTTAGTAAACACACGTTTGCGATTCTTCGCAAATAGCTTTAATAGTTCGAACTCTTTGGAAGTGAGTTTAAGAAGCTCCCCTTTCTTCCATACAGTAAAATTGATAGTATCTATTTTCAAATCACCAATCTGAATAATTTCATCTTGTATCTTTGGAAGAACTGAATATTTTGTCGAACGACGAATACCCGCCTTTACCCGCGCAGACAGCTCAATCATTGAAAAAGGCTTACCAATATAATCATCTGCTCCTAGCCCTAACCCAACCGCCTTATCAACATCTGTATCCTTAGCAGACATCATTAAAATAGGGACAGCACTTCTTTCACGAATCAATTTCACTATTTCTAACCCATCTATCTTCGGTAACATAACATCAAGAATGAGTAAATCAAAAGAACCTTGCATAAATTTTTCCAGTCCTTCTTCTCCATCAGAAGCTGTCACTACAATAAAATCCTCTTTTATTAAATAGCTTTCTACCATTTCTTGAATCGATAGATCATCTTCCACTAGCAAAATATTAGATTGCATTTTCTTTTCGCTCCTACCTTTTACATATTCTAACACAAATAAATTATACCTTAAGATCAATGACATGTGGAAAAAAGGTGGAATTTCCATTTATAATTGCAAGTGCCAAACAGTATAGGAACCCATATACCAAATGCTCTTTTTCATGAGTGGTGTAATTGATGATATTCCATATTGTAAAGGCAACCGCGAAAATAAAAAGACACTTTTTAATATGTCTCAATAAGGTAGTCACTCCATTCCTAAGTGCTACTGTCTTATATGAAGTAAAGTTAGTTGACCGCTTTCAGGGTGTTTCTTCTATTTAATGCACCATCATTAGTTAATTGCTTATAATGCCCAGAAAAAGACAGTTAAAGCGCTAACTAATAACAAAATTCTTAGTAATGCTATACTTTTTGATGTAGCTTTCAACCAAATCCGAATAATACTAACTATTATTCCAATAGAAAAGAGCACGCCGCTAATCGTTTTTAGCAATGATATTTTAAAGAATGGTTCGATCAATAAAAATACTAAACTGAGTTGTATCAATCCAATTGAAGTGAGAAAACGCACACTCGTAAAATCACCCTTCACCTCATTTCGCTCTTCTTTTGACATTTTTTTATATGCTCGCCCCATCATAAAGGCTGGAATTACTAGAAATATAAGTAGTCGTACAATTGCATCTGTATTCATCAAATTCTCCTAATTCATAGCTTTTCATCCTAGCTTTAGGATTATCTCTAATTGAAATTTACTACCTCATTATTTGTCGAAAAGCCATTATAATTTAAAATATGTTTACGCCTTACTAATTTAACGTAATTTAACAAAAATAAATATCTATACATTATATACAATTTTGATATATTATTGTATTAAAAATTTGATATATGAGTAACTGACATCATCTAAATGATACAAGAGGAAGTTCACTAAAATAATATGCAAAAAGCTGGGATGACAAAAAAATAGTCATTCCCAGCTTTTTATTATTATTCGATAATATTACATACAAAAGCAGTTAGTCCCACTACATAGCGGCTTTAATGAAATAGTTGGTACTCTTAAATAATCTCTTCAATCTCAGCTAAATCTTTTGCTGTGAGTGTAACTTCACTTGCTTTAAAATTTTCTAATATTTGATTTGTATTTTTCCCACCAGGTATGACTGCTGTTATACCTTTTTGCGCTAATAGCCAAGCAATTGCTAAATTTCCAACAGTCGTATCTTTCTTAGCAGCGATTTCTTTTAATTTTTCAACTTTTGATAAGTTGGCTTCGAGATTCCCTTCTTTAAAAAGGTCTACACTATTTCGCCAGTCTCCTGCGTCTAATTTCAATTCTTTTGTATACTTTCCTCCAAGGATACCAAAAGCAAGAGGCCCATAAGCAACAACAGCTATTTGATGATCAATACAATATGGCAAAATTTCTGTTTCGATATTACGGTTAAGCATATTGTATTCAAGCTGTACCACATCAATATCCCCAGTGCTATTTGCTTCTTTTAACTGTTCAAGCGTCACGTTGGAAATACCAATTGCTCTGATTTTACCTTCTTGTTTCAATTTCACTAATTCCGCAACGGCGAACTCAAGTGAAGCGCCTAGTTCAGGAAAATGAATATAATAAATATCAATATAGTCTAAGCCTAAACGTCGTAAACTTGCTTCACAGGCACTACGCAAATAAGCAGGCGAATTGTTTATGCTTAATTCGCCTTGATCATTTAGCGTTCTTGCGCCTTTTGTAGCTAGTATGTACTGATCACGAGGGAAACTTTGCAGCACTTCACCAACTAATTCTTCTGAACGACCCGGCCCGTACGCATCGGCCGTATCTATAAGTGTAACCCCATTATTTAACGCTACTCTCACTAACTCTTTTCCCTCTTCTTCATTCAAGTTTTCGTATAAATTATGTCCACCTACTGCGTTCGTACCAAAGCCAATTGTAGAAATTGAAATACCCTGTTTTTCGATTGTTGTATAGTTCATCAAATATTCCTCCATTCACTTTTTGCGTGATAAGTTAATGAGTTCTTCAGCAATTAAGCGACTATAACTGATAATTTTTTTGGATAGCTGATTAAATTTTCGCCGTTAATCGCAAAAGCTGCTATTCATGATTGATTGAATATATTTAAAATGGGGATTTTTTACGTTCTAGGGTGGTCAAATTTCAAGCTTTTTGAATTTTTCTACTGTAACTTACCATCTTTTAAAAATACTGTTCTGTTTCCGTAAGTAGCAGCCTCTTTTGAGTGGGTTACTTGAATGATTGTATGGCCTTTTTCTTTATTGATTTTCCTGAATAGCTCCATAATATCATCACCCGCTTTACTATCTAAGTTTCCTATAGGCTCATCCGCAAGAATTATTTCAGGATCGTTAATCAATGCACGGGCAATTGCAACACGCTGTTGCTGTCCTCCTGAAAGTTCTCGTGGAGTATGCTTTCTTCTGTCAGAAAGACCGACAATCTCGATAACCTCATCGAGCTTTTTCCGATAGTTTTTTTGCTTCTTTCCATCAAGTAATATGGGCAGCATAATATTATCTTCAACATTCAAATTAGGAATAAGATTGTAAAACTGAAATACAAAGCCGATATCTTTCCTTCTAATTGAGCTCTCTTCTTTATCCTTCATTACTGAAATTTCTTTTCCTTTTATTTTTATATTTCCAGAACTTGGTTTATCAAGCCCTCCCATCAAATATAAAAGGGTGCTTTTTCCAGAACCTGATGGTCCCATTATAGAGACAAACTCTCCTCTTTCAATATTAAGGTTAATTTCTGCTAATACAACTACTTGTTCTGATCCCATTTTATATGATTTATTCATTTCTTCAACTTGAATGACGTAATTCATTATCATAGCCCCTTTTTTATTAGATTAATTTGTTATCAAAAGGCCCAAAAGAAAGACTGTCAAGATTAGAATGGTAAAGAGTCCATGACATCAGACAGTAATTTTCTTGAGAACGTTTAATAGCCACTATGAAACAAAATTTTTATTCATATTTGATAGCAGTAATGATATTAACCCTTAATGATTGAATAATCGGACTAATCGACGCACTTATAGTGATAACAACTGTTGCCAGTATAAACAAGATGACTTGACTAAGAGGGTACTCTACTGAAATAGGGGGAATGTAAATAGCTTTGAAAATATATGGGATTATCCAAACAAAGATATATCCTCCTATAGATCCGATTATTCCGCCAATTAAACCACATGTTAAAGATTCAATAAAAATCATTTTGACTATTTGCATCTTACTCATACCGATAGAACGAAACATTGCAATAGATTTTCTTCTTTCTATTATCCCGACAATTAAATTATTGAAAACTCCAATAATACCGATAAGCATCGAGAAAAGAGCAAATCCTTTTATAATCGTAAAAATTTGATCGTTACTTTTAACATTATTTTCTTCAAGTTGTTTTGTTGTCATGATGTCTGGGCGACTCGTTTTTAACTTTGTTTCAAGCGTCTCAACAACTTGATTAGGATCTTTATTTGTTTTTACATAAATATTAGAATAATATGGGGTTCCTATATCCTTTTTTAAATTCTTTTCGGATATTAGCGCATAGTTTCCAGTAAACTGAAGTGTAGGAAAGTCTCCTAAAACTTTATATGTTCTTTCACCCTCTGGAAATTCAAGGGAAATTTCGTCACCCTCAGCTACACCTAATCTTTCTTTCGTCTGTGTTGCGAGCAAAATATTTTTTCCAGAATCAAGCTTTTCTAAAACCTTTTTACCGTCTGTTCGGAACTCAAAATCCCAAAAATCATTAAGTTTGTTTTTATCGACACTATCGATAGCTACAATGCTACCTTTTCCGACCACATCAATATTCATAGCCCTAAACGTTCCGTATATATCCTCCACGCCATCAATATCTTCCATGCGTTTTACAAACTTTTTATCTGCTTTCGCAACAGACATCTCGATATCAAAAGAGGCCGTTTCAGTATATAAATTGGTAGTTGCACGTAACACACTGTTACTTGCAGAGATAATAAAGATAAGACTAGCAACTCCAATGGCTAATAATGAAATCGTATTTAACATATTTTTATTTTGTCTAAGATTTTTAACTGCTAACATCCCGACATTACCGAAGATCAATTTGTAAATAGGATAGAAAATTAAGACGAAAAATTCTGAACCACTAGGGATTAATAGTGTAAGAGCAATACCTGTTAATAAAATACTAATAACAACTGCTACCACCGCCAGCTGCCCCGTAACAAACTGTGGCAAGACAAAGACCGGAATAAGCAAAATTATTCCGACTACAAATCGAATCGTTCTCTTTACAGGTTTGCTAGCAATCGTATTTAAGACAATATCTTTAATCGGAATTTTTGACAATTTAATAATTGAAGGGATTGAGCTAACTAAACTTAACAGTGAAGCAAATACAAAAGATGCGATAACATCTAAATAAGATATTTGAATGTCATTATCTATATCCTTTAAATATTCAGGTGTTGTAATGACCGACATCCCGTATAAGATTCCAATACCTAATAAGGTACCAATTAGACCTCCGATTATACCGTATAAAAAGATTTCGCTTATAAGCATGAAATTAGCCTTATTCTTCGTAGCTCCTATACTTCTAAAAGTACCAATTAATGGTAACCTCTCTAATATTACAACTTTAAAACTAGAATAGATAATAAAGATACTCATAATCGATACGACAAACATTACAACTAAAAAGGCCGTTGACATGACACTAATTTGGTTGTTAATGTCATCTTGTTGTATTGGCTCACGCACAGAATATTCGCTGTAAGCTTGTGACAACTTATTAAGCATGAATTCTTTATCATCAGGGTTTTTCAGCTTTACATGAATAACATTTACAGCATCATTTGCATGATAAATAGTACCTAACTTTTCTTTAGGTATTATAGCAGAAAAATACCGTGCTTCATCAGCAAAGATGCCTATAGGGTAGGATGTATTTGATAAAACAAAATTATGTTTCACTCCGCCTACTTCTAGCTTAAACTTATCACCGATGTTCAGATTATATTTTTCTGCTGTATTCGAACTTAAAATAATTTCATTATCATCAAGACTTGCTGATTCTTTTCCTTGATCAATTTTAAAAGGATTGATTCTATTCATATCAGATGGGTCTATTCCATGTAAGTTAACCCATACACTCTTTTGATCTTGTGTCGTATATACTGCCTCTCCTTGAAGTTCACCAATGATATAACTCGTACGACCTTCATACGCTTCAGCTTTATCAGTATGAAAAAAAGGAGTTGCCGCTTTATTACCATTTGCAATGATGATATCCCCATTGCCTACAGAACTTTTTAGCTTTTCTTCGTAAATTTTTCCAAGGGTATCAGATATCGCCATTGAGGCAAAAAACAGTGATGTAGAGACTGTGATGGAAAGGACAATTAAAAAGAAGCGAAATTTCTTCTCAAACATATTTTTAAAAACGCTTTTAACAATAAACTCCATATTTCCCCCTCTTCCCACATTAAATAATCATTTATAAATTTCTCTCCGCGTTGTAAAAAACCAACCTGCCATGAATAACAAACCGATCAATGCAAAAGTTAAAATCGTACTAGGCAATATCGTCGGATTAAAGAAAAGGATAGCAACCCCTTTAAAGACAGCCTCCCTTAAGGAAGAAATAGACATACTAACCGAAATGGCTGCCGCAAGCAAGATGTATATCCCTAACGCCAATCTATCCCTGAAGCAAGAGAAGACGAGGTTGAAAAATGCTACGATGAATAAATAAGTAGAAAACTGATAGATAAACATACCTATAACACCATATCTGTCCCAGCCGAATATTTCGATAATATTAAAATAGCTTTTATATTCAATAAATACATTTTGTTCAAGTAAAAACCAGATTATATTGAATACTGAAAAGGCTGCAACCCAAAAAATATAAGCAATTATCGTCCCAAAATAATACTCTTTACGTGATGCCCCTAAATTGATTATCCGTTTAAAAAAGTATAATGGTAAAACTCCTGAGATAATTAATAAAAAAATGGTTACTATATTGCCAGATGAAACTTCAGAATTACGATTTATATTGCCAATGCCTAATAATAAATTAATAAAAAATGCTATCGCTACCAATCCGACAAGAATCATTAGATAAACCCTTAAAACTCCATAACTTCCTTTAACAACACTTAATAGCCTACTCAATGTGATTCCTCCCATCTACAAAATAAGTGAAGAACTTTTGCAATGGCATGCCGTCAATGGATAAGTCCAACCTTCTTGCATTATGCATTTCTTTATCATTAATCGTGTCGAACAAAGCGGCAATCATGATATTACCTTGCGTTTCACACTGAATAACATTCTTTCCTTCTATAAAATTTTCAACCCCTTTTCTATTACCAGTTACATAATAGGATTTATTTCTAAAGGAATCCATATCTTCATGTAGTAAAATCTTTCCTGAATCAATAATGTAAATTTTTTCAACAATTTTAGTTATTTCATTAACTAAATGAGTTGACATAAGGATCGTTCGAGGGTAATTAGAATAATCCTCCAACATAATTGAATAAAACTTTTCCCTCATGATTACGTCTAGGCCGAGTACAGGTTCATCAAAAATTGTTAGAGGAGCTCTGCTTGCCAGACCGATAATAATCCCTACATGAGATTCCATTCCTCTAGATAGTTGTCTGAATTTTTTTTCAGGATTTAACTCAAACATTTTTAACAAATCTTTGGCAAAGTCCCAATCCCAATTCTTATGAAATGCAGACGCAATCTCTAACAATTCCATCACCTTTACGTGATTAAATAATAAAATCTTCTCCTTTACATAACAAAGATCTTCAATGTCCTCACTTCGATTTATTTTTTTCCCAGCAATCTCTACTTCACCATAATCCTGAAAAATACTGCCGGTTATTATATTTAACAGAGAAGTTTTTCCTGCTCCGTTTCGTCCTATAAGACCATAAATTGTATTTTCCTCCAAAGTCATATCAATATTCTTCACAGCTTCAGTTGTTCCATAACTTTTCGCTAAGTTTGTACACTTCAAAATTGTTCCCAAATTCAATAACCCTCACTTTCGTGTTTAATCATATTAATAATATCTTCAGCGGACAATTGTATTTTTTTAGCCTCTTCCAGCAATTTCACTACATATTCTTGATAAAACATCTTTCTTCTTTTGGTTAATATCTTCTCTTTAGCACCAGGAGCAACAAACATCCCTAGGCCTCTCTTCTTGTAAAGAATGCCCTCATTGACAAGCAAGTTAATTCCTTTTACAGCAGTTGCTGGATTAATCTGAAAAGTTTTAGCTATCTGTGTTGTCGACATGACCTGTTCATCTTCACCATATGTATCGTTTAATATATGATCTTCAGTCATATCAGCAATCTGTTGAAATATTGGCTGAATATCATCAAAGCTAGCCTTCAATACTATCATCTCCCCTAAACATCCCTACTCATTTATAACCTCCTCATCGGTTAGTTAGTTATGTAATTAACTATATAATGAATAAAATTCCAAGTCAAGTTAAAATAGGGAATATTTTTCATAAAAAACTTTTACTTCCCTTTAAATATAACTTTTCAAAAAAAAATCCCGCACCACTAAAAAAGTTGAGATACGGGAATGGCTCATTATATACTTGCGTTAGTTCGGATTACTAAAAAACTGTCTTAGTGGTTTATTACTATGTGCGAAAGCACCTATAATAATAAGGCAAACACCTGGAACAACGATTACATACATCCAGTCGATATGTTCTAAAGCAAGCCCATAGATCCAAAACCCGAAAGGTATTGCAATTTGAATCGCAGTGTTCACAACTCCGAATACACTTGCTCTTACTTTTTCAGGAATCTTTACTTGTAAATAACTTAACATTGGTACATTAGTCATTGCATTAAAGACCCCTCCAACTGTTAAAATAAAACAATAAACTCCTGTTATGATAAATAACGAAATATTACTGGACAATAGGAATTTTGGGAAAATCCACAAAATCATGAACACAGCCTGTATTTGCAGTAAAATAAACAATTTATCAATAACAATTTTATTTACTTTTTCCATTGAAACAATGACAGCTCCAACAATAATCCCTAAAAACCACATGGCTTGCATAAGAGAAAGTTGCCCTCCGGAAACATTAATCCCCTTATATGCTATATACGGCAAAGCAATAGAAAGTAGCGGTACCAATAAGAAGTTGATTACAACAACAAGACTAATTAATTGAACAATAGACTTTTGCATTTTTAAATATTTAAATACATCCTTTAAACTTTCCTTATAGCTTTTTAGCTCTTTTTCTCCTTCACTTACTCTGTACTTAAGGTACACTTGAATTACTCCAGCAAAAAGGAAAGAAATTGCCTCGATAACCAGTACATATTTAAGTCCTAAGTAATTGTAGGCAATCGCACCTAAAATAGGACCTATAACATTGATTATTGCCCCTAATGCCTGATAGCTAGAATTAAGTTGGGTAACATTTTCTCTCTCGACTAAGTCAGGAATAGATGATTGAAGTGCAATTGAGAAAAATGCTTGAATGACACTTAAAATAATTGCCAATGCAATAAACATGGCAATGTTAGGAGCAAAATTTATAAACACCAAGAAAAAGGTTAACATGGTAATAGCGCTTAAGATATCGCATATGATAATGATCTTCTTTTTGTCGTGCCTATCAATAAAAATACCTGCAAAAATATTAATAAACACTCCTGGAAGAATAGTAAAACCTAAAACTACTGAAAATAAGGCAGCAGAGCCTGTTAAGTCCAGAATATAAAGACTTAATGCAAATTTAAACACAGAAGTGCCCAGTTCCGAAATTAACCGCGACATAGAAAAAATCGTAAAGTTTAATTTAAATTGATTATTCTTTCGTTTATGTGGCCTTTTATTTAAGATCATACCTTCTTTCATGGTCACCTCTCCTCGTATAGTAAGTTAATAACCCTCTTTTAAGGTAATTTCCCGTTCATTTAATACTTTTATTAACTTTATTGAAAGTTGCTCCGAATTGTGAGGGTAGCCCCTATTACCTGATAAATTTACATCTTAGGGATGAATGTTTCGTGAAGTCCCTAGATAATGGCCTTTAGAATTACTTAACTTTCCTGTAGCTTTGACTACTAATAAAGTCTATTTCCTCACCTCTTATTTGAACTCCTGATCCATAGGCTATTCCCTTTAAATTGCAGGTTCCAAGCAGCTCATGAGTCAAAGTGAGTTCTAATATGCGAAAGGAGGTATTGAACAACAAATGACTGGGCGTATCCCAAAAAGTCCTTCTCTGAAAGGAAAATGAATAAGTAAGGAGATGGATCACCCTAATTCCTTCTAAAAATCCCAATAATTTAAATTGATATTTACTGAGCTCCTCAAGTATTGCTTTTTTAAGTTGACAGGTTTAGAATTTCCAAAGCATTAAATTGGTGCTTGACTTATTCCTTCTCGTCTAACCATACTTTTAAGGGTGTTTTATCGACTTCAAAAGGTAAAAATAGCTTGAAGTAAATTTTATTTTTGCTGTATCGAGCTTCAATAATAATCTTGTTATCTGGTTTAATATAGTTATTTTTTACAATCAATTGTTCTAGAGGTTCATCCACTTCATCATTCATTCCCAAGACATTCAAAATTATTTGATTTTCAGTTAAGCAAGTTTTAATGTATTCACTTGACATGACATACTTTTCTTTCACTTTGTGATTATAAAGCAATCCGCTAAAGTTAATATTGTGCTTCTGTGCAATCTGAATTTTCTTTTTTATTGATTTGGCAATTGGAACTGTACGATTATCAAGGTCAATGATCGTAGGAATAAAATCAATAAATGCCCCTACTAAATCAAAATAAAATTGGTTTTGGTAAACTCTCCCTAGGTTGATAAAACTTATTGGTAATTTTGAAATTTCACGATTTAATAGAGTCCTACACACATCTGCACTGTAGTAAAAAATATCACTCAATAATGTATCTGGATTTGTATCTTTTACTAAATAATTCATATCAAATTCTATTATACTTACTTTTTTTCCGCTCTCAGGTTGCTGATTAATAGCTAGAGATGTAGCTTTAGTAAGTTTATTGAGTTCTACTAACTCATAAACATCACATAATTCCTGATCACTCAATTGTTGAGGCCCCTGTAATATTTGCTGTACGTAATTCCAATAATTTTTCTGTATTTTTGGCACAACACTCTGCCCTTGATTAAAAGAATGGTAAAGATTCATCAAGTCACTTTTAAGAACCTCACTACTAATAAAATCAAAAATAATATGTGCAAAGGGCATGATTAATAAATAATCATTTATACTCTTTTTTATCAGCATAATTCTGTAAAATATTGAGTTAAACTTGTTATACTCCCTAAAATAAATATTTTTAATAATCTTATCGAGGACTCTCCCCCGCATATCGGGGGAAAGTAATGAAATATCTATAATAGGAATATTGATTTCTTGAAGCGTTTCATGGACTCTCCATTTTACTTGTCCATTTTCTGAGTACAATACACTTCGCAGTAATTCTTGACGGTTGATTAATTGCAAAATTGATTTGTCCAAATGATCCTTATTCAACTCTCTCTGAAAAGGTATGAATACACCTGAATAATCCATATTTTCTAAATAAACACATTGAATTGGTGCAAGGGGGTGCTCATTTTCAATTCTTCCTGCAGTTAATTGCTTTGAAATCCCTGTTTGAAATTCCATTGCAATTCTGATTTTTTCTTCTAGAGTTGCTTCCTTACCATCAAAGCAAATCGGATTTGATGAGAAGGATTTTACGTCCCCCCTCATCACCGTGATTCTCCTTTAACTAAAGCAGCTTTTTGAATGAGCTGATGATCCACCAATTTTTTAATTGTCGGATATTGGAACAAATCATTTACTCTTAATGTAAGCCCTAATTTTTTCGCCTTTGATACCATCTCAATAGCATTTAAAGAATGACCTCCTATGTTAAAGAAGTTGTCACTTATACCAATAATATTGAGATTCAAGACGTCTTTCCAAATTTCAATCAATTCTTGTTCGATCTCATTCCGTGGCAGCTCATTATTTGTTTTCATATTCATATTAGGAGCAAGTTCCTTTAGCACTTTCCTATCAATCTTCCCATTCTTTGTTAATGGAATTTTATCTATTTGAATGAAAAAGGACGGTATCATATAATTAGCGAGCTCTGTCATTAAATGTGTCTTTAGATTTAGTTCATCAAACTTACCGTTTGATACTACAAAAGCAGATAAGCTCTTTTCTCCGTTTTCATTTTCAATATCAATTACAACTGCCTCTTTCACCGCCTCATGTCTAGTTAACTGATATTCGATTTCTTCAGTTTCTATACGAAACCCTCTTAATTTAATTTGTTGATCCGCTCTTCCAATAAATTCAATACTTCCATCAGGCATCCATCTGGCTAAGTCACCAGTTCGATACATTTTCTCCCCCGGGATAAAGGGATTCGGTATAAACTTCTCTAATGTTAAATCTTGTTTATTTAAATAACCAGCGGCAATTCCAACTCCACCTATACATAATTCACCTTGTATACCAACTGGTACTGGTTGCATAGCTGAATTTACAATATAAATATTGGTATTATTAATAGGTTTACCAATTGTGATTGTACTTTTCGGCGTCAGACAATCTGTTAAAGTTGCACAAACAGTTGTTTCTGATGGACCATATGCATTAAAGAATCGTCTTCCTATTGACCATTTATTGATGATATCTTTAGTACAGCTTTCCCCTGCAGAAACAATAACACTTAAATTTGGCAAATTGGCACTTCGGATACTTTTAAGAACGGATGGTGGTAATGTCACGACATTTATAGCATTTTCTCTTAAAATGTCTGATAAATTGTTAGTAAACTCATGATTTCTTTGAGGTAAATACAATGTCGCCCCATTTAGTAACGTTGTGAATATTTCCCATACAGATGCATCAAAGCTGCACGAAGCAAACTGAAGTACTTTGCTATTTATACTAATTCCAAGGGATTTGCTTACAGAAGACGATAAATTAACAACCCCACTATGTTTTATTAGTACACCTTTAGGTTGTCCTGTTGTACCTGATGTATAAATCACATACGCTAAATCATCTGATTGATTCATATTTTTCAAATTATGTGAGGAATTATTTTGTGATTTATTGACAATTTCATCATAGAATAGTATTTCAAATTGATATTGATAGTTTGCTTTGGTGAAAAGGCTATGCTCGAACGTGTCTTCTGCCAAAAGTAAACTTATTTGACTGTCATTAATAATTGACAGTATACGATTTTCTGGGTAATACATTGGGTCAATCGGTAAGTATGCTCCGCCGGCTTTCAATATCCCCAAAATCGAAATGATCATTTCAGTTGATTTTTTTGTCATTATACCAACTACTTTTCCAGGCCCAATCCCCTTTTCCTTTAAAAAACAAGCCAAGCGATTGGCCCTACAATTCAATTCATCATAATGTATTTGAACTAGTGACTCTCCATCTCTGTATTCAATGGCAACAGCTTTAGGACTTTCCTCAGCAATTTGCTCAAACTGTTCATGGATTGTTATATTTTTTGCCAAATTCGTTACAGGATTGAAATCAATTAGTAGCTGTTTGTTCTCGTCTTGTGACAACATTTGTATTTCTGCTATTTTTTTTGTAGGGGTATTCAAAACTTCTTTAATAATATTTAAATAATGCTGCAAGAGTCTTTCTATCGTTTCTCTTTTAAAAAGTTTTGTACAGTATTCAATATCAAACTGTAATTCCCCATTAATTTCTAAGCTGTGTATACATAAATCAAATTTTGATACCTTCTCCTCATAAGAATGAGGCTTAAATTTTAAATTTAATATTTCTATTTGATGGTTATCTTCATTTTGTAAATCAAAAGCTACATCAAAAAGAGGATTGCGACTTGTATCCCTTTCAATTTCAAGCTTCTCAATTAACTCTTCAAATGGATAGTCTTGATTTTCATATGCGTTTATAGCATTTGATTTTACTTCATTTAGTAATTGATCAAAGGACTTTTCCTTATAAGGGTAATTTCTCATTGGTAATGTATTAATAAAAAGCCCAATGTTATCCTTCATTTCTTCATGACGCCTTGTACCTGATACAGTCCCGACTATAATGTCTTCTTGCCCAGTATACTTATGAAGTAGTACATAGTATGCGGTCATTAGCACCATATGGACAGTAGAGTTGCAATTTAATGCTAGTTTCCTAATATCTGTTGTTAAATCCGAAGCCAAGTTATATTTAACAATGTCACCCTCAAAGCTTTTTATTTCAGGTCTTACAAAATCTAGCGGCAGTTGCAAAGTTGGTATTTCTCCCTTTGTCAAATCCAACCAGTAGCTCTCTTGGCTTTTATACTCGTTTGTTTCCTTAAACTTGCTTTGCCAAACGCAATAATCTTTATATTGTATAGTTAAGTCCTCCAAAGATTTCCCTTCGTATAATTGAACCAATTCACGAATAATAATACTCATAGATTCCGCATCAGCTACAACATGATGCATATCAAAAATGAAGAGATGTTTAAGTTCGGAAACTCGAATTAAAGCAACCCTAAATAGTGGAACTTTCTCAAGATCAAACGGCTGAATAAATGATGAAATTATGCCCTCAGCTTGTTCTAACGAAGCATCAAAATAGTCCATTTTAAAGGTTCCTTTTTCATGCACTTGCTGTACATACTCGCTGTCAACTAATTCGAAGGAAGTTCTAAGTACTTCATGTCTTGCAAAAATTACCGAAAAAGCATTTTCAAAACGGTCTCTATCTAAATTCCCTTCAATCCACATTGCACAAGGCATATTATAAGCTGTTGATTGAGGCGCAAACTGCGAAAGAGCAAGCATTCTTTTTTGTGAAGAGGAAACAGGATAATATCTTCTTCTAGTAACAGGTGTAATCGGCACATATTCAGTTTTATTAGACTTACGAATATAATCAGCAATGCCCTCAATCGTAGCATCTTTAAAAACTTCAGAAAGTGGTAGTTCTACGTCAAATTGTTTATTTATTTTTGATATAAGAGACATGATATTCAAAGAGTGGCCGCCAATATGAAGAAAACTTTGTTTAATTCCTACTTCTGAAACACCTAAAATTTCACACCAAATTTCAGCGAGTTTCTTCTCTATGTCATTTCGTGGAGCAGTACATATTTGATTAGTTATAGTATCTGGATGAGGTAATTCGTCATAGTTTAGCTTCCCGTTAGGTGTCAACGGCATTGTTTCGAGCTTTATAAAATGAGCTGGCATCATGTAATTATGAATTGAATCTTCTAAGAAATTTCTCAATTCAATTTCATCTATTTCTTGATTTGATATATAGTAAGCTGCTAAAATTTCATCAACAGAGCCTGAAATCGTATGAACTACGCATTCCTTAATTGGGGGATATTTCAAAATCTCATTTTCAATCTCCTCTAGTTCAACACGAATCCCCCTAATTTTTACCTGCCTGTCAATTCTTCCACAAAACTCCAAATTCCCATCAGGTAAAATCCTCCCCAAATCACCAGTCTTATAAATAAAATCGTTTGGATTATCGTTAAAAGGATTTTGGATAAACTTACTGTTATTTAGTTCTGGATTGTTATAATAACCAAGGCTCCTATAAGGTGTACGGATAATAATTTCTCCTAAAGCCCCCGAAGGGCAAACCTGCATATTGTTATCTAAAATTATCACCTTTGCCCTTTTCATTGGTACTCCTACTGGAATAGTTCTTCTGTTAACATCTTCTGGTTTAATCAAATAAAATGTCTTAATCATAGTAGTTTCGGTCGAACCATATAAATTTACTAATTGAATTTTATCATTAAAACAATCAAACCAATTTTTCAGTTCCCATGGGATGACCCGTTCCCCCGCCAGTAGTATATATTTCAAATGTGAAAAGTGTTTTTCGTTCAAATTTGTTGAGTTAATAATCCGAAAAAGACTAGGAGTACAATGAATTAAGTTAATACCATACTGATCAATCCAATTAATTATCTGCTCTGAATCTAAAATGATTTCTTTTGTTTTCGGTATACACACTTTCCCCCCAGAAAATAGGGCAACAAATACATCCCTAAGCAATGGGTCATGAGAAGGAGTCGTAAATTGACTTACATGGAATGTTTCATCAACTCCAAATGTTTCAAGTTCCCATTCTATGAAATGTAATAAGCTATTATTTTTCCCGACAATCGCTTTTGGAACTCCCGTTGAACCAGATGTAAAATAAATATAAATTGGATCATCAACCGAATAAAATACGTTAGGCTTATACAAGCTCATTGATTCATTATCTTTATAAAATTGATCAGAAATAACGACTACTTGTGTATTCTCACATAAATTATAGTTCTTAAGTCTGTGAACATTATCGGGATCCGTAATGATCATGGTTGGCTCAACAGTTTCAACCATTTTTTTAATTTTCTTGTCTGGATAGGCAGGGTCAAGAGGAACGAACACACTGCCTGCTTTAAAGATGCCAATCATTGCTGTAATAAGAGTAGTCCTTCTATCAAGCAAAATACATATATTTGATAATTTTTCGACATCATTCGAAGACATCATCATATTCGCTATACAATTTGAATTTCTATCTAGTTCTTCATATGATATTTGCTCTTCACCACATTCCAACGCAGTTTTTTCTCTATATTGTTGCAAGCATTTAAAAATTCTAGTTTGCAACGTTTTTTCTATATTTTTCACTTTTGATCACCCTGCCTTTCAAATCATTTAATATTATGATATTACTAGTTACAATCCTTTCATATTGTATTCTTCCATCAAAATACCTACAGTTATTACTAAAATTAGAAAATCGTTATCATAGGGAACGTTTAACCTAAAGTCAGGCTTAGAATAACTACTTTTTAATTGTTCAATCTTTTCAGGCTGAAACAATCCTTGCTTTTTAATACGATCATAAGAAAGCAAATCATTTATCCATTCAATATTTTGATTTAGTAGTTGTGGACTCCCCGGAGCAGTAAATGCAAATTTCGGCCGGTTTGAAATTTCTGTTGGTATTAGTCCTTCTGAAATCTTTTTTAAAATATACTTTTCTTCAAATTCCTTAAGCTTTAAGCCTGGGGGAATTTTAATTGCGAATTCGATAAAATCTTTATCTAAGAATGGGTATCTTGCCTCGACTGAATTAGCGAATGACATCCTATCTCCATGATCAGAGAGTAGATGATCACACATCCTAAGTTTAAAGTCTACGTACGACCTTTTATGTAATATATCAATGTTCGCTAGTCGCTCTTTATTAACTATAAAATGATTAAGGCAATTAATATCTTCATACATATTGTTGATTTCATCTGAATAAAGACCTTTTTTTATTTGTTGAAATGCAAAATAATCTTTTTCGTATAAAAACGTCTTATCTCCCCAAATATCCCCCCTAAAACGATCTTCAATTGAGTCATTGGAAGTCACTTGCCTCCCCTGCATTTGTTTGAGTTTATCGAATCTGTATCCAATATAACCTCCGAATAGTTCGTCTGCCCCTTCACCAGTTAACACGACTTTTAGACCAAATTCTCTCACAAGATTCGATAATTTTATTGAAGCAGTATTATAAGTTTCTTTTAGCGCACATTCAGAATGGTAAACAACTTTGCGCAGCTCTTTCTCTATATCAGAAAATTTAAATAAATGCTCATGATGCATAGAATTTACATGTTGTGCCATTAGTCTCTGATATTTAGATTCAGATATTTCTTTATCAGTAAAATCGATAGAAAAAGAGTGCCGCCGCTTTGAATCTATTTGGTTAATCTTTGCTGCAATAATGGAGGAATCTAATCCACCACTTAAATAAAAGCTAACCGGGACATCAGCCTGAAGCCTATATTTGACGGATCTAGTTAGTAAGTCATCCAATTGTTCGATATAATATGATTCGTCCTTGACATACTCTATCTCACCAATTTTAGGATAGACTAAGTCCCAATACTCATTGACTTTAATGTTGCCCGAATTGTTTATAATCATGTAATGACCGGCTTTTAAGCTATTAATATCCTTAAACATCGTTCGCGGGCTAATCAAACCTGGAAAAGTCATTACTTGATCAAGACCTACTAAATCTATTTCCCTTTTTACAGCTGGATACTCTAATATAGCTTTTATTTCTGATGCAAATATGAACATATTATCAACAACCGTATAAAAAAAAGGAGCAATACCAACATAATCTCTTGCACAAATTAGTGTTTCCTTTTTAAAATCGTAAATTGCAAAGGCAAACTGTCCGTTCAGTTTGTTGATAAAGTCAACGCCATATTCTTCATAGAGATGTACGATACACTCAACATCACAATTTGTCTTTAATTTATGTCCTCTTAATCTTAAGTCTTTGCAAAGTTCTTTATAGTTGTAAATCTCTCCATTACAAATTAATGCTATCGAGCGGTCTTCATTAAAAATTGGCTGCGTACCACCTTCTAAATCTATAACACTCAATCTAGTAAAACCAAAACCTATATTTTTTGTCACAAAACAGTCAAATTCATCTGTTCCTCTATGTCTTATCTTTTGTGCCATATTATAGATAGTATTTTTATTGATTCTACCTTTATTATTCATATCTAACATTCCAACTATTCCGCACATATGAACACCTCTAACTATTACATCAATTTTGATAGTACAACTCTATGATTATATTTTAGCTTGTCTGAAGCAGCTACCTTAATTAAAGGTTTGGCAAGTACTGAAGTCGAATCTACTAAGATAATATCCACTACTTCGCTTTCCTCTAAAGTAAGAGGACCCTCTCTACACCTTTTAATAAGTTTATTTTTGACTGCTCAGTAACAAGATTTGACTGCGCTTTAATTATTCCGTACTAAGGGTTATAAATGGAGTCATGGATAAAGTCATATTGCACGTGAACGCCAGGCATCACGACGCAAAAACCTTTAGCTTCAAAATTCTTGTTATACTTGTCTGTCCTTTACATCCCATTGTAATCATAACTCCAATCGTTTTATCTTCTGGATAATTCTCCTCGATAAAATTTACAACCTCTTCAATCATATCCACTAATGTAATTCCATTTTTGTGATTGGCTAAATCTTTTCTTTAATCACATTAAAAATTTGCGGGGCGTGTACTGTATTACATGAAATACCGACAATATCCGCCCCTACAATTTCTAATTAACTAATAATCTCAATAAAGGTAAAAGCGAGATTTTAACTAAATCGCCATAACAAAACTAGTTCTATCTCCTATTTCAGGCTGTAATAATACGAAGATATCATTCAAATAAATACTATTTTTATAAATTTTAGTATTATTAAAGATTTGTTGACTGAATCCATCCCTGAATAAGTGCCAGCTCCCTAATAACGCTTATGATTTTATCTTTATATACTCTTCTCTCTCTGCCTTTAATAAAGCCTCAAAATTTAATTACAATTCCTCGTTGAAATCTTGAAGCACTTGGTTCAGCGAATATTGTGGTAAAATTGAGATTTCTGAGATATTGATATCAGGATTGTTTATAACTTGTTGAACGATTTCATTCATATAGTCTTCTATACTATTAATGAAATCTTGGTTGCAGACGTTTGCGTTATATATTAGCTTCGCTTTCATTCCTTCTTCCTCAGGCTCAAGAACAATTGTCAAATCTAGGTTTGTCTGTTCAAGCTCCTCAATATCACTAATTGTAAAACCCCGTTCATCTTTTTGACTAATGATCCTCTGGAATTCATCTCGATATACATAGTTTTCAAAGCTAATAACGCTGTTAAATAATGCTTCTCCACCATTTACATTAGCTTGTATTTCCGCTAATGAAACATAACTATATTTATTTCCGTGAATCATATCTTCATGCACTTTTTTTAATATGTCACTAAAACGCTCTTTTTGATTGCATTGTATTCGCAGAGGTATTGTATTAATGAAAAGTCCAACAATATTTTCTATATCTTGAAGATCATATGGCCTTCCAGAAACAACTACTCCAAAGACGACATCATCAAGGTGATGATATTTTTGCAAGAGTATACCCCAAATTGTTTGAAAAACAGTACTTACTGTGACTTTTTCCTTCTTCGAAATGTCTTTCAGCGCCTTATAATCATTTCTAGAGATAACAAAATTTACTTCTCGTCTATCATTCAATATTTTACTTAAACCATTTTGATAATCTGGTAAATAACAATTAGACATGTAGTCGCTCATATATTTCTTCCAATATGCTAATGATCCTGATTTATCTTGTCTTTCCAACCAGTTAATATAATTGTGATACGGTATTGCTTCTTCTAGATGAACCTGTTCCTTTTCCATTGAAGAACGATAAAATAAATAAAGCTCCCTTATTAAGATACCTATACACCATCCATCCATTAGGATGTGATGAAAACTCCATAAAAACTTAGAAGTGTTAGCTGATGTTTTAAACAGGGTCATTCTCATCAATAAATCCTTTGAAAGGTCAAATGTATGGCTTAAGTCCTCTTGTTTAAATTTATCAATATACTGCTTTTGTTTCTCTCCATTGAGATGAGTTAGATCCTTAATACGTATCTCGATTGGACGCTTTCTCATCACAACTTGATGAGGCTGCTTTAAATTGTGATATTCGAAAACTGTTCGAAGTATATCATGCCGCTCGATCAATTTATTAAAGCTATTTTCTAACAATTTAATATCAATTAATCCAGACATCTTAAATAATACTTGCTGGAAGTATGCACTCGATGTACTGTCTCTCAACCAATTTAACAACATTGCATTTTGCATTGGTGAAAGCGTATAAACTTTACTAATTTCTCCACCATACTTCTCCATAAAGATATCCAATTCTTCTATTGATAATGTTTGTATACCGAAATCATCTGGGGTTAATTCCGGATATTTTTTTGTTATACAATGTTTAATTACTAAAACTAAGTTATTTTTATAAGCTTCGGTTAGTTTAGTTATAGTAGAATGATCGTATTCATGCTTGTTGTAATTTATATTCACTTGAAGTTTTCCATTAATAATGATGGCATCTATATCTAATGTGTATTGCCGATGCTGTTTTAAGCTTACTGGCTGTCCAAAATTAACGTTCGTAACTGCAAATAAATCATGCTCTGATTCTTCAGGAAACTGACCTAAGTAATTAAAATTTACTTCAGGATTTAATTTAAATTTAAGATTGCGCTTGTTTTCCTTTGTGGTTAAATATTTTAAAATACCGTAACCTATCCCTTTATTAGGCACTTGTCTTATGCTTTCTTTTGTATATTTAATTGCATATGAAAGCTCTCCCATTTGCGAAGTATCTAGTAATATTGGATATTGGGAGGTAAACCAGCCAACGGTCCTTAACACATTAATACCTTCTACAACTTTTTCTCGACCATGGCCTTCAATATTGATTGGGATATTTCCTTCGCCTACCCATTGTTTTAAAGTAAGCCCTAAAGCAGTTAATAATAGTTCATTTACATTAGTGTTAAATGTATGATGTGCATCTTTTAAAAGCTGTTCAGTTTCTTCTTTTGAGAGTGTGGTAGTAACGACCGCACCATCTATAATATGGTTTTCCTCTGTCTTACCATCTTTAGGAAGAGTAACCGTCTGCACAGTCTCCATATCTCGCCAATGCTTTATTTCACTTAAAAGCTGTGGTGAATTTGCATAACGATGAAGTGCATTCGACCAAATCTTATATGAATGAGTTTTATCTTGCAGAGATACTTTTGAACGATTTTTCACTTGCACATAAGCAGCTGTAAAATCCTCTAGAATTACTCTCCATGAAACTCCATCAACAACTAAATGATGAATGACAATGGCTAAATAATCACCTTGTTCAGCTTTAAACACTATGGCATTAAGTAACGGTCCATGTTCTAACGATATGCTTGAATGGAGTTCATTTACCCTTTGTATCATCTGTTCCATAAAGTCTTCTGTCGGCTTTAAGTCACACACTTTAAATCCAAATAGAGTATCAGCTTGATTTTGCTGAATCACTTCTTCACCTTTAATCGAGTAGATCATTCTTAGCGCATCATGGTGTGCAACAATGTTCTTTAATGACTCATATACATTGTCATGATCGAACCCATCCTTTTTAAACAGTAAAACTGATTGATTAAAATGATTCGATTCTGCAAACTTTTGAGTAAAAAACCAACTTTGAATAGGCGTTATTGGGATTTCACCTACCACTTCATCTTGACTGATTCTTGTTATAGTTGTTGTAACATATTTACTGACTTCTAATATCGTTTGATGTTTCAGTAAATCCTTTACGTCAAGGTTCAGGTCGTATTCTACTGCACGAGCAGCCACTTGAATGGCTTTTATCGAATCGCCCCCAAAGTGGAAGAAATTATCCATGATTCCAACCCTTTTAACATCTAATACTTCACACCATAATTCAGCAAGCTTTTCCTCTACATCATTTCGCGGTGCAATATACTCTATTTCACTATTTACATTAGGTTTAGGCAATGCTCTTTTATCAATCTTGCCATTAGGTGTAAGAGGCATATGCTTAAGTAAGACAAAATAAGCGGGAATCATATAAGTCGGTAATTGCTTTAATAAGTGTTCTCGTAGATCATGCACCATCACATCACTATTAGAAACAACATAAGCACAAAGGGAGTTATTAGATGCTTCAAGAACAACCATTGCTTGCTTTATATTTTTGTGTTTTAATAGGGCTGCTTCAATTTCTCCGAGTTCAATTCTATACCCTCTTAGCTTTACCTGATCGTCAATCCTCCCAATGTAAGTGATATTTCCGTCCTCTGTCCATTTTCCCATATCACCAGTTTTGTACATTCTCTCCCCAGGAGTAAACGAATTGTGAACAAATTTCTCACTTGTTAAATCAGGCTGGCCTATATACCCTCTTGCTAATCTTTCACCAGCTAAGTACATTTCACCAGGGACACCGATTGGCTGAGGGTTACCGTACGAGTCAAGAATATAAATCTTCGTTCCTACTACAGGCTTACCAATAAGAACATCTTTATTTGGTTGCATATCCCGGTAAATAGTGGAGATAACAGTATTTTCTGTAGGTCCATATTCATTGATGAGCTCTACACCGCCAAGTTTCTTTTTACTCTCATTAACTAAATCGACACTTGTCTTTTCTCCAACAAGGGTGACTATGTTTAAACTACTTAAATCGCTCGGTTCTGAAACTTGCAACAGTGTGGAATAGAATGTAGGAATTGAAATAAAATGTGTAACTTTTTTATCTCTAATGTAATCTACTATACGCACTGCATCTTTTGTCTCTTCTGAACTTAGCAAAATAACTTCAGACCCTGAGATGATCGGCGTAAAAAAGCTAGTCAGGAAACCATCGAAAGCATGAGAAAACATCTGGAGTACAGTATTCGCACTATCAAGCTTGTATTCATTCTTTCTCCACTGAATTGAACGAGAAATACTTTCATGTTCAACCATTACACCTTTTGGATTTCCAGTTGTACCAGATGTATAAATGACATAAGCTAAGTCTTTCGGATCATTAAAATGTTCTAAGTTTGAGCCATCAATTGATTCATCAATTTTATCTATCATCATAACTGAGCAGTCTATGCCAATTTTCGTAAGTTGATCTAATACTTGTATTGCCAAATCCCCATTTTCCACCAACAAAAGAGATATGTTACAATCTTCAATCATAAATGCAAGTCTTTCAGCGGGTTGCTCTGGGTGCAATGGAAGATAAGCTCCGCCTGATTTCAAAACACCAAGGATCCCAATTATTAGATCAAATGAGCTTTCTGCAAGGATACCAACAATTTTTTCTTTTTGGATTCCCTTGTTTTTTAGCGTTCTACCTAGCTTATTTGCCGCAACATTTAATTCATCATATGTTAAGGTGTTAGAAATAAATAAATGACAATCTGGAACATCCTTTTCATAAGAATGAATCGTAATAGCTGGTAAATTCGGAGTCTTTGCTACTTGTTCCTCAAATAATGTATGAAGAATAGTCGGTTTATTATCATCATAGGTGTCTTTGTTAAACTCGAATATTTTTTTCCTCCCAGATTTACTACACATATCTATTTCATAAATCTTTGACATTGGTTTTTCAGTAATATGCCTTAAAATATTGACATAATGTTCTGCTAAACGAATCAAAGTGCTTCTTTTAAAAAGAGTTGTAGAATAATCCAGACTAAAATGAATTTCACCATTTTTCTCTATTGTATTTAATGCTATGTCAAAACTAGAAACTCCAGTACTATATTCATAGATTTTCATCGCCAGCTTTTTCGACTGTAACACTTCATCATCGTTGTTTTGCATTGTAAATAGATGGTTAAATATTGGATTTTTACTTGGATCTCTATCAACACTAAGTTGGCTGACAAGTTCTTCCAACGGATAATCTTGGTAATCAAAAACTTGAAATATCTTATCTTTTATTTCCGTAAGATAATCCATAAAAATCTTGTTACCTGAAGGTAAACTGCGTACTGCTAAAGTATTGACAAACATCCCGATAACACTCTCGGTTTCGAGATGGTTTCTCCCAGAAACTGGCGTACCAATTACAATATCCTCTTGTCCGCTATATTTAGCGAGCAATATGTTGTAGGCTGCCAGCAAAACCATATACAATGTCGCCCCTGATTGTAAGGCTAAGTTATTTAAATGGTCGGCAAGGTCTAAATCTATACTGAAATATATTGTATCTCCTTCAAAGTCCTTGATTGGCGGTCTTGTATAATCTGAAGGGAAATTTAAAGAAGGAATTCCATCTTTAAATTCATTTAACCAATAAGCTTCTTGTTTTTTCGCTTCTTCAGTTTGGAGGAACTGAAGAAGCCAAACAGAATAATCCTTATATTGTATTTTCTGTTTAGGTAAAACACGTCCGTCATATAATTCAACAAACTCTTTTAGGAATAAACTACCCGATAAACCATCAGCTATAATATGATGGAATTCGCAAAGAAGTATATATTTTTCAGAGTCTATTTTCATAAGAACTACTCTCAATAATGGCGGTTTCGTTAAATCAAATGGCTTAAGAATATTTTTAATTGTCTGCCCTATTTCTTCTTCATCTACTTCTAAATAAGAAATAGCTAGCTCAACTCTGTCACAAACCTTTTGTACTGGGACGTCGTCTACCATCTCAAACACGGTACGGAAAGATTCATGCCTTTGAATTAAAGAATGCAGCGCATATTCTAGCTTTTCTTGGTCAAGCTTTCCCTCAATAACGAGTGCACCTGACATGTTATTTCCAGTTGTTTCACCATATGTCTTTTGTAAGATAAAAAGCCTTTTTTGCGCTGGTGCTAACGGATAATACTCTAACTTCTCAACTGGATTAATCTTATCAATATTCTCTTGCTTATTTGTATGAAGACTTTTTGCTAAGTTTCTAATTGTTCTATTCTCAAACACCAATTTCAGAGGAACTTTTACTTGAAAAATTTTATTTACTCTTGAAGCGAGTGCTGCTATTTTTAAAGAATTTCCTCCTAATTTTAAAAAGTCATCATTAACGCTAATCCTATCAATCCCTAATATTTCACGCCAAATGTGAAGTAACCGTTCTTCTGTTTCGTTTTCCGGCAAGCTACTATTGTCAAATCTATCTGATATTTGTTCTGGATTTCTATAATAATCAAATGAATTCACTTCGCTCGCTTCCCCTAAATATTTCACCTTTCCACCCGGAAGATATTTAGCCATTTTCCCTGTATGAACTAACTCAGCATTTTCTATTTTTCTATTTTTACTAATACAAATTTCGCCTATAGAGCTGATAGGAACAGGTTTACTTTCTTCATCCAAAATTAATACACATACTTCGCTGCTGTTAGACAGCTCAAAATTATTCAATAGATCAGGAGCCTCACTTTTTAAGCTCTGCTTAATTTTCTCCTGTTCTGAGCTTAACATTCTAGTAAGATCGTCTTTAGAATATATAGGAAGATTACAAACAGCTGAGTTTGCATTTTCAACAACTGCATGTAGTAAGCTTTCAAAATGCATCATCCATGCTTGTACTGTTTCATCAGTAAATTTATCGGTATTATAATCGCAATGAATATGCAATCTTGCATCTATTTCGACCACGTTTAAAAAGATGTCGTAGTTTACATAGCCAATTGGATAAGCAACATAACACGCCTTCCTCCCCGCAAAATCTGGCAGTTGAATAGAGGGATCCATGTTAAATATAATATCCAAATTCGGAATATGGTCTTGGTCTAGTTCGTCAACTAACATTGGAAGTGTAACTTTCTGGTGCTCATTCAGCATCATAATTTGTTCTCTCACTGAAGTTAAATAATCAGCAAAAGACATATTAGCAAACACTTTACTGTATAATGGAAGTAAATTTGTACACTGCCCTACTAAATTGTGATCCTCCATTGAGAGCTGACCTGCGAACGGTATTCCCACTACAATTTTTTTTTGTGATGTAAGTCGAAATATTAATGTTTTGAATGTTGTTAATAAAGTGATAAACAATGTATTGTTATGTTGTAAGCTGACGCTTTTTAGTTTGTTGCATAATTCAGTGTCTAATACAACATTTGTTCTCGCTCCACGGAAAGTCTTTAAATAATTTTCGGGAAAATCGCTCGGCAACTGCGCTATTGTCTTTAAACCAGTAAATTGCTTCGCCCAAAAAGAGAGAGCTTTCTTAATTTCAGAACCATTTCGAATACTTTGATTCCAATTTACGTATTCCCTAAATAATACAGGTTCCACTAATTCGTATGGAAGTTTACGAACCTTTGCTGTATATATCTTTGCTAGCTCATTTATTAATACTCCAATAGACCATCCGTCACAGATAATATGATGAGCAGTGAAAACTAACAACTGTTTGTTATCATTTAGACTCAATACACTTAGTCTGATTAAAGGACCGTTTACTAAATCAAATACCCTACTCTTATCTTGTTCAAACCATTCCTTTAGACTTTCTGTTTGTGAATTAAAGGGTAAATTTGAGAAATCGTATAATTCCGTTTTTACTGAAAATTCAGAAACAACTTCTTGAAAATCACCATCTGCATGAATGCGAGTTCGCAACGCTTCATAATGTGAAACGACTTTTTGAAAAGCCTTGTCTAATATATTTATATCCAATTGACCATTTATTTCAAAAAGGACAGACTCATTACATGCAGCAGAACCTTCTTCCCCCATTTGTGAGGCAATCCAAATTTGTCTTTGTTCTTCTGTTAAAGGAAGAGCAGATGCGGTATTAGCTTGATCTCCCCCATATATTTTATTAACCGATATTTGCTGTAATGCGTTAAGCAAATTTGTGTTAGATGAATTGCGTTTAGTTGTTGAAGGAGGCGGATCAGGAAGAAAACCTCCATCTTGCATTTCATGAATTGTTTCTGTTACAGCATTGACAATTTTGATTATGTCTTCATTTGAATGAGCAGTCGATAAGAAGCAGTTTCTACCTTCCCAAATATAGATTCCTTTGTTAATTAAATGATAGTAAAACAATTCTAAATCACCGTTTAATACAAAACGGAATAGTGAACCAAAATAAACCACTTTTATCGGCACACCCGAGTCTTCTAATACACTGTTAAGTTCGTTAGCAAGTAATTCTGTTTTTTTGTTCAAATGTTCTAATACATGAGAACCCTCTTGTTTTAAATAATTTAGTACAGCCTTAGTAGTTGACATAGCAAGAGGATGATGAGAAAACGTTCCAGCCACAAATGTTCGTCTATTTTCATGAGGAGGATAAGAGTCATCACCAAAGCTCCACATCCCCCCATCAATTCCGTCCATATACTTTGCTGTTCCAGCTACAATACCAATCGGCATTCCTCCACCGACTACTTTTCCATAAGTGACGAGATCAGCGTCAATTCCGAACCAAGCTTGTGCGCCTCCAGTCTGGATGCGAAAACCTGTAATTATTTCATCAAAAATAAGTGCTGTTCCAAGCTGTGTCGTCAGCTCTCTCAATTTTTTCAAATATGCTTTCGGTTTAAAATCAGGTCTTCGGCTTTGAACAGGTTCCACGATAACCGCAGCAATATCTTTTCCGAAGCTTTTAATCACCTCTAAAGATTCCTCTGTTCCATAATTAAGAACAATTACATCATCAACCATGCTCTGGGTAATACCTGGTGCTAATGGTGTAGACTTAATATTGTCATTTCCAACTCCCCCCAACGCAAGGACACCATCATAAGTTCCATGATATGATCCTGCAAAAATGACAATCTTCGAACGTCCAGTTGCAGCACGGGCAAGACGTAAAGCTACCATAACAGCTTCCGTACCGGAGTTATAAAATGCTACTCGCTCTACACCAGTCATTTCACAAATGGCATTGGCTACTTCTCCAGCCAGCTTTGACATTGGACCGATTGGCATTCCTAATGCAAGTTCTTTGTTTAATGCTTCTCTTATAAATTCTGGATTATGTCCGAATAAATTGACACCGAATCCCATTGTTAAATCAATATATTCATTTCCATCAACATCCCAAATTTTTGAACCGTTCGCTTTATCGGCAATAATTTGATAAACTAATTCCTTTAGAATCGGTCTAAATCCAGCGATATTTCGATTGTTTGCATAAACGGAACGATAAAATTGAGTCAATGACTTCGTACCTTTTGTCCGTTCAGTGTACTGTTCAATTAAATTTTCTAAATGCTTTCTCTGCCTCGGAGTTAAATAATCTGTCTGATTCAATTGTATTTGTCGATAAGGAATAAAACTTTTACCTGTAGAAGAATGTTCATTTGGAATTACTTCAACAGTTGCTGCCGCCTCGGCACTATTTTTTTTTATAGTATTATAAATATCGTTATGCATATGTTGATTCGATTCGGTCACGGACATTTCTTGAGGAGAATGTCCAAATTGAACTAGATCAAGCTGTCGTTGTAAAATTGATAATTGCTGCTCAATCATACGTTCCATGAACGTGTTTTGTTTTACATTTACACGGTTCTCATCAGGAATCTCTGCCTGATGATTTAAATCCGATATTTCCTTAGTCTCTTGTATTTGTTCCTTAGCCGTTCTTAATGGAGTATCAACGAGATTACAAAGATGCTCAACCAATGTATGAGGTGTTGAAAGGTTACTGAACAATTCATTCAAAGGTATGGCGACATGAAACGTTTCGTTAATTAGGTTTTTCATTTGAGTCAACGAGATAGAATCAAGCCCCATTGCTAAAAATTGTGTATTCACATCAATCTTGTTAACGGGAATACTAGTTATTTTAAATATCATTTCTTTCAATGTATTTAGTATTTGCTCATTGTGCTCATTCATTTGAACTATAGGCTCCCTATTAATATTACTATTGTGTATAACATTATCCTGTTTAGATGCAATCTCAGGAATGTTAATCCAACATCTATTTTGTTCAAACGGATATAAGGGGATGCTTACTCTAGATGGTTTATTGAACTGATACAGTTGATCCCAGTTTATTTGTGCTCCTTTTACATACGAATCACCTATATCATGTAAGATTCCCTCATTTTCTCCATGCCTTGTGATAAATTCAAGTAATCTTATATTTGCTGTTTCAGTTAATTTCCATAACTCAGCTTCGGTTGTTTCCCCATTTTTTGAATTTTGAAAAGAATCAGGTACTATTCGGAAGAAACCAGTATATACTCCTTTAACTGAAGTGTAATCGTTCCGATTTGTAATAGCCTGTAACTTTTCTTTTAAGTCATTAACACTATTAACGACTAAAGCAATTCTATAATTAAAATGTGTTCTCCCTATATTAGAGGTATAACAAATGTCCGGTAAATCACTATTTGTTTTTCCATCTAAGAAAGTGATATATTCACGAATAATACGTTCTAATGTCAATTCACTTTTGGCAGACAGTGTTAAAATATTCGATTTAGCATGTTGTAATTCAATTACATGTTTTTCTTTTATATACTCTTCTAACACAACATGACAGTTTGTTCCGCTAAAGCCAAATGAACTAACCCCACACGTGCGCGGTACATTATCAGTTTCCCAATTCGCTAACTGCTTGTTAACGTATAATGGGGATTGTTCAAATTTAATGTTGCGATTTGGTTTCTCAAAATGAACGATAGGTGCTATTTTTTTGTTCTTTATAGACAGAATTGCTTTGATTAGACTAGCAATTCCTGCTGCTTCATACAAATGACCGATGTTTGTTTTCACTGATCCAATTGCACAAAATTGCTTTTTTGTTGTATATTTTTCGAAAGCCTTTTGCAAACCATCAATTTCAATTGGATCTCCAAGTTTCGTCCCTGTTCCATGAGTTTCGATATAAGTAATTGTTTCTGGTTCAACCCCTGCCTCATTCCACGCTTTCGTAATGACATCTGCTTGAGCTAATGAATTTGGTGCAGTAATTCCTACTGTTGTTCCATCTTGATTAATAGCGGTTCCCTTAATAACTGCGTATATTTGATCGCCATCACGAATCGCTTTATCTAAAGGTTTTAGTAAAATAGATGCTACACCTTCTCCACAACCTGTCCCATCTGCGTCATCGTCAAATGTCCTAGCTTTGGAATTAGATGATTCCATCCCAAGGTCTGTTTTGAATGGCAATAATATCGTTTTAACCCCACCTGCGATAGCCATATCACAGTCCCCGTTAATAATTCCTTTGCATGCTAAGTGCACAGCTACTAACGAGGAAGAACAAGCCGTATCGACTGTTACTGCAGGTCCTTTTAAGTCAAGAAAGTATGAAATTCTGCTCGATAAAATTGAAGGTAAATTCCCGACTGCATGGTCTGACAATGTATCTGGTCGAACCTCAGTTACCAATCTTTCGTAATCAAAGCTTGTTTTGGAAAAACCGACATAAACTCCAACATTCTCACTAGAAATTCCGTCTCCAGCATAGCCAGCGTCTTCAAGTGTATGCCATGCTGTTTGTAAAAATAATTTTTGATTAGGATCCATTAATGCAGCTTCTTTTGGAGTTATTTTGAAAAATTCATAATCAAATTTGTCAATTTCCTCAAGATAACCACCTTCAACAAGCTTCGCTTGATCTTTGTTTATCTTGAGATGAGATACATACCTTTCCGTATCTTTTTGTCTTGCTTTAGGATACTCCCTTACGCAGTCACTTCCTTTAATAAGGTGATTCCAATAATCCTCAATGTTACGAGCCATAGGAAATTTTCCAGAAATACCGATAACCGCTATGTCGTTTTCCCTTTGCTCTTTTATGCTACTTATTTTGTCACTTAATTGATCTTTTCGCTCCGCTGTTAAAAACAACGCTAATTTGGATAGTGTCGGATATGCAAAAAGGTCCGTCACAGACATTGAAATATTAAACTTACTTTCAATTTGGTCTGTAATTTGCACGAGCTGGATTGAAGTTGCCCCAATATCAAAATAACTATCATGAACTCCAATAAAATCCGTTTTCAAAATTTCTTTGCAAATTTTTATCAACTTTTCCTCTGCTTCATTTTTTGAAACGATTCTCATTTTTTGTGGTAACATCTTTAAGCGTTCTTGAATTTGTTTAGAAATCAATGAATATTCACCGTTTCGGTAATTTTCACTCAATTTATAACGTTCGACTTTACCGCTTGTGGTTTTTGGAATTTTTCTTATGGGTATAATATCTGTCGCATTCCAACCACCTTTCATATTTATGTGCTTCCTTAATTCTTTTGCAAGAGGGATGAAATCTTCTATACCTTTCTTATACCAAATAAATATAACAATTTTATCTTCCTGTGAATTTAAGTCTGGTACACCACATACAACCACATTGCCAAGCTCAATACCATTAACTTCCTCTGCCACTCGTTCTAGATCATGAGGGAAATAATTTTGTCCGTTTATTAAAATAATATCTTTGGAACGTCCAATGATTACTAAATGATTATTTCTTAAAAATCCTATATCCCCCGTTTTCAACCATCCATCATCGGTCATTACTTTTTCCGTTGCTTCTTTGTTGTTGTAATAACCTCTAGTAACGCTCTTCCCTTTTATTTGAATATGACCGACCGTGTTCTCATTTAATTTTTTATTTTGTTCATCACATATTCTTATATAACAATCATTAATCGCAGGCCCTACATCTAAAAAAGCGACGCATCTCGAATCACTTTTATTGACCTCCTGTACGACATCACCGATATTTAAATGCTCCCTGTTGAGATGAATGGCATTAAATTGTTCATTTTCTTTATATAGTGGTGGAATAGAAATTCCTACAGAACCTTCCGCCATACCATATGTAGTGTACATAGTTGATTTTTTCAAACCATATGTAGATAGTTCATGTAAAAATTGATTACAAACATCTACCGAAATCGGTTCTGCACCATTGTAAATGACTCGAATATGAGACAAGTCCCATTGAGTTGCAATTTTATGTTTAAAAGACGATAAGAAGTATTTGTATCCAAAATTAGGTGAACCAATTACTGTTATTTTATGTTCATTTACTTTTTTCAGCCATAAAGTCGGTCGACGAACAAAGAGTGCAGTCGGTAAAAGGTATTGGCTTACATTAGAAATAATCGGCACTAAATGAAATGCAATTATACCCATATCATGAGTAAGTGGCATCCAACTTAGGAAAGAATCATTTGATCCATACTCAGATCTGTTGATAATTGCATATACATTTGTCATTAAGTTTTCATGGGTAAGTATTACTCCTTTAGGATCACCAGTTGAACCAGAAGAAAACTGAATAAATGCAATTTCATTTGGTTTTGGCTTGTAAACCTTTCCATGTCGAGAAGCTTTAGCAATTTCATCAATCATGATTACTTTTTCATTCATTTCATTTAAAACATGACCATAATTATATTTTTCTGAAAATTCCTCTATTTTTTCCAGTACCTTATCTGTTGTGATTAAATGAGGATTAGTCATAACCTCCCATACATTAAATAACTTTTGTTTATGTTCATCATTATTTCCGACTGTAATAGGAACAGGGATGATACCGCCTAATAAACAAGCCCAAAATACATAAAGAAAATGCTCGTTATCATCAATTTGAAAAACTAATTCTTCTCCGCGTTTAACTCCTTTTAATTGCAGATGGTATAAAACTTCAAGTGCCTTATTATATAAATTTTTGTATGAAAGATATTTTTCATTTTTATCACCAGAGATAAAAGTAATCCCTTTGTCATCGATCATTTTTCTAGATTCTATAGCTTCTACTAAGGTTTCGTATTTTATCATATTTGTTACCTCCCTCAATAAAGTTCATTTACCTCTCGCATACTCTCGTTTTCTTATTATTTCATTATTACTCCATAGTTATTGGGTTCATATTGAATATAAGTTTTTTTACATGCTTGGAGCCGTCCAAACTACCCAACTGATTAAATTTAGAAAATATAGATTTTAGGATTGAGATCCATATATTCCCTCGAACTACGTATCCATTAGGGGTCTTTAGGTTAACACCAAAAATAATATGTTCTTTTATATACCTTACGATGAAGTTCTATCTAATTTAGGAGGGTTTGAAAACCATGAATTCGATTTTCAAAGATCCGAAGCTTTCCAAACTCAATGCCACGATCGGCCTAGACACGAGCTACATGTATGTCTTTGGCAACATCAATTTCAATAATTAATGTTGCTATTGTGATTTGTAAGATTTTTTGATTTTGAGTATAATGCTTGTTTTTTGTTCGAACCTCAAATTTCCTTTCTAACAGGAATACTCCTATGTTTAAATGATATTAAATTATTCCTAGATCCTTTTCAATTTGTTCAAAAATAGAAGAAACTTCGTCAAAAGGTACCTTTTTTGTCTTAAGCACAGTCCGTAACAGCGCAGTTATTTCATTTATCTCTTCCAACATTGGTTCACGGTCCTCTTCTTCTATTTTATTTTGAATAAACTGCATTTTTTTGTACAGTTTAATAACTCCCTCTACATATTCTTCTTCATTCCAATTTCGATTCCTTGTACAGACTACAGTAGCAATGCACTTATTAATTACCTCTGTATTCTTTCCTGCCTCACACTTTTTTTCATAAAGTTCCATAAAATCAGTATGATCTTCTATCGCAAAAGCCTCGATTCCATTTCTTTTTTTCTGCCATAGATGTTTTAAGATCATGTTAGGCCCCATTTCTATAACAGCATCAACATTTTGTTTTTCTAAATAACTCATCGTATCGTTCCACTTAACAGGCATCAACATTTGCTCCGCTAATATTGTAGACATATCATCCCCTTCATAAGGTAATGCTGTAACATTTGAAAGAATAGACCACTTTGGTTTATTGAACTTATATTGTTGTAGTTCTTTTTTAAATTGATTGGCTGCTAGTTTCATGTATGGACTGTGAAATGGTGCACTTACATTCAAATAAGAAACTTTGGCGCCTTTTTCCACTGCTTTCTTAACTACGATATCAACTGCGTCTTCCATTCCAGAAATGACATTTTGCAATGTTAGGTTATTGCAGGCGATAACAACAGGATTGTCTACATGAGAATATTGGCTACACAATTCTTTTAGCGAAATTTGTTCTAAGCCATTGATTGCTACCATAACACCTCGATTTGATCCTGCCGTGCCGGCCATTAATTCCCCTCTCTTTCTAACCATCTTTAGAGCATCAGAAAAAGTAATGGCCCCACTGCAAGTCAATGCAGAGAACTCCCCTAGGCTATGGCCAGCAGCATACTTCGGAATAATTCCGATTTCCTGCATATAAACCTTATAGTAAGCTACACTCACAGCTAATAAAGTAGGCTGTGTATTATTTGTTTTCGAAAGCTCTTCTAGTGAACCTTCAAAACAAAGTTTCTTTAAGTCAAAACCTAATGTATCATTTGCCTCTTCAAAAACTGTTCTAACTGTATGGAATGAATCGTAATAATTCTTTCCCATCCCTAAGTATTGAGAGCCCTGTCCCGGAAATAGTAAGGCAATTTTTTTCAAGTTCCACCCTCCCAGTTAAACTTACTTACTTACTTACTTACTTACTTACTTACTTACTTACTTACTTACTTACTTACTTACTTATCTATAATTATATTGAGTAAAGAAAGACTAACTTAATTTCCCTATTTGTATGATAGCCTCACTTTGCTCTTTAACACCTTCATCTTCCTATTTCTAGATGTTACAAAGTACAATGTTTCAAATGCTAAGCCAATCCCAATAGTAATAAAGGGAAGAGTTTCTCAGGATTTAGATGCAAAGTATGTTCCTTTTATCATGACGTTACTCTTTCAATTATAGAAGAGTACTAGCTTCATCTAGCTGTCTTCTACCTTTGCAATTTGTAGTTACGGTGAAGTGATGTATTTCAACAAATACTGGAATCAACTCTGGATATAGACCAAATTCTAAAGCGAGTAAAGCTCTCTTCTTCAGTAGCAGCAATCAACTCACCATTCTGAATAATACAACATGAGGAATCATGATAGTCAAATGAAATATCTACGACATTAATGTCATTTTTTATTTACCATTTGAGAATTTTTAATACGCTGAATATCTTTTAAATCCACCGTCATCTCTCCTTTTTATTTATTCGCTTCAATTAAATCTTATTATTCTGAATAAAAATAAAATTAAAAATAAAGTATTATTGTAAAAAAAAAACCTTACAATGAAATTGCAGCTGGCTTCTGTTTAAGTCCAATAATAAAGGATAACTATTATGGACAAGAGCACACCTCCTCCATCATCTAGTAAATCGGTATTGCTATCAAAATTCAAAACACTTTGAATAAGTTGCGAAGCATAAGCAACATAACTTATCTACAAAGACTTATCACGGAATAAAAAATGAGGTTAGTATGGCTATTTCCGCTATTTCATGCTCCGATGTTATTTGTAAAATCTAGAGCATTCATTATAAAAATAAGCAAAATATGACCAAATCAACTTGAAGTTCGATAAAAAAGCCATATTTATGTTTGATCAGCATATTGAAGCAACGTTAATGGTTTTTATTTATTTTCTTTTAAAAAGACCATAAGTATCAAATAGAGCTCGTAAAGCCATATTCAGTAGTTATTATGTTAAAATATTGAGTTTTTGCAATTTACTATCTCAAAATGCCATTTAACATTAAATGGTTTTTTACCTAATCTTTTCACAGTATATTATATAATTTCCAAATATTCAACAAAAGATTGATTTTTTTTATCTATTTTTACATAATATTTACAATTAAGTGAAAGTCATTAGCGTTGAACAAATAATCAGAGAAAAGTAAAGAGTTCGAACATGGAATAATCATTAATAATATCCCGAATTATATCTTAAAGGAGTTTAGTTTTATCCATAATTTTACAATTTAGCATAACCAAGTCGCCTTCGCCCTTGTGATGGTCGATTGAGTTGTTTAAAAAGCTACCTTATAAAGGAAATGAAATTTTCCGCCCCATATTCACCTAAAGCTCAAGCATTTCAAGGATAATTCCTTAATAACTTACTTTTTTCTTCATCAGTAAATTCAAACATAAAATATGCTTACCTTCTCTAAGGTCTTGCATTTAATCAAAATCAATTATATTTATAATCTTTTGAAAGAACAATTCTCATTTTGCTTCTTAAACATGGTGTTTTCAGAATTAGAAGTTGAAAATTGCCGTTTTTAGGCAGACAACTCCCTTGATATTAATACTGTTTTTTAGCGTCAAATGAATGGGTTATTCTGTCTGTAGGTTTTGAATTCGACTAAGCACCTTCAAATATTCTTGATAGACGAAACTTGAAGATAATTTACAATATAGGAATCGTCCTAACTTTACTAATTTATTTACCTATAATTTTGGTAATCATTGAATCTTCCATTAGCTAATCAGCAGCGTCATCTTCAAAATAGCTGGCAAATATTTGATCAGAATTTTTGAAGAAGCAAATCTCATTCTTAATTAAAATAAGCCATTGAATCTTTCAAGTTTAAGTGTTGAGTCAATGTCTTTGAGAAACCAATTTTCTCATCGATCTCTCTAGAAATATATCCAAGGACAGAGAATCTCTCTCATTAGATAATTTAATTCGACGATTGAAATTAAGCATTAATTGAGGTAAAGTGGCCATTATGAGAATTCTTTCTGGTGGTTATTTCGTCGTTGCTTTAACCTCAATAGAAATGGATTCTTTTTTCATTTATTTAATGCATTAAATATTAACGGGAAAACTGATTAGATAGGTGGTATTAGCCTATTTCAGAAAACCTGTGCATAATTAAGGTTATCTTCATTTATTGTAAATCTAAACAGAAAGGATAGAGAAAATTGAATAAAATAAAACTATTTTGTATTCCATATGCAGGAGGATCTGCAGTAGTCTATTCAAAGTGGAAAAAGCTACTTAATTCTTTAATTGAGCTAAAGGAAGTTGAATTGCCTGGGAGAGGTTATAGAATAGAAGAATCTCTTTTAGATAATATGAATGAGATGGTTGAGAATATTTTCAGGGAAATTAAGGATGAAATTAAACCACCTTATGTTTTATTTGGCCATAGTATGGGTGCTCTTATTGCGTATGAACTTTTTAAAAAAATAAAGAAGGAAGGATATCCAGCTCCTGTTCATATGTTTATTTCAGGTAAAAAAGGTCCCCAGGTCGAACTTGAAAATTCAAAATGTTACAACTTGCCTGAACATGAATTTATAGAACACATTTTAAAATACAATGTGGCAAATGAAGAAATATTCAGAAATAGAGAATTAGCCTCCTTGTTTATTCCTATTTTAAAAGCAGATTTTAAAATTGTAGAAACGTATAAATTTAACAATACGGATTATCAACTAACATGCGATATTTCAGTATTTGGAGGATCTGAGGATAGTACAGTTGAATGGGAGGATTTATTACGATGGCAAGAAATCACAAGAAATAAATGTAGTTTCTATCCATTCAAAGGTGGGCATTTTTTTATAAATGAACATAAAGAGGAAGTTGTTAATCAAATTAATAAGGTGGTTAAAAATATTTCAAAAAATATAGAACGATTTGGTATGAATGTATAAATAACTGGGTAAATCCCGAGTAGAGTTAGTATACACATATTGCCTCTCGTCATACAAATAAAAGGTTTGGTGTAAGATGATAGAAATATTCGCTGTTAACATCTTTAATACATTTAATTTTTCAACATATGAACAATTATTGAAAATCTTACCGTTAAAAAAGCGGAATAAGCTAAAAAAATTCAATATATTCGAAGATTCTATGAGAGGCCTTGTTGCGGGGATATTAATACGCAATATTATTAAACAAAAAAAAATCAGGAATAATAACCAATTTGAATTTACAACTAATACTTATGGAAAAACTTTTTTATCTGATGTACAAAATTTTAAATTTAATTTAAGCCATTCTGAAGATTGGGTCGTATGTGCAATCGATGGAAATCAAATTGGTATTGACGTTGAAATGGAAAAGTTAATTGATCCACAAATTGCACACCAATTCTTCACTAAAAAGGAATGCGATTACATTTTCTCATTAGTTGATTATCAAGTGCCAAGATTTTTTGAAATATGGACTTTAAAAGAAAGCTATATCAAAGCTGTAGGACTTGGTCTATCGCTACCTCTAAATTCTTTTTCGATTATCTTGGATACTAATGAGAATACCCATATGATTGAATCAGAATCTCATGACACGTCCTTTTACTTTAAAACTAATTGATAGATCCCCGCTATAAGTTAGCAGTTTGTGCACGGCATGATAATTTTCCTACTGATATAAAACACATTAATTTAAAGGATTTGGTGAAGGAGGCTATAAATGTTGATAGCTCACTTATTGTTGAATAAATCAGTGGTATTACACATAATCACAAAAAGCAATCGTTATTCTTTATAGAATACTGAATATATATAATGATAGAACACAATTATATCAAGGTTTTATAAAATTTAAAAATGCCTTTGAATAATAAACCAAAAGTTCTTTCCAAAATTCTGACCAATGAAAAAACGTACATAATTTCAATTACGAGTACCTTGAAGATTTTAGAGACATTCATAAAAATTGCTTGATAGATGTCTCTAAAACTCTTTGAAACAAAGTACTCTACTTGTCTTTTCTATCGCTCCATCAATCAACTCACCCAGACTGAATAACAAGCCCAATCATCTTCCTCAACAACCTCAATGTCACATCCGTAAATTTCTCCACGCTATCCGCCGCAACGGATTGCGGTCCATAAATCATTCGGAATAACTGCAGCTGCTCCTCTGTAGGCATATCTGTATTCAAGAATAAATGCATGACATGAATACCCTTCTTCTCTGCTTCCATCACCGCTTCCGCTGTATCGACAATGCCGTTTTGAGCATAACCAAAGGCAGAGGGTTCCCCGTCTGAAAATACAAGTAAAAAACGATGCTTTTCATCGCGTGCTGCTAGACGTTTTATCAGCCAGCGAATCGCAAAGCCATCGCGATTATCTTCATGCGCTTCTAACGCCATGATAGCAGATCCACTATCCTTTGCCCCGTCTTCTAATTTATGCACCCATTCAAATGTGTTGGGTTGTTTTTCTTCTGACGCTTCGTAAGCATCTTCATAAAACGAAACGATTTCATGTGTGATGCCCATTTTGCGTAACACATCATGAAAAAGTAAAACAGCTTGCTTTGTTTCGTCCATTTTATCAATCATCGAGGCAGAGCCATCTACTAATAAACCAAACACGGCATCTAAAGGTTTTGCGGGCGCATTTTTCTTATAAAAAGGCTTCGGTCTTTCATCGATTAAAAAGGTCGTTAGCTTGGAGGAAAGTCGACCTTTTGTTAAATGGTCTCGTCTTGCAATTTCTTTTTGAGCCATACGTTTTCTGAATTCAGCCATTAATGCCTTCACATAGGGCTCTTGGGCAGTCCGCCAAAAGACTAATTCATCCATTGATTCCCGTTCTCGAACCGTTTCAATGCGCCTCTCTTCATAGACGACATTGCGATGTTCTTCACCAAAGTATTTCCCTGCTCGCTTTTTCTCAGGCGGCAATTTTTTTACTTCGTCAGAATCATCTTGTTGTACAGAATCCTTTTGATCTTGTGCGCCGCCAATACCAACTTCGGAAATTTCGGCACCTTCGCGTCCTTCTTCTGCTTCAGTTGACATTGCTTTGCCTTCGTTACCATGCTCTAATTCATAGCGCATATGGACGCCCTCATCAGACTGCGATTCCCTATGCCATGTACGGAACAGCTCTTCAATCGTTTCTTTTGCCTCGTCTTTGTCACCTTGTTCTTGCTCCGTAACACCTTTATGTTCATTAAACTTCGCTGCTTCTACCAAAGAATCCATGACAGCGTAGTAAGTATGCATTAAATCCTTATCTAAATGCTCCACAATCATAGTCATCATACGGTAAACTAACGTAATACTATCTTCAGTAGAACGGACATCATAAAGCGACTGCCAAGGATATAGTAATTGATCAAAAAAGGCTGGCATACTTGATGTATCTAATTGCATAGAGCCTTCATGTGCCATGACAAATAAATAATTTAAAGTAGCATCTGCTAAAAAGCCCTTCTGTAAATTCACTTGAAGTTGTTGCTTATGATAATCCACATATACTTGACGTCTTATTTGAAACGCCTCAGCCGTACCTGGACGCCCCTTCTCAACTGCATCCATTAATCGGAACTCCTCCGCCATCAACACAAGTTGCTCAAACAAATGTGCATAAGCCTCCCCTTGCAATTCCTCAAGTAATTCTAAAAATGGCTGCACTGAAAAATAACGCCAAAATCCTGCCGCTAGTAAATAAATATCTGAAAGCCGACCAGCATGCATAATCTCTTTTTCACGATGTCGCCAGAAGACGCTCATAGATAGTGCCTGCTCCTTGGGTCGTAATTCCAACACTTGTCTTTCTGTTAAAGATAAATAGGGGGCATGAGATAATGCTCGCGTTAATTGCTCATAATGAAGCATTTGACGTGCATTAATCTGTTCATTATTAAATTGAATAAAGCGATTCATTTGTGACATGCAATCAACCTCACTTCACCCACGTTTTAGCTAACTCCATTACAAGCTCACGTTCACCAACATCGTCTAACTTTTCCGCAATAGCATAGCGAATCGCACGAATTGGTTCAATATATTGTGCAAGTTCAGTCGCATCTAATAAACTTCGAATCGAAGCAGCTTCTTCACTGAGCAAACCATGCTGCACTTGTAATTTTAAATCTTCTGCTAAGTTATACATTAATTCCTTTAAGGCATGTGGTGCATCTGGGAAAGCCTGCTCCCATAAACCCCGTAGCTGTTCTCCGGCTAGATAAGGAATACTATACGAAATAAATCGGTTTTTCAACGCCTCATTCATGGGTGCTGTACCAATATAGCCTTCATTAATTGCAGATAGGACATTAAAATGCGGATGCGCTTGAATGACTTCTCCTGTAAAAGGATTTGTTAACATACGTCGATAGTCCAGCACACTATGTAAAATCGGCAATGTCTCTGCTTTTGCCATATTAATCTCATCAATATATAGTAAGTGTCCCTCTTTCATCGCCTTCACAACTGGACCTTCCACAAACTCAATGACCGTTTCACCGTCTTTTTGTACAATTGTCTTAAAGCCAAGTAAACTCTCTGCATCTAGATCAACCGAGCAATTGATACTGTGCATCGGTTGTCGGAAATAAGCAGACACCGATTCCGCAAGTTTTGTTTTCCCAGAACCCGCTGGCCCCTTCAATAGCACAGGTTTTTGCAAAGAAATGCTTAGTAACACATCTTCCCAAAGCGTTGGATCGGGCGAAATATAACCACCCTTCCCTACTAGTAAAGAATCTTCCTCGCTATATATTCGAGCAAATCGCTCAACTTTTAACTTTTCAATAAATGTATGCATGAAATAATCTCCCTTGTTGAACTTACATATTATAAAAAAACGGCTTTCGCTTTATTGAGCGGAAGCCGTTTACTTTTTGAAGCTACTTATTCGAAGTATTCTTTGTAAAAGCCACCAATATGACCTGAATTATCGATTACAAAAATGAATTCTTCCGTTTCATTTTTCACTTCATATTCTTTCCCAACTGTTAGCACATTTGATACAAGATATTTTTTTGCATCTGTTTGTTTACAAGTAACTGTTTTAATTGTTGGTGCGTCTTTCCATTTTAAATGTAACATATAAAAACAACCTCTCTTATAAGAAAATTCTTGATGAAAACGTAAATAGATTACATTCTCCTATTTTAAACGATTTTCAATGGATTGTGCGAGAAAAGAGCATAATTTTTTATGAAAATTAGTTCGAATAACTGATTTGGAGCGATTTTCAATGGATTTATGGTATGCTGATGCTATAAATAATTGGTTTTTTAACACTTGGAGGTGCCCACATGTCCTTTGGTAGCTTACCAGGGTGGTTTTTCGTCATCGTATTTGCCTTCTTTATTATTTTCTTTATCTATTCGGAATGGACTACAAGAAAATAATAACAGGAGCCATATGAAAACAATTTCCATATGGCTTTTTTCTTATTGAGCCGATTTTGATCTTTTTATATAGACTATCGAGCTTTATAAAATAACAACGAAATCACACAATACTGCTGTAACAGTTGAAAATCCTTAAACAATAAAAAAGAAGCGAGTTAGCCTAATTTAATAAGGCAACATAAAATAACTTCGAATAGGGTATGTATATAATCGAAGGTGTTTTTGCATGGGTATATTCATCAGTAATAAGTGGGTAGTCGTAAAGGAAAAATTAGCTGGGGAACTAACAACGAAGGAAATTATGCAGAAGTACGGTTTCCTGTTTCTTCGTAACCTTTAAAAACACACCTAATTTTTCCATGTTTTCAAATATAAAAGGTGTTGAGTTAATTTTGACAGAATCTTAGTCTACTTCATCAAAATCATACTTTTCGCTTAATTTATTAAGCTCATCATCAAAACTTGTAGAAGCAATTGCGTTTTCTGCATATGCTATTTCAAATATTAAGTGAAACATAAGTGTAAAAATACTCTTTTTTATTGTATGACAACTCCCCCTGTTTTTCGGTATACATCCATATACTTAACAGTAAATTAATAATATGTAAATCACTTTGCGTTATCTTATATCAATTCAATGATTTTATTATTAATCACTTTATAAGGAGAGAAATAAATACATGAGCCGAAACATAAAAATTGCGATTAGTTTTGGAATAGCGTTTGTATTAGGACTGCCGTTTAAATGGATTTTTTATAAGTCAGAGGTTGCGGGTATTAACATTTTTAAAATTTTTGATTATGGTATTAGTAACTTATTCTTTGCCTTTTCAACATTAGCAGTAAACACTCTTATTATATTTGGAATTATAAGATTAATCGAGAAAGTATGGAATTCAATTTCTGTTAAACCAAATTAATCATTAATATAAAACCGCTGTAAGCTGCTCTGCTTATCTGGGCTACCCCCAATTTAATAAGACAACATAGAACACCTTCGAATAGGGTATTTAAATAATCGAGGGTGTTTTTGCATGGGTAAAATACGATATTCATCAGAAGTGAAGTGGGCAGTCGTAAAGGAAAAATTAGCTGGGAAACTAACAACAAAGGAAATTATGCAGAAGTATGGTATTAAAAATAATTCACAAGTTGAGTCTTGGATGCATTGGTATAGGAACAATGAAATCTCAAGGTGGTCCAGAAATTATTCCCGCAAACATTCTCTACGTAACACCCGAACAATTCGTCGCCAAGTAGCCTAACATAGGTGTTTTATGTGTGTCTCAAATAGCTAGATCAGTTCGAGAACTCGCTTCTTTTGAAGGACTTACGCTTCAGAAATTGTATTTGACATAACAATTGAAATAAGCGTATTAATAATGATTAATGATGCAATAGAATTAATTGTAACAACCATGGTATTTCCTCCTGTTTCACTCTAATTGTTTAAAATCTATTTTCTCAAAATTAGGGTTTATAAACATATATGTCTTTCCTATTACGATGAAAATCTATCATTTTATCAAAAGTACATCTAAATTATTTTATTAAAATAATTTTCTAACTTGAATGACTTATATTATTTTCCGGGAAATATGTATTGAATTTCCTAAATATTTCAGTCGTTTTGATACTTAAAACTAGTTTAATATGCTGAGGAAATTCTATTTTTAATTAGATTCTTTTAAGCGTCGCCTTCTTTGCAGTTCTGTTCGAGGTATATCGTGTAACTGTTTAGAAGGAGAAATTATATACAAAAAATAGGCTACAATGTTTTTTATTATAAGCGAAGTGCAACTTGATAGCTTTTTTAGTGCAACTCAGCAGTTCTTAAGCGTTTCTCAACTATTGCTTGGGCCTTACTCAGTAACAACATCCTATTTTCCACACTGTACGTCTATCATATTCTGTTTTCTACTTGAATACATATACGTGCAAAATAAGACTGGTACATTTAGATTTGTTTAATCCAGCGAAAAAGGATACAATCCCAAAGCGTGCTTTATATATGTCGGTGATTACTCAGTGGACACGTCGAAAAGACTCCCTACACGGACTTCATGCCCAGTTACTGTTCCATTTTCGTAATATGGAAAATTATATGCAATTAATAGTTGATAATAATTCTCGTTGTAACTATAATAATTACAGGTAGGTTAATATAACTAGATAAATATATTCACTGAACCTAAATTACAATATGAATGGAGATGTTATTGGGTATGAAAAAAGTCATTTTAGCTGGTGCATTAGGAATCGTAGCACTCGCAGGAACAAACTTATCAGGATTAGAAGCAACAACAGCTAGTGCGGCTATACAAGAGTTGAATACAACAGTTGAAGGAAAAGTAGGTGAAGTAAATACAGCTTACTTTGTTGTTGAAAGTAAACAATTAAAAGAAAATGTAACAGTATATACTGACTTTCAATCTAATGTAAAAGTAGGAGAGTATGTAATAATAAATAGTAAAGGCCCATTGTTTCAAAATGCATTCACTACGAGTGTAACAGCTGATTCTGTCGAACATCTTGAGTTAGCACCTGGAAACTATAAAGACTTTGTAGTCGGTCATGTAAGTAAGTTATATCCTGCAGATGCAGATTTTGATGATCCAGCTGTAAAAGTTGATTATCCAACAGTTGATGGTAATGTAAATAGTGTTATTGTAACCTTGAGTGAAGGACAAAGTTTTAAAATCAATGATCTAGTAAAAGTAGAAAGAGGGTTCTGGACTAAATCCATTCCAGCTCAAGCTACTGATGGAATTGAGAAAGTAAAATCTCATATTGATAGCGCTAAAACTTCAGACAATAATGACCAATGGATTTGGTCTTAATTTAGAAATATCTTTTGTTTAAAATATAAAACAATCTCATTTTTAATAAAAAACACCAACCCGAAAAACCTTTGTAGCAAAAAATCTACAAAGGTTTTTCGTATTTAGACACATAACAAAACATAGGAAAAGCGGAACATGCAAACATATTAACAGATTGGTGTAATATAGATTTGCATTGCATTTCTCTTCTTTATACATGATTTTTTCTGAAAAAATTATCGTTAAAGCTGCTATTACAATTGGTGGAGAAGAGCTCTAAACACTTTCGATTAGGTGTAACTTTTGATTATAAACATCCTTATTTAGCTGCAAGTGGAAAGAAGCCAGTTTGATCATTTTTTGCGTGTCTTGTTCAACTCAAGAACCCGTTTAATAAATGCTTTTTTATTTTTTTTGAATAAGACCAAATCCAATCCCTGTAGAGTCAACTAAGTAAGCGAGAAAAAATTCATCAAACTCCATCTTGTCTCTAACCACCTTAGCACCATTGTCTGTTACTTTGGAAATAGCATCATTTATGGAATCAACCTCTATTTGAATTCGTGTTCCATGAGGATAATCATTAGGTCCTTTACTTATCCCACCGTTGATTGCAGTCTGCTCGTTCTCAGTACCTTTATCAATAGAAACAGCCCAATAATCCCATTGCGGTACTGATATCTTCCATCCAAAAACATTGGAATAAAATTCTGCTGCTTTCTCTGGTTCCTGACTGTTTAATTGCCAAATCCATCAAATCCAACAACTTTCCCCACTTTTAATCCCCTCTTTCACAAAGTCTAAAATGATTCACTTATATAATTCTCTATTTTCCAGTAAAACAACTCTTATTCACCCCCCCCTGTACCCTGCACCCTTCAACAAGAAAAGAAAAACCCTGTATTTTCATACAGGATTTTGATCAAACTTTTATATCGATTTCGTCAAGTTAGTTAGGCGCCTTTATACTATAGATGCTAACATGAAATTTTCTTGTATTTTAAAGTCTGCCATCTTCACAACAGTATTGTGCTGAACACAAAATCCATTATTACTTCGCTAAATTCGCTAATCAATTAACCACTCTAGTGTCCACAGAAATGGTTTCAAATTTGACAGGAATCGTTTTTGTTTCTATCGTTACTGGTTTTTTGGAATCAGTAATGTCAGAAATTTTAGCATATAGACGAGTTCCAAATTCTGTGCTGAACTGACCTATGCCTGTAGCTCTAATTCCAAATCGATCGTTGCCCACTGCGTTATCTCTGATTACCTGTTCAAATCCCTGATTATCAGAGGCAAAGATCAGCGCCGAATATAAAAGTCGAGGGGACATCGGTTGATTATTAAAATAACTAGTGGTATCCCCAAATAAATCTGCATTAATTTTGTTTTTACCAGAAACAGTTATTTTTTCGAATTTATATTCTACCTTATATTTTTTCCCAGCCGGAACAGGAACTTCTTGTGAAGGAATAGTGAACTTTCTCGTTTGTGATTTCTCTATGGTGTTTGAAGTGGACATATTATAATCAACACTAAAACTATGTGAAGCTGTAAGCATCATGACCGACAGACTTGCATTATAATTATACCCAAACGTCCAACCCGTTGTATTAGTTGTACTGGTCATTTCTTTAAACTCGTGCTCGTACCCGCTGGTAGGTAAAGTTACATCATGTCCTAAAGTATTTTCTAAAATATTTTCTCCCACCGTTAAAAGTTGAGAATTTTCAATCACAGAACTTTCTATATTGCTTCCATTTAATACAGCATCCTTTATAGTATGATACCTATATTCTGTGCCTGGAAGCGCAGCACTGATTGACATCTTTTTAACTCTTTCATCAAGATCCTGATATACACTATTCTTACTTTGTTCAGTAGCTTTAGCGTTGACAGGTACAGCCCCAAAAATCAATCCCATACTCATGGTTGATACTAACAATAAAGACGATAATTTTTTCATAGAGTATCCCCTCACTTCTAATTTATTTTACTTCAATCACAATTGAAGTATGTTAACACTAGTGTCGTATGAATAAATACAGAAATTTCAGTTTATTCATACAATTTAAAGCCCAAAAAAGTAAACACGCAACATAGGTGATTAATCTGTTTGGTTTTTATTTACAATTTAAAAGTACCATAATTTGTTTGTTAAGGTACCGCTTTTCCCTTGCTTTTTCGAAGCCGATTGTAGGCTGGTTTCCATAAAGAAGCCCATAAATATCGGCTAATTTGCAGGATTTTTCGTTTACTCTTGGTTTCTATTTGCACTAAAACTTTCAAGCAAAATACAATGAGGACAATGAACATTTGATTATTAATCGCATTCTCACTTTGACCGTAGAACTTTTTAATGTTGAGATGTTGCTTGATCTATTTGAAAAACAACTCAAAAGCCCAATGATTTGTACATTTCTGAAATTCATCGGATGCTAAATCAAACCGATATATGATTAAGTGGAGTTCATTGCCTTTTGAATCGACGGCTCTTAGTAAACGAAAAATTCTGCACGATTTTGCGTGGTACCGATTAACACCATTTGATCCGATAAAATCGAGAAATCGAATGGGATTTTGAAGCTTACCATTAGCAACCAATCATCCAATCAATTAATGATTTTATTAAGTTCATAAAAACACCCCCCTTTTATAGTGGAATTTACTAGTATAATAGAATTATATACATATAAAATATAATTTAAGTTGAAATAAGCGTATAAGATTAAACTTCATTAAAGGTGGTTATTATTATTGAATCATTAGATTACGGAAAAACATTTAAGATGATTAGGTTATCAAAAACCTATCATCAGTCCAAAGTTTCTGTAGGGGTCCTACACCAAACCAGTTATTCGAAATTTGAATTAGGTAAGATTGAGATTACAACTAAAAAATTTGTTGAATTATTGCATAATATTGAAATGAGTTTCGAGGAATTTGAATTTATACATCATTCTTATGACTTTTCCTTACGTGATGATATCATCTATAAATTTAGTAATCTAAAATTTATAGATGAAACCCTATTACTTGAAATCATTTCGACATCTGAAACTTACTTAGAAAAAAAAGAAGATTGTTACATTAGAGATATTCTAAACTCTTCGAAGGGATTGTATGTGCTAAAAAAAGAGAAGGATTTTAAAAAGGCTAGTTTTTATGCAGAACGAGTATGGAAAAGGCTCCAACAATCGGATACATGGTATTTGTCAGATATACGTTTGGTTAATAGTATTCTCTTCTTATTTCCTATAGACACTGCAATATTTATTGCTCAATTTGCAATAAATCAGTTAGACAAATATAAAAAATACGATAATTATAAAAAGCTAATACTCCCTTTTAAATATAACCTTGTACATCTATTGTTAAAGGAAACTTATTTAGAAGAAGCGTACAAATTAAATGAAGAATTAATCGAAGATTTTAAGGAACAAAAAACCTATGTGCAAATCGCTTTATGCTATTTAAGAAAAGGATTAATTCAAGATAAATTAGCAATTCAGAATAAAGAAAACTATATAGAAATTGCTGAAAGTATTGCTATACTTTTCGATGATAGAAACTTGCGGGAACAACTAAAAAATGAAAAACTATATTTAAAAGAGTTAATGAAGCTATAGAAGCAAAAATCCAACTCTTTTATTCGTAATTTCCAATTTACTCTAAATACCCTGTTTAATACTACCGATATATTACATATAATTTCTATTTTAACCGGTTAGTTGAATAGCCCACGAGCAGGATTTGATTTTTATTATTCCATACATTTTTTGAAAATCCTCTTTATGGAAAATAAAAGCGGGACTAAAAAAATCTTTAGTTCCGCTTTTACTTTAGTCACTATAATGTTGCACATTTAATCAACTTTGTTGGTATAGCTAAGTTTTCACTTTAACTCTTTACTTTGAATAAAATGTTTTAAGATATTTCTTTCTCGAAACTATTATACATTTACTTCGAAATCGACAATTACTTGTATGAAAGCTGCACCGTATTTCTCTAATTTATTCGCTCCTACACCGTTCACATCTAAAAATTCATCTGCCGTTTTCGGACGTTTTGCACACATATCTTGCAACGATTTATCCGAGAAAATAACAAATGGAGGTACATTCGCTTCATCTGCCAATTGTTTTCTGATTTTACGTAGTTCTTCAAATAATGGATCGGTTTCAGCAATTTGTCGTGTGACAATAACACCTTTTCTTTGCACTTTAACTTTACCAAGTAAAACGTCTTTTCCTTTTTCAGAAACAAAAATCGTTGGCATATTGCCTTGTTTCACTGACAATAAATCTTCCGCAATCATAAACTCGATGAAATTGGATACTTCTTTGACGGTCATATTTTTCATAATGCCATACGTGGAAAGCCTGTTCAAACCAAAGCTGATGACTTTTTGATTTTGGGATCCGATTAACACTTGAGCTGTCATTGTTTTACCGAATTTTTGCCCCATGCGGATGACACAGCTTAGTACTTTTTGAACATCCTCCGTCACATCGAAAATTTCTCGATCGTCTTTGCAGTTTGCACATTCCCCACATACTTCTGCATCTTCTTCACCAAAGTATTTGACGATATACTGTTGTAAACAATGCTCTGTATGGCAATAGTCGGCCATCCCTTGTAATTTAGCGAGTTCACCTGGAATCCGTTCGCGGTCCTGCGCCTGGTCGATTAAAAAACGCTGTGTTTGCACGTCTTGTGAGGCATAAAGAACGACACACTCACTCGGCAACCCGTCACGCCCAGCTCTCCCTGCTTCCTGATAATAACTCTCCATATTCTTAGGTAGTTGGTAATGGATTACATATCTTACGTTACTTTTATCTATACCCATTCCGAATGCATTTGTTGCGACCATTACTTCTGCCTCGTCTTTTAGAAAGCGCGTCTGCTCCTGCTGACGGAACGCTTCTGGTAAACCGGCATGGTATTTAGCAACGGTAATTCCTGCTTTCATTAAAACATCATACACATGATCAACAGCTTTTCTTGTTGCAGCGTAAATGATCCCGACTTCCTTGACATTTTTCTTCACAAAATCTTTAACATAACGGTCCTTGTCTTGTCCTAGTACAACTGAAAAAGATAAATTATTACGGGCAAAACCTGTAATAACCGTGTTAGCATCTGGAATTTGAAGAATACGGCAAATATCTTCCCTTACTTCAGGAGTCGCAGTCGCTGTCAGCGCTAGCACAACCGGCTTCTCTTCAAAAATAGACATCAATCGATTAATAGCACGGTAACTTGGGCGGAAATCATGACCCCATTGCGAAATACAATGCGCTTCATCGACAGCGATTAGTGGCACTTGTAATGTTTGTAATTCCGCTAAAAATTGAGGTGATTCCAGACGCTCTGGTGCAATATATAATAGCTGATATCGTCCCTCTTGTAAGTTCTCCATCGTTTCGCGTAACTCACTTGCGGACAATGTACTATTAATAAACGCCGCTGAAATACCTGCTTCAAGTAGCGTGTCTACTTGATCTTGCATAAGTGAAATAAGAGGCGAAATGACAATTGTCGTTCCTTCTAATAGTAGGGCTGGAATTTGATAACAAATCGACTTCCCTCCACCTGTCGGCATTACACAAAGGCTCGATTTCCTCTCTAAAACGTTCGAAACAATTTGACCTTGCCCAACGCGAAATTCATCATAACCAAAATACTTTTCTAGCAAATGCTGTGCTTCTTCGAACATTCACATACCCCTTTCAATACGTATATAAGTTCTTCTATTGTACCATTTATTAAATTGAAAGGCTTTTAGTTGTCCCTAGCGAGAGAAAAGAGAATAATAGCTTATTAATTTTACAGATAAATGATATAATGCATGAAAAAAGATATATCCACTTCAATATAAAGGAGTTTTGTTTCTATGAAAAAATACTTATTGGCTTTTATTAGTTTTATTTTACTTTTTAGTTTAATACCGTCCCTAACAAAAACAGCAACCGCAGTTACTATAGACAAAAATAAAACTTGTACGGTTGTGACAAAGAAAACAAAATACTTCGTAAACGTTCCTGTCACGACTTTATGGACATCCCCAAATCAAGTACGTTCTATAGACAAGCTCATTTATGAGAAAAATCCGGATGTCAGCTTATGGAATCGCAGTTTAACGGTTAGCCAAAAGCTTGATACATTGGGTCGTATTGATACACAAGCTCTTTATGGTCAAGAAGTAAAAGTAATAAAAAGACAGAAAAAATGGCTGAAAATTGCTGTAATGGATCAATATTCTCCTAAAAGTAAACAAGGGTATATCGGTTGGGTCCCTGCTTCACATATTATTGCAACGAAAAAGAATGCATCCAAATGCACTATTGTGATCGTAAAAGAAAAAGTGGCCAATCTTTATGCCTCAACAAAAAGCAAGAAAAAATCTATGCAAATTAGCTTCAATACAATTCTACCTGTCATAGGAGAAACAAATAAGTGGTATGTAGTTCAAACACCAGCAGGTACGAAACGTTATATCAAAAAAGCAACCGTACATAAATATCGTAATTATGCTAGCATACCAAAACCAACTGCTAAGGATCTCATCACGACTGGTAAAGAATTTCTCGGTCTTCCTTACTTATGGGGTGGCATTTCAGCATATGGGTTCGATTGCTCTGGATTTGTATACAGTATTTATAAACAGCACGGTATTTTAATTCCTCGTGATTCAACTGTACAAGCAGTAAATGGTAAGCAAATACCTTTAAAGAAAATAAGACCGGGTGATTTATTATTTTTCGCCAATAACAATGGCAAAGGGAAAATCCATCATGTTGCAATGTATATTGGAGACGGGAAAATAATCCACTCACCTAACTATAATCGGAGTTTAGAAATTCGATCATTACTAACACAACCTTATCAACAAGAACTAGTGTCAGCACGCCGATATTTAAAATAAAGTCTTTCTCTTCCTGTTATACTGGAATAGTGAAAAACGCACTATTTAGGAGAGGTACAATGCGAAAAAAAAAGGTTCGAGGATTAAAGAAAAAAACAAATAGTATGGTAAAACGAATTGAAGAAGAAACAATGGCATTTCCAACAGATTATTATCATAGTTATTGGCATATGCACTTACCAGTTGCAGATGCATTCATTGACTCAAATAAAACACCTTTTGCTATAAAACGACTTTGCATACAAACTTTGATAAATCAAGTTGAGCATTTAACTAGTATTAAACCTGAGTCTGATGAAAAGTTGCGGGTTGTTGCTGCAATCGATTGGCCGCGATTATCTGATTCTCAAATAATTGTTTTCAAAGACGAAGAATATTACAGTAGATTCTTCAATAGGAATGATGAAGACCAAAAATGGACACTTCTATCCAATGAACGTGATTTACAAAGAGAAATGGGAATATCCATTTCTACTAAATTGCATATTATCGGATATAACGAGCTGATTTCAGATGAGGATTATCACCAAGAGGGGGAAATTTGGTTTATAGGTGAAGTGAGATAGAAAAAACACATTTCTCAAAATATTCTTTTGAGTTATGACAAAGCAAGGCTGAATTAAAGTTGAAAGGTTTTTTGTAGATACAAGCGTAAGATGAGTCTCTCCTATTGAATAAACTGGAAAAGGGTTGGGGACTCTGCTTGAATTGGAGTAAAGATTATTTTGATGATGACCGATATTGAATCTACCCATTAGTAGCAGGTAAAAAATGAGTAAATGATTTTATACTAAATCACTGGAAAAGATCTAAACAAATAAAAGAGCATGTTCTGAACGTTGATCGTTCTAAACATGCTCTTATTAAATTCCCTATACTTAAGTTGAATAACCCCCTTTTTAATTCCTACTCTTGCTGGCTCATATATATTCTGTATAATGCCATGGCCTTTTTAATTATTCGACGATTAATATTCGAGGCGATGTTTTTGAAATAACTCTTGTAGATATCCAACAGCCAAGACAAGCAGCAATTATGCTAAAACATGCTACCCCTATACTGATCCCCCAGCTCACTACAAGCGGTAGTTTAATTAATCCATACTGGGATAATATATTCTCTAAAACTAGAGGTAATATTTTTACCCCTACAAACACTCCGAATAGTGCACCAAGTGCCGAAAGAATGAGAATTTCTAATGTAATTGACCACCTAATTTTGTTAGAAGTCATTCCAATCGATTTATAAATGCCATATGTGCTACTTTCTTTTCTAACAGTAATGCGACAGACACTGAAAATAATGATAAATGTAACAGTTAGGAACAATATTCCCATAACACTTAGAGGCATTATTAAAACTGCAACTGCTTCTTTATACACAGAATCTAAAAACGTCTGTTGTGTAACGGCTGAAATTGATTTCTTATATTTCTTGTTCAAATCACTCACAACTTGATCTGACTGCTCAATATCTATTAGATTAATAAGAGCCATATCTGAGATTTTATAATTAGGATTATAAATCTTTGGAACATCCTCTGTAATCCTTGCCGAATAAGACATGTTCGCTATTGCCTGATAAATACCTGTAATAATTAGGCTATGCTTTTTCCCTTCCATATAAATATCCATGACATCGCCTACACTCTTTATTTACGTAAATGTGCATTTATTCATGCTACGAGTTCACTTAAGGAAAATGGTTTTGTCATATAATCGCCCGCACCAAATCCTAACCCAATTACTTTATCCGTATCGCTTCCTCTTGCACTTAATATAAGGATAGGGATATCGCTCTTCTCACGAATTTGACGGCATAGTTCTATTCCATCGTAATCTGGAAGTGTTAGATCGAGGATAATAAAACTGGGATTAGTTGTTTCGGCTATATGTATACCTTCCTTACCAGTTTCCGCAATTATCGCTTCAAAATTGTTCACACTAAGATAATCTCTTACTATATGGGCAATATCTTTTTCATCCTCAATAATTAACACCTTTATTTGCTTAAACAATTGCTTCCCTCCCTCACTCGTAAAAACTTAGTATCTTCACTACTAAATCTCTTCTCTCTAGAGCTGCGCTTAGCTTTCATCACCATCACCCCTATATTTTCTGTGCTTTTCAACGACTTATTTATCCATATACATTCATAAGGTCACCCGCAATCTATTATAAAAAGATTGCGGGTGATAATGGTTAACAAGATTAACATTCATATATAGTTAGTTTCTCGTTCATTTTCAATCATTATAAATCGTTATCCAGCAGCTAAGATTACCTCTGCCATCCTAATAAAAAAAACGGACTCTTAGATACATAATATTCCAAGAGGCCATTCTTATCAAACTTTATTATTAATTATTGAATTTTTTACAAATTAACAAAATTAATTTAAATCTAAAGAGCGTGTTTTGAAAAAGATTGGTCCAACCAAGCCCTTGTATTATTTTATCGATTAATTCTATTAAAAAATTCGGTCATTTCTAGCGTTTCTTTTTTAATCACTGTTGTAAAATATTTAGACTCTCAATAAAACTCTCAAGATTTTTTAAATATATTGATTTCGTATGAACACGACCATTGCTATGCCAATAATACAAAAGATAATAACACCAACTGTCATAATCGTCCCCATAGATACACCGTACAATTTGAAGGGCTCTACAGGTGCTTCATTTGTTGGGTCACTTGCTAAAAAGTTTGCGACCGTCATCATATGCAAAAAGCGTTCCTTCGAAAAATTATTATGTAATTCAATTTGCTGCTCTGCTAAATAGCTTTGATTCCATTTTGTTGGTTCTTCAATTAGCTTTTTACCATCATGAGCCATCCAAACTTCAAATTGTTTTTCATTAATGACAGTAATAACCCTTGCTAATTGCCCGTCATTGTCTTGTGGATGGTTCATTAAATAAATGCGTAATTCATGTTGAATGGTAGAAATATCTTCGGTTTCAAGTGTTATTTCAAGCTGAGTAGGCATTATGCTGTCTCCTTTTTCCATATATTAAGCGCTTACAATAATTGTAGTACAGTTAACACGTTTACGGAATAGGGTTCACTGAATAGCCTTATTCATAGATAGTAATTAATTATCACAAACAACGAGCACAACAACTGGTTATTTATAATATGGCATACTACCCACTAGTTATATCGCCTATGTATCCGCATCTGACACAAATCCAGTAGAAGTTAACATTAAACAAATTTGTTATACTGAATTTGAAGAAAATGATGTGTTGGAGGTATTTATGTCTATGACAAAAGGTTATTTAGCAAATGGATTATTTGGATTAGGCGACCGATTAGTAAATGAATTGGTCGCAAAAGCTGTACGCGAGGCCGTGCCTGGTGTGGATTTATATGTACCGCAAGAAAATATGGCAATCAATGATAAATCTTCTTATGCCAATAGTTTAGCGATTGCCGGGGCTGATATTGAGGCACTAAAAGCTAGTGATTTCTTAATCGCTGTTATTGATGGTGTTGAAATTGACTCTGGTGTTGCGGCTGAAATTGGAGCGTTTTCAATGCTAGACCTTCCTATTTTCGCGCTATACTCTGATACACGCCAGCAAGGTCGCGATAATTCGAAGAAAATCGATGCTTTAATTGCAGATGGGACGGAAAATCAGTTTGTCTACCGCAATCTGTTTGTTATTGGCTTGATCAAACAAAACGGCATGATTGCTACTTCAATTGAAGAATTGATAGAAGGAATGCGTGATAGTGGAATAGCAATAAAAGAAAAAAATACAACTAATAACTAATAAGCAACTGAATTGAACTTTATCACATATTGATAAAAGAATAATTCACCCTAATAAAGGAATATTCATCATACTACGGAATATACATAGAAAGATTTTATTACGGGAGATGATAGAGGTGAAAAATGTGATAGATGGTATAAATTATTGGATTTATTACGTTCCTAAAGAAATTAAACGGATGTCTGAAGTAGAAGTGTCTAAAAGACCATCACCATCTAAATGGTCAAAAAAAGAAATACTAGGACATCTATGTGACTCAGCTATTATTAACATTGAACGATTCATTAAAATTCAATATGAAAAACAGCCTTATGTACTTCCCACTTACAATCAAGATGAATGGGTAGCTAAGCAAAATTACCAAGATACTCCTATTGAGGAAATTTTAACTCTATTTTATGTTTTAAATAAGCAGATCATCGTGATTATCAATACTATTCCTGACGAAAAACGATCCTATTTATTTGATATAGGAAATAAGGAACTTAAAACATTAGAGTGGCTCATTCAAGATTATTATGAACATATGGAACATCATCTTAAGAAACAAATTTTCAAGTAAAACTAATACTAAGTAATACTCATTAAAAAGGTGCTTCAAAAGCTATATATCTAGCTCTTGAAGCACTTTTTATGTTAAAGATAGATTGTGATTTTCTATTTTCAATCCTTGAGTCAAAATTCATTTCAAAAACTTCCCTGTCAAGTACGGTTTAGTCATCTATTTAACACTAGTTCTAATATCATTAATCACTTCAGTTAGCCTTTTATATGTATCTGAACGATTGGGTACGCAAATTTAGACATTACAACGTCTACATACGCACACCTTTTAAAATAGCTGCACGAAAAGGATTCTAAGTAAACTACTGACATTTTTGAAGTATCATTTCTATGTATCAAGGGTTTGAAGCGTATTTTAGTTGGTTCAAATTAACCTATCTGAACCTCTCGACGTCCCAGGAGGGAGTTTAACATCATGCTAAAGCATTGATATTACTCGATTTCCATTTATGATGTGTAGAAAATGTGTAGAGAAAAAATATATGAATATTTATTCTACATTTATATATCCTGCGTAATTGAATCACTAGCTCTTTTAAATAACAATTTACTACAAGAATGTTCCAAGTGAATTTTTGTTAATTCCTCACATATAAATAAAGTTCCAATGAATCATTTACTTCTACTGCTACTTGCTGAGCAAAATCATCATAGAGTGTGCTTATCTTAAAAGCTCAACCTTAGATTTCCGAGATAGTTGAACTTTATTTGTAATGAGGGATTCGAACTCGCGTCCAGAAGCTCCAATACGCCGGCTTCTACGCTCTCAAATGTTATTATATCAACGTTTCTTCCCACTAGGGAGTACTACATATTTACAAACTTGGTTCAAAGCCCTCTTCTCAACGATTATATATGTGATTTATGCTAAAACCAAGTAAATTTTCTTCTATAATGTCATTTTCTTTTAAATGGCCAATCCCCTGCAATATTTCTTCCTCTGAAAATCTTTCTGCTTTTTCATTTGACCAATTTTTAAATTGAGTAACTAAATTTTCTGCATCTAAGGTTTTATTTTCTGTTAGTATATAAGCTAGAGTCGAAACACATTCTAAATCTTTATTTGTTTGTATACTATTCACATAATTAGCAGATTTTCTTACAGCTACCTTTAAATCATTTAATTTAGTATCTACAGATTTACTAATTAGCTTATTGTACAAAATTTCATAAGCTTCATTTGTATTTTTTACCTTATGATAATTTTGGAAATCTTTTATCTTTTCACTTATTACTTTTATAGAATGATCATAAGGTCCAAAACGATGCTTCACAAATTTAAAATAATCTTCTTCTATAAATATATTCATAAAAAATGCTGTTTTTTGTAATCTTGTTGAATCAAATTTTTTCAGCTCATTCTTCATATCCATCAAGACCAAAGCTGATAAAGATAACTTTGGCTCTTCTTTTACTTGAGCAACGTAATTCTGAGTAGGTTCATAAATGTAAAAAAAGCGATCCTCCATCTCAGCTAAGTGACTTTCGATTTTTTCTTTTACTTCTGCCCATGCCAAACCACCATTGCCCGCCCCTAAAGGTGGTAATGCAATAGACTTTATGTTTAACTTCTTAATAATGTTCTTTAAATCTACTAATCCCTTCTCTATATACTCTATCTTTGACTTAGCTCTCCATTTGTCCTTTGTCGGAAAATTGATTATCAACTTATTATTCTCTTTAAAATAAAATAATTTCCCAATATCAATCTCCTTATTTTTACAAGCCTCAACATAATGTAAATTATTCTCTGGATATTTACTTTTAAATTGATAAGCTATTCCCTTACCCATATATCCTTCACAATTCACCGTATTGACTAACGCCTCTGCTTCAGATTCAAACAAATTCCCAGAAGTATAAATAATCATAAGTTTCCTTTCTTCGACATAATTATTTTGCCCATGGCATTATATCTACGTACATTTTACCTTTTAATTTATTCGCTTCTAGCAATTTTAACACACGCTTCTGTAAATCTTTATCTCCAACACAAATAGATCGGAAACCCTTTGCCTCAATGCCATATTCACTCAAACATTCCGCCATCTTCACCTGTTTAACATATGTCTCATCATTACCTTTTTGCGACATAGTATCCCAATCAATTGACTCAATCCCTTCATCATAATCATAAATCTCACAATCATCAGAAGTAGTTAAAGGATGGATTGGAAGCACTTTAAAATCATTATTCTTAGCAAAATTTCTCGTTATACAAATATAAACAAACTCATCATCATGTGCATTTTTCACTGCGTGATCAAATGCTGAATGTGGATGAAAGTGAAATGGCACAAATTCATCTAATTTCATCTCAGTTCTCTTGGTAATAATTTTATTATCCGCAACATCTTTGAAGTTAATTCCCTCTTTTATAAGTAGGCTTCTTGGCAACAGACCTTTCTTTAAAATAGATTCTAAATTTTTAAATTTTGTTAAATGATACAATAATTTCCCCGACTTAGTTGTTACTAGCGACATAATGCAACATCCCCTGACATAAATGTATTTTCTCTACTTATGACGTTATACGAACAAAAAAAACATAAGTTTCAAAAAAATGAAAATTTCACAAATATTTATCCACCGTCGTATCATGCACCTCTAAATAATGCTTCGTAATCGTTTCTAAGCTCTTATGTCCACTTTGTTTCGCAATTGTTGCTACGTCTGCACCTGCTTCGTGCATCGCTGTGACTTGTGTTTTTCGCAACGTGTATGGTGCGAATCCTAACCATTTATGAATCGCTTTTCTATAAGCTGTATTGCTAATGCAAGAGCTTTTATAGTTTCCATACATGTCTACCTGACCAACAATATAATTATCTTCTGCTAGTCCATATTCTTTAATATATGCCCTTACTGCATTGGCACACTCTAAAGTTAATCGCTTCATCTCCCATTCATTTTGGTTTTGCATATACACACTAATTGATCGTCCTGTTAAATCAATGTGCTTCACTTTAATGGTAATCATCTCACTCGGTCTACAAGCTGTTATCAAATTCAAAAGAGATATGGCTTTTGCTCTTGTATCAAGCTGATTGATAAGGTTCATCACTTCATCTTTTGGTTAAGCTGATTGCCTTTTCATCCTTTTTTGTTCGCTATGCTCTCGATTGTTATAAATGCTTCTTAGCTGTGCGATACGATTTCGCTGCTCGTCCGTTTGGAGCTGGTTACACCTATTTTCTAAATGATATTTTACAGCCGCACTTCTTCTATTAAATGTAGAAAGCATCAATCCACTTTGGATCGTTTCATATAAATAAACTTCAAATGATTCATAATTATTTCCTCTACCTTTACCTAAACAAAAACCCTCAAAGCGTTTATAGTCCCCAGCATATGTTTTTAATTTTTTATCAATTTGCTTTTGAATAGCCGCTTCTCATTTTTATCTGTTTGTATTAACTCAAGATTTAACAGCTCATCCATTGTTTCAAAGCCCCTCTTTTGGATTTTTAAGGTAATTCAATCTTATTACTCTCAAGTTATGAAAAGCAGTCTTTTCGTAATTTGAAACCATCAAAAAATCCACCCGATAATTTACCGAGTGGACAATTTTGGTGTCTGACTATATTAATAAAAACAACAATTATAACTTTTCTTGAAGAATTGATTTTTACAATTCAATTGCTGATTCATCTTCTGGATCATTTGTACCTAATTCACCTTTGAAGGTTTTTGAAAGGATAGATTGTTTCAATACATCAATGTCAATTTGAGTATTTAAATTTTCATATACCAGTCTTTCCTCTTAAAGCAGCTTTTGTATAGATATTACTACCTCTCTTCTTTTCGAAATATCTTCAATCCATGGAATTTTTATAATTGAAACCGACTTTGACCCTACATTCCCCTGATTTACACCACCTGTTTCAAAACTAAAAAAGTCGTTCCTAAACTCAGACGTTTCGAGAAAATAAAATAAATAATCATCTTCTGTATTTGGTGTTAGTGACATAATTTAAAAAGCACAAAAACAGGAAGTAAATTACCAACTTTATATCCTTGGGGTTTTATACACCAAAAAACCCACAAAATCCACAAAAAAAATAATTTTTTTGTGGATTTTGTGGGTTTTGTGTTATAGTTAATATTAGGAGGAGTGAGTGAATAATGAACAATAATATCATTGAAGAAATAAACAAATGGCTAACTGAGAATGATTTTACTCAAAAACAATTTGCAGAAAAACTAGGTGTAAGTGATTCACTAATTGGTGCTATTTTAAAAGGACAACGTCGTATTACAACTCAAAGAATAACTCAAATTGCTAATATCATGGGGAAAACAGTATCCGAGTTGAAAGGTAAACGTACGATTGAAGAACAGGGATATATGTTACAACTTAGAGGTCACGCTACTTCACGCAAAAGTAAAATAGACGTCCAAAATATTGTACTAGCAATTCAAGATTGCGAAAGATTAAAAATTAAAGATTGAATATATAAGATAAATATATTATTTAGTTTTACATTATTAAAGGAGGAAAGGAGGATATCACATGGAATATTCAACTGCAAAATTTGAAATTGAATTATTTACTGAACGTGTCGCTAAAGACTTTCGTGAAACCTATATTAACGATACAACTTTTATTGGTGCAGGCATTGAGACTATATTAAATTTAAAAAACATTTCAATCGTCTATAAAGTAATAAACGATGGCATTGAAGAATCAGATCGAGTATATGGCGGACTAGTTACATTACCCAATTCAAAACAGTACGTTATTGTTAATACGAAATATAACACACGAATTCAGTATTTCACACTAGCTCATGAGCTATGGCATGTTATAGAAAATCAAAGCTATGAAATTTATGACTATCGACCAGGAGAGGCTGTAGAAGAACTATCTGAAAGAGCTGGCGACCATTTTGCTGCAACACTCATGTTAAATGAACACGTTGTAAAAAGTATATACAGTCAATCAATAAAAAATAATATGACTCTATTAGATACGATTTATTATATAGCTGATATGAGTATAATGCCCTATGTATCGGTGCGCCGTCGTATTGACGAACTTATAAAAATAGAAGATGAATCACCACAAATAAAAAAAGAATTCAAATTTTTATCTACTTGGATAGAAGAAGATTTTATTTATAAACGCACTGAAATTTTAGGATATGCACACACCTATGATGCACCTAAAATGTTCAATTATTTCCAAGAATATAGAAATATCCTTAACGAACTCGTAAAATCCGGAGAAATCACCGAAGAGAATGCATCAATTAAAATTTCTCCATTCGAGAATAACGTGTCTTAAATATATTTTACAATCCTTGGCTTTAAGGAGGTGGATCAAATTGACCAAGGAAAACGTATTTTTAGACACGAATATTATTGTAGCAGCCATTCGCTATAATAAAGTAGACATTTTTAAAATGATAGACGCGATATATGCTACTAAATTTGTACATATAGAAGTTTTAAAAGAAATTAGAATCTCTAGTGAGAAATCCTTTGTACAAGGTAAGATTGATAGTGGCGATTGGCTACTTTTTAATCCAGAAGATTCATCATGTCTAAGTGATGATGATTTTGATGATTATGAATTTGAAGTAGCTAGAATTTCAAAGGAATTCTCCGCTGTAGACGCTGATAAAAACTGTTTAAACATCGGTGAAATACATTCATTAGCTGCTGCATATATAAACCATTCTGAACTTATCTGTAGCCATGATTTTTCGATAACTAAGGTTATACAATCTCTAAACTTAGAAATTTACAAAAACGGAGACGACACTCAACAACCGCAATTAATTGGGCAACATACTTTATTCGAGTTATGTCGAATTTTTATGGACGAGTATGGATTAAAGCGGAGCGAAGCTCGTCAATTCTACAGTGCTTTTTTCGTAGAAAATCGAACTAGTAAAAATCCTGCGAAAAAGAAAAAATATCAAAAAGCTATGGAGTTTTTTGATAACACCTTTGCTGCAAAGGCCATTTAAAATTTGGACATAGTTCATTTAAATTATGAACTATGTCCATTACTTTCAACAAAATACTTGCTAAAGCATTATGGCTACCCCATTTTAATCCAAGCACCAATAAAATAAATGTACGAGTATATAACATACTATTTTTCAGTACGTATACACACCTCCATGTATTCCTTTTCGCTTCTCCTTTCTCCTTGTATTAATTCTTCAAATATCACTTTTTCTTATCTCTTAAATCTCACTGTAAATTTAAGTGTAAATACGATTCTTCCCCAGTTTTATCATTAGCAACTGAATAATTTTTACTCTCTTCGAAATCCTTGTCCATTCAATTAAGTAAATGTTTAATTTTCATTATATATTAAAAGAACCTTTCCATTCTTATAGCATTCTCAACCTAGAAAAACCCGTATTTTATAGGTTACGTGCGATATATAAACACAACTAAACTAAAAACTCAAATGGGTAGAATGCAATTTCTAGGATAAATATTAATTAATGTGATATCATTCCAATTTAGAATAATCTCATAATAATTACGCCCCAAGCCATGAAGCGCATTGATAAATAAGATGCCCACTACGAATAACACTTTTCAACACTTGGTACTGCGGACAATTGATATTCTTTCCATTAGCTCGGGCAATTATGGACTTGAGGATAACTAATAAACATCCACTGCGAATCCAAATGGAGGATAAACAATGAAAAGAGAACTAGCAGATTTAAGAAGAAAGCTAGCTAAAATTAATTACCAAGCATATTAAAAGTTCAAGGTTTTCTTCTTTTTCCTGTTCACTATAAATGCAGTTTATAAAATGTTTAAATGATACAGAAATAATACAAGATGAAGAAAAGAAATTTAAAATGTAGGAGCTGACCCCACAAGTATAGACCAATAAAAAAATTATCTTCGATTGAATTCGGGTTTAGATACTAAACTTCAATTAGGAGGTGTTTTTTCAATGAAAACAAGAGTGAATTATCCATACGAAGTAAAAATGTAGGCGTTTAAAATGCGATTAGCTGGTATATCAATGAAACAGGTATTAATTGAATTAAATATACCATATACAACACAAGTGGAAACATGGATGCGTTGGTAATCTATCGTTTAGAACAACCTGTAGGTAAACAATGTACATTTAATAAGGTCCCTGAATATAAGAATGAACAAATAAAATAGGAAGTAGAAAACCGTTATTTAATGGTAAGCGTTAAATAGCGCCCACCTGTTAGTCAGTGAATGCTATTTGACACTTACCTTTCTATTTCCCTATACGTTTTATACACTTACGACAATAGACGAGTTTATATATAAGTACAATAAAAAAAGAGAGCACAAACGTTAATTTATGCTCCGTCATTATATTGTCTATTTAACGATGGTTTTATAAACTGAATCTATGTCAAAATTTTAGACACACACAAGTTAATTTTTTTGTGTAGCGTAACGTCCATTTTTGGAGTGTTACACGTCCTGAGTCCGTCAAAGTGAAAAGAGCCTTGGACCGCTACTAGAGATGTAGAGCGAAAAATGTGGGTGGATTTCTTTGTATCCCGTTTTTTCAAGTTGCTACTCGGCACATTTTTTTGTACGCATCAGGTGTGAAATAGGCAATGCTACCTTGAATCCTCTTGCGATTGTTCAAGCCCCCGATGTACTTAAATATAGCTATGCGTGAAGTTTTAAATCTGTTGTAGCCTGTTCGGTCACTTCTTCTTTTTTAGTGTTGCGTGAAACGATTCGATCCTCTCATTAGCATATGGGCATCCTTTTCGGCTAAATAATGGCATCATTTCGTATTTCTTAAAGCGTTCGCCAAAAAATTCGCTTGTATATTGTGATCCAAAATCTGTATGTAAAGTGAGTCCTAGCGCTTTATTTTTCGCTACTACTGAGGATCTAGAGGCTTCCCTAGAATTGGGGAATCTTATATTTTTTTGCCTATTGTAGCAAAAAGCACATTATTATTACGATATATCATTTTCTTATTATTTTTGACACATATTTAACATGAATTCTAGTATTATATTTCTTGGAGTACAGATGTGCTTTACTTTTATATTGGAGGTATTTTTTTGATGAAAAAACTATTAACAAGCATGGTATTATCTACACTAATTTTAGCTGGATGTGGTGATGCAGCGGAGCTTGAAACTAAGATAAATAAATTAGAAGAAGAGAATGCTGTGTTGGTTGAAAAGGTTAGTGAGTATGAAGAGGCACTGGCTGAAGTAGAAACGACAAAGGTTAAAACAGAGGAAGATATTTTAGCTAAATGGCAAATTATATTAGCCACAGAAACAAGCTTGAAATTTTTAGGAGTTTTAAAGACCGGTAATCCTAAAGAAATTGAACCTTGGTTAACTGAAGAAATTTCTTATAAAGATGGTACTCTTATTTTTGCTGATTCTATTCAAGGGTCAGATAATAAATTCAAAATTGATGGTTATGGAGACTTTTCAGTAAAAACAATAGACATGGATGAAAAAGGAAATAGTATATACACCGGTTTAGAATCACCAAATCATTTTTACGATTCGAACACATTGTTTAATTTTTCTTTTGAATCGCAAACCGATGGAAGCTATAAACTTACAAGTATTGGAACTGATATTTGATGGTATTTCTTAACTTAGATAGAAGGAAAGTTTTTTGTCATTCACGAAAACCCTAATAAATAATCGTTTCTCATACTTAATTAACTCGGTTAAACCAAATTAATTTGCCCTAAATATTTCAACAAGATAAAGGTCCCTGGTTTAAAATAAAGGCTGTTTTCTCAAAGATTGTGGCTGTTAAAACAAAAAGGCAGATTTAATCTACAAAACGTGTAGATTAAATTCTGTCTTTTTGGTTTGATATTTCGTGAATCGAAATTTAACTAAGCCTCGAAGTGGTCTTTCATTAATTAGATAACTTCAATTGATTTTTTATAAGTACATTTTTTATAAAAGCTGCTCCTGCCGCCACCATTATTGTAACGATAAGTATACCAAATCCCATTACCGCAATTACTGATGGTAACGCATTTGCATAATCAAGTACAAAGATTCCTAAGACATACAAAACAATAATGACAAATGCACAATATTTTATATGATTTAATCCTTGAACAATGCGACTTGAAAAGATAGATTTACGCTCAATGACTTGAATCATTTTCACTGTTTCATAAATCGCATAAAAAAATGGTAGCGCTGTCACATACATTCCTAATAAAATCGGATATCTTAGATATGCAACTTCTGGGTGTATTAGTACGGTTTCCTGTGCTACCCTCGGTAAAACAAACACACACAATAACAAAATGATAGTACCAATTAAAACAAAGACTGAACTTAAAATGGTGGAATTGATTTTTTGCATAGTATTCCCCCTTAATTTTTATAGTTATCAATATAACGTCAGAAAATTCGAAATGTTTCTGAAAAACATTTCTGTTGGTTAAAAAATATCCAATAACACAGGTTTTTATTGAACTATCCTGTTTCGTTAGTTGAATAACATTAAACCACTGAATCCGCTTAAAAAGCATCTGATAAATGGTGCTCTTTACCTTTCCTTAATGCTTCAACTGTGAAATAGTTAGATTTTTGACAAGCTGAAATAAGCATTTGCTCTACCCGATTTTCAAATACCAAGTTTTTATGCAACTCAAGCCAACGATACCAGTAGAGGTAACTATCCAAATAATACGTACCAACGCCTTGAAATCGTTCCATCCATCCTTTCAAACGGCGATGGAAGTTATTAACGTGTTGTATGTGGAATATCCCT
>NZ_JAEOAH010000030.1 GCF_016612995.1 Viridibacillus soli
CTAACCTGGATCACCAGGCGATTATAAGATTTCAGCTTTCCCATGTTCTTTTGTACGTCACTTGGTTTTACACCATGTTGCTTACGAAATGCTTTTGAAAAAGCCTCGGGAGTGTCATAGCCATATTTGTAGGCGACATCAATTATTTTGCAGTTTGTATTAGCTAATTCCTGTGCAGCTAATGTTAATCGTCTTCCTCGAAGATACTCACCAATAGACATATCGGTTAACACTGCAAATGTTCGTTGAAAATGAAATACCGAAACGTTTGCTTGTTTCGCGATACTTTCAATC
>NZ_JAEOAH010000031.1 GCF_016612995.1 Viridibacillus soli
GTTTATGCTTTGTTTGGACAGGGTTTTATGTAATGTAATGATGAATGACACCGAACATTCTCACCGCTGAAACGTAATCCAAGTTGGACACGGCTCAAAAGGAAATGCCTTTAAAATCTCTAGAGCATATTTGCTGGTTGTATCAAATTCACCTATTAGAGCTTCATATCCATTTGTATTTGCATATGTAATTTGTTTGGAAATCAGTATCTGAAGCAATGACAGTTGCTCCAGTTGATCAACGCCGCACCAGCCTAATTCTAAGTCTTTGTCATTCTCTGCTTCATGTAAAAATGAATAAGCAACAATGGATTGATCAGAAGCATTACATAGAAGAAAACTCCCTTCTAAAATCGCATCAGCAAATAGTTGCTGCCACTGTTTTAATGACAAATCTGCAACTGGATTTGCAAGATGTGTTTCTTCATAATTACGCCTAACAAGTGCTAAAAGTTGCTCCATCTGAAATTGGTTATTCACTATGTCCTTTAATGTTCTTAATTCGTATTCGCTTTTATGTACAGGGAAAGGAGGGAAATTCTGATGTACATACAATTTAGGCATATATGTTTTACGAATGATTTTCAAATCAAATTGTTCATACAGCTCCATTAGCTTTCTAGACGTTTCCCACAACGATGTTTGTAAAGGAAGTTCTAACACTTCATTTTGTAAAACATATTGCATTAATTGTTGCTCCACATTTTGCGAAACGAAAGGCATACTGAATAATCGAAAATAGTAGCAATACGGATGCATTTTACTTTTAAAAGAAACAAATAGGCCAACTAGGCTCTCCACATCATATGCCACATAAGCAAATTCATATTTTTGTTGCTCTATAATATGGAAAATTGACTGCTCTTCATAGCTATATTTCATCAATTCTTCTATTTCCTTTAAGTGATTCCCTATGTATTTTTTTATGAAAATACCCATATCTCTACCCACTTCCATATTTATTTAAAAGCTATGTTAACTATTAATGTGGATCAATATGAAAAAGTTTAGGCCGTCACTGTATACTGACTTCGTTTTTGAACAGAATGTCTTCTGTTTCCTTGGTTTCTGCAAACCACCTTAAAACCTGATTGTGATGATTTATTATTTGTTGGGCAGATAATTCTGATGTATTCCAAGTGCTATGAGCGTCAGTTACTAAAGTAATTGCAAAACCTAAACTAAATGCTTTCCTACATGTTGTATCTACACATACTTCGCTTTGAATGCCTGTAAGCACAAGATGTTCGATATTTTGATGCTTTAGTTCCGCATATAAATTGGTATTATGAAATGAATCTGGTGTTGTCTTCTGAATAATAATATCTGTTGGAGCAGGAGTGACTTCAGGACGAATCTCCCATGCCTCAGATCCTCTCTCTAATATACTTCCAATAGGTGCATTATGCTGTATATAAAAGATTGGAATTTTATTAATTCTTGCATTGTCTATCAGTTGCTTTAAATTCAAGATAATTTTCTCCCATTTAAATACAGGGTTTTCTTCTAAAAACATACCGTTTTGAACATCAATAATTATTAGAGCAGTATTTTTCATTTAGGGCCTCCAATTTTATTTCGAGTGTGGTAAAGAAGAGTAGTAGCTTCATATATCGTTAATATTCAACTTCTTTCATAGCTACCATTCCCCTTGGATATTAGTACCTTTTTAACTCCCACCATCACAATCTAATCACAGTCGCTCCGGAACAAAGATCAACAGAGCAATTTAACCAAACCATTTTTCAACTACTGCTTGCCACAACCGTAGCAACGTTTATCCTTATCCTCTTTCCCATACATACGTAATTCCTTTTGAATGCCACAGATACGACAAGTTTCAAAATAGATTTGCGGCAGCTCGCCTGCTTCTGCTAACGGTACCCACTCTTTTTCATACAGGCTTTTTGTCATCCCGTAATCAATTAAAATGAGCTCCCCATCAGACGTTAAACCGAAATTACTGCTATCTTTTAAATCAAAGCTATCAAATTTTCGATCAAGCTCAAGTAATATTGCCCGTAATCGATTTGAAATTCGAACATCTTCAGATATGTTTAATTCATATGTTTGATCGTTTTTCAGCTCTAAATTTTCGTAATAGCGTTGAATACAAACCTCCTCATTGACATAAACCATTTCTGCAAATAAATCTGCTGCATTATGCTCTTTCATATATTGATATAATTCAATCTCATACAGTGATTGCTTGTAACCAATTGGATGTAAATGCTTTTTAATCACATACTCATTCACGCGGTAAACCTTTCTTGTAGATCCAATGCCAATACAGTTTTCTTCCGTACAATATGGCTGCCAATTTGCAATGATCTTAGTTACCATTTTATCAGGCCTCTCTTTCCTTAATAATTCGGGCATTTTTCTCTTAAACATTTAAGAACAGAAAATCTTTTCGAAAATTCAGATTTAATATATTATCTATATTGGCTGTAACATCGTTAGAACTGTTCAGAACGTTGTTATTAAAATTGTTTTAATAAATAGAAATTAGCCAATGCATATAAAAGTGACAAAAAATCGTTTAATATTTTATCCTTGTTTCAAAACTTTATATACCATTGTGATAGATGTTCCGCACATACCGCATTGTTTAAATCCAATTTTTTTATAAATATGTACAGCGTCACTATTATCTGGATCCACACTCAAAGAGATTGACTTATACTCTTCTTCAATTGCGATCTGAATAATTTGATTCATAAGTAAAGTTCCTAGTCCCATTCCTCTAGCATCCTTGGAAATTGCTATTCCTAATTCTGGGGTGTTATTATCAACATATCCATATCCTTTGTTATATTCGTCAAACAATCGGTACCAAACCGCTCCTACTTTTTGGTTATCTTTATTTATAGCGATTAATGCTTTATCACCTTCTCTTCCCCAACCTTCATAATATTTTTTAATGTGAGGAAGGTTTAACAATTTCTCTTTCGTTGCTTTATTGTGAGGAATATGTATTGACTCATAAAGCATCTCCAATAAAAACTCAAAATCATTTTCTTCAAAATCTCTTATATTTATCACTCTGTATTCACCTCAATTACTTATTTATTCTTAAAATTAATCATTGCTCTTTTAAACTTAACTTCACAATGACAGAATTTGGTTTTTATTTTTTGTGGAATATTTTTATAATCGCTACTTATATATTAACCTAATTTTTAGATAATTAGATATAAATATGTAAAAAACCAAATAATAGTTTTTGAAAAACTAAAAATAGTGCCCATGCCGCCATTCCAAGAGAAATTGCCATTGCCACATGTAGTGATTGTTTTAAAGCTAAGTAAATGATCACTAGCATCACTGCAGTTGCCGGTAGTCCTAATAGCACACCGATTACAAATTTATTTATATTTTGCGACGGCTCACCTTGAACGGTGAGCCATAAGATACTTAATATACTAATTAGCGGAAGTGCTGCTAGAATGCCCCCATATGTAGGAAAACGTCTTGCGATTTCAGTAACAGCACCAATAATAATTCCAGAGATCATTATTTTAATAAATACATACATTACTTCACCGCCTCACTTAATAAACGGAATGCATCTACTATTTTCTCTTGCTCTTCTTTAGATAATTTATCAAGTACGATTTGCAACTTTTTTTCGTCTAATTCAGAGTTGTTCTTTAAAACAGTCAGTCCCATTTCAGTAAGATGCAAATATACTTTACGCTGATCCTCTTCTGATCGCTCTTTTTGTAGCAAACCTTTGCTTACTAATTTCTTCACATGTTCGGATGCCGTATTATGTGAAATGATTAACTGCTCAGCAATATCACGTATCGTCACCTCTTGCCTTTTTTGTACAGTTTGTAAAATACGGACACTTTGATGCGAAATTGCCTCTTGATGTGTAGGATGTAAATTAAAATAAATATCAGTGAAATATTGGTTTATGTTTTCAATCATATTGATTCTCCCTTTTATGTCGTTTCAACAGATTATATCGTATATGACGATATAAAACAAAAAGCAGTTGCGAAACTCGCAACTGCTTCGATTCAATAATAAAAAATAAGAAATGATAAAAGAGCCTTGATTCCCACTCTTTTCTAGTAATAATAACTATCAATTTTATTCTTGATGTCTAAAGTCAAATTTTTCATTCGGTACATCAAGTGTATGTCCGTTTATTATGACAGTATCATTGTCACTCCAACTGATATTTACTGTATCTTCACCATCATTCCAATAAATATTTTTGGTTCTATTATTTTGTTCATTAAATACTAATTCACCGCGAACGGTATATGAAGTTGTTGCTCCGCCGTTCGTAACGTACGCTTTTATTGTGTATTTACCATCAGGAGATGTTTCTTCTGTAAAAAATTCACCTGTTGGCAGCCTTTCCATATCATAGAACGCCCAATATACTACATAACTAATGATTCCAATGACTAACAAACCACTAATACTAAAAAACAGTATTAGCTTTTTAATGCTTTTCTTTCATAGTTAACATCGACATGTCTCTCCAAGTAATATAGCTCCCTTTATTAAGTTGTTTACCCCTTATTCAATACTACTTTCCTATTAACCTTTAATTCAAAGCACCTTTTCCAAGAAAAAATCACGAATCCTGAAGATACAATTAATACCCCACTAAGAATGATAAAACAATAAATGATTAAACCTGAGGATACCATTTGGGTAAAGATAGCAAGTAAAACGATCCTAAATAATAACCCGATTGAGCGAAATAAACTATCGACTCTCCCAATTATTTCATTAGGAATTTGATCCATCAAGAAAGAGTTTCTAGCAACTCGTGTGCCACTATTTCCTGCTGCGATTAAAAACATAAGCGATAAGTACACGGGTAGATTCACGAGTACAATCAATGAAATAGCAATGGTGTACATAATTACTCCGAAAATAATTGTCTTTTCATTTCCTATTTTTTTGGCAAGAACGGGTACGAACATCCCTGCAATAATTGCACCGAAAGCATAAATCATATTTTCAATTCCATAGGCACTTGCTGAGGCCTTTAATACATCCATTAAATAAACAGGGAACAAATAATTTGTGATCATAACTCCAATAAAAGGCATAATAGAAAAAAATAGAAACACGAACATAGCTGGCCGTTTTAACATATACCTTAATCCTTCACTTACTTTTGATGTATCCATTTCTTCAGCTATGTCTATTGGTTTCCCCATATAAGGGAGTTTCAAATAAAAGTAAATGGCTGCAGCATATGATATGACATCAAGTAACAAAATATAGTGTAGATCCCACTTTACTAATAAAATACTAGCTAAAGCTCCTGCAATCATGCTTGAAAGTTGCCCCTGGACTTCCATCGTTCCATTTAAGGCTTTGTATTGATCCTTGTTAAAAAGTTCTTGATTTAAAGCAAACATAGTAGGATAAAATATGGTGTAATATAAGCTCCCTATCATGTAAATAATCGTGTAATGCCATACCTCATAAGATAAACCAATAAATCCTATTAATGAAAAAAATATTAATAATAGAAAACACAAAAATTCACTGATTAATAGTATTTTTTTTCGATTCATTTTATCGACTAGGTTGCCAATAAATGGTGTAATCAGGAAGTTGGTAATTGTCATGCATATCGTTACATAACCAAATACTGCATTACCATTATTACTTGATACCAACATCCATGGTATAGCAATCATCGTTATTCCTGATCCGATCGATGAAGCAATATTAGCAAAAATAATTAAACGGAAACGAGAATCATTATATAAATTTTTCATTATAGTGTACCCCTTATATTTAGGGAGTTAAGCCTAAAATCTCCCCAGTGATTTAGTACTTTCACTATAATTGAAAATCCCCATTTCGAATTCCATCATTAGTTCGAATTTCAGCTCAGTCAAATTACTGAAAATACAGAAATTTATAATCACTTTCTAAATATTAGTTGCATAGAATATATCTTGAAATCTTTAATTTACTTTACTACAGTTCTTAATATAGAGACACTATCATAAAAAAAGTCCTTATGTTTTTCTATGCCTCTTCTACTACACCATGCAATTGAACCAACTGCATCAAAAAATGAATAGAAAGGCAGTATTCTTTCTAAATCGATTATTGGACGGACCTTCTCATACCCAGCTATATAAGCATCTCGGGTTCCAGGATATCTTCCCCAAATATCACGATTTATTTTGGTGAAATCTATCTCCGTAGAACCTGCTCTTGCACTTTCAAAGTCAATGATACCAGCAACGCCCTTTTCATTTATTAATATATTTCCTGGTCGAAAATCCAAATGTACTAAACTAGGACCATCTGGTTGTGGTAAAGCTGTGAATAGTTTGCTGAAGTGATTTTCACTTTTTTCAATGAGCTCATTTGTTATGAGATCTTCACATTGATCTAAGTATTGATAGAATAGATTTTTTATATATAATCTCCAGTCATTTTTCGCAAGAATTTGAAAGCCATTTTGTTCTTCATACCCATAGCTATGAAAGCTCACTTCATGATGCATTGCATGATTTAGACCAATTTGATATGCAAGTCGGGCGTCAACTTCATTTGTACAAGGACTGCCTTTAATCTCAGTGAGCAGTAATGCCCCATTATTAGTCTCATCACCTGTCCAATAATCTAAAGCACGAGGAACAGGCAAACCAGATTCGAGCTTTTTTAGAATTGTATATTCCCGGAACAGTTTATCTTTTATAAAAGGGATTTTAATGTACACATTCTCATTGTTTGTCAAACCAATCTTATATACTTCTGAACTAAAAGACTTTGGGACATTTTCTATAGTAATGATATTCAAATTGAATTGCTCCAATACATTTTGCAATTGTATGCTCTGCATATATTAACACCCCTTTTATATTAGTACTTAGTCCTAAGTCGAAATATTTCTCATAGCAAACACATTCATGAATACAATTATTTGCTGCAAATTGTTCATCTTTGACATTCTCAACTAATACATGATGCCTTTTGTTGGAGCTATTATTCTATTGGTGAAATGGTTTAGCAGGCAAGAGAAAGATCGAAACATTAAGTCATTATGACAAAATTGATCTGTTAAAACCTAACGAAGATTAACAACCAATCCGGCTATCGCTACTATTCAGATAAAGAGCTTATTTATCTATCCGAAATCAATTTATGTAAGCAAAGGAATATGTCTCTTACTAGTATTAAAGTTATCGTTCTAAATCATCGTTTTGACAAATATCATCGATTTTCTGGTGCCCATTATTTCCTTCAGTGGGGTTTTGAAACTCAAACGTTTTTAGAAGCTAATCTCAAAAATACTACATCTCTTCCGGTGCTTGAATCCCTAATAATCGCAAACCTTCTTTAAGTACGATGGCAACACTAGAGCATAATGTTAGTTTCGCCTGCATTGTAGCATCTTCCTCTAATATTCTCGTGTGAGCGTAGTACTTATTAAACGCTCTTGAAAGTTCGATTAAATGCTTAGCAATTTGAGAAGGGTCCGCTAGTTCAAATGCTTTTGTCACTACTTCTGGGAACTCTTTTAGCGTAATAATGACAGGCCATGCTTCTTCTGATAACCCTTCAAACTTACACTCTTGATCGTTGTATTGCCCTTTTCTTAACAGCGAGCAAATCCGCGCATACGTATATTGCACATACGGACCGGTTTCCCCTTCAAAATTCAACATTTCTTCAAGAGAAAAATCAATATCATTCAACCGATGATTTTTTAAATCGTGGAAGATAACAGCACCTGTGCCAACAATCTTCGCGATTTCTTCTTTATGCTGCAATTTCGGATTTTTGTCTTCAATATTCTTCTCAGCTAATTCAATTGCTTCATCTAAAACTTCTGCTAAAAGTACGACTTTCCCTTTACGTGTCGACATTTTCTTACCGTCTTTTAACATCATGCCAAATGGAATATGCTGTAATTCCCTTGCCCACTCATAGCCTATTTTCTCTAGTACATTAAATAGCTGTTTAAAGTGTAATGATTGTTCGTTGCCTACGACGTAAAATGATTTTTCCGATTTATATGTTTCATGTCTATAGAGTGCTGCTGCTAAATCTCGCGTTGCATATAGTGTTGTGCCATCTGTTTTCTTAATTAAACACGGAGGCATGTTTTCTAGATTGACTACCATCGCCCCATCCGATTCTTCAAGAAGTTCCTTTTCAGCTAGCAAATCTACTATGCGATTCATTTTATCGTTATAAAAAGCTTCTCCAGCATATGAATCAAATCGAATACCTAGCAATGCATATACTTGCTCAAACTCTTTTAGCGACGCTTCTCTAAACCAGTGCCATAATCGCATTGCCTCATCGTCACCCTGCTCTAACCGTTTGAATGCTGCACGCGCTTGATCATTTAACGTATCATCGCGCTCTGCTTCATCATGAAATTTCACATATATTTTCAGTAATTCCCGCACTGGAGATTGTTCAATAAGTTCTTTTTTTCCCCACAGATGATAAGCCACAATCAGCTTTCCAAACTGCGTTCCCCAATCACCTATATGATTGATACGTACCACTTCATAGCCATTTTTCTCTGAAATATTTGCAAGAGCATTGCCGATGACGGTCGAGCGTAAATGTCCCATTGAAAATGGCTTCGCAATATTAGGTGATGAAAAATCAATCGTGATCGTCTGATTTTCTCCCTGTTCTTGTTGTCCATAAGCGGATCGAAAAGTCACTATGTTAGATAAAACCGTTTTCGAAATTTCCGATTGCTTCAGAAAAATATTCACATACCCACCAACTGCTTCTACCTTCTCAATGATGGAGTTTACCATTTTCTCACTTACTTCTTTTGCGATATTAGTTGGTGATTGGCGGAAAATCTTTGCAAGTGCAAAACACGGAAAGGCATAGTCACCTAAATGTGTATGCTTTGGCTTTTCAATAAATCGTTCGATATCTGCCTTTGCTAATTGTCCGTCTACTGCGTCAAATAATGTTTCTACTATCATTTTTTTATCTGCCATATTATTTTCCTCCTCCAATACAAAAAGCCCCCGTCTCTAAAATAGAGACGAGAGCATAATTTCCCGTGGTACCACTCTAGTTGCCACAATATGTGACCACTTTCCATTGTTAACGAGGTGACTCCCCGATCTTTTCTACTACTAATTCAAAAAGCTTCTCCAAAGTGCGGTTCATTTACGTACCATGTATTAGGCTTCCACTATCCCTAACTCGCTTGCCATTTCTGCGTAAACTACTCTCTTTTTCACCGAATTCTTTTATTAAATTGATATCATATTACATTTAAATTGAAAATAAGTCAATATTAGATGATTCCTTCTAAATACCAATACTACTTTATCAAATTTTGGTCCCTTCACGAATCCATTAAGATTCCTCTTTTAAAATGGAATACATTTTTAAATCATGATGTTTTCCTTTTACAAATAAGCCCTGGAAGACCTTCAACTAATGTACTACCAATGTAGAATCTTTTGCTCTTTTTCAAATAACAGAGCCCAATCTTTCTGATATTCTACTACTTCGGCCTTTCTTATAATTTCGCCTCTTTTTATAGGCATCTATTTATTCTGTTTATTAGAAGCTTAACATAGCGTTGTATTTGAACTAGTCATTAATTCAGGACTCTTATTTTTTCCACTCTCGCCACTTTCTCGCTTTAAGATGGCATCGTATTTTTTATATTTCCTTCAATTTCTTGTATCGCTTTATCTGCTTCCACTAGGCGTACTCCATTTAATAAATTTTCAACTCCTGCTGCATTTAAATGTCTATAAATACTTCATTTTCAAAAAGAGTTAAATAGAATTACATAATTGTATAATATTGGTTTTCAAGGTGAGATTCGACTCGTTTATATTACAAATATTCTGTTTTAAATTGGTTTTACGCATAAAAATAAAGACCATTTCATACTCAACAATCCAATTAGCAATCCTTATCGCTATATCATTTCAGAATATTTTGTATATAATGGAGAGACACCCACTTTTAGGTGTAAATAAAAAGTATAAAGGAAGTGAAGGTTTATGATTACTTTACGCATTCACAAAGAAAATTCAGACTATGTGGTGAAGCATGTCAGCAAACAAAAAGCCGATCAATATTCTGTCCACAGTGCTGAATCGCTTTATGAAAGTTTGTTTCATTTAGGTCGCAAAATGCATATTAGTAACATCCATTTCAACATTCCTCACGATTTAAAAAGTAAATTGATCTCTTTTTTATCCATTGAATTCCCTGCCGAGATTTACGATTATCATATTAAGATTATTGACTAAACCTACACCTCTTTGAATAAACCCTCAAGAAGCGACAGTCAGTAACCATCTAGGTGCGATTTCAAATCGTTCCTGATGGTTCGTTTATACATAATGTTTCATTCCACAAAAATACCGACTTAGGAAACTCCATCCTAAGTCGGTATTTATTCTTTATTCACTATCACTAGCTTTAAATTGTAACCCTTTTTCATGAAGTGCCATTTTCAAAACATCGATTGCTTTTGGACCCATTCCATGAAGTGATTTTAATGTTTTTTCATCAATTGTTATTAGCTGCTCTATTGTAGTAATTCCTACGCTGTTAAGTGCACGAACTGCAGGCTTTGCGATACCTTTTGGCCAGGTTTCCATAATTATTCTCCTTTTAGTTTATATTAAATTCGGATCTGCTACATACCAAGTGTGACTATTATTTACATCGTTCATTCATGCGATGCCAAAACGCGCAGACAATCTTCCTCTTACCCAAAAGCACTTTAATTGTCCCAAATGAGGTGGGAATCAAAAAGTATCGCTCCAATCTTTCTTCCTATTTATATTAACAAACAGATGACTGCAACATATAAACATGCGATGATATATTGTGTAATAACAATATAATGACATTTCATCTCTTTACGATAGCGTAGCTCCATGTATAATGGATACATAAACATTATTGTCACGAGTAGGAACGCGACTGTTATATTCACAACCCCTAGTAAATAAAGATTACTTAAAACAATTCCTATGACAAGGAATCTTACGCTAAGCGTAATTACTTTATGACGATTGTTAATAAAGCGCTTTGTTCTTTTTAGAATCGGATTTTTATCCCTAATAAGAAGACCTATAAGATAGGCAAGCATCATACTTCCCATCCCTAAAAAGAACAATATTGGAACAATATCATCAACCGTTCTAATGGCTCGATACATTTGCAAATTTTCAGCCGATTCGCCTCGTACTTCATACCATTGACCTGAATCCATACCCTTCATATAAACTAAATTTGTCTGATCTATATAAAATACTTTCAACCGCAATTCATTAATCTGGTTCTTCGCATAATACTCAATTTTAATATCTCGTATGTCCGTTTGTTCATGATTCCATTTAGCCCGACTGACTGGCCTTGCTTCTTGCATTGCAATTTCCAAACTTTTTGGCCAATCTAAATCGGAACCCCAATCAAAGTCTAATACACCTATATATAACGATGGATTACGTGCTGCAAAATAATGCTCAGAACGTGTTTCTGCTACTAATACATTTTGAATCCAAGGACGTTCATCAACAAGGACGGATACTGTCGCACTTGTATGAATAGCCTTTTCATCATTATCTCCTGTAGGTAATGTTAAAATTAAAAAGAATAGCATCGTGCATAGAGTTATGACCGCAAAAAGTGGGTGCCATTTAGCTCTCGACTTCAACTTCTTCGCCTGGCTCATCCTTTTTGAAAGTTGCTCCTTAGACGCTCTTTTCAGTTCGGGATCTCGCTTTACATCATATACTTCACTTAGTGAATGCTCTAAATCCTTCGTCATCCAACATCACCTCTTTCCCTACGATTTTCTTCAATGCTTGTATCGCTCTTGCTGTATTATTTTTCACCTTAGCTTCAGACCAACCTAGTATTTGTGCCGTTTCCTTAATTGAAAGACCTTCCATTTTACGTAAAATAAGCGCTTCTCTATATTCCAACTTGAGCTGAGAGAGCGCCTTGTAAAGAGAAGCTATTTTCTCACCCTTTTCAACTATTTCGCTAGGAATGGGTGACATATCTGGTGGCTCATACTGTGCTACAAAAGGGATAAAACGAATAATTCTCTTCCTTCGATAATAATCATAGACGATATTTCTAGCGATTTTTCTCAGCCAAGTTTGGATCTGGGCCTGTTCTTGAAACTTTGCATAATGCTTAAAGCCACGATAGAATGTTTCTTGCGTCAAATCCTCCGCAGTTTCTTTATGGCCTACGAGTAAAAATATGTATTTATAAATAGCATCACTATATTGCTCATAGTACTGTTCAAATAGTCGCTGTCTCATGCACGATTCCTCCTTTCAATGCTATAGACGAGTGAACGTGAAAAAAGAATCATTTAAAATAAAAAAGGAAGGTATTTTCTTAGCGGGATTATTTGTGGGATGTACTATTGCCAACCACAGGTTAAATCGAAACATTTTAACTAATAGATCCATAAGACAATTCACAAAAAAATGACTTAGAATATTCTCTAAGCCATTTAATACTTATTCTTCTATATAAAGGTCGTTTTTTAGAAGTCATTTTATATAGTCTTAATCCCCTCAACACAAATCCACTTTTTATTTTTATTCTCATAAAACTTTATAGAATTAAAACCCATTTTCGGAAATAATCGCTCCAATTCTTCGTTAGTTTTATAAGATTTCATATGATAATTGATTTTGTAAATCTCTGCAATAATTAAAAATTTTCCATCTTGTTTTAATACTCTAAAAACCTCTTTTACCCCATTTTCTAAATCTGCCCAGAAGTAATGCGTTTGAAAGGCGGTAATGATATCAAATGTATGATCTGGAAACGGGATGTCAGTAACACTTGCTTGACGGATATTAACTTTTCCCGCTACTATATCTTGTTGATTTGCTCTAATTGAGTCTTTTACAGCCTGTTCAGAATAATCTATACCGTATATTTTTCCGTATGTATTCATTTTGGACAATAATTGTATTGTTTTACCCCCGCCACAACCTATGTCCAAAATTACTGCTTCATGTTTCATTTTTATATTCGCTAAAGCCCATTTATTCATGCCAGTATGTGCGGAATTCATAATTCTCAACATAAGTGAGCCTATAATTCCACTTGGATTTTTAGCTTGTTCTATCAATCTATTTAATAAGTTCAATTCCATAGCCCACTTTCCCTCATCAAGAAGGATTAAAGTTAAAATAAAAACTAGAACAAGAATCCCTACTTCAGCTGTATCGTCTCATCAATCACATTAAATTACATATGAATACCTTAACATATCTTACATAATAAAATATATCAAAAGCAGCAGGATTTCTTTTTTGAAACCCACTGCCATTATCACTGTTTCTCCGTATATGGTCACCTCAAAAATGAACATCCTCTTAACACTCTACAAACAATGCATCGCAGCCTCAGCTTCTTCCCAAGGGACAGAATACCCCTTCCCTTTCGCACAAAAAATGGATGTAGATGTGTATTCGGGATCTGCATTTTTGTCATAGCCGACTTCTTCCATTACTTGTTCGGGATTATGACAAACATCGTAGCCACCAAAGTTTAAAGTTAATGCGCCTTTGCCATTTGTGAAAGCCGCGAAAGTTGTACTGTAGTTCATAAAAGTGGCAACTGGTACGCGTCCTTTAATAATCACCTTATCTCCTACGTTTTCTGGTGGAGTGAACTGCCCATAAGCCTGCTTAACATCAGACATGACCCGACCAATATGGTCCAAATCCACTTTAATTTTAAAATCATAATATGGCTCGAGTAGTATATTATCAGCCTGCTCTAATCCTTGTCGTAACGCCCGGTGAGTTGCTTCTCTAAAATCTCCACCAGAAGTATGCTCGTTATTTGCTCGACCTGTTAGTAGCGCAATTTTCACATCGGTCACTGTTGAACCCGTGAGTAACCCGTGATGATTACGATCAAATATATGATGACGTATTAGGTTTTGATTACCGACAGATAAATGGTCCGCGTGGCATTTGTTTTCAAATGTAATGCCAGAACCCCTCTTTGCCGGTTCGATTTGAAGATGTACTTCTGCATAATGTCTCAGTGGCTCGAAATGACCGTACCCAGTTACGGATAAAGCAATTGTTTCTTTATACAAAATCTTTGGTTCGCCAAATGTAACATGAAATGCAAAACGCTCCTGGACAATCTGCTCCAGCACTTCTAGCTGAATTACTCCCATCACATGTACATGAATTTCCTGCACATGCTCATCCCAAAAGACGTGTAATGACGGGTCTTCCGCGTCCAAAATTTTAAAGCAGCGTAGCATTTCCTTTACATGGATTTTAGCATCGAAAATCACTTTGGATTTTAAAGTTGGAATAAGTTCAAACATTGCTTTTTCTCGAAGTACACCAAGACCATCTCCTATAGCTGCACCACTTAAACCAGTGACTGCGAAAAGTTCTCCAGCTTGAACTTGATTGACGGTTGTGAATTTATTGCCATTATACAAACGAATTTGTGTAATCTTTTCGGTAATGTCTCCGTAGTCCACTTCATCACGTACTTGCAAAGAACCACTCAAACACTTCATAAAAGTGACTCGCTGATCGTTATCGTCATGACGAATTTTATAAACGCGTGCCGCAAAATCACTGTTATCTTCGTAAATTGTTTCAGTAAATTGATCTAGCTTTTCGAAAAATGCAAAGACACCGAGATCTTTTAATGCAGAGCCGCTTGCACATGGGAAGATCTCATTTTTTGAGATACTTTTTTTGAATGACTCTAACCAAATCTCTTTGTTATAACCTGACGCCATATACTGCTCTAAAAGACCTTCATCCCGCTCCGCAATAAATTCAATGAGCTCCTCTTGCATCAATCCATCATGCAAGGCATTTGTTATATCACACACATCTTCTGTTAGATTTGTTCGGATTTCATTCAAAGTAGTTTGGATATTGACGCCTTCACGATCTGTTTTATTTAGAAAGAAAAAAGTAGGAATTTTGTGTTTACGCAATAATTGCCACACCGTTTCCGTATGCCCTTCCACGCCGTCAACTGCACTAATGATCAAAATGGCATAATCCATCACTTGAATAGCTCTTTCCATTTCAGGTGAGAAATCGACATGCCCTGGTGTATCAATAATTGTGTATGTACTGTTGTTGTATGTAATCATACCTTGTTCGGCAAAAACCGTAATGCCACGCTCCCGCTCGATGGCGTGATTGTCTAAAAAGGCATCCTTGTGATCGACCCGTCCCCTTTGGCGGATACTATTCGTATGATAAAGTAGCTGCTCAGAAAATGTCGTCTTGCCAGCGTCTACATGGGCAAGTATTCCAATAGTCTTATACATATATGTTCCTCATTTCGTGTCATCCAGATGACTTAATTATAGCATCAGATTGGGCATTTTGAGCCAACTTAGGTGTGGTAGCTCATTTACAATCAAAAAAAAATACACATTTCACGTGAAATTATTTGCAAGATTTGAGAAAATGAATTGTATGAACGTAGTGAAGTATTTTGAAAGGTGTAGATGTTAAGTTGACTGAGGTAAAATCATTTGATCGTGAGAACATGAAAGAAATTCGCGTAGAATTAACTCGCTTTATGATGGCATATAAATTTGCGTTAGATGAGATTGGGACAAAGGTTCGGATTTTAAAGGAAGAGTTTCGACTAATTCATGAATATAACCCAATTGAACATGTCAATACACGAATGAAATCACCAGAGAGCATTTTGAAGAAAGTAAGTAAAAAGAATATCCCCTTAACAATGGATGCAATACGAGAAGATATAAAAGATATTGCGGGTATTCGCATAACCTGCTCCTTTGTTTCTGATATTTACCTAATTAGTGAAATGATCCAATCGCAATCAGATATTGAAGTAATCGAGGTAAAAGATTATATTCAGTATCCCAAGCCAAACGGTTATCAAAGTCTACATGTTATTTTGAAAATCCCCGTCTATATGACGGATCGTAAAGAGCATGTATATGTAGAAATGCAAATCCGTACGATTGCAATGGACTTCTGGGCAAGCTTGGAACATAAAATCTATTATAAATACAACAAACAAGTTCCCGAACACCTAACAAATGAATTAAGAGAGGCCGCTTTTACAGCAGCAGAACTAGATCGTAAAATGGAAAGTCTTAATAATGAAATCAATATTTTAAAAGAAATCGCTCATGAAGAACAAGAGGATTTAGCATTAGAAGATACTGACTCAACGAAGCTGGTGCTAGATATGATGAAAAAAATTGCTGTAGATAAGATGAAGTAGTTTATTATAGGTGGAATATTAATTGGATTTACGAGGGTATTAAAGCATAAATTTTCCTGGTTTAGTACTAGAATCAGGCACAATTTAACTTAGTTTATAAGTAAGGACTCTCACTACTTAACTGTGGTTTTTCTAATGATCTGTTAAATTTTAATGTTGATTTTTACGAAAAATAAAATAGGCTCGGTTCTATTTTAGGTAGAATCAAGCCTATTTTTTTACATTATTTAGCAATCCAAATTCAAATCTTTCCCCCACGTACATACAGCAACAAACCATCTATGAAATTAGTTATTATTACGCATTCCGTCTAAAATAGCCCGTTTAAGTTCAGATGGAAAAGCTATATGTTTAACCTTTTAATAGATCTATGCACTTTTCTCTTCAAAATAAAAAATGTACACTACTAAATTTAAAAAACAAAAAAAACGAATGGAGTTTGGGGTTATGCGATCTGGCATCTCTAATGGTTTATCACTATATACATTCAAAGCATATCCTGCCTATTCATTATTTATTTCTAAAAACCCATTTAAGGAAATCTCCGTTCCACTTATCTGCCACTCTCCATAGTATTGCTTTTTTCAACTAATTTATAAAATTGAAAATTAGAATGAATTATTAAAAAAATGGTGTTAATTCTATCTTTTTATTAGCAATGGCATTAACGTAATATTCGTTATGATCAACGCCTATCATTGTTGGTTGATATTTCTTGATAGCATCTATCAGCTGATTAATTATCATAATGTCTAAGTAATTGGTCACTTCATCCCAAATAAATAACTCGTTTTTTCCTAATAATGCATTCGCTAAAAATACTTTTTTCTGTTCTCCATAGCTCCAATTTTCACTTGATTTATCTGAAAAACTAGATCGCTGGATACCTAATTGATATAACAGATGCCAAAATTCCTCTTTTTCTTCTTTCGTAGTTAATCGCTTTATAAATGAGGAATAATCTAAATCCTCTTGTTTTTTTTGACTCAGTATCGATAGATGTTCAGGTAGATTTATTCGATATTCACCAATTGTTTCTAGCTGCTCTCTTCCGAGTATAAAATTTAATAGAGTAGATTTACCGACTCCATTTTTCCCTTCAATAAAGAATCTATCAGAAGGATATACATCTATAGTGATTGGCGCAAAGAGTGGCATACCATCTCTCAAAATGGAAAAATCTCGAAAGAACAAAACTTGTCTTCTTGGCTGTTCTACAATCATTTTTAGTTCTGACACATTTTCGATATTATGAATCAAGCTTTCCTTTTTTTCAATCATTTCTTCCGTTCTTTTTTTAATGGCTTTCGCTCGCTTCATTTGTTTCGCAGCTAAGCGCCTTCCTGCAGCATCTTTCGTACTGTTTTCCCTTTTGTTGCCCCAACTTTTCACCCGACTTGAGACATCATTCAGTCTTTTAATTTCAGCCTTTAGCTTGGCATTATTTTCTTCCGAAAACATGTCTGCATTTTCTTTTTCATATTTCCACGTATCGATATTTCCACTAATAAGGTCAATCGATTCCTTATTGATTGCTAAGACATGATCCACAAATTGATTTAAAAAGGCTTCGTCATGGCTGATAACAATAAACCCTCTTTTATTATTTAAATATCGACCAACGATTTTTCGACCATGCAAATCTAAATTATTGGTTGGTTCATCAATTAAAGGAAAGGCATTTTCATTCAAAAATAGCTCAATCAGTAACAACTTTGTCTGCTCACCACCACTCAACACATTAAATTTTTTATCTAATATGTCATGAGGCAAGTCTATATACGTTAACTCACGTTCAATTTGCCAACTATCAATATACGGATTTTGTTTTTGTAACACTTCTAACGCGGTCAAATCTTCATCACTATTCGGATATACGGGAAAATATTTATAATCTAATGTTGAGTCTATCGTTCCTTCATACTCTAGTTTATTTAAAAGAATTTTTAAAAAGGTTGTTTTTCCTCGACCATTCCTGCCAACAAGCCCTAACTTCCAATTTTCATTAATATTTATGTTTACATTATTAAAAATTGGTTGGAGCATCGATAAATATTTAAATGTCAAATTTTTTATTAGAATATTACCAGTCATTTAGATCACCTCTTCCAACTAGTATTTTCTACACAATAGTTCAATTAACTTTGCCATTGGGAAGCGCTATCTTCTTATTAATAGAGAATATGGTATCAATTCAATTCTCATGGATTATCTTATTTTTAGTACTGAACTTAACGAATGTTCGGGAGTGAAAATCATAATAAATTAATCAATTCTAGGATTACATAGCCCCAAAAAATACCCTGCTAAAAATAAATACAAAAAAATTAACCATATGCAGGGAAATATTCAATTTAATTACCTTCATTTTTCTTGATTAAATACTTTTGATATACTGTTCCTGTATTAAAAAATACAAAAAAGAAACAAACGACAAAGATTGTATTACCCAAATCTAATTCACCTTTAAAACGTTTAAAAACCCCAAAAATTAGATACCCCGTCAATATTGATAGAAAAATAGAAAATACTAACTGTGCTTTTATTGATTTAAATTTAAGAATTGTACTCAAACCTCTCTGTAAACTGTTAATAAAAAAAGGTTAACATATGTATAGTTAATATTATACACTTTTACACGAAATTACTTTTTAAATCACTTTATTCCATTTAACGCGAAACATTTTTAACATAATCTTAGTAATGCATTCTACGTGGATTAACAAAATTCATTTAATAATATATACCTTAAATTTTCCATAAACCCTCTTTCCTCATAAATAAAAACTGAACTAATATGAATGCTTAATTCAGCCATAAATCTATGATTAAAAAGTGTGTTGATACATCAAATACATTATCTTAATTTTTGATTTTCCCCAAAAAACTGAGGAAGACATATCTACTTTACTACTTATTTCGTAGGTAAATCTAATGTCGGGTGTGATGTACTTAAGTCGTTGTAATGCCACCACTCTGAGCTGATCGTCTTGAAGTCAGATTGTGTCATAATCTTTGTTAAATAGTCCATGTTTTTTTGTGTTATTTTAGAATTCCCTTTATAGGAGCGACCTGCTTTGACAGAAAAAGAGTCAAATTTTGTTGGCATTTTTAGCTCTTTCCCTTTTGAATCCACTAATGTCACGTCAACACTAACACCTTTACTATGGTTGGAATCTAACGCTGGGTTTGCGACGTAAAGGTGATTTTGTATCTTATTGTACATTTCCCATTGTACAGATAATGGTCTATAAACGTCCCATATCTTAATTTTATACCCTTGTTTATTTGCCAGTCGATTTGCTTTTTTTAATTTTACTGCTGTAGATTTTGTCACTAATGCTTTACTTTCTTCTGGGTAAAGTGCGTAGCCCATGAAGTTTTTCTTTGTGGCATATTTTAAGTCAATGATAAAGCCATCTTTTTCGGATACCTCAACAAGTCCAGCCTCCTTAAAGTTAGCAGGTGCTGCTGTTAAATATTTACCAGAGATCCACCCTGTTTTACCGTTAACACTCACTTTATACCAGCCTTTTGAGTACTTACTTGCCTGAACAAATATCCCTTTTTCAACGGTTGTGATCTTTTTATAGTTCGTGCCGATGCCTTTTCTCATTTTCACAGATGCTGTTGCTTTTAAAGTTTTGTTTAGTGATTTTTTAGCTATTGAAGCTTGAGCCGAAACCGTCTGTGTCAATCCAGCAAATCCAATTGCAAAAAGTAGCCCAATCATTGAGCTAGCAATAAATACTTTTTTCATATTCAATTTCAAGATCAGCTCCTTATGTATCTTCCAACTATGAGACAGTTCATTCTCAATCGATAACCTTTATTTTAATAATACATTGATTGTTGGATCATTCGTATTTCCCTCTATACTCCAATTGATAGAGAGCATTTGCTGAAGAATAGCTAGCTCTCCAGATGAAAGACTTAGATGCGTTAATCCTGTATCGCAAATTTGAAAATCTTCCCCTTCTATTTTATGTAAACGCATTTTCAATAAGTTCTTCAACCCATTAAAAGTTAAAAATTTTACTGAGTAGCCATCCATTAATGCACTTTCCAGGGCGTTTCTATCATTTTGATATAAAGCTACTAAATCATCGAAGTTAAGTGTAGCATCAATCTCTTTCCAGTTTTCCATTTCTTGTTTTTCTAGACCCTCAATTATTTGTTCATTTGAAATTGCGTTATCTCGTAATTTTTCGATCGTAAAAGCATTCATCATATTAATTGCTACTACCGGCATTGACATACACCCTCTACAAAATATTTTAAACAGTGAATCCACATCACTCAAACGACGCACCTTATTTTTCAGAATATAAAAACAATACCATTTTGTTTTCATTTCTACAATATAAAGATAACGTTAGGATTTGCGTAACCTATCAAGGATTTGATAGTAAAAACCTAGCACATGATCCTTTGCTAATTGTACCAATCTATACATTATAGACAGTACAAAAACGTGGATATCTGTATTGGCCCTTCAGTAATATTAATTACACCAAACGACTGTTGCTAGTGCCTTCATTTCAATACTCCTTGTAACTCGCTTTACTGCCGTATAAATCGCCCCATGTAAGTGCTGGATCTTTCCTAGCTTCAATGCATGAACAATGGATAGTAAAGTATTTCGATATAATTCTTCATGCGCTTCAAGCGAAACATTTCTGTCTACAGCTGCTTTTGCTTTGTAAATTGTACCCGTGATACGGTAAAGCTCGTCCATTTGGAAAAACGGTGCGATCGCTTTTATTGCACCTGGTAATTTTGTTACTAGGCCCTCTTTTAAAGAGATTACTACATCTGCTTGATGTTCTGTTTCGCGTTTTCCTGTATCATATGTATTTTTAATATGGCTAGTTTTTGCAAGAGTTTCTTTGGGCGGACATTGCGGTAGGACATTCCCTTTTGAAGCCTGAATGACGATGGCATTAGACGATTGTCTACAGTCACCGTTATGCCTTTTTAACGCGTACTGCTTTATAATTCCAAGCGTTTCCAATGTATTACAAGCACGGCGAACTGTCCGAATATTTACTTCTAGCATTTCAGCGATTTTCGCTTTGGATAAATAACAAACACCAATATATTTGCATGCGTAACGTGCTAGTATATCTAAAATTGCAAGAGCAGACTTTGTGAGCTCATCACAGAATTTTTGACGATGCTCCTTAACTGCTTCATTTAATTCGCTAATCGTCTCAAATGACTGTAACCTCGTATACGTTTCTACTGTGTTTAATAAAGTGAAAGTCATAATCCTGTCCCCTTTACCCTTTTAATAGATATATAGAAGATTTATTTTAAAGGGGAGACAAATCTATCAAAAAACTTTGTTGTGAATAAAATAAACCCACCTAGCAGAAAAGTGATTTCTACAAAGGTGGGAATAATTAACACCTATTTTCATCATCAGATTTTTTGGAATTGGAGCTAAAGTCTACGTGAGAAATTATTATTTTACTTAATTATTTCAATTCATGGACTCATGTAGAGTGCGACTGAACAACAGCTTGAAACGATTGAACTTCCAACAATTTCAATCCACGCACTCATGTAGAGTGCGACCGTTCTGATCTAAGAACAGCTTTAGATGTTCCAATTTCAATCCACGCACTCATGTAGAGTGCGACGAAATGCCTGCGGTCATTATTGTCATTGCTGTTTTATTTCAATCCACGCACTCATGTAGAGTGCGACAAAAACACAGCAAAACAGCAGAAGAAAAAACATTATTTCAATCCACGCACTCATGTAGAGTGCGACTATGTGTGGTACTACAAAGGTAACTTCCAATTGCCTATTTCAATCCACGCACTCATGTAGAGTGCGACAAATGGTTCCGAAGTAAACCTTGTTGGCCACGTTATTTCAATCCACGCACTCATGTAGAGTGCGACCTCTCATACGAACTACGACATCGGCGAACTATTCATTTCAATCCACGCACTCATGTAGAGTGCGACATTGCTGACTTGCCTGAAGAATTCCGTGAAAATGCAATTTCAATCCACGCACTCATGTAGAGTGCGACGTAACTTTCAGCGTAACAATGAACGTTATAAGAAAGATTTCAATCCACGCACTCATGTAGAGTGCGACGAATCAATCATCCCATTGGATGCAACCTATGTGATTTCAATCCACGCACTCATGTAGAGTGCGACTTAGAGGTGCTGCAGGTATCTTAGATGAGGTCGATATTTCAATCCACGCACTCATGTAGAGTGCGACGCGAGAAGGTAAAGGTTGGGGAATTACACCTGCTATTTCAATCCACGCACTCATGTAGAGTGCGACGCCAAATCTAATGGATCACCCTCATCCCCTGCAATTTCAATCCACGCACTCATGTAGAGTGCGACAGCTAGTGCTTTACGTTTAACTTTATCTTCATCATTTCAATCCTCGCACTCATGTAGAGTGCGACTGATTTTAAAAAACAAAAAGGATGTGATCCTTAATTTCAATCCACGCACTCATGTAGAGTGCGACTGATTTTAAAAAACAAAAAGGATGTGATCCTTTATTTCAATCCACGCACTCATGTAGAGTGCGACATGAGGCCCGTCTTTGTTAAATCTGCATTATTTTATTTCAATCCACGCACTCATGTAGAGTGCGACGAATACGAGGCAAGATACACATCCAGTTTGAAAATTTCAATCCACGCACTCATGTAGAGTGCGACTGAAGGGGATAACCCAAGACCATTTTTCGTTTACAATTTCAATCCACGCACTCATGTAGAGTGCGACGCTTTGAAAATTCATTTCCGCTCCAGTTATAAATTTCAATCCACGCACTCATGTAGAGTGCGACAGTCGATGGATGTCATGTACTCCATCGGCACTGCTTATTTCAATCCACGCACTCATGTAGAGTGCGACCAAAATCAAGAGGGCGGTCTAGTTCAGGTACTGGAATTTCAATCCACGCACTCATGTAGAGTGCGACCAAAATCAAGAGGGCGGTCTAGTTCAGGTACTGGAATTTCAATCCACGCACTCATGTAGAGTGCGACCAAAATCAAGAGGGCGGTCTAGTTCAGGTACTGGAATTTCAATCCACGCACTCATGTAGAGTGCGACCAAAATCAAGAGGGCGGTCTAGTTCAGGTACTGGAATTTCAATCCACGCACTCATGTAGAGTGCGACCAAAATCAAGAGGGCGGTCTAGTTCAGGTACTGGAATTTCAATCCACGCACTCATGTAGAGTGCGACGATGTTGAAGGATTAAAGGTGCAGGTACAATCTATCATTTCAATCCACGCACTCATGTAGAGTGCGACGGTATGCGGAGCACGTACAAAAAGATGTTCGGTTATTTCAATCCACGCACTCATGTAGAGTGCGACGCGTTTAACCTAAATAAATCTCAGCGATTAGGTATTTCAATCCACGCACTCATGTAGAGTGCGACGATATTGTAACGGTAAACACGCAGAAGGGTAATATTTCAATCCACGCACTCATGTAGAGTGCGACGGCACGATAAGTACTAAATCGTATACTAAATCCTTAATTTCAATCCACGCACTCATGTAGAGTGCGACTTAAAGCAATTGGAAGCGTGGTTCAGCCGTACATCATTTCAATCCACGCACTCATGTAGAGTGCGACACAACGGTAATTTAATCAAAGATGACCATTCAGATTTCAATCCACGCACTCATGTAGAGTGCGACACCGCATTATCTAACGAAGCGAATCAAAGATATATTTCAATCCACGCACTCATGTAGAGTGCGACCGTTGCTGCGAGTTAATGGAAAGCCTTCAAATACATTTCAATCCACGCACTCATGTAGAGTGCGACGTGCACCTTACCAACGTGAAATTATGGATGCGGTATTTCAATCCACGCACTCATGTAGAGTGCGACACTCCTGGTGTTGGAGAATGGACATAAACATCCATTTCAATCCACGCACTCATGTAGAGTGCGACCTTTCTGAACGACTTATCTATGAGGCTAGACAAATTTCAATCCACGCACTCATGTAGAGTGCGACGGAGGCGCGTGTGAATTCAAAGATTCTTTACAAATTTCAATCCACGCACTCATGTAGAGTGCGACATTTACTATAATAATACTTAGGCTTAGTGACCGTATTTCAATCCACGCACTCATGTAGAGTGCGACATCCACATGGTCTTCTACTGCAATAATATCCAGTAATTTCAATCCACGCACTCATGTAGAGTGCGACCAGCAAAAGGCGTTAATACAAAATTCCTTATTGGGATTTCAATCCACGCACTCATGTAGAGTGCGACAGACGCAAAAATTAAAACGCGTGTATCTCGATTATTTCAATCCACGCACTCATGTAGAGTGCGACTTTCATCCGACGCAAAAACCAGAAGCCTTGTTTATTTCAATCCACGCACTCATGTAGAGTGCGACTTCCGTCTGGATCGCTACAAGCTCCTGAGATTGGATTTCAATCCACGCACTCATGTAGAGTGCGACGTTGTTGAAACCGTTGAAAACTCTACCTCATTTGATATTTCAATCCACGCACTCATGTAGAGTGCGACACGAAAGAGCAAAAAGCAGAATGGGGATTGAGTGATATTTCAATCCACGCACTCATGTAGAGTGCGACTGTTGGTAGCTCTCTGAGTGTTGGAGTTGATGAATTTCAATCCACGCACTCATGTAGAGTGCGACGCGCCAGTTTTTTCACAATACTCTTGTTGCAATTATTTCAATCCACGCACTCATGTAGAGTGCGACTGCAAAAAATGAGTGCTCAATAACAAAAAACTCATTTTATTGCTAAAAAAAATTAATCAGTAAATCTTTAGACATAAAACAAATAGATGTAAAATACATTTCTCGACTATATTTTGGTGCGAACCCCTTTGAAGTTTTATGTTAGCTTCCTATTCGCACTAAAAAATCAATGTATCTTCTACATCAATACTTTCTTTTGCTCCTACATGCTCGACCTTAGATTTATAATTGTTACCAAGCTGATAATAGCGAATGCTATCTTTTTCTTTGTTAATAATTTCATTCAAAGTAAGTTTTAATTGAGTGAATTGAGCTGCATTGACAACACACTCAAACACTGAATTTTGAACGCGAATACCATGATTTTCACATACTTTTGCAACATTCCGTAACCTTTTTTCTCCAGCTTTATTTTTTGTACTAATATCATAAGTAATCAGTACTAACATAGAACATACCTCATTTCCAAAGGAAAGGTGGATATTCATCCGAATCTCCTCTTAAAAATCTTGCAAGTAATAAGGCTTGCGTATAAGGTACTAATCCCCAAGTAATTTTTTCTTTTAAGCGAGGGTGTGTGAGCTGTTCCTGTTTTCGTTCTTGCCACGCTTTCAAGAATTTCTTCCTAGCATCGTCGGTTAATAAAACCGCACCATTTTCTTTTTTCAAAAAGTCTTTTGATTGGATTACTTTTTTATTAATAAGCGAAAGAACAAATCTGTCTGCTACTACTCCTCTTAGTTCTTCCATTAAATCTAGTGCGAGTGAAGCGCGGCCAGGGCGATCACGATGTAAAAAACCAACGTATGCATCTAGACCCACAGATTCTAATGCTGCTGCTACATCATTCGCTAATAATGTATACGAAAAAGATAATAGAGCATTTACGTTATCTGTAGGAGGACGTCGATTACGGGTGATAAAATAAAAATCGTCCTTTTGTTGTAAAATCATCTCATTAAAGAGCTTATAATAACTACTCGCAGCCTGCCCCTCAAATCCTCTAAGTTGGTCTAAATCGTTTGTATTTAATATTTTGCGCATCATTTCAGACAAATACTTAGATGTCTCTTTGAATACTGGCACATCAACACGCATTGGATAATCACGTGTTACACGCTCAAGTATCCATTTTTGATTCGAGACCTTAGCAAAAATAAAGTTACGGGCAACTTTTGCACTTTCCATTTCATTATCTGAAATACGATATTGTGTTTTCCTTAACACCACATTCCCTTTACTTTCTCCAATCACACGGGCTAAAAAGCGACCAGATCGGGACAAGAATGTTAAGGAAATATTTCTTTCTGCACAGGCATGCATTAACGCTGGACTTGCCCCTGCATGACCAAATGTACAAACACCCTCAAGATTGTGTAATGGCAAACGACCAAGTTGATTACTCTCTTGTGTTATAACAATATTTTCACCATTAAGAGATAGATAAATATCAGGTGTCGTAATATATAATGTATTTAATAGTTTTCTCATTATAAATACCTCTCCATATACTGTCTAACTGATTCTTGATGCATAGATTCTGGCATACAAATATTTTTGAGCGAACAACTTTCACAAAACTTTCCTATTTTTACTTTTGGCGTATACCGTTGATTGTAATAATGGTGCATCTGCTTAAATATTGATCGTACCTCAGCACGCATTTCATCAGTGATTTCAACTCGGACCCGGCGTTTAATTTCATCGTAAAACAAATATGCTTCGTTCACTTCACATAGTAACATTTCTTCCAAACACATGGCTTGAGCAACCAGTTGGACAACATCTTCTTGTCCCTTCTTAGGCTTTCCCCGCTTGTATTCTATCGGGATAGGTATGTATAAACCATCTTCCCCCTGTAAGTTCACACCTTCTGGATGTTTTACAAATTCAACGACATCACAAATACCACTAGTATTTAGATACTGAGAGCGCACTGGCAACGCTCTCACAATTAATTTATTACCCCGTTTTTCACGAATAAAAGGTTGATCTGCTTTCGTATGAATAAACTGGCCTTCAATAGTTTTTACATTTTCTTCCCATTGTTGCTCGATATGAATGAGCGCCCATTGACGTTGGCAAAAGCGAAAATGCTGAATGCCAGACAACATTAAATAATCAGCTTCATTATTTTCCGTCGAAAACATTTACCTTTAAACCTTCAAGTTCATTTAATGATAATTCGAAATCGTCTTCAAATGATTGAGCATTCTCTGATTTCGCTTCAATTTGAAGAGATCGATGTACTTTAGCTGATGAATATTGACCAATCTTGGAATTATGCTCCCACCAGTATACTTTATGGACCTCAATTGATCCTTCAGGACGTGCAGAAGAAGCGTCATTTTCAAATAATGTGATTAAAGCTTCTTTTAATTTTTCCGCATCTTCGTTTGTGAATCCAGTTTTTTCTGCTAGTTGTGTATTAATACTTCCTGAGAACTTATATACACCATAGTCTACACGGTGTTTCATACCCATCGTATCAGACCCTTTTTTGTCACCTGATTCTGAGTTCACACTTTTAGTAATCTGAAGACTCGTAATATTAATGGGTTGAAGGCTAATCGCCGGATGAATCGAAACTGGGCCACGTACTCCTACAGAAACACCTTGACCTTTTGACTCTGCTTTAAAAGCAAATACTTGTCCAAATGCACGAACATCGAACCATGATTCACAAGCGATTTTTTCATACATAGCTGGATCTGCATTTTTTCCTTTACTCACTTCTTTCAATTCAACATTTGCATCAGCACGTTCTCTTAAACTTTTATAAGCATCTGTTGTACGCTCGTTTGACTGAACAAAAATTGTTTCACCAGCATCTTGCATGCGATTACGGATTTTGCGTTTAATGCACACATCTGATACTTCTCCATAGCCATCAAAGTTTTGACGAGGACGATTTCCATTTAGCGGATCTCCATTCGGATTTGCATTTTGCACTGAAAAAATAACTGTGAAATCGATTTTGTGATCTAATGTTGTCATATTGTTCTCTCCCCTTCTTCTGCTTTATCTTTTTTTGTATATAAATCCTGGCGTTGACTGTAGAAACCTAGCAAATACTTTCCACTTAATGATTTATTATTGAATTCTTCATAGTTAAATTGCGAACCTATTTCATCAATTAGTTTCGTAAAGAAAGTACCTTTCTCTCTTAACTTCATAATATATGGTTGCAAATTTGCTTGAATAGTAGACCAAGTTCTTTCTGGATTACGTGCAAATGCATTCATATAACGTATTGCATTTGTAGGACGATTTTCTTCTTTCCCTAAAGCATTTCTTTCCAATACATCTGCTACTGCTAGCAAGCGCCCATATAGATAATCTCGTTCTGTATTTGTTTTATCTAAAGCCACGGTATAGTCCTCCCCTTCACATTGTTTTTTCACAATTGAACACGCTACACTTAATGCCTGTTGCCATTCCCAAGTCCCTTCAAATGCAAGTGGATTGGATGCGCGTTGTATAGCATTTTGTACAATATCTAATGGAATTTGACGGCCATCCATGACACATGGTAGTAGCCTCTCCATAACACCTTTTACTACTTTATCGCTTGGTCTAGGTCCGTAAGCCGCATGTGCAATTGTATAAAACGATGGGGATCCATAAAACTCTTTCCATTCATTCTCAACTTTTCGCATATGACGCCAGCTACAACTATCATGCCAAGTAAGTAGTCGCTCAAAATACTCATTAATATCTAAATCCCGATAATTTAAAACAGCTAAGCGACCAGGTGTCGCCGCATCTATTGTTAGAATATAGACTTTTGATTCCTCAGCTAATTTGATGTCAATATTTTTACCAATTCCCGAAAGTAACTGCGTATATTTATTAGCTAATCCACTTCTAGTTCCAGTTTTATTATCTTTTGGTAACTCGAATAAGTTTAATAGTATAGAATTCGATGAGTCAGCTAGATTTTCAGATACTTGAGGCACATCAATGTTTTTCGAACCCCATACAAGAAATACTCGTCCATCAATTGTTCTTCCTTGCTTATCAATCAGCCATTTCAAAGCATTATGCGCTTTTTGCGAAACATCATAGCTAATATTTGCGACCTCATTTGTATTCATAAAACGCCCACGAAATGTAAATCCACTACTGTCATTTCCAGAAATAAGCTTGGCCTTATCTCCTGAATTACGTAATTTGTTAGGATGTCGCTCCACAATTGGTGATACATCCCCAGTTACATAGCAAATATCACTATCCTTTAACTTTGTGTTATAAAAATCAATATACGATTTAAAAATATCTTTATTTTTCCATACATCATCGGTAACTGCTCCAGGGTGATGAACGTTAAAACGTACAAACGCGCTTTCCTGATCACCCGTTAAAACAGAAAATATTTCAGGTTTTGGTTCTTCACTTTTTACACTCCACTTTTTTAGTAGCTTTCCAAGTCCATCTATATGCAAAATTTTAGATGATATTAAATCTTGAATAAGCGTACCCTTTTTTACATATTTATAAATCGTATTTATGTCAGGATGATTATAAGGTGACTCACACCATGCTTGAAGTTGTTTAATGTATTTCTGATAACCTTCTTTTTTATCTTCTTGTCCTGTATATTGGACAAAATCACCTGCAACAAACATTAACTTGTCATGCAACATATGAGGCACATAATTTTTCCCAGCTCGAGAACCGGATTCCTCGGTAAATGGTAAAATAACACTTACTTTATCAAGTACTTTTGCTTCAAATAAATCTCCGTTCATATCAACAGTCACTTCTATATGAGCAGTTTGTGTTGTATGAGAAATCGGTAATAGTGTATACTCAATCATTTTTTTACCGTCTCGGGTTATTTTGGGTTCAATTTCTCCAGCTTTATCAAGATTATTTTCATACGTTTCATATAACGCTCGTAAATAGCTCATTTAGTCACCTCCCCCTTGGAAAATTTCTTCATACAATTCCTCCACGGATTGCATATTTTCATTAAGCTGAAAATTCTTTGTTTCCATTTTGCGAATTGGACGTACAAGTGTGCATTCTTCAGGATGAACAAAGTGAATCACACCATTTTTCATAACAGGTTGCCATAATCTCGTTGCCATTACTCCATGACCTGTCTCATCTGGATAACTTATACCGTGAAACATTGTCCCAAAATGCAGCTCACCAACTTCATCGTAATGACCTATTCCTTCACCAAAAACACAAGGCTCTACATAGGCCTGACACTCGCGGGTACCTAAAAAAATATCTCTTCGTCCACCAGCATTTACACATCGTTTTGCGATATTATGATGCTTAAATTCATTGAAGTCCGCTTCCAGATCTTTGCGTTGCTCATTGAACACGAAATGCGCACGAACTTGATATGCTACATCACGTAAATACGTATAGTTCGCGAGCGTATTACCACCACCAAAATCAATTGGACGAATTCCTTTTGACTCCATACGGATCTGATTCATAACACGAATTTCGTCTATAACCCAAATTATGGAAGGTTTCCAGTAAATAGATTCGACAATACCTTTTAAAGCACCATAGCTAGGAATTTGAGTTGTAAGCTTTTCCCCACCAAGCTTCATGAGCGGATCAGTGAACAAGGCATAGTCACCGTACACAATGAATTCAATCTGATTCCTTATTTTTTTCATAATTTCTCTCCTTAATAACATTAGTCAGAATTAACCGATAAAGATATTGTAATATATCCCATTTAAATAGTCAATTCAATTATGTAATATATGAAAGCTTCATTGTTACCTAGAAAAATGATAGTATAAATTTGTCGCTTATATAGCGTGGATTGAAAAATATACTACATGATTGTTATTAAGGATAGCAGGCGACTAGAAAAATATTTTCAGTCGCCTGCTATTTTTATATCATCAACATCCCTAACTTTGCTTCACCTTCATAATTCATACCATACTGCTCGTCATATGCACCTTCTTTTGCGATATAGATTGATGCATATCCAAAATCAACTTTCTCCAGTTGACTATTGTTAATAAGAGTTCGTAAGTCTTGATCAAATACATTAACTGTGTACTGCTGAGCTTTTCTGATAAATTGAGACAAATCTTGAATAATACGACTACTCTCAATTTCTGCAATCATCTCTTTCCCCTCTCCATATGGCACGAGCACAGCATGTGTCTTGGAGTCGATGACATTAAAGTATTTAGCCGCCGTTTCAAAACTTGAGTGCATCCAAAAAGGCGCATTCCCGTACTCTTCAACAAAGTCTATATTTTCACCAAACAGCATTTCATATATATCCACTCCAACCTTTGTTGGGTAATTTAAGTAAGATTTAAACTCTTCATAGAAATTCTGAAAATAATTACTCATAGCTGCAGCTGACAATATTTCACCTTCAAATAATAAAGGGTCTTTCTCAATGTCTATTAATATATACTTAGATTTCTCGGCACCCGCTGCAATTGTTTGTAGCATTTTCAAATACTCTTCAGCATGATTAATGACATATACATAGCGACTCGCTACTTCACCATGTCGATTACAGCGACCTGCTGCTTGGGCAATAGAATCCAGTCCTGCTAATGACCTAATCACACATTCAAAACTTACGTCAACACCTGCTTCAATAAGTTGCGTGCTCACACATACAATCTTTTCTCCGTTTTTCAAATCTTTTCGTACATCTTCTAAAATCACTTTTCGATGTGCTGCACACATCGATGTACTTAGATGTACAATCTTTACGTTCGCATTTTCCAACTCATGATATAGCTTTTTTACGACTGTCTTTGTATTTAGAATGATGAGGACACTATCTACTTCACTTAGTTTCTCTTTAACGAATTCAGCAATTTCAACTGTTTGCCAGCCATCTGGTTTTAACTTATTAACTATATTTGTTCGCTTAAACGCTTTCGTTATTGTCGGTAAATCATCAATAAGCTCCCCTTGAATTTTAATCTTTTTTTGAACATACTCTAATGCTGGTTGCGTGGCAGTACAAAGAATAGCCGTTGTATTAGCAACATTTGTTAAAAAATTCAGCGCTTCATTAAAAAGAGAAATACACTTAATCGGGACGGACTGCACTTCATCAAAAATAACTATGCTATTAGATAAATTATGTAAACGCCGTGTATTGCGGGATTTCCCCTGATAAAATGTATCTAAAAATTGAACCATAGTTGTAAAAATAATTGGAGCATCCCAATTGTCCTTTGCTATTTTCAAGCGTTTATTACGTTGATAATCTTCATAAGACAATGATTCAGCATCATTTTTTTCTTGTTCAATGACATTACTATGGTGCTCTAATACATAATCATCTGCATGAAGAATACGACGTACTTCATTCGCATTTTGCTCAATAATCGTTGTAAATGGTACTACATATATAATCCGTTCTTTTTTATGTGCTAAAGCATGCTTCAAGGCAAAACGAAGACTAGCAAGTGTTTTACCTCCACCTGTTGGAATTGACAATGTATAAATACCTGTCGACAATAATGCTTTCTCTTCACACATATCAGACATGCGTTGGCGCAAGGACATAATCTCATTTTGCGAATCTTGTTGCTTGAATTTTTGTAAATGTTCCTCTAATCGTTTATCAAAATCCGAAAAAAGTGACCGTACATTATACGGTTTCTCTACCTGTTCATTATCTTCAAATTGACGAGTGTTTGTGCGATCCGCATCAAGCAATGCACTAAAAATATATTTTGTTAATAAAGTCATCGTTACCCGAATTTCACTTTTTCCGAAACTGATATCTATGTATTTTTTCCCTAAATTTTGTATAAATAAATTAAACTCTTGTACTGCCTTCCCAATATATTCATCCATATAAGTGGCAGTATACATTTCTCTAAAAAAGCGTTCTTTTACCTTTTCATACTCCAAATCATCCCGATAATCCTTTCTTTCCCAAAAAGGAGATGTACCATCAGCTGTCACCATATCTTTTAGTTGGCCATGATGAGAATAAATAGCATTTGCTATGCATTCCATTAATAGTGTATATCGTTGATGATATCCTTCCATTAGAAATTTTCCACCTGCAGTAGAGTGATCCACACTTCCTCTTTTTGGAGGTTGCTCCGGATTTGCAACTGCTTCTCTTAGATAGGTTTGGAATGCATCACTGAATTTACCCATATCGTGCAGCATACCAGCAAGCCCCGTAATATGGGCTATTCCAATCTTCTCACCAATTTGCTCTGAGATTAATTGTACTTCTCTTAAATGATCAGAAACAGATTGTTCCTTTAAATCTGATTCACGTATATGAGCTACGAACATTTGCAATTCCCCTTCCCAAAAGGCATATTAATTATTTATAACTATACCATACCAATATTTACTATTTTAATAGACATAATGTTTATTTTACCCAAAGATAAACGGCTGCTCTCTAAGTCCATTTTGCAACGACTTTTAGGAAAGCTGTAGGTTTTGAATACAGTTTATCTATAACTATTTAATTTCCATGTCCGTCTATAATATTTGGCAAATCAGTATCTACTTTATTAAAAGCAATGTAATCATAGACTTTTTCTATAACTGGGTAAAATGCTGGATAGTAAGCATTTGCCTCTAATGATAGCTTTTGGGTAGTTTCTATTCTAAAACGGAATCCGTACCAAAAATAATGAACAAAAGAGAAGCATCGAAAACGATGCTTCTCTTTTGTAATTTTTGAAATAGAGTTCCTAAATAACTTATTTGTTCAACGTTTTGTAATGTTTGAAGATACTTGTATATAGCTCATTTCGCTGACGAACAGATCCCATTCATCAATTGGTCACAACAATTTTCCCGAATTCTGTCTGCAAACGTATCAGATTTTCTCCCTTTCCAAATACCGTCTTTTTATCGTTCGCTCCAAAAATATCGATTGAACTGATACTCGTTTCAACTTCAATTGTCGCATTCGCCGGTTCTTTTTCTGTTTGAATCATGATCTTTCCGACCTCCGTTTTCAAGTCAATCGGACGATCTAAATGAGTCGTTACTAGGGAAATAATCCCTACATCCGAGGTCCCTTCAATTTTCCCTTTGACGTGATCAAGATTGATTTTTCCAACATCTGTTTTTACATCTACAGCTATCGCATCTACATCTTTCACATTAATTTCTCCAGCATCTGTTTCCAATTGGAGATTATCTGTCTTCAGGTCTTCTACAAAGATTTTTCCAATATCACTTTTAACTTGAATGGTTTTATAGTCCTTTTCAGGAACCGAGATGACTAATTTATACGGATAAGAACGGAAATTAATAAACCCACTCGATTTTTCTTTTAATTGGACAGAAAGACTATCTCCTTTAACGTCTGCATTGAACGTATATTTTCGCTTACTCTTTTTATGATTTAAAACCTCGACTGTAGCAACTGAATCTTTCGACGGGCGAATTTCGATCGACGCATTCGTTGTGTCTACTTCAATCTGCGTGAACGAAAGATCTTCAATCGTTTTTTTCGTGTCATTCGTTCCAAAGAAGAAATCTTTAGCATATATAATGCCAACCACACCAACAATTAAAAGACAGACGATTACCAGCAACTTTTTCTGCATTTCTTGTTCCCCCTAATTTCTAATTGAACTCATATTTCTATTCGTTACTTTTAATTATAGAGGAATGTACTTTTCTTCAAATGGACTTGAGAAGCAATGTTGTCTCAGACCTTAGTCTTAGGGGTAGATTTACTAGGTCATAAATATAACGTGAGAAATTCTCTTCGGATACGTATGTCATCAACTCCAAATTCTAGGTAACGAAGAGTTGTTATTAGCTCTAAGCGTCATATATCCTCCATCGTATATAGTCGATGCCCTCCAGCGGTATAGCTTATTAATCGAATCACCACATATTCACCATTATTTATTAAATACTTCAATAAAAAACGTAGTCAGAAAAGACTTGGCAACAATCACCATCTACCTTTCTACAACGCATTTTAAGAGTACTTAAGACACTATTTTTCACGTGTCCATTTTAGAGGCGTTTAACCACTCGCATCTTGTTTTAAAGACTACGCATTTTAAACTGATAGCTTACCTTCAAAAATGGTTACTACTTTTCCTGAAAGTAATACTTTGTCATCTAAAACATTGACTTTCAAAATACCCCCTCTATCCGAAGCCTGGTAAGCAATAAATTCATTTTTGTGTAACTTATTTTTCCAATACGGGCCTAAACAACAATGTGAAGAACCATTTACATAATCTTCATTTATACCTTGAGCTGGAGAAAAAAAGCGTGATACAAAGTCAAATTCATTTGAATGAGATTGACTAGTCACAATAACTCCACGAACTGGTAATTGGGCAATCAAATCTATAGCTGGCTTTATATCTCTAACAATAAATTCTGATTCTACTTCAACTATATAGTCGAGTTTGTTTTTTCCTACGTATTTAAGTTCAACACCTAAAGCATTAATCAATAATTCAGGAGCATCTATCGCTTCCTCAAGAATAGAAGAGAACTCTATTTGAACCCAATCATCTATATACTGTGCTTTGAGAACACCACTTTGTGTATGAAAGGCAATAGGTTGATCCTTTTCTACATATCCTTTTTCCCACAAATAATATGAACTTGCTAGTGTACCGTGACCACAAATGATGATTTCAGTAGAGGGGCTAAACCACCGTAAATAATATTCCTCATTACTTAATCTGATAAAGGCTGTGGTTGGTAAATTTATCTCTTTTGCAACTGTTTGCATCCAACTACTATCTTTGTCTTCATTTAAAAAGCAAACAGCAGCAGGGTTACCTTTAAAGGCTTGATCTGTAAAAGTATTTACATAAGATAGTTCCATTGGTATACCAACTTTCCATTTTTACCCCATTATAACAAACAGTTTATCAGTAAGATGCCAGCCTCTCCCCCAATCATTTTTCTGTTCGCCTTAACAAGTTACATCATCTATATGGGCGGTGCTAAATTATTATTTACAAACGCACAAAAGCCTTCACTGAACTATAAAAATTCAGTGAAGGTTTTTTTACATATTCAATTGCTTTTTCTTAAATAGAGTTACTAGCATTCCACCTACGCCAACAATCCCGAATAGTAAAGAGATAAAGCTATAGCCTAAAGCTTCGAATCCTCCAATGACAATGAAACTAACAAATGTAAAGATGACGCTTACTAATGAAATAAGATAAAATACATTGAAGATTTTAGAGCTTTTCAAGTATTCAGAAAGTATGAGTATAAAAGCTAGCACACTGCTTGCTAATATCAAGATCAACTAGACCACCTCTTTACTTTTTTTCATTATTCGCAAATCAAAATAGTATATACTTGCTTTAAATAGCGCCAAATTAGAGTACTTTTCATTGACAATACAGCCACATAAATTTAGTAACCTGAATCTAGGAGGCTGTCTGGAGAGCTTACACCTTTATGCTCTCTATATGTTCATTTCGTAAATGGATTTTTCGGATTTTTCCTGATGCCGTTTTTGGTAATTTGTCTGTGAATGTAACACTCTTAATCGATTTAAAATGAGCTAGTTTGGAACGAGAGAATTCAATGATTTCTTGTTCTGTTACTTGCTCATTTTCTCGTAATACGATATAAGCATGTGGTGATTCTCCCCATTTCTCATGAGGAATGGCAATGACTGCTGCTTCCAAAATAGCGGGATGATCATACAGCACGCCTTCTACCTCAATAGAAGAAATATTCTCACCTCCGCTAATAATAATATCCTTTTTACGGTCCGTAATTTCGAAATAGCCCTTATCTTCTATTGTCCCTACATCACCTGTATGGAGCCAACCATTTTGGATTGCTTCCAATGTCGCTCGCTCATTTTTCCAATAACCTTTCATGACTCCATGGCTACGGACGATGATTTCACCAGTAGATCTGCCATCATGTGCTACTTCTGCACCAAACTCATCAACTACTTTTACTTCAGCCCCAATCATCTGATAGCCTGCTTTGGCTTTTAGACGAGATTTTTCGTCCTCGGATAAATCTTTAAACTGTGGCAGAATTCTAGAAATGAGACTCAGTGGTGAAGATTCCGTCATTCCGTATACTTGGATAAATTCCCAACCAAGTTCTTGTTCTATTTTTTTGACAAAAGCATGCGGAGGTGCAGAACCTGCAAGTACGATACGTACCTTTTGCTCAATGACAGGCTTATGCTCATCATAATATTGTAAAAGCGAATTCAGTACAGTTGGCGCCATATGAATGACTGAGACACCTTGCTCTTTAATTTCGCGGAAAATCGCTTCAGGTGTCGCCTTTTTTAAGCAAATATGCGTCGCGCCATTCGCTGTATAATAAAACGGCGCTCCCCAGCCATTCACATGGAACATCGGTAAAACATGCAAGTATACATCTTCATCCGTGACGCGCAAATGATGCATCGAGCTTAATGCATGTATATAATTATTACGATGTGTCAGTATAACCCCTTTTGGATCCCCTGTAGTTCCACTTGTATAAAGCAGACTGCAGACATCATTTTCATCCAATTCAGCACGTTTAAATGTTTCAGGAGAAAAATATGCTAACCACTCATCATAACCAATTTCATCCGTTGCATCTTCCTTATAATGCACAATAATATGCTCGACTGTCTGTAAGGATTCCTTTATTGGTAAGATTAAATCGTATAAATCTTGATCAACAAAAAGCACTTTAGATTCACTATGATTTAGGATAAATAAATAATCTTCTGGCTTTAATCGGATATTGAGAGGCACCATTATTGCACTTAATTGGAATAGGCCATAAAAACCTTCCAACATTTCAACTGTATTAGAAGCTAGATAAGCAATCCGATCTCCTTTTTCAACGCCCAATGACTTCAATCCTCTAGAAAGCTGGTTTACTCGCCCCTCTAACTGGCGATATGAAAAGGATCTTCCTTCACAAAAAACAGCAGCTTTATCCCCGTATAGTGCAACTGCTCGATCAAGGAAATGCGTTAAAACTAATGGTACATTCATCCCCAAACACCCTTTCTATTAAATGGAATTATTACCATTTTACATTTAATAGATAATTCTGTCATCTTATATTTATTAAAAATGACCAAAATGTTTAGCGCTTTAAAACAACAAAGGGGGTTATGTTATAACCGTTTGAATAAAAGTTTATTTCTGGAACAATTACCAATATGAAAGCTTCTATTAAAACAAAACAATACTAGAAAGAGAGGTTAATGAACATCTTATATGTTCGGCTGGTGAAAGAAAGCTTACTAGCCAAAGACAATCAACATTCGGAGGTTTAATTACGTGGATCATTTTAAAGAAAAGAAAAACGATGAAGTTCATAGGACTAATCAATCACAAAATAAATCGGTGAATATAAAGAATAAAATCCTCGCTTAAAATGGACCATTTATCTAGAATCATCGGACTTCCTGGCGAAACTGTTGAAATAAAAGATGGTAAAGTATTCATTAGTAGACAAAAGCTAGATACCTTTTACGGCCTACCTCAAGTACAAGGTGCGAATACAGAAGAAGAATTAAAAAAGCTATACCACTCTGAAGATACTTCAGAAGACCTTCAAAATGCGAAAGAAAAACTGCACTACTCACTAAAATCATTTACATTAAAAGAAAATGAGGTTTTTGTTCTACCTGATAACAGAGAATACGCAGACAAAATCATCTTAAAGTTAAATGACATTCATGCGATTGTTTTAGGTTATGAAGATGCTAAAGTACAATTCACATTAACGAAAAAAGAAAAAAAACTACAAAGCATTCAAGACCGATTTGAATCAGAAACATTTAAAGGGTTTACAACCACTAAGTATTGCGAAGATGTACCTTTGGGCTATGATTGATAATCTCACAAGACTAGAATATGCTTTTTATACTGACAGAGAAGAAGATCAAATATTAACTTTGGAAGAACATTTAAGTAATCACAAAAACTCGCCACAGAAAATGATGAGAACTGAACGTAAATTATTACAAGCACATTCTTTTAATAATATTGAAAAAGGTACATGACAATTGCATGAAGAAGATTATAGTGGTTTCATATCCTTCCCTTCCTATGATAATCCAAATGTAGACATAGGTTTTCGAATGATTTGCAATGAAGACGGTATTTGGCAAGTAGCTTTTTTTACCTACACAGTAATAATCACAAAAACAACCTGTCTCAGATACTGATATTTTCAGTTATGTGACAGGTTGTTTTTATCACGATAAGAATCTAGTACTTACTATTTTCCCTTTCGATTTTTGTCGAAAAACGCCTTAATTTCTTCCTGATTAGACACAACCAAAAATCTATCATGACAAGACTCATATTTACGGAAGAAATTCGGCTTCTCAATCTCTTCAAAATGTTTATTCCATTGAATCAATTTCATAAATCGTATTTTTTTAGAGTATAGACTACTACAATAGTACGAAATTTATTTTTAAAAATTAAGCTACGTTTGGTTGTTCACGTAAAACTTTGTTGATACGATGGACTGCTAATTTGCTCGCGTTGTAAATCAGTGTAATCAATTGGAAATGACACTTTTCTTTTTTCCCAGATCGATGGCGGACATTGTTCAGTTGAAAATAGCCTTTTAAATAAGCGTTGGTCCGTTCAACTGCACTGCGCTCTTTGTAAAGTTTTATCCACTTTTCTGAACCACGTGCTGGGTTTGTATATTTCCGCAAATCGGTCTCACATTTAATTTTAAAGACCTTTTGACAGAGCGATTCATGTTGCAATGGGCAAGTTATACATTCTTTTGGCTGTGTGTATTTGAGCGTTTCATACTGCTTATCATAACTATCGTAACGATAACTATGTTCGCGTACACATGTCGGTGCGAAATGTCCATCGAAGCCGACATATTCGACATATTCACCTTCATTGCGAACATTGTATGGAATGACTGCCTGCAACTTGAGGGCCTGTAGCTGTTCATAAATTGGCGCATAGTCATATCCTGCATCAAAAATGCCGCTGGAAAAATGGTGAGGAAAAAGCGTTTGTACCTTTTTAAGTAATGGAATGGCCGCTTTACTATCATTTAAATTCGCTGAAGTCATTAAGCCACAAATAATATATTGGCTTTTGGTAGAAACAGCGAGATGTGCTTTGAAACCATACCAGGCAAGGTTTTCACCTTCGCTATTCCTTTTTATACCCCACATAGGCGTAATAGGTGCTTCTTGCCAGAGTGTTGCTGTGGTTTCATTTAATTGTGCTTTGATTTCTTTTTGGTAGAGAGTTAAATTGGCTTCTTGTAGTAGTTTTTCTTGAAGCCATTGTTCCTGTTCTTCTTTTGATTTACGTCCGCGCTTTTTAGGCGCTAACTTCTCTTTTTTCGGTGAAGGTTTCTGTGCGTCACGTGCTTCAAAATGCGTCGCATCAATGGCGATGTTTTTATCGTCTAGGAAACCTTCTACCATCGCGAGTTGAATGAGTTGATCTTGCATTTTACCCAGTATATCGGACTGACTAATCACATGAATCATGCGTGAATACGCAGCTTCAGACGGCACAATATCTGAATGCAGAAAACCACAAGCAAGGCGAAGGAAAGGATCCATTTTTAAACGATTAACCAAATCTTTAATGGTCGGTATACGCCCCACAATACGTGCAATGAGTGACTGGATCATCGCACCGTAATTTAACTCACGAGGAGCCCCTTTCATCGCCTTCTTTGAGAACAAGTGAAAGAGTGGTTGTATATCAAATGTCGAAAAAATGGCATCAAATCGATGGATTGGTTCCATTTCATATAATTCATGGATGTCAAAAAGGCTAATCTGCTTTACAATAGTCATAAGGCATTCGCTCCAATCGGTCTAGGTTGTTTAGTCGCTACCATTATACCGAATTTGGGGAGGTGCCTGTTTTTTATTGTCTGAAAGACGTTGATATGACTGAGCTCAGAATTATGAAATTAACTCATATATCTATACCTCGTTTTTTTATTAACCCGCGTTAGTTTAAGTGTAACATTTCACACTGGATCGCCGAAATCTACTTGATGTTTTGGACATAAAAATAGACCATCGAAATGGGGTCTTGTTTAACTAAAGCCCCCGTTAGTTTAAGTACAAACCTTCACAATCTCCCTTTAGTTCCATAAAACAAATATGTGCCAAAGCAACTCCCTTATTGCATCTGTTAGGTTAAGAACTACGCTTTTTTATTTTTAATCTCTTCCAACAGAGAGATAACCCTTTCATTCTGTTTAATTATTGTTTGATTTTGATTTCTCATTTTTGTGAAGTTAAATAAAAATATTAATAAGATTGCTAATATAAGGAAACTCATAATTCACCTCTACACTCTACTTTTCTCTAAATTATACCAGTTCTTGCAACTAACCTGCCCCGTTAGTTGAATTAGAACAGCGACGCTTATTAAACAATCGCGCCCGATTGCTTCAAACTTTTATTTATGAGATATATCATAAAAAACGGTGGTATAGTAATCAAAACCTGCCCAGAAATCTCCTTGTAAATTACCTAACAACCTTTGCAAATCACTTCTCGAAAAATATTTTCCGTTTCTTATAAATCTAATACTTTCTTCCAAATCAAGGAAATTATTTATGCTGTCAACCATGTATACTCTTTCTTCTCTGGAATAATCTCCTTCAGAAACAAGGTCTAACAGGGTATTTCTTGCCTGTTGTACATCGAAAAGCATTCTATCCAGTTTATCTTTATCAATTGTTTTGGAGTCCGTGCCGATCAGCCATTCTTGTTCAAAAATCGGAAGAATAAATTGAGTTCGATTTACCGTAGGATTGTAATTATCACTTTCTAAATCCTTTTTTAGATCCTTCTCATAGGCAGCTTTAAACTCGCCAATCTCTTCTTCGTAGGTTTTGCCATTATGGGTTTCCGAACCAGGATGATATGTAAAGCTTTGATGGATGCTAAAAAGCGATAATGGATAATACCAAGATATGAAAGCTATAACAAGTACAATAAATACTCCTGAGCCTATCCCCCAGACCTTCCTTTTACGTTTTGTATTCATATAAATCCCCTTTATCTTCAGACTAATCTGCTTGTTTATTCAGATGGTTATATAACAATATGGCCCGATTGTTGAACACAAGTTAAACAATACTCTTCAACTAACCTGCCCCATTAGTTGAATAAGAAAAGAGCTGTCTGAACAGTTCAATGATCTTCAAGTAAAGCCTCCGTTAGTGAAATAAAAACCTGAAATACTAACCTAGATTAGTTAGAGAATAGAAAGCGATAATACCCATTACCGCAAATATTTGAATGATAATCCCGACCACGCTACAAATTAAACCAGAAGTAGCTAAGCCACCGCCACCTTGATTTGTTTTTAAAATTTCTTTTGTCGCTTTTCTTGAAAATACAACTCCTATAACACCAAGAATCAACCCGATGTATGGTATTAGAATTGAAAGAACACCAAGAGTTAAGGAAATTACCGAATTACTGTTTGTTGGAGTTTTTTCAACCATTTTCATTTCCACCTCGATTCATAATACTAAAAATAGTAGTCTGTATTTGTACTAACAACAAAAAAACAAGATTGTATAGACATTCTAATTCAACAATTCTGCCCCTTTAGTTGAATAAGAAAAAAGAGCTGTTCTGGACAGCTCTAACGATCTTGTACTAAGAACCCATTTCTTTAAGTACATTTCTTCACATTCATATAAAGTAAAATACACCTGTTGAGTTTGTTACTATTTTTTCTTATTTGATAGTATATAAACACATACAAGTATAACTGCAATGATTGAAGTGATTATAGAATATCTAAAAATATGAAAGAAAAACTCTGGATAAGGTGTTACAACAAATGAAGTCATCCCCTCTACATCAGTTGTGCTTTCTTCTATTTGCATAAAAGCGACTAATATGAAGAAAGTAACAACAAATGAATATATCCCTGTTTTCACTAAGATTTTCTCCATTTAAAAACCCCCTAAAATGTAACGCACTTGGTCCAATAGAGGAAGTTAAACAAAATACGTTTGAGTTATTGTTTTTTTCGATTTTACTATACTTTACCACATTTATACTAATATAACTTATTCAACTAAACTCCCTCTATAAACATTGAAGTATCAACGGTTTTCATCACTTCGTGATGTATTGAAAATATTTTTCCATCTCTTTTGTAAACAGATGATTGAATTTATAGTTTTTATTACCAAATTGAGCGTACGCTTCGCTAAAACTAATGAAAATCATTAGCTTTGTTAGTCCACTATTTGATGCACAATGGATCTCTGCGATGCTTATGACGACGTACCCTCCCATGTCTCTTAGCGTCAGTGCGCTTACATTCCTTCGTTCGGTCTATTCATAAGGCAGAGGCCTGCTAAGCTGCCCCGGGGACTCTTGGTCTAAGTTTAGTTATGTTGCCGGCTTCTCCGTGTCATCCTTCTTGTTATAGTTCGATGAAAAGAATTTGTTTACGCTGCCTCTGCGAGACAGTAGAGGTCTTTCATCATATGTTTCTCGTTAAAACGGACTTTCTTTTTACAAATACCATGTAATACCTTCAGTAATTTACCACACAGTACCACCATTGATTGCTTTCCACGTAAAGGATTTTGTTGACGTGTTGTGTAATATTCATGAAGCTGCTTAAACGCTTTATTGTGACGAATGAGTGGTACTATTACTTTAAACAGAATATATCTAAGTCTCTTTCTTCCTCGTTTGGAGATATGTTTTTGCCCTTTATGTTGACCAGATGAGTTTTCACGTAATGTTAATCCCGCTAGTTTGATGAGTTGGCGTGGATTTTCATAAAGTGAAAAGCATCCTACTTCTGAAAGTAAATCAACAATCGTGGCATCTCCTAAACCTGGAACTGATGCAAGTAAATCATATTCCATCGTTGTTTTAGCCATTTCGGCTAATTGATTATTTACAGATTCAATTTCGCTTTCTAATAAGCGATACTGACGTAGGAACGTGGCGATTTCACGTCGGGCCATCTCTGTTCCTTCTGTCAGTCCAATAGAGTTTATCGCAGCTTCAATAAGTAGCTTTGCTTTAGGTAACTGTGGAACTCTCATCCCCTCTACCTGTCGGTAGAGAAAAACAAGCTGTTCAGCATTTTTCAGTTCAATATCCTGTGGCAACGGAGTCATTTCAAGGGTGGCAAGTGCCATCTTACCAAAAGACGGAAAGACTTGAGTAAACTCTGGAAAGTAACGATCCAGCCAACGAATGATTCGATTTTTAATACTTGCTAAGTCCTCCGTTAATTTGGAACGAAGGGTAGAACCAATGCGCAATTCAGCATTTATGTCTTTTAATAAACGTGGATAACTAAAACGTCCGTCTTTCACTAAACGAGCAATGACTAGCGCATCTTTTTTATCGTGCTTGGTCGGTAAATTATCATCCAGTTCTTTCGAACGTTTGACGTGCATTGGATTGACCATGACGAGTGGGATTCCATATTGGTCTAAGAAATACGCTAAATTCATCCAATAGTGACCCGTAGGTTCAATTCCAACAATTACTTCTGTCTTCTGAGTTTCTTTCATCGTTAGTCGAATCTTTTCATACAAACTTTCAAAGCCTTCTTTTGATTGATGTATAGCAAAAGCTTTTTCTATCACGCGTCCTCGTTCATCGACAAAGCATGCGTAATGAACGCGCTTGGCGATGTCTATACCAACGACGAGTGTATTATCAGTCACTTGATTAATTTTAGAATTCATTTTAGAATGCATTTAGGAGTCCTCCTTGTAGATGTTGGGTCAATGGTCGTTGACACTCAGCATCATACTAGAGGACTCTTTTTCTTTCAAGACCCTGAACATCTTTCAAACAGGAATGCTGCCCCGTTAGTTCAATAAAGAAAAAAGAGCTCAAACCACCAAACTAACTTGCCCCGTTAGTGGAAATAATTAAAAGCTGCCTAAAAACTGCTCTATCTTCAAACGTACCTGTAAGTTCAGTAAGGGTGTTAGTGATTCTAGGAAGCATTTTATTTACAACAAGTATATTTAAGTAATTTGGAACAAATATTATACCTGTTGCAAACCCAAAGGAGGTGGATAAAATGAACGCACAACGAGCAGAAGAAATTGCTTCTTCACCAATTATGGCTAGTGTAACCTATAATGAGGAAAGTATCTACATTGAGCACGTGGATAAACAAAATGGAACAGCTACAATCCATCCCCTTGATGAACCAAATAAAAAACAAAGTGTTTCTGTAACCAGCTTAAAAGAACAGTAATTCCCTCGATTCAATAATAAACCTCCACTTTCGGGTGGTGGTTTATTGTTCGATTAAGTTCAATTCCCATCTTATTAATCAATCTATCCCCTTGTTGAACTATCCTGCCCCGTTAGTTGAATAGCAACAATTATTGAGAAAACAGCCTTATTTATATAATTAATTTAAAGTTCTTGATGATTCTTTACTTTTATAATTGGATCTTTCCTTACTAATATAAAGAAATGTAAATATTAATACTAAAATTAATGAAATAAAACCAAAAGTAATTACTACTTTCTCAAATCCTATTACATCAAGTAATAACCCTATCGTTACCATTGATATCTGTATTAGTGTTCTATCTATCATAGACTTAAATGCAAAAAAACGACCATGATACTCATTAGGAATAGTTTCTTGACATAAAGTGTTAAAAATAGGATTAAATACTCCATACGAAAAACCAAATAACCCAAACGCAAAAATTGTAAATAAAAACATACTAGAAAGAGAGAGTGAAAATTGAACGATAACAATTAAAAATGTTGAAACTAATAAACAAAAAATACGATTTTTGTTTTTAATTCTTTTACTAATAAATGTACTAGATAAAATAAGAGAAATACCTTCAACAGCATATAATATACCTTTTATAGAAGGATTGTTTTGGATAGAACTAATTTCAACTATAAATAAATTAAAACCCGCAATAAAAATTGTAGGAATTACAGATAAAAATAAAATCATTTTAACATCGAATCTTTGAGATATCACTGGAAATACTTCTTTGAATTCTATTTTTTTCTTTTTCCTTCTTATAAAACCATCATCTTTAATTTTTAAAGAAAATGTGATAATGAAAACAAATAAGAAAGCTACAAAGGATATGGTATAGAGAAAAGATAATGATGCTACACTTATTATTAATCCACCAATAGTAGCTCCAAAAATTCTTGATAGAGTTACAATATTTAAATTTAAAGAATTTGCTACAATCAAATCTTTTTCATCGGTGATTTCAACTATTATAGCTTGTAGAGCAGGCTCAAAAAATGAAGCTGAACAACTTACACCAACACTATATGCTAACATCCACCACACAGAGTCTGTAGCTAAGGCAACAAACATAAAGCCAACAGACATCATTCTTAATATACCTACTATTAACAATATTTTCCTTTTTGCTATACCGTCTATTAATCTACCAGCATAAGGACCAATTAATACACTAAATACACTGCCAGCAACTAAAAGTATAGATTGTAATAGATGTGAATCTACATTTTTTTGTAAAAATTGAAGGTTTCCTATTAGCCCAATCCATAATGCTAGTTGAAATATTAATTGACTAGTAAACACTATAACTAAATTTTTGTTTTTGAACATTGTTTTTTTAAATTTCATTGTTCAGATTCAATTCCTTTATAAATCTTAAATCACGCCCAAGATTTAAAGATTCTTCTGATTTATATCCTATCCCCGAAACATCAAGTACAATTTCACTATCAAAACTAATTTTTAATTTTTCTTCGACATTTTAATCATTTAAATGACCTGAAAAAAAGGCTCATAATCCTAAAGAGTTGGCTACTAGAAAACAGGTTTGACTTAAATGCCCCATATCCATCATAAGGACTCTATAAGTTCTAGGACTTTGATATTTCCACATGGACCTTTCCACACAAGCAGTATAAAAGAATAATACAGAAGCACCTTTAACATAATATTGTCCTGCAGCCATATCAACAACAGTATCAATCATGTCTTGTTTATTGATAACTTCAAGTTCATGATTTTCTACAGAGTAATGATATAAACCATTTGCTATACCTTTTACATTTAATACAACTGGGTAAACTTCAATTGGGTGTCTACATCCTCCTGAACTATGCCAACTTCGTATTTACAACTTTGTACACCAAAAGCTAGATATAATAGGGTAAAAAATCATTTAAAGAAACAGATTCATCATTAAATGAACGTATTGTCTGACGTTCTAGTAAGGTTTCTAAAAATCCTTTTTCATTATTAAAAGATGGATTGGGTAATTTAACTTTTTCTGAGCTATCAATACTTTTATATATGTTAGGTGGAGACTCTTTTTTTCTTTTAATACTTAGCCTTTTATATTGCTCATTTTTATTCATATAGTGATCTTTATGTAGAAGACGGAAATTATAATGAAAATATTTACTAGAAGAACCCCATGTGTCCCAAAGTTCTAATTGACCTTCTTGTTTATGTTCTACCGTATCAATTTGAATTAAAATTTTGGATTCTATTAATTGAAATAAAGCACTTTTTAAAAATTCTTCAGAAAAGTTATCTTTTTGATTCAATAAAGTAAGAATTTCATTTTCTTCTTTCCAATTTGAAAATAGATCAATAATAGGATAGATTGATGAATCTATGCTCCATTGTTCGTGATTTATATAATCATCACAAACGAAATATCCATTTTTCCAAAAAACACTAAATTACCATTAACTTTTAATAACATTTTCATTCTCCTATTTAATTAGTTATTTATATAATAAAGCAATGGCTGGCATTAGATATAATGCCAGCCATCAAAACTTTGTTTAGTTGTTTTTAAGAGATATTTCACCATATTCTTCGTCCATACATTGATCGTATTCACTTTCAAATGGTTTGAAAATAGTCATATATAACAACTGCACATGTTTAATATATCCATTATTTCACTTTAATACCTTTTTGTAAAGTTTTATATCAGAATAGTCTGAAATACAAGGCGAACTACTTAGTTAGGTATAATAACTAGGATCATTCCTTTTCATTTGATAATATGATAGTTAGATAGAATTAGACAATAATACTGAAGTTCTTATGTCATCAATTTCCCGTTTTTTGTTAGTAATGAAAGAAGAAAATAAATAGAATATCTTCTTTTAGGAAGAGTGCTTTGCAATTTATCCACCCCCTTCTAACAAACATATTCTACAGTAAAAAGAAATTAAAGCTTCATGACATACTACAACCATTATCATTATCAATGAATTAAAAAAAGATGACTCCTGTTCAATACAGAAATCATCCTCTTCAGACTGCCTAGCTTTTTTTAAATGTCCATTACAAATAGTACATTTCACTTTAGGGTTGTGGTCATTTTTACTTGTTATAAGGCTCTATTAAAGCCTATTGTTCATAATTAATCAAAAAAGCGCCCATTAGTTGGGGTAAAGGCAACTTATTTCCTTATTATTATCCGAAAGAATATCGTTTTGAACCCAATCTTCAATTAACTTGTTGAAAAAATCAGGTTTAGCTAAAGAAATTCCATGTCCTACTTTAGGAAGAATAATACCTTTGCAATTTGAATTACTTTTTACTATATCAACCAATGATTTTTTCATTATGCTTCTTTCTTTTTCACCAACTGTGACTAATATTTTACTACTGGAATTCTTAAAATTATTCGGTATTTTAAACGCCATGTTTTCTTCCATTATTCTAACAAAGGAAGCTTTATTTAAATGGCAACACTCTTGATAGTATGTTTCAAAATAATTTTCATCTATGTACATAGATTTTGCTTGTATTTTTGAAAATGTTTTATTTTTAACAAGTGGGTAAGTTAAAGTTAGGGATTTAGTAAGCATTTTCGAAAAGGGGATCGGTCTAACTAATGCACTATTAATAATAGCGTAATCTATTAAATAAGGTCTCATGCTAAGTATAGAAATTAATACTTGTGCACCTAATGAGAAACCAATTGCAATTACCGGTTTACCTTTACTTTTTTCTTCAATTAATTGGATGATTTTTTCTGCACAAAGGTTAATTGTAAATAATTTTTCATTACTACTTTTTCCATGTTCGGGCATATCAGGAACTAAACAATGATAGTTAGAGAAATACTCTACTTGTTTATCCCACATCCATCCACTAACCCCTCCTCCATGTATAAAAACCATAAGAGGCAAGTTAATATCTCCGTATTCTTTATACTGTAGTACCAATTGTTTCACCACCATTCTAAATAAGCATTCTTTTTGTTTATTTATGGTAATAACTTTGACTAACTACTTCGTTTGAATGAGTATTTCTTTCTTTTCATAGCAGATAATTTGATATTATAAGTGGCATTGATTGAGAAAAGCTACTATTAATAATCATTAAAGTGTTTCTAAACATATATACGAAAACACCCCTGTTAAATATAAGCCTATTAAAACATACAATTAAGCTATGGTTTGTAAGAGGCATTATATTGAGGGTATTAAAAGATATGGACTCGACTGTCATTTTTCACTTCAAAAATATGAAATATTTACACAATAAATTCCCTACTGCAATTGAATATATTTGTAATTTATGATGTGTTTGTTCAATAACTGTTCGACGCCTTATTTAAAAATTGGGCAGTTAGAACACAAAAGGAACCTAATGAATTTGAATAGTGGAAAATTTAATTCAAATTATAGGTTCCTTCCATCATTTAATGTTGACTAGTAAATCTGGATTCCTATGTGAATCGAAAAGCGATTAATAGCGTGATAATGCAGAGAACCATTAATGAAAAATAAGCAACTTGAATGTAGAAATTCAGCGAAATCACAACGAAAAAGGTCGTCAAAAATACGATTGAACCCTGATTAAAAAATCATTCTTATGCATGCAACACGCCCATGGAATCCATCAGCCGTTGTCATTTGTTGAATGGCTTTATAAAATAGCATTCTCCAAATATGATTTCTTTAAATTTCGACAGATATGTTCAAATTATGTCACAATATACGAAATTTCTACTTTATGTGACATCTATCACTATCTACTATATCAAGCTCTGTTGTACATTAACGTTAATAGATGGTTTGTTCCACCTTTATGCTTGCGTTCATGCCATTACATTACAACTAAAGGGGAAAATTTTACAATGACTAAGAAGATTGCTTGGGTTACTGATACAGCAGCACTGCTAAACGAGACATTTATTGAGAAGTATAATGTGCATGTTTTGCCATTAAATATAGTGTTTGTTGAAGGCGCTTTCAGAGAAACCGTTGATATGACACATGATGAATTTTATGACAAACTTCGCTCTGCTAAAGTACATCCAAAAACATCGCAGCCGGCTCTCGGCGAAATGGTCGCGCTTTACGAAAAATTAAAAGCAGAGGGCTATGACTGCGCAGTGGCAGTTCATACTTCTAGTGATCTATCAGGAACATACCAAAGCTCACAAACTGCTGCTCAAATGGCCAATTTCAAAGTTTACTCAATCGATTCAAAAATCGGCTCATATCCGATGGGTAAAATGATCAAAGAAGGAATTGCGATGGTAGCAGCAGGTCAAGACGTAGAGAAAGTTGTTGCTCATATTGAAAGGATGAAGGACAACGCTGAGTTATCCTTCATTCCTTCCAGTTTAGATCAGCTGCATAAAAGTGGCAGAGTATCTGGTACGAAAGCATTCTTAAGTAATTTACTAAACATTAAAGTAATCATTTCATTCGATAACGGGAAAGTAGTTATGAAGGAAAAGGTCCGTGCAGATAAAAGAGCGAAAAAATATGTAACTGACCTACTTCGCAACGATATGAAAAAAGCTGATATAAACGAAGTAGCTGTTATCAATTGTAATAATGATGCAGACGCTCAAATTTGGAAAGATGAACTATTACAAGAATTCCCCAAGCTTAAAGTATTAGTACTACCACTTAGCGCATGTGTTGGTGTGCATGCTGGCGAAGGTACAACTGGACTTAGCTGGGTGAAATGCTAAGAATTAATAATAGGCCACTGTTTAGCATTTCATCTTAGATGCTAACAGTGGCCTATTTTTCACTCTTTTTACATACCGCTTGATTGGCTTCTCTTACATTTCATTCGATCATATTCCTGCCAGTTATTTGCACGACAGATTCCTTCTACTTGTTTCTCGAAAATCCAAGTATAAAGAAATCCCGCATTTTTTTCGTCCTCGATTAGTTGAGAACCCAAACAAATATTCTAGAACAAAAAGGACATTAAATTAAAACCACCCGATTGAATTCTCGGACCCGGTACATAAGTAAGTGACGTAATTATATACTATAAAAGAGCAATAGAAATGCTAGCCCAAACAGCTGGCGTACTCAATTTGGTGGCAATTGAACTGGACGTTGCAGATATTATTCGTAAAATCTCAAAATTAAGCTCAAACGAAAAATAACGTGTCATTACTCATTTCAAGACATCGTAAAATTGGACGAATCCTATTTCCTTTATTCGGAGAAACAAACTAAAATGAAATAACGGTACAAAACTGGATTCATCCGTGAAGGAATTGCATAATTCTCTTGGAAAGTATAATATAGTAGTGTGAAAATTTTGTTAAAAAAGAAGGATTTATGGTATTTTCTCTAGAATCATAGAAGCAAGATAAGTAAAAAATTGCTTAGAGGTTATTTAAATAATGGGCAGATTTCTTGAAGAAGGATTATTCTCAATAAATTCAGGAAGTTAAGGGTATCTAGGAGGCAGAAATATGGAATCACTAAAGCCAATAAAAAGAAGCAAAATTCGAATCTATTTTGGGAAGAAATACTACCGTTTTAAAAGATACACAGATTGGTACTTGGGTAGTACAAAATATGCAACAAAAAAAGATAACAATCTCTTTCAACATGTGATTTTTACCCATCGCACATTTCTCCTTCGTGAACTGAAGGATGTAGATATGTGGTTGCAACATAATAAAATAAAAAACCTCAAAATTGCGACCAACAAACTTAATGGAGTAACCATCCGACCTGGAGAAACATTCTCCTATTGGCGTTTACTTGGCGATATAACGAAAAGAAAAGGATACGTAGATGGCATGATTCTACATTATGGAAAGGTCCAAACGGGGGTAGGCGGTGGGTTGTGTCAATTATCTAATTTAATATATTGGATGACAATACACACACCATTAACCATTACACAAAGACACCGTCACAGTTACGATGTTTTTCCCGATTCAAATCGTACACAGCCTTTCGGAAGCGGAGCAACGTGTGCTTATAACTACCTCGATTTACAAATTAAAAACGATACAAATAGTATCTATCAATTAGTTGTATATTTAACTGACACACATCTAGTTGGAGAATGGCGGGCAGACGTTCCTACCATTCGAACTTATGCAGTATATGAAAAAGAGCATGCTATCACACTTGAATTTTGGGGAGGATATGTCAGACACAATAAAATTCACCGCAAAGTATTCAACATTGAGCAAAAACAAATTGATGATGAATTTATTACAGAGAACCATGCCATTATGATGTACGAACCATTGCTGGCAGAACCGTCCAACCCTAAAGAAAAATGATCTGAGGGAACTTTCATTACAGCATTTTATTTCAAAGATCTATAAATATGATATAGTCTATTGATGATATTATATTTACTATTGGGTGCGTTTGTTGAACATTTGCTACCCACTAGATTGAAAAAAAAAGTATGAGAATATCCTGTCTTATGCTTCTTATTTCGTTCAAATACAAAATTGAAGAGAAAAAGTTTTTTCAATAAAGTACAGTAGATGTAAGTAAAGTGTTTTTAAAATTAGAAACTTAGGAGAATAGAATATGACTCAAAATGGAATTGTCTTAGTTGTAAGTGTATCGATCATAAAAAATAATGAAGTTTTGATGATTAAGGAAAATAAACCATCTGTTATTAATAAGTGGAATTTTCCATCTGGACGAATTGAACAAGGGGAAGATATTCTGATTGCTGCTTGTAGAGAAGTAAAAGAAGAAACAGGATTAGATGTAAAACTTTCTAAAACAACTGGTATATACAATTTCATAAGTAGTACAAATCATCAAGTTATTCTATTTCATTTTGTAGGTGATATTATAGCTGGCTCATTGAAGTTAGAAGAGCCTGAAATTATAGACAGCAAGTGGATTCCTATACCTGAACTTTTGAAATTGGATAACGGGAAACTTCGTAACGCTGGCACTATAAAACAAATAGCAGAGGCATTGTTAAGTCAAAAATTCCATCCTTTAACTTTCTTTAAAGAACAATTAATTACATGAGTGATTTTTTCTTTTTATATAAATCTTGGCAATCTTTGAGTTGCTCAGTTTTAAGTTATAGTTAAACTAAACTGCTCTTTAAATTTTCCTTGTGCTCAATTGATAACTGAATTAATTTAAAATCACCTTTCTTAATTAATTCAGTTACATGGTTGAACTCCTTCCATGCCAAATCATACATCTCTTGATTAATAGTTCCGTCAGTCAGGGCTTCTTCGATTTCATCTATATCCTTATGTATTATTTCCCCTGAAGGTAATAACACAATATCTAAAAATAAATCATCTACCCAAGGAATACCTTTTTCAATGCCACATTCTAAACATACATCGATGTACCATTGCACAATGTTACCTTCACTATCAAACATCGTTGTAACGGTATGATTTTTGTTCTGTGGAAACTGTTGAAGCCACATATACCCATCGTCAACAATACAAATTCTTTGTTCATTATAGGTTATCCATAAAGGATCACTTACTTTTTCTACACTTAACAAAGAAAGATACCCTTTAAATTCCTTAGAATCAATATAGGACTGTGCATATTTTCTTTGCAACACTCTTCCCCAATCTGAACGATCTCCATATCTTCTTTTTATCATGATGATCTCCTTTTTAATTGTACTTTTTTAATTCATCATTTACTCCTTTACAAATTACTTGGTTGACTAGCTACTTCCTGAACATTAATGATCCAAGAAATTATGGTAGTACTATCCCTAACATGATGTTGTTCTATTTCTTTTAATAAGCGCCAAACACCAGTCTCAATGGTTTCCTTTTCAAACTGCTTTTTAATCATTAGTGGATTTTGAAAATCGACACCTGGGCATTCAGTTAATCCATCAGTTGTTAGAAATAAATGATTGATGCCTTGTCTCAGTTCCCTTTTACCCGTGCTATAACACGGAACAGGTAATTCGAACGTATTGACTTGCCCTACCCATTCATAAAAACTCCGTTGATTTAACTGAATTTGCCCCATCTTCAGCAGCTCTTCATTAAACAAATGTACTATACAATCACCTACCGAGAACCACCAAAGAAATTTGTCCTTTCGGATAACGATTAAGCATGCTGTCTCTCCTTGTACGTTGCAACAATCTACTAAAAAATTCGGATTTTGAAATATTTCTAAAATGAGTTCATCCATCTTTTGCAAAGCAACGCTAACAGAAAAGTTTAATGTATTTTGAATACGGGACTTTTCATATTCAAACTGTTTTAGAACTAACTCTGCACTCTCAGCTGAATTATGAGCATCTAAAATCATCACAATTTCCCAATCCTGAAGAACATTTGACCAAATTAAACAACCATCTTCGTTTTTATATTGACCTGCAGAGGAATTGCCACCAAATCTTCCAATTACTATATCATTAATTTTCTCGATATTTGGCATGTCTACATAATTTTTTTGACTCCCCACCCAGCTTAATTCCGAAGTACCATTATTCTTCACGTGAGGTCTCTATTAAATACTCTCTAATACGATCACAAACTTCATTTATTTCATCTCCTATACCTTTGGGAGCCCCTGCCCATTCGTTTAATCCCATAGGACTCCAAAATTCCTTTGGTGTGTCCGGATAACGAGGAACGACATGCATGCAGATGCGATACAGAATTGCCAGAAACCATCGAATAGATGTGTTCAGCTCCTTCTACTTCTGTTAAAGCCCTACTAACTCTAGCCATTATTAAACCAAATGCTTTAGCTTCATCTGTAGTCATATCTCCAATTTCAGGAGCATGTCTCTTTAAGTCAATCATCAGATGACCTAGATAAGTTGGATTTGAACCTTTGTCTATATGCCCTACATAAACTAAATCATCTTCATAAATCCTAGTTCCAGCAGTGAGAATCTTACCTCTATGTTTACTACAAATAAAACAGTCTTGACTCATGAAATACCCCCTAAGTATAAATAACAAAATAAACCATACATCCCTTATTATACAATTGTAATCTATTTACGAATTTATGTATATATGATAGTTTCTCAGTTTAGAATCTGATCCAAGCTAATCTCTCGGCATTAAAAACTAAATCAATTATTGTCTGGCAAACCCTAATTACTTCTTCAAGGGTTAGATAGTAGTTAGAGCTAATAAAGCTCTGAGTTATATAGTTTACCAGGCGTGTTTATTAACCATTACTATTAAAGTGGTAGGTTGATATCCGCTACGGGATGCTCGCTTTCCGCGGGCAAACACCGAGCCGCTTCCTTCGCTACAATCAATAAAAAAATGTAGTAACATTCGTTAGTATTGAACATAAAAAACCATTTTAACGCAAACTAACAACCTAATATTCCCCTAATCAACACACCTGTATAATTTACACAACTAAAAAAGCACCGAATTATGGAGATATATTGCATAAATCCATAATCCAGTACCTGTTCCTATATTTTTTTTGTACTTTTTTCTACTTTTTCCCAAATCTTTAGTGAAGGAAACGGGTCAAAAGCCCATTCATTTTTTCCGTTGTATTTATACATACCGTAATGTAAATGAGGAGGAAATTTACCAGAAGTCCCTTTTTTTCCATATCCAGAACTTCCTACATAACCAATTACGGTTCCTGGCTCAATGACATCACCCACTTTTACCCCTTTTTCAAAACTTGATAAATGGGCGTAATAGTGATACGTATTATTATTGTCTCGTATGCCCATTCTCCAGCCACCAAAATCGTTCCACCCCATAATCTCAACAAGACCATATGTAGCAGATTTTACTGGAACACCATAAGAGGCAAATAAATCTGTACCTTCATGAATCCTGCGTCCTCCCCAGCCTCTTGAGTCTCCCCAAGTACTTCGATAACTATAATCATGTTTAATGGAAAGTACGAAAGCTCGCTCATCTAAATTCAGCGTTCCAAATTTTTTATAAATTTTCGCGTTCGCAATGATTTGATCTATAGTTTTATCGGCCTGATAATATTCTTTTAGCGCACGTTTAAAATCTTTTTCATCAGGGCCAAATTCACTCAAGTATTCAGCCATCGTAAACATTACGTCATCATCATTTTGCAAATCTGCTTTACCATCGTGGTTTCCATCAGAACCATTTCCTCCAAAAAAAGCAATGGATGTTAAGTTTGTATCATCCTTAATAGGATTAAGTGCACCTGTCCAATAATCATCTGAAAATTGTATAGCTACCACACTTTCCCTTTTAGGTATGTCGCTACGAACTTGTTGAATGTTTCGTTCATATTGGTCAACTGCAGCTAAATAGTACCAAGGCAATGCGTTATTTGAGTAGTTCACATAATATTCCATGCGCTTTTCTAAAATTTGCTCTCGCGATGGTTCTTCAGCAGCTGAAACAACGGCGGAAAAAAGAAAGAACAATGTGCTTAAGTAAAGCATGAATCGAAGCCATTGACTCAAGCTAAAATACCTCCTTTTTTTATTCTCAAATTAGTTTCCCCACTTAAAATGGTTTCATGAATCTAAAATAATTCACTGCTGAAAATTTTTCTGTATACAATAATCTAAACTGCAATCGACAGTGTTTTGATCAACTAAAAATGATTTCTTTCTTAATTAAAAAACGACTGTCAATTATACAGCCGCTTTATATTTAAAAAATTTTTTAATTTTTTTGACAAGCATTTATAAACGCATTCATTATTTTTGCTGAAACTTGATCGTTCCTTAATAGCATACACTCTGGATGCCATTGTAATCCCATGACAAATTGATGATTTTCACTTTCAAAAGCCTCAATGATTCCATCACTAGCTATAGCTGAAATTTCAAATCCATACGGTATTTTTCTAATCGCTTGATGATGAAAACTATTCACTTTAAACTTTTCCATTTGTGCAATCGACTTTAACAATGAGCTCTCCATTACTTGCACAAAGTGCGTGGCGTGCCAACGTGGTGCTTGCTGAACATGTTGTAAAAGCTTGGTTTCAGTTTGTGAGTAGATGTCCTGAAACATGTCTCCACCAACAGCTATATTCAAAATTTGTGCACCTCGACAAATACCTAAAATAGGTTTATTTTGAGCTAGCATTTTTTTAATAATAGCTATTTCAAATAAGTCTCTCTCAGGCGTTATAGATCCAAGCTTTTGCCTAGGCTCTTCTCCAAATAGAGTTGGATCAATGTCTCCTCCACCTGTTAAAAGTAATCCATCAATCAGTTCTACAATTGAATCAATTTCAGTTCCCTCTAAATTAGGAAGGACAATCGGTAAACCACCAAATTTCGTAATAGCAGCAATATTGTCTGTTGAGAGAGAAAGAACTTGCTCTTTTAAGTTTGTAGAGATACCGATAACTGGTTTCATATGAATCCCCATTTCACATATATTTGATTAACCATACATCATTCCTATAACTTATTAATAATTTGTTTCGACTACTACAATAATCCCCTTCATTACTTCACAATCTTTGTTCTGTATTTTATGTTTTTTAATCACTTTTTCATGTCACTCGCATAATGCCATCACCAAACAGCACATAATATGGATATATTATTTACAAAAGGTGAAATATTCACATCAAATTACTCATTTATTACAATTACTGCTTAATTCGAATCTTTTAATCTGTAATATATTGTAATAGTGATAGAATGAATTTGTAACAAAACTACATAAATTTTACTGGAGGTCAAGTTATTATGAAAGCTGCAGTATGGTATGGAGAAAAAGATATTCGCATTGAGGAAAGAGAGTTAAAAGCTCTTAACAATAATGAAGTTACAGTACGTGTTGCATGGGCTGGCATTTGTGGTAGTGATTTACATGAATATCAAGAAGGTCCTGTCTTTGTACCAACAAAAGAAAAAGACATATTAACTGGTGAAATTGCTCCACTTATTATGGGACATGAATTTGCTGGCATTATAGAAAAAGTGGGCACTAACGTAACTAAATTTAAAGTTGGCGACCGCGTAGCGATTAACCCAACATTAACTCATCGTAACAAACCTGAAGATGTCGATGCTTATGATGGCTTCAGCTTTATCGGTTTACATGGTGATGGTGGGTTTACAACTTTTGCAAATGCTCCTGAAAACAATGTTTACTTACTTCCAGAAACAATGACACTTGAAGACGGTGCCCTTGTTGAACCTACTGCGGTAGCAGTGCAAGCTGTGAAAGAAGGTAATTTACGTTTCGGTGATACTGTAGCGATTTTCGGTGCAGGCCCAATCGGTTTATTAACTGCAATCGCAGCAAAAGCAGCTGGTGCAAGTAAAATAATCGTTTTAGATTTATCTGAAACTCGTCTTGCAAAAGCAAAAGAACTTGGCGCTACTCATATCATTAACTCTGGTGAAGTAGACGGTGTCAAAGCTATTCGCTCAATCGTTCCAGACGGTGTCGATGTTACATTTGAAGTTGCTGGTGTTGCACCAACATTCAAACAAGCAATCGATGCGACAAGAGCTCGTGGTACAATGGTAATCGTCTCAATATTTGCTCGCCCAATTGAATGGAATCCGATCCATTTAACAAATACAGGTGTGATAATTACTTCAAGTATTGCTTACACACCAACTTCATTCCAACAAACAATAGATTTAATGGGAACTGGTCAATTGAAACCACAAGGCATTATCACTGACCGTATCCAATTAGATGATATCGTAGAAAAAGGTTTTGAAGCTCTAACAAATGATAAATCACAAGCTAAAATCTTAGTAGCATTAAGCGGCGAAAAATAAGCCCTCTTTATATAAGAAAAGGTACTCGATATCCTCGAGTGCCTTTTTGCATATACAAATCTTCAAAGAACAAAACCAAATCCCTAGACTTACAGGAATTTGGCTTTATTGCATCGAATTTCTTAACGTTGTAAATCCGTTCTTGATTGACGGACCCTATTAAGACATGTTTACCACAAATTCAAATCTTCATCGTTTTGAAGCTTTATTTTATAGGGTATTATAATAAATTGAGTAATTACAATCGCTACATACATTAAAACTATTTCCCACAAGTGTAAGTCAAAAAATGCATTAATCAGTAAGACTGAATTCGGATATAGAACAATTAGTTCAAATCGTTTTTTAGATTTCTTTGTTTCATATTGCTTCTTCCCACAATTAGGGCAAATCATAGCTCGGTTTAGGGTGAACATTTTTTTAATCGAAACCCGCCAGCTCCACTCTTCATGACAACTCTCACAAACAGGTAATTCATACGGTTGATTGAATTTATATAAAAGGAAAATAATAAACCCAGTAATGGCAAACGGCAGTAATTCTATTAGCCAATCCAACTGTAAGCCATAATCTGCTTCTGCACCTGTGACAACCTTCCCATAACCACCCACATCTTGCAAAAGTAATGTCACAAAAAGAACCAAAACAGCTGTACATGCGACGAGTACGATAGGATATTGCCAATTAGAACGTGTCTTTCTAATTGGATTTTTTGCCTGCTCGAGCATTCTTTTTTTCACATCATCCTTTAAAAAGACTTGTTGCTGAAGCTCATGGTCTAAATCATCCTTCAAACGATTCATGCTGCCATCCCTCCCATTCATAACTAGCCAATTGCTTATGTAATAATTTGCGTGCTCGCTGCAATCGCGTGCGAATCGTTGCCTCCGGACAGTTTAATATTTCCGCTATCTTCACTGTATTTATTTCTTGATAATAATATAAAATAATGACTTCTCGGTACAAAATCGGTAGTTGTAATAGTGCCTCAGTAACTCGCTTGAGATCAGCTGCTTCTAACACGAGATATTCTGGCGTTTTACTGTCGCTCTTACCTATTATTTTATCCATTAACGTAAGTCGTTTTCGTTTCCAACTACGCAAATAATCATGGCATCGATTCACGGTCATTTTCACTAAATACGTTTTTAAAGAAGCATCGCCTTTAAACTGACTTTGTTTTTTGTAATAGGCGATAAAAACGTCCTGCACAATATCTTCAGCAGTCGTCAAATCCTTGACATATAAGTACGCAACGCGCAATAAATAATCGCCATGCGCCTCAATTACTTCCTCCAAATGCTCACCCAATCCGCTCCCTCCTTCCAACAATTCACCCTATAGACGCCAGCCGAACCATTTCCGATTCACTTTTTCAAAAAAAATATGTATACCTCTATTAAACCATAGAAAAAAACCTCTGATTATAACAATCAGAGGTCTACTCTTATACTATTTCAGATTACACGCTCTCAATAAGCGCTTTCTTGTAATCCGCTATTTAGCACTCCGTCCGCCACTACAATTTGCCCGTTTTTAATGACTGTGTGTGTATGATTCATGCCGTAGAAATATTGAAGTTGCTGATAGTTTGCGACATCTAGAATGAGCACATCTGCTTTTTTTCCGGCTTCAAGCGAGCCGATTTCTTGCCCACGATTAATCGCATACGCAGCATTAATAGTAGTCGCAGTCAAAACTTCTTCCATTGTCATACCCATATTCATACATGCTAAATTCATAATGAATGGCAATGAAATTGTCGGTGATGAGCCTGGGTTAAAATCAGTTGAAATGGCAACTGGCACCCCTTCATCTATCATTAAGCGTCCTCTAGCAGAATCTGCTTTTAAGAAAAATGCTGTTCCCGGTAATAAAACCGCAACCGTACCAGCCTCTGCCATATCACGAATGCCTTTATCAGATGCGACTAATAAATGTTCCGCCGAAATAGCGCCAACTTCCGCAGCAAGCTCCGCTCCTTCATATGGTTCAATTTCATCCGCATGAATTTTAGGAATCAGGCCATATTCCTTTCCTGCCAACAAAATCTTGCGTGACTGCTCCGGCGTGAAAACACCTTTCTCACAAAAGACATCATTAAACTCTGCAAGCTTTTCTTTTGCTACTTTAGGAATCATCTCATTTATAATAAGATCTACAAATGCATCTGGGTTTTCTTTAAATTCAGCAGGTACAGCATGGGCTCCCATAAATGTGCTCACAACATCAACTACATGATTTTCTTGGAGTTTTTTCGCGACTTGTAGCTGTTTTTCCTCAGTATTCCAATCTAAGCCATAGCCACTTTTCGCCTCAACAGTAGTAATGCCATGCTTTAAAAAATCATTTAAATGCTTATATGTTTTCTCATAAAGATGTTCAAATGATGCCTCACGTGTTTTTTTCGTCGTTGCATGAATACCACCACCTGCATTCATAATGTCCATATAAGTTGCACCATTTAATCGCATTTGGAATTCATTTTCACGTGTACCACCAAATACTAAATGTGTATGGGCATCTACTAATCCAGGCATAACAACTTTACCCGTTGCATCGATTGTTTTCGCCTTTGCTACTAACTCAGGATACAACGTTTGAAGAGATTCCTTCGTACCCACTGCCACAATGCGGTCCTCATCTATCAGAACACTACCACCTACAATAATATTCAACGCTCTCATCTCTTGTCTAGTTCGTGGCTTGTTATGCTCCGCTTGAAAAGTGATTACTTGATTTGCATCATTGATTAGTAAAGTCATTTTTCATCATCCTTCTGTTTTTAACATTGGCATATGAATATTTTGTTCTTTTGCTGTTTTTATCGCAATATCATATCCTGCATCTGCATGACGGACAACGCCCATGCCAGGGTCAGAGATTAATACACGATTGATTTTATCCGCTGCAAGTTTTGTACCATCTGCAACAAGTACTTGGCCAGCATGTTGAGAATAGCCCATTCCTACTCCTCCACCATGATGGACACTCACCCAGCTCGCTCCACCCGCTGTATTGACTAACGCATTTAATATTGGCCAATCTGATACTGCATCCGAGCCATCTTTCATACCTTCTGTTTCACGGTTAGGCGATGCAACTGAGCCGGAATCTAAATGATCGCGCCCAAAGACGATTGGCGCTTTCAATACACCAGAAGCCACCATTTCATTGACTTTCAAAGCAAAACGATGGCGATCACCATAACCTAACCAGCAAATACGCGCCGGTAGTCCTTGCCACTTCACCATTTTCTGGGCCATATGAATCCAGTTTACAAGCACCTCATCTTCCGCGAACATTTCTTTCGCAAGAGCATCTGTTTTATAAATATCTTCTGGATCACCTGATAATGCAGCCCAGCGGAATGGTCCTTTTCCTTCGCAAAATAGTGGACGAATATAGGCTGGTACAAACCCAGGGAAATCAAAGGCATTTTCTACACCCATTTCCTGCGCGTATTTACGGATATTGTTACCATAATCAAATACTTCTGCACCCGCTGTTTGGAAATCGAGCATTGCTTGCACATGATCTGCCATTGCTTGCTTCGACTTTTGTTCATATACTTTCGGGTCACTTTTGCGTAGCTGTAATGCTTCTTCCAATGACATATGATTTGGAACATAACCATTTAACGGATCATGCGCACTTGTTTGGTCCGTTACGAAATCTGGAACAATGCCGCGATCATGAATTTCACGGTAAATGTCTGCACAGTTTCCAACAAGTCCGATAGAGGCCGGTTCATTTTTCTCTTGTAATTCTTTAGCCATTTTGAGTGCGTCATCTAAATTCTCAACTAAGTAATCACAGTAACCTTCTTTGATTTTGCGTTCGATTCGTTTTTTATCTACTTCCACTACTAGAATGACAGCCCCAGCCATTTTACCGGCTAACGGTTGAGCTCCACTCATACCACCCATTCCGCCTGTTAAGATCAATTTGCCACGTAAATCTGCACTACCAAATACTTTTTTACCAGCTTCTACAAAACTTAAATACGTACCTTGTAAAATCCCTTGTGCTCCGATATAGATCCAGCTTCCCGCTGTCATTTGTCCATACATCATTAAATCCTTGTCTTCTAATTCATAGAAATGATCCCAGTTTGCCCACGCAGGTACAAGGTTTGAATTGGCGATTAAAACGCGCGGCGCATTTTCATGTGTAGGGAAGACAGCAACTGGCTTACCTGATTGCACTAGCAATGTTTCATCATTTTCTAATTCTTTTAATGTGGCAATAATTTGTTCATAGCTTTCCCAGTTACGTGCCGCTTTTCCAATTCCTCCGTAAACGACTAGCTCATCCGGGTTTTCTGCTACTTCTGGATCCAAATTATTCATGAGCATACGCATTGCAGCTTCTTGCGTCCATCCCTTACATGAAATTTCAGTTCCTGTAGGTGACTTAATTATTTGTTTTACATTTTCCATCTTAATACACTCCCTTTAAAATAATAAAAATGCGATAGGTGTAACTAAAATTAATGTCAATACAACACGTTGGAACCAAATGATCACCATTTGGCGAATTGTTAATGGTATCTCTGTTGAAAGAATGACAGGTATAACCGCTGAAAAGAATAATATTGCTGAAACAGATACTACCGCTACGATGAACTTCGTCATTACTGCCGCATTGGCAACTAATAATGATGGTAAGAAAATCTCAGCAATTGAAACAGATAATGCTTTTGCAGTAAGCATTGGTTCTGGTAATTGCAAGATCCATGTGAATGGTAAGAACAGATAAGCCACCCAATCAAAAATGGGTGTATACATTGCTAATACGAGCCCCAGTAATCCAATTGATAGAATCGATGGTAATACACCCATCGCCATGATTAAACCCTCTTTTAAATGTTGCAACAGATTTTTCCAAAGCGGTGGATTTACCTTCACCGCATTCATCGCTTCAGACCACGCTGTCTGAAATCTTTTTTCGGTCACAATAATCTCTGGATCACCTTCTTCAACAATATATTCATCCTTCAACTTACCAAGAGGCCAAATACGAGCTGTAATTGCTGTAACGAGAAAGGTAATAATGAGTGACACCCAGAAAAACGCGCTCCAATAAGCCATCAAATCTAGCGTATTCGCAATAACGACCATAAATGTTACAGATACTGTTGAAAATCCTGTCGCAATAATGGCTGCTTCACGAATTGTATATTTCCCTTGATTGAATACACGATTTGTTAATAGAAGCCCCACTGAATAACTCCCTACGAATGAAGCCACTGCATCCACTGCAGAACGTCCAGGTGTTCTAAAAATCGGACGCATTACTGGTTGCATGAACACCCCTATAAATTCAAGCAAACCGTAACTGATTAATAACGCAAGGAATATGGCTCCGATAGGAATAAGTACGCCTACTGGTTTTATCAATTTCTCCATTAAAAATGGCCCTACACTCGGATCAAATAACCATGTTGGCCCTACGCCGAAAATAAGTAATAAGCCAACAACTAAACCGACTACTTTGAAAACTGACATCACAATACTCACGATATCTTTGTTCCAAGATTTCGAAATAAATGGGTATGCAGCACCGCACAATAGCATGATGACAATATAAATACTCACTACAGTTGGTGCATTCGTTGATAACCAGCTAACGATATGATCTAGTAAAATAGACGATTTACCGTTGTATGTAAATGTTACAAAAAAGCTAAATATACCAATCAAGCTACAAACAACAAATTTGAAGACAGACATGACATCTGTTTTAGAACGCTTTACATTCAACTCATTTTCTTGAACACTCTCCAATCCCATCTCCTCCCTTACGTATAATTCTAATATTCTGATTTCAAAAAATGTATGTAAAAAATCTTTGTAATAGTGGATTTATTTTTGAATGTATGGAATTATATTAAATATTAAGGTAATTTTTTTATATATTACCTTAATATTTAATAATCATAAAAAATGACAGGTGTTGATTAATTGAAACTATTAATTATTGATCGTGACCATACAGAGAGAACCGGTATAAAATGGTTTATCACACATTATCAATTAGAGATTACAACTGTTTTCGAAGTGGGAACGATAGAGGAAGCTGTCAATTGTATTGAATTGGAGAGTCCTGAAATTATTTTGCTAGAGCTTGAGCTATTAGCCTATGATTCAAAAAATGCATTAAAAACAATGTTGGCGATTCACCCACATCAATTGATCACCATGACTGCTGAACCACTCTTTAAAAATGCTTTAGAGGCATTATCACTGCGCTCCTTAACATTGCTTGTAAAGCCACTTGATTTGAATTTGCTGAAGCATTACTTAACACATGCTTCAAGACAAGATTTTCAAACTGAGCAAGGGCACCTATCACTTACAAAACAGTATTCTATTTATCCAGCCATATTTTTAGAAGATAGCTTTGCAGAACATGAAGAATTTACTTATTGCATGCTTTTTGAAACTGAATTTGCCAAACATAATGAGCAACTATTCCATTGGCTACAATCATTACAGCTATCCAATCATTTTACGTTTTATCCTTTATCAAAACGTATTATTGTCTTTTCGAACGACGGAACAATAGAAGAATGCACAAAAAAAGCGAAATCTCTCATTCGAGAATGGAATAATTCAAACGATGCTCACTTAAATATCGCCATTTATGATTTACCAAATCAATCGATTAAAACGATGTATACCGCACTTAAGCAAGCGTTAAATCTACGTTTTCAAAGCGGATTTTCACAAGTTTTTTATGTCAGTCAACTGCCTATTTATGAAAAATTCAATCATTTTTTAACGATTGAGCAACAACGCCTTTGGATCAATAGCTTAGAACAAAACGATGCTCAAGCTGTAAAACAATTTTTATATAACATTTCGAATATGAATACATTTTATCAACCAGACGCTATTCGCATACATCTCACAAGTATACTGGCACAAGTGCGTCGCTTCATGCTGAAATATCAAATGGATAAAATGATAGATGTGGAACAAAAATACGACCTTCTATTCGATATCACTTTGAACCATCCGATGCTCTATACAATCATCCAAGAGTTTGTCCTATTTTGCCAAGAAGTCATGAACCAAGCCGTGCAGCAAAAAGAACAAGGCCAGTTTGACTATGTTAACGGCGCTCTGGATTATATTGACATTTACTATACGGATAGCAAATTGACTCTAGACACTCTCGCCAACTTTTTAGGTATTAGCGGCAGTTATTTAAGCATGCTTTTTTCCACGACAAAGGGCGTGACATTTAAACAATATTTGAATGAAAAACGTCTCTCTCATGCCGGAGATTTACTTAGAGAAACAGGTTTATCTGTAAATGAAATCTCAGCTGCAAGCGGATTTAACGACCCTAATTATTTCTCAAAAGTATTTAAAGCAAAATACGAACGAAGTCCACTAGCATTTCGCCGGCAAGAAAAATTGGAAGGTGATTGACATACAAATAAACCTAGTTTCCATTTAGCATAAGAAACTAGGTTTATTTTATTTCAGGTGTATTGATTAGGGAAATATTAGGTTGTCATTTACCGTTAAAATGGTTTTTTATGTTCGATATTAACGTATGTTACTACATTTTTTAGTTGATTGTAGCGGAAGGTGCTCGACTCCTGCGGGAAATGCAAGCGAACCGAGACCCTGCACGGAGCGTAGTGAAGGAAGCGGCTTGGTGCTTGCCCGCGGAAAGCAAGCATCCCGTAGCGGAAATCAACCTACCACTTTAATGGTAATTGGAATTAATTCTTCAAAACTTCGGCCAATATCAGTTCCTAACACACTAATAATTGGTAAATTTCTACTGAAGAAACCATCTCCTAAATTTTCTTATTTACAAAACATCACAACCAATTTATAGATATAATAGTAAATTTAAACATAAATAAACGTATTTACTTATGATACTGTTCTCTACAATGAGTTTAAATGAGTTATTTTAGTCTGTCCCCGCGTTTAGCAGATACAATCCACTTATTGATTAATCTGTCACTCTATTGGAAATTTCACATAAATTAAAATGATACTGTACTAAAGGTACTCATTTTACGATAGGCTTACTCTTCATAGATTGAATTCAAATCAGATTATTTCATCCCTTTAGATAAACAATAATCAGACAGAGATTTGTCTCACCAATTATTAATTGAGATTTTATAAAGAAAGGAATGGCTATGGTAAATTTTAAATCTTTTCGTGGGATTGTTACACAGATGAATGATTTTACAATTGGGCAAAATGCGGAAGGGGGGGAAGGTTGTTATAAACTAATGACGGTAGAAGATGGTACTGGCGGCATCGTCAATTTTATGGTCTCACCTTCTACTTACTTTGTAAACCAAGAAATTGTGACTCTCGATAATTGGATTACTGGATATTATGATGGTGATGCACCTGTACCTATGATATACCCTCCGCAATATCGAGCGCTTGTCGTTGTAAAGGAAAACAACAATCAAAATGTAAAAGTAGACTTTTTTAATAACCAATTGGTGAGTAGTGATGGCATATTGCAATTAAATCTCTCTCCCTATACCCCTATCTTACTTAAAAATGGGCAGCCTTTTTCAAAAAACCCTGCAAATCGAAACTTAATTGTCATCTATGGTCCTACTACAAGAAGTATTCCTGCACAAACCACACCGTATGAAATAATCGTTTGGTGTTAACTAAAGATTAACTTCAATATTAAAAATTAATATTTATTTCCTAAATCATTGGATTACAGTCCGTGATCCGCTGAAAAAGAAAGCCTTATGTTTCCTCACCTGCGCAACATGTCGCTGAAAATCGCTAACACGTGGATTTCTGCAAGCAAACCAATTGAAAAATGGATGACCAAGAAAAATTAAACGGCTTGAGTCCATTAGAATAAAGGGCTCAAGCCGTTTAAGCATTATATTATATCGACTGTCTACTTGACAGGGAGCAGTTCAAAATCTGCGTGGGTTATTGTCTTACTGCTTTTTCACTTTTTCTTGCACTTCGTGTAATTGCTGCTTGATCAGCTCTAAGTATTCTTTATTTTGTTGGACTGTCTCTAAATGCTCACCATATTGTTCTGCATTCAAGCTTGCATTTTCTGCATGTTCTATTTGATTGAAAGTATGCTCAATCGCTATCTCCTCCGGGTGTGACATTGCTTGCTTTAACATACGCTCTGCCTTTTGAACAGAGTTGCTAAACAAAGTGCTTGGATGATCCTGTTTCCAACTTATATCTGAGTGCTTAGCCAATTATGCCTCTTCCCTTCCTATCAATTAGATTAGATTAGATAAATTATCTAGTCATAGTATTGTAAAAATGTCCAGAAAATATGCACGGATTAAGTAGCGTATATCTATGTAATCTAATTAATGAATTCTTGTACAAAACTTTGACTATTGATACATCATCTAAAAAAAGAGTAAATAAAAATTTAAAATAGCTAGTGGATATTCTGATTTTGGAACGGAGATCTCTGCTAGATAAAATTACATTCTAAATATTTCAGGAATAGTCCTTATTCCTCTTCAACTAAACTGCCACTTTACTTGAAAAAGCAAAAAGCGATTCTTCATTATGAAAGAATCGCCTCCGTTAGTTGAAAATCAATTTATGAGTTAAGGCCTTCATTCAAAAAACACGCCAGGAAGAGCATTTTCACGTAACTTAATTGCATAAATACCTCTTCTGGTAGCTCAATAGGGGCTTTTATCCCTCATATAGATAAGCGCTTAAAACCTATTAACTCTGTGCCTGCATAAAAACTTCTTCATACGGCTGAACAATGACAAAACCGTCTCCTTCAAACCTCATTTGAATCGATTCTCCACTACCTCTTCCAATGAAGGTTTTTAGTGAAATATCCGTTTGAAATTCAGGTTGAAGGTTTCCCGACCACGCTACAGTTGCATTTGGATCTGTAATAATTGGTTTTCCTGGTGTTACACGTAATGTGAGTGGTTCATAATGGGCGGTAATGGCAATCATACCAGTTCCTTCGCAGCGAACATTAAACAAACCACCTGCCATCATACCTGCTACTTTTCTCATAAGCTTAATATTGTGTCTGATAGATGGTTCGAATGCAAGTAGGTCATTTCCATTTACATAAATTGCTTCGTTCTGTAAATAAAGAATAATGATTTTTTTTCCACTGTCAGCAAGATATAACTTTCCTTGCCCATTTGCTTTCATGAGGGCAGCACCTTCACCAGTCAAAGCCTTTTTGAACATAGCCCCAATTCCATGTTCTAAAATACCCTCTCGCTCAAACTTAATCCTTCCATGATAAGCGACCATTGAACCTGCCTTGGCCCATACGAGTCCATCCAGATTCACCTCTAACAAACGAGGTGTCTCTAATTCAAAAAATCCTTCTCCTTTGTCCTCTTGCTCCGTATTTTTAATAAATTCAGCAATCGAGTATTTATTCATGCCACACAACCTTTCATTTTTAACATATACGTAGAAATGTGCAACCAGGTTTCAACTAAAGCCTCTGTTACTTGAATAACATCTAAAACCCCTAATATAAACTATACAAATTACTATCTATAAAATATGTCATAATTGAAGTGTGGATTTTCGATTTATTATAATTTGATTAAATTATAACCAATGAATCATGAAGGGTTTCAACAGTATCTATCTTATGCAAAATATTTAGGAATAAACAAAATTGGGCTTCACGTTTTTTGTCATATAGAAGTAAAGCTGCAAAAGAAGAAACGGCATAAAATATATCATAACAAAACATATGAACATCAACATCATATCTCTTTTCTTCTCTTTGTAATATTTTGTCGCCATAAAAGCACCACACATCAATAACATCGCACAAGCAATATAAGAAACGATGTTTGCTCCTACACCTTACCTATTTCGATGCCTAATGCCGCTATAAGGTATATAAAAGACACAAATAAAGAGCTTTTTCCTTCTTCTCTAATTTTCTACTTTTCTTTTTCGCCACTTTATACCAATGCTTCACAACTTCTTTCGACACCTACTTCGCCACAATAGCTTCTACTTTTTCCGCATATTTTTTTTGAACTTCGACCGCATAAAACACTTCGTACACTTCATCGTTTTTTTCGACCGGAATCTTTCAGACAACCGCATTAAAATATCTTTGAGTCCTATTTCAAAAGGAACATTACTTTTCTCTAAGTGTTCGATAATTGCCAGGACAGCATCTTCTGAATGTCCAATCGATATTTTCTTATTGAACAAACTCAACACCTCTTACGAAACAAGTTAAATTACACTTAATTATACTAGTTCATTCGACCTTTCCCATAAACTAAAATATAACGTACTCTTTAAAGTATCTGATGCTTTCGTTTAGCAACAATCTTTGAGAAAACAGCATTTTATTCGGAATAGGATTTTGGATATTGAGCTAACGTAGGGCGTTAATTAAAGATTATTGAGTTGCATAGGCAGCTCTTTTTTTCTTTGGACTAGAGGTGCAGATTGGTTAAATGGGTATGATTAGTAATATGCTAGTTACACAGCTCAGCTGAATTGTTATAATTTAACTGTTACTCAATCTAAATTAATAAAAAATGGGGAAAAACAAATTAAACTATATTACAGGAGTGATTATATGGAACAGGGAAGAATGATAGAACAGGAAATGTATCGCAGGGCCATTGAATTTATTCCTAATAGGTACCCAAAAGGCTGGGGCGGCGTAGCAATAATTCATTCAGAAGATGAACAATATTTTACTAGTGTTTCTATTGAAACAGCAAATTCGAGTGTAGACTTATGTATTGAAGTAGGAGCAATGTGTGAGGCACATAAATGCAATGTACGTGTAACCCACTGTTTATGTGTTGTAAGAGATGATGAAAATAGTCCTTTTAAGGTACTTTCGCCTTGCGGTGTATGTCAAGAAAGATTACGTTTTTGGGGTGTAGATGTCAAGGTCGGTGTCACTACTCCAGATAATACGTTAAAGTTTGTGACCTTAAATGAATTACAGCCATACCATTGGACAAATGCATATCCAGCAGAAGAGTTAGAACAATATCATAAATGATTATATTAAGAAACGTTTGTGAAAAGATGTACTTAAATTAACGAGGAGCTTTTGTTGAATACTAGATTCGCGAAATATTCAGATCAAAACAGCGATAATCCCACAAGTTTTTGTAGAATCATCGCTGTTATTTATCACAAGACAGTAAAAGCAACAGTCATTGAGAAAACAGCCTTTAGAAAAAAGCCAATTTAATTCACTATGAGCTATTTAGAACAGACCACTTGCTCACACATTTGCTCACATAATTATTTTTTCGAGTTAATTTTTTTAACTCAGTTAATTCTAGGGTTGCTTAAAACCTTGATAAATCGTACTGAATTTACTGAGTTTAACTAGTTTGATTAAGTGCCTTTACCCTTCTTGGATCAACGCCCCCGTTAGTTAAAAAAATTTGTTAGGTTGGATAATAGATCGTCATACTTAATCGGGTTAATGTTTCTCCAGAATTATAATATGTGTGAGGTCTATCTGCCCTAAATCTGAATGAATCTCCACTTTTTAATTTATATTTACATTCACTGACACGAATCGTTACTTCTCCATCAAAAACAGTGATAAATTCCTCAGTGCCCTCTCTATGGGAATCAGAACTTAATATCCCTTCCTGTTCAATTTCAACAGAGTAAACTTCAAAGCGTCTATCTTCTTGGTAGGGAAAGTAGGGATATACTCTATACCTTCCATTATCTTCAGACAATACTTGAATTTCATTTCTTAAAACAACTTTAGCATCAGGCTGCGGATTATTTATTAGAGAAGTAAAAGAAATCTTTAATCCATTAGCTATTTTCCAAATAGTTGTAAGAGTTGGACTTGACTCTCCTCTTTCAATTTGCCCTATCATCGTTTTGCTTACCCCACTTAATTGAGAGACCTTTTCCAAACTTAATTTTTCTTTCTCTCTAATAGCTTTTAAATTTCTTGCAAGAATAAGATGAATCTCCTCCATACACTCACTCCTATACAATGTACAATATAACGACTGTTGTATATAATATAAAGAACGACGTTATATTGTTTGCTTCGGACATTATAACATACATCATAAAAGGGAGGTCCAAAAATGCCTGTATTTTCATTTTTGTTATTTGTTTTTATTACCAGTTTTACTCCAGGTCCCAACAATATCATGGCAATGGCGTTTGCGAATAAATATGGATTGAAAAAAACAATTAAATTTTGTTTAGGCGTGGGTGTCGGATTTTTTGTTATCACATTATTATGTAGTTTTTTAAATGTCATACTTACAAGTGCTATGCCAATAATTGAATTTCCTTTGACCATTTTTGGTGTAGGTTACATGTTATATTTGGCTTTTAAAATACTTACCAGTAAAGATAATGACGGCGGAAATAATGACGGTAATAGAAACTTTTTCTTAATAGGTATCTTGTTACAATTTGTTAATCCAAAAGGTATTCTTTTTGGAATAACAGTAGTAGCAACCTTCATTCTGCCCTATTACGCTTCATATTTCAGCTACCTTCTTTTCTCATTATTTTTAGGAATGGTTGGTTTAATGAGTACATTTAGTTGGAGTCTATTTGGTTCGATTTTTCAAAAGCTCTTATTACAATACAGACAACAGTTTAATATAATTATGGCAGTTTTATTGGTATATAGTGCTTTTTCAATTCTTATCAAATAGAGTAAGTAGTAAAACGATATTATTTTAAAAGAAAAAAGTGACTCAATTTGGTCGCTAATTTTGGTCTATTGAGTCATGAACACCATATATAGTTAACTGTTCAAGGCGATTAGCTGGAAGTTTTTCGAGGTAATTCGCAATTTGATTTCCTTCATTTTCATTATCACTTTTTTTATATAAAATGGAAAAGGCGTAACTAGAGATTTTACTTTAAATATTGATTGATATACTGTTGGAAAAGCTTGTTATTTAATCTCCCTATGAAAGCTTTCTTCTATATTTATTATCTTATAATTTCAAATGAAATATATACAACAAGAAAAAACTGACGATATCTCACCAGCTTTAATTTTTAATAAATTATCAAATTGCATTTTAGTTTATTACCATATTAGGCGTGTTGATTAGGGAAATATTAGGTTGTTATTTACCGTTAAAATGGTTTTTTTATGTTCAATATTAACGTATGTTACTACATTTTTTAGTTGATTGTAGCGGAGGGTGCTCGACTCCTGCTTGCCCGCGGAAAGATAGCATCCCGTAGCGAAAATCAACCTAACACTTTAATTGCAATGGTTAAAATCGGTTAATTAACACACCTGTTACCATATATTTTAATCTCATTTTTTTCCGGCCCTAAACCCAAGGATAAATATGAATAGCATACAAACATAAGCAACGATAATAATCGTTGTTCCATTGATTGAAAAAAAGATTGATGATAGTTTGCTAGCAAGCCAAGCAAATGAAAGAATGTAGTACTGAGGAATTGCTGCGATATGTACATTTCTGTCCACATTATCTGTTAGCATGAATTGCCAGATAAATAGTAGAAGAGATATTATCCATAAACTATTTCCAAATAGGAAACCTTGCAGTTGATTTTTGCTAAGTCGCCCAATTATGTACCCAATCCACAACCAATAAACAACAAAAAAGATTTGTGCAATCATTGGATAAAGTGGGATTATTAAAGTATTTCCTAAATAACCATATATTCCAGGTACGGCTATCAAAATAATTCCTAATATATATTTCATCATTTTTGCCTCCCATTAAATAGAGTTTCTACTATATAGATATGAACCTACGCCGTCTATTATTTCAGTCGTTCCTAATTTCCCCTAAATAATTTCAACAAAAAAGGTAACCTCATTGGATTACCCATTCAAAATATAAGTTAGTTATTTATATATAATAACAGGTGTGTTGATTAGGAGAATTTTAGGTTTTTATTTTCCGTTAAAATGTTTTTTTACGTTCAATATTAACGTATGTTACTACACTTTTAGTTGATTGTAGCGGAGGGTTCTCGACTCCTGCGGGAAATGCAAGCGAACCGAGACCCTGCACGGAGCGTAGCGGATATCAACCAGCCACATTAATAGTTATGGTTAAAATTGGTTAATCAATACACCTGTCATACTAATATACTATTCTTCTAATTTTGACCAGTATCCTATTAAACCGGTGTGTCGTTTTTCATCGAATTACATTTTCTTAAAATAATAATGACGTATGGAAAACGCTAGAGTTACTATGATTACTAGAAATGCAATGGTAATACTAATAATAAAACTTACGACATAACTTGTTTTTGCATCTACTAAATTTTCCATGACTGTTAAATAGATTGGCAAAAATAGAGCCGTTCCAAAAACGGTTTGATAAGCTATAATCATACTGTTCTCTTTTGTACATACAATGCCAACTATGATATACAAAATACAAAATACAATACTGATAATGACTGAAACCATCAAAAATCCACTTTCCATTTTGAAGCTACCCATATCTAAAACATACGCAAAATAAAATAAGACGAACCCTAAAAACGCCGAACTAACTATCTGCTTTACAAAATTCATCTTCCCACCCTTTTCCTCTATTTATATTATTTCAACGCAATGCCAATACTTAAACCTAAATGCGGTACACTTCCCCAGGCTGTACTTATGAAATATTCATTTCTTCATTATCCTAAATCCCCAAAAATGACAGTGTAAAAGATGGCTAAAGCAGAATAATTCCCCCAACAAATCGCCATCATTACTTTCAATATATGATTAATTGTCGATTAGTAACACCCGTGCCCAAATGAGTGCTACTAAATCATTTCTGCTACTGCAATTTTAAAAAGTATGTAAGATCGTCATCTATTGCTTGCTTTCTACACTGTATGCTAGTTTATGCTTGAAGGATTTTTTTGTTACGGAAAAGCCATTTCAGCACTGTGTTCAAAAACGGTTATTCATACATCAAATGTTCTCCAACTATTAGAGCTTGATTTCATAAAAAAAATTGTAAACAATCAATATTGGATCGCTTACAATTTATATATCTTCCTATTGCTAAATAATTTTGTGAACATAAAATGATTGGAGTGAATTTCAATTGAAATTATTCTACTCAAAATCCCCCCACTCATTTTTGATAATAAGAACGATAAAGTAGCGTCATCGCTACTAAAAATTCTTCCCAGTTAGCGTATGTATGTTGTATATCTACAGTCACATCCGCTTTAAAGAACTCGCCTCGACCACTACTACCAATCTTCTGCCCATTATGTAGAATTTCAACCTTACCCCCAACTGTATACGACTGCCAATCGAATTTTTCATCTCCAATTGTTGCTGTCATCGATTCTTTTAAAGTCATCATATTTTTGGCATTAACATTCGTTTTCACATTCCCAATCATTTGTCCATTTTTCTCGATTTTCCATGATTCATGCATTTTTTTAACTGAATTTCGCATCCAGTGCATTTTATATGTATTCTCAGCAAACGTAAAATCTAAAGACAAATACCATAACTCCTTTTCCTCAACTAGTTCAGCTATAATACGATGCCATCTTTTTTCATAATAACGTTTAAATTCGCCTGTATATGTGGATCCATTATAAATTTTTTTCGGAGTCAAAACAGACCATTGACCTAAATAAGAAGACCAACTTTGCAATTCATTCTTGGGAACATAATTCATTTCTTTTTTTACTTGTCGTCTTACAATTAAATATAAAACAACGGTTCCTACTGGTAACAAGAATGCTGTTAACAATTGTTCCAGTTCAAATTTATCTAATATTAACCAACGTAAACCAATGGCTATTAATATTAATACAAAGAGTGTATTAAATCGCATCATCTAGAATGCACCTCCTAATCTCTTATACTGAAAAAACAGTTTTTTGTTTTACTTTCTTTAGAAATGAGGCTATATTAAATGTTATTTTTTTCCAATATAAAAGTGCGTTCATTTATTCGATTATTAGGATCTCAATGAGGTGTATCTGCAACATTAGTAGCACCAGCAATCGTTCTTGCTTTCATACTAGTTTATAAAATATCATTAAATGGCTGGTGTGAGATGAAAGTTAAAAATTAGAATTACCACTTCACATTCAAGACTTTGACAAATATATGGATACCATAATACTTAAGAGCATGGCATGGTAATCCAGCAGTTCAAGGGAATTGAAACAAATCATAAATGAATAGTTAATCCCTAACAACACTTTATGCTTTACACTTTTCTTATTTTCAGTTTAAACACCTCAAATTGATTATGATAAGCATTATAACTTAAGACAATACATTTGAGTCTACAAGTAGCTCTTTATGATTGATTTCAGAATAATTATGATATAATGTGGAATATATAAGAAAGACGGGATGCATCAACATCTCGCCTACCTAGTAACTAATCCAAGCGGTTAGTTGCTCCTATTTAATTTTTCTTTCTTTTAGAAGGCTTCCCGTTTCTCTTGGAGGATTGGCGGGTGGTCTTCTTTTTGCGTTTTTTAGTGGATATAATTTTTAAAAATAAAATAATTGTCTGTGCGACAATCGTTTTAGTTGCTTCCACTAGTACGACAAATAGAATATCTATATCGGTCACCCCCTTTCTCTATCAAGTAAAGAGAAAGGAACTAGGGCAACCTCCCACCCGGTAAGTTACATAGTATAATAATACCATATATACCCCAAACTATTCATAGAGAAGATTCTTATCCAAAAATAA